>NZ_JBYISA010000009.1:0-269999 GCF_057708345.1 Streptomyces sp. bgisy130
GGGGGGGGGGGGGGGGGGGCGGCGCCCCCCCCCCCCCCCCCCCCCCCCCCCCCCGGCGCGGTCAGTGCGTACGGGCGCGCTTGCGGGCCCTCGCGACCGCCCGGGTGAGGACCGGCGGCAGGATGTCCAGGGCGAGCCTGCGCGCCATGCGGCGGGCCGGGAACGGCGCGCGCGGGCCCGGACGGGCCGCGGAGGCCTCCGGCGCCCGGGCCTCGGCCGGCCGCCGCGGGGCGGGGACGCCCGAGGACCGGTGCCGGGACACCGGGTGGGCGGGCTCCTTGGCGCCCTTGGCGCTCAGCCGGACCAGCGGGGCATCGTTGACGTCCTGCACCTCGTGCCAGATGTCGCCGCGGTCCTTGATCCACTCGATCAGGGCCTGCTGGAGCGGCTCGGGATCGCCCCAGGTCCCGTAGAACTTGGTGCCGGTGATGCAGACCGGGCGCAGCCCCTCATTCGCGACCGCCTGCCAGGTGGCGGCGGCCACCCCCGGACAGTGCTCGGCCCGGTAGTCGTCCATCACCACCACACCGCTGCCGGTGAGCAGCTCACGCACCGCGAGGATGTCGCCGTGCACATGCTCGTACAGATGCGAGGCGTCGATATGGGCGAAGCGCACCGAACTCTCCTCGACATGGTCACTGACGAGCGAGCTGAGACCCTGGACGATGGTGGGCAACTCCTCATGGAACGCGAGGTAGTTCGCCTCGAAGGCGCGCCGCGTCAACGTCGCGTAGGACTTCTGCATCTCCTGCGAGTTGGAGGCGTCCTCGGCGGGGGAGTCGAAGAGATCGCAGACCGTGAAGCGCTCGCCGGCCCGCTGCCGCGCACCGAGGAAAATGGCGCTCTTGCCCATGTACGCGCCCAGTTCGAGCAGATCACCCGGTTCCGCACGCTCCTTCTGGCGGGTCAGGAACCAGTCGAAAAGCAGCTGGTCCGCGGTGAAGAACCAGCCCTTGACCTCGGACAGCCGGGTGGGGCGCGGGAGTTGTGCGGCACTCTGGTCTGCGATGGGAGCAGTCATGTGCGGTCCGTCTCCAGACGGTCGGGAACGTAGGGCGTAAGACGACACGTGCGTGGGGGGGAGCTGCGATATGTGCCGGCGCTGGCTGCCGTGGATGTACCGGGGAAACGCGGGGAGAGAGCTGCGGCCTGCGGTGGTGCGTCTCTGTAGTTGTGGGCGCGTCTGAAGTTGTGGGCGCGCCCGGCGCCGGAGCCGCTGCGCGGGAGCGCGGCCCGGCAGGGGCCGGGGCGCCACGCCCCGGAGCACGGGACGTGCGGGCGCGGCTCGGGCAGTCGCCAGGACAGAGCCCGGCCGCACCGTGCGGGGCACGGCAGCGACGACATCGTAGGGGGACGAAAATGAACGGAAGATGGCGTGCAGCCCGGCGGCACCCGGCCCCCGTGCGCAGATCACTTCACCGCGCCCGCCATCACACCGGACACGAACTGGCGCTGGAAGGCGAAGAAGACGATCAGTGGCACCACCATCGACAGAAAGGCGCCGGGCGCCAGCACATCGATGTTGTTGCCGAACTGCCGCACCTCCTGCTGAAGGGCCACGGTGACCGGCGGATGCCCGCTGTCCGCGAAGATCAGCGCGATCAGCATGTCGTTCCACACCCACAGGAACTGGAAGATCGCCAGTGACGCGATCGCCGGACCGCCCAGCGGCAGCACGACCCGGGTGAACAGCCGCAGCTCGCCCGCCCCGTCCAGCCGGGCCGCCTCCAGCAGCTCCCGCGGGATCTCCGCGAAGAAATTCCGCAGCAGGAACACCGCGAACGGCAGCCCGAACGCCGTATGGAAAAGGATCACCCCGGCCGTCGTCTCGAAGAGCCCGACCGCGCCGAACAGCTTCGCCACCGGGATCAGCGCCACCTGCACGGGCACCACCAGCAGCCCGACCACGGCCAGGAACCAGCCGTCCCGGCCGGGGAAATCCATCCAGGCGAACGCGTAACCGGCCAGCGAGCCGAGGACGACGACCAGCACCGTCGCCGGCACCGTGATCGCCGCCGTGGTCAGCAGCGAACCCATCACCTTGTCGTTCGCCAGCAGTTGGCTGTAGTTGTCCCAGGTGATCTGGGCCGGCTCACTGAAGACCTGCCACCAGCCGGACCCGGCGATCCGCTGCGGACTGCGCAGCGACGACAGCAACAGCCCCACCGACGGCATCAGCCAGAACAGTGCCACCAGGACCAGGAAGACCCGCATCGCACCGCTGCCGGCCCGCGCCACCAGCCGCGCGGCGAGCGGCCGCCGGGCCCGTACGACGCCGGCGCCGGAACGCCCCGCCGGCCCGGCACCCTCCACCGTCGTCATCGGCGACGCTCCTTCCGTAGGCGCCGGAGATTGACGTACATCACCGGCAACACCAGCAACAGCAGGAACACGGCGATCGCGCTGCCCAGGCCCTCGTCGACATCCGTACCGAACGACGACTGGAAGAGCTGGAGCGCCAGCACATTCGCCGACCGGATACTGGAGCCCGGCGCGATGATGTAGACCAGATCGAAGATCTTCAGCACATTGATCATGAGCGTGACCAGCACGACGACCAGCACCGGCGCCAGCAGCGGCACCGTGATCCGGCGGAAGACCTGCCACTCACCCGCACCGTCCACCCGCGCCGCCTCCAGCAGCTCCCGCGGCACACCCGCCAGCCCCGCCGCGATCAGCACCATCGCGAAACCGGCCCACATCCACACATAGGAGCCGATGATGGCCGGGGTGACCAGCGCCGGACCGAGCCAGTCGACCCCGCGATAAGCCTCCGCGAAATCGGCCGCGGGCAGCCGCAGCCGGGCACCGTCGGCCTGCCCGGCCGGCAGCGCGAAACTGCCGTCCGCCGCCGTCGTCGCCGAGGCGACCACCCTGCCGCCCCGGACCGCCTCGACCCGCAGACCCGCCAGCGCCTTCTCGTTACCGTCGATCACATTCGGCCGGCCGCCACCGCCCCGGGTGAAGTCCAGCCACGCGGTACCGGTGACCTTCCCCGGCCGCGGCCGGGCGACGGCCGCCGGCCGCGCACCGTGCAGATCGTCCGGCCGGACGGCGACCAGCGGCAGCAGCACCGGAGAGCCCGCCCGCACGGCCGACCCGGTGGTGAAGGCGCCGCCCCCCGACGGCTTCAGGCCGGCCCGCGGCCGCGGTTTGGCACCGGGGAACGGCGCCGGGTCGGCGAACGTGTCATGCACACCCACCCACACCGCGTTGGCGACCCCCCGCTCCGGCGCCTGGTCGTACACCAGCCGGAAGATGATCCCGGCCGCCAGCATCGAGATCGCCATCGGCATGAACACGATCAGCTTGAAGGCGGTGCCCCAGCGAATCCGCTCGGTCAGCACCGCGAAGACCAGCCCCAGCACGGTCGACACCGTCGGCGCCACCACCACCCAGACGACGTTGTTCCGCAACGCCGTACGGATCCCCTCGTCCGAGAACATCGCACCGTAGTTGTCCAGCCCCACGAAGCCGTCCCCGGACGCGTCGAAAAGACTGCGGACGACGGAGAACACCACCGGGTAGCCGACCAGCGCACCGAGCAGCAACAGCGCCGGCAGCAGGAACACGGCGGCAAGCCACCGGCGGCTGCCCCGCCCCCGCCCGCGGCCCCGCCCGTGGCCCGCGCCCCCGGCTCTCCTCCGGCGCCGCTCCCCGGCCCCACTGACCTGTACGTCGCTCATCGTGACGGTCCCCCGGTCCCGCTCGACACGGACGGCGGCACATACGCAGTGCCCGGACGACTACGCGCGCTGAGTACCCGTACGACTACACGCACGACTCCCCGTACGACTGCGCGTACTCAGCGCCCGAACGACTTCGCGGCGTCCTTCTCCAGTTGCGCCTGCGTGCCCGCGATGTCCTTCGGGTTCTTCAGGAAGTCCTGAAGGTCCTTCCACTCGCCCTGACCCGGCTTCCCGCCGAACGAAGCGGGCGCCTGGTCGGACATGTCGAAACGGAAGTCATCACCCGCCGCCACCAGCGCCCTGGCGATCTCCCGCATCACCCCATCCGCATACGCCGCCGGATCGAGCTCCTTGTTGGGCGAGATGAACCCGCCCGCCTGCGCCCAGATCTTCGCGGCATCCGTCGACGCCAGGAACGTCAGCAGCGCCTGCGACGCCTTCCCGTCCTTGAGGGCCACCGCCACATCCCCGCCGGTCACCACCGGCGACTTGGCGCCCACCGCCGGGAACGGGAAGACCTTGGCGTCCGTACCGACCCTGGCCTTGGTCTGGGTGATATTGGCGGCGGCGAAATCGGCCGAGGAGACCATCGCGGCCTTGGGGGCGTCACCACCGCTGAAGGTCTGCGTCACCGACGTCGGGAAATCCGTCTGCAACGCACCGGAGTTGCCGCCCGCCAGCAGATCCTTCCGGCCGAAGAGCTGCCCGAGCGTGGTCAGCGCCTGCTTCACCGTCGGATCGGTCCACTTGATCCGGTGCTGCGCCAGCTGGTCGTACTTCCCGGGCCCCGCCTGCGAGAGATAGATGTTCTCGAACCAGTCGGTCAGCGTCCAGCCGTCCGCACCGCCCACCGACACCGGCTCCACACCCGACTCGCCGATGATTTCCGCCGCCTTGACGAACTCCGGCCAGGTCTTCGGCTCCTTGGCACCGGCATTGTCGAACGCCCGGGCGTTGTACCAGACCAACGACTTGTTACTGGCCTTGAAATAGACCCCGTACGGGGTGCCCTTGTGGGCGCCGAGATCCTGCCAGCCCTTCGCATAATTCTTCGCGAGCTGCGCCTTGGCACCCGCCCCGAGCGGCTTGAGCCACCCCTTCCCGGCGAACTCGTTGAGCACACCGACCTGTTGGAGCATCGCCACATCCGGCGGCCCACCACCGGCGATCTTGGACCCGATGAAACCGGCCATGTCGTCACCACTGGGCACGAAGTCGACCGTGGCCCCGGTCCGCTTCTCGAACTCCTCCAGCACCTTCCCGAAGTTGTCCCGCTCCGGCCCCGTCCACACGGCGGTGACCTGAAGCTTCTCCCCCTCCAACGAGGGCAGCCGCACGGTCGGCGCGGTACTTCCCCCTTTCCCGCCCCCACCCCCCTCATCCTCACCCTTCTTCCCCCCACCGCCACTCCCACATCCGGCCAGCGCAAGGGCGAGCGCGGTGATCACGGCCAACCCGGTCGCGGCCCGCCCCGTCCCGCTCGCGGCCCGCCCAGCTTTGGCCCGCCCCGCCCCGGTCGCCGCCTGCCCAGCCCCGGTCGCGGCCCGCCCAGTCGTCCGGTCAATACGGTCCAGTCGTCTGCCCATCCCCGTAGCCCCCTATCCCTGCGCGCCTGCCGTCGCCTGCCGTGCCAACTGCGCGGAACGCCGCGCCTTGTTGTGCTGCGGCGTTTCTGCATTGCGGGTGGTGTGGTGCTGTGCGGTGGTGTGGTGCGGGTGGTGGTGGTGCGGTGGTGCGGTGGTGCGGCCGCGTGGTGAGGTGCGGGTGGTGCGTCGTGCAGTGTGCCGCCGTACGCCGCGCCGTGGGACGCGTCGCGCGGTGCGCTGCGGTGCGCGTCGCACGGGAACGCCGCGGTGCGCTACGACGTGGTGCGTCGCACCGTGCGCTGCCGTGCGTCGTGCGTACGTCGAACGTTGCCGTGCCGTGCGTTCCTGCCGTGCGCCGCGGCGCACATTCCTCAGCCGTGCCGAATACGGTTCGGCCGTGCCTCATGCGGTGCCGTGCGGTGTGCGACAGTCCTACGCCCTGGCCACGGGGTCCGCAATACCGCCTTCCGCGTCAACCGGGCTTTCGTGACGGGGCTGTTATGGGTGGCGTATGCGTCCCGCCGCACCTACACGGCTCCCAGTACATCCGTGTCTCACAGCACGTCCGCGTCTCACAGCAGGGGCGGGGTGGTCGCAGCGCCCGAGGACTGGGCGGCTCGCTGTAGTGCGCTGGCGAGCAGGGCCAGATCCGTCGGGCCGTTGCCCAGCTCGCGCAGCGGGCGCCGGGCCGGCGGGTCGCCCATCCGCTGCCACTCCAGCGGGACGACCGTCGGCCGGAGGGTGGACGTACGGGGTATCCGGCCCGTGACGCGGCCCGCCTGGAACGGCGTCGAGGAACCGTCCGCCGCGCGGTACAGCCGGCCGCGGCCCGTGGGTACCGGCTCGGACGGATCGGGGGCGGCGCCCAACTGGACGCGCAGACCGGCTCGTTCGCTGGTCGCGGTCTCCGCCGTGCGGTCCGGGTGGCTGGTCGCGGCTATCAGGTGCACGCCGAGCGCCGCCCCGTCCCGGGCCACCGACTCCAGGGCGCGCACCACGGACCCGGCGGCGGGCCGGCCCGTGCTGCCCAGGGCCGGGGCGACCAGGGCGTCGAAGTCGTCGACCAGCACGAAGAGCCGGGGCATCGGTACCGCCGCATCGGGGGCGGGGGTATCGGTGGGGGCTCCGCTGGGGGTTCCGCTGCGGGGGCGGAGTCGTAGGGTGCCGGTCGTTGACGGGTCCGCCGGGGTGCCGCCTTCTTCCTCCTTGTTACGGCAACGATTACGGAGAGTGATTGGTTCCTGCTCTCCGTGACCACCCTCGGTCGAGCGTCGTGGGGAGGCGATGCGCGGCGCGGGCAGATGTTTGGTGCGCCACTCGGTGAACGGGGTGCCGGCGAGTATCTCCGCCCGGCGCTTCAGTTCCGAGGACAGGGCCTGGGCGAACTCCCGCATCCGGACCGGGTCCGAGGCGGCGAGATACGTCGTGACATGCGGCAGGTCCGTACACACCCGCAGGCCCTCGCCGCGCTCACTGCCGCCGCCGTCAACCAGCACCATCGACAGCAGATCCGGCCGGTCGGCGGCGGCGAGCGAGGCGGCCAGCGAACGCAGCAGCTCCGTCTTGCCGGTGGCCGCCGCGCCCTCCAGGAGGAGGTGCGAGCCGTCGGCGGCGAGATCGGCGCACAGCGGGCCGTGCGGCCCCGCGCCGAGGACCGCGGCGGCGCCGGGCCGGTCGGTGTCCAGGGCGGCGGCCCAACGGGCCATCAAAGACGCCGGGGTGGCGCGGGCCAGCCCCAACTCGTCCAGCAGCCGCGCCGAATCGGGCAGCGGGACGGCCGCCCGCGCCGCCGCGCCGCCCCCGG
Organism: Streptomyces sp. bgisy130; assembly: GCF_057708345.1. Lineage (NCBI taxonomy): Bacteria > Bacillati > Actinomycetota > Actinomycetes > Kitasatosporales > Streptomycetaceae > Streptomyces > Streptomyces sp. bgisy130. The sequence goes on from NZ_JBYISA010000009.1 coordinate 7,080, forward strand.
CCGCCGTGGCCGTCCCATCGGTCTCGCGCAGCGGCGCCAGCGCCCGGGCGAAGCGTTCGGCCCAGGCGCCGGAGACCGCGTCCACCGTCGCGACGGTGCCGTTGGGGCCCGAGCCCGGCTGGACGACGCGCAGCGCCGTGGCGACATCGCCGCCGAGCACCGCGACCGCCCCGCACTCCCCGAAGGCGGGCGACGCCGTCCGGGCCGCTTCGTACGTCGCCGCCAATGGGAAAGCGGGGGAGGAGGCCGGGGTCTCGGCCAGGCACAGCAGATGGATACCGGCCGCCGCCCCGGCCGCAGCGAGCCGGGCGGTGGTCTCGCGCAGTGCGGAGGTGCCGGGGTCGCCGTCCACGACCACGAGGGTGTACGGGCCCTGGTGGCGGGCCGCGGCGGCGGCGATCTCCGCCCGCTCGGCGTCGGCCCAGCCGGGGCCCAGTGGGCTGTCGTCGAGCCGGCGCACCAGCTCCGACGTGCGCGCCACGGCCTGGTCGTTGTCGTACGCGAGCAACAGCCGGCAGTCCTGGCCACGCTCCGGACGGACCTGCGGCAGCCAGCCGAGCCAGGACCAGTCCGCCACCCGCTCCTCGGCCGGGCGCGCACGGTCCGTGCTGATCAGCACGATGTCGAGGGTGCCGGGGGAGTGCAGGGCGGCGAGCTGGGCGAGGGCGCAGCGGGCCAGTCCGGTCAGCCGCGCCCGCGGTCCGGCGAGGCCGAGGGAGCCCGCCCGGCGCAGCTCGACGGTGACCGGCAGCGCGGCCCGGCCGCCGCGCCGGGCGGCCGTCCCCAGCCGGACGGTCAGCGCGTCGGGGTGGTTCGGGCCGCGCTCCCAGAGCCGTGGCCCCGGGCCCAGCGCGGTGAGCAGGATCGCGGCGGCGTCCGGCCAGCGTTCCTCGGCGGCGGGCCCGGCGAGCGCCTCCGCGTTGGGGGCGGTGTCCAGGGCGTCCGTGTCGGCGGCCCTGGCAGCACCTACTGATTCGTACGCCGCCGGGCGGCCCTCGTCCGGCTGCTCCACGGTGGGCCGGCCGCCCGTCAGCCGCCGCGCCCAGGCCCCGATACCGCCGCGCCGCCCGCCTTTACGGGGGCTCTCGTCGGCCGGTGCCAAAGACTGTTGCCCGCCGTGCGTCCGCTGCTGGCCGCTGGCAGGTCCGAAGCCGTCGGCAGGCTGCCGGACGCCGGGCCCCCAGCCGGCTGACGGGCTGCCGTCGTCGGTGGTGCGGTCGTAGACGTGGCCGGTGGAGGTGTCCGGGAACGGGGGGCCGGCCGGGCGGGGGCCGTCGGAGCCGGGGGCCGGTGCGCCGTATCCGGCCGGGTTGCCGTATCCGGACGGGGTGCCGCGCAGGGGTGTGTCCCGGCGGCCTGGTGTGTCCTGGTGGCCCGGCATGTCCCGGCGGCCCGGCGCGTCCGGAGCCTGCGAGGTCGCTGCCGGTGCGTGTGCGGATCCGGCCGATCTGTGTGCGGACTGGGCCGGTCCGTATGCGGCTCCGCCCGGTGCCTGCGCGGCGCCCGATGCATATGCGGACGCGCCCGCCGCCCGCCCGGCCCCGCCCGACGGATGCCCGGATCCACCCGACATCTGCCCAGCGTCACCCGCTACCCGCCCGCCCGGCGCACCCCCAACCGGACCAGCCGCCCCGCCCGTCACCCGCTCATACGACCCGGCTCCGGCCCCGGCATACGCGTCGCCCCCCGTATACGCCCCGCCCACAGCCGCAGTGGCCCCATGCGGACCAGCCGCCCCGTACTCCGTAGCCCGGCCCGCCACGACCGTTCCCGCGGTTCCCGCCGTTCCGACGGCCCCCGGTGTGATCCGCAGATGCCCCTCACCATCCGGTGCGGTCGGCAGGGCGGGGTCCGGGGTGCCGGGGGCGGACTGGAGGCGCAGGGCGGATTCGCCGAGGCGGAGGAGGGCGCCGGGAGGCAGGGGTGCGGGATGTTCGTCGAGGTCGGTGCCGTCCACGGCGGTGCCGTTGGTGGAGCGGAGGTCGGCGACGGAGACCGAGCCGTCCGGTTCGACCGTCACGGTGCAGTGCAACCGGGAGACATCGGGGTCGTCGAGGGGGACGTCGGCGTCGGCGGAGCGGCCGATGCGGATCTGGCCGCCGTGCAGCAGATGGACGCCGCCGGCATCGGGTCCGGAGACGACGCGGAGCCGCGCGGAGCCGCGCGGCAGGCCGTGGGCCGGCGCGGGGCCGGGGTTCTGGACGGAGAGCACCGCGCCGTCGATCAGCGGGGGCTCGCCGATGGCCGCGCGCTGTGGATCGAGACGTTCGGATCCGGCGTACAGGACGACGGGGCCGCTGCTGCCGCCCGCGCCGCCGACATCCGCGCCCGAGCCGGCCACGGAGGCGGCGAGTGAGCCGGCCACTGCCGCCAGCGCGGTCCCGCCAGGGGCCGTGACCAGCACATCGCAGGCCCGGGTGGTGTGGCCGCTGCGCGGCCCGAGGACGGTCAGCCGGATCTGCATCGCCGTCAACGGTCCCTTCTGCCAAGGTCCGGCAGGGGGCCCGCTCGCTCCCCCACCGCACCCGGGCACATCGGCACGTACAAGTCCCAAGTGCACGTCGCGACAAGGGCCGTGCACCCCCACCGCATCGTGCTGGTTGCATCCTCGCACCTGCCACTGACAACGCGCCCGCCGACCGCCGTTCAGCGATCTTGATTGGTCTTCTAAGGGCGAAAAAGTGCCTGCTTGCGCGCGGTGCCCGGCCGGATTTCGACCGCCGTGGTCAGCTCGGAAGGTCTCCGGCCGGGCCGCGCGCGGGCACCGTCCGCACCGTCCGGGGCGGCAGACGGCCCTCCCGGGGGCAGCAGGCAACCATCCGTCCCGAACCCGCGTCTTTCCCATAAGCCCGCCCTGGGCCGCCGGACCGAAAAGAGTGTGCGACGGCACTACAGTGGGTCGGACGGGCCGCGCGGAGATGATCAGCTGACCCAGCGGGCCGGGCAAGGGATCCACCACGACCAGGGAGCGCATGACGTGCGGCCGGTAGGCAGCAAGTACCTGCTCGAGGAGCCGCTGGGACGCGGCGCCACGGGCACCGTCTGGCGTGCCCGCCAGCGGGAGACGGCGGGCGCCGAGGCCGCCGTGGCAGGAGAGCCCGGTGAGACCGTCGCGATCAAGGTCCTCAAGGAGGAGCTGGCGCACGACGCGGACGTGGTGATGCGCTTCCTGCGGGAGCGCTCCGTCCTGCTGCGGCTCACCCACCCGAACATCGTCCGCACCCGCGACCTGGTCGTCGAGGGCGATCTGCTCGCGCTGGTCATGGATCTGGTCGACGGCCCCGACCTGCACCGCTATCTGCGCGACAACGGGCCCTTCAGCCCGGTGGCCGCCGCGCTGCTCACCGCCCAGATCGCCGATGCGCTGGCCGCCAGCCACGCCGACGGTGTCGTCCACCGCGACCTCAAGCCCGCCAACGTCCTGCTGGCCGGTTCGGACGGCAGCAGCGAGATGCACCCGATGCTGACCGACTTCGGCATCGCCCGTCTCGCCGACTCCCCGGGCCTGACCCGCACCCACGAGTTCGTCGGCACGCCCGCCTATGTGGCGCCGGAGTCCGCCGAGGGCCGCCCGCAGACCTCCGCCGTGGACATCTACGGCGCCGGCATCCTGCTGTACGAGCTGGTCACCGGCCGTCCCCCGTTCGCCGGGGCGACCGCCCTGGAGGTGCTGCACCGGCACCTCAGCGAGGAGCCGCAGCGCCCCGGCACGCTCCCCGAGCCGTTGTGGACGGTCATCGAGCGCTGTCTGCGCAAGCGGCCCGAGGAGCGGCCGAGCGCCGAGAACCTCGCCCGTGCGCTGCGCACCGTCGCGGCCGGCATCGGCGTGCACGCCCGGCCCGCCGAGGCCGAGGCGGCGCTCGGGGTGGCCGCGCTGCTCGCCCCCGACCCCGCGCCCGCCACGGTCCCCGGGACGGGCGGCGACGGCCAGGGCGGCGGCGACGCCGACCCCACCCAGGTGCTCCCGTCGGGCGCCGGTTCGTACGACCCGGCCGCGGCGACCAGCGTGCTGCCCTCCACGGGCGGCCCGGGTGCGCAGGGCGATCCGACGCGGGCGATGCCGCCGATGCCCATGGGCGCACCGGCCGGCGGGCCGCAGGAGCCCGACGGGCCGCACCCGTGGGAGTCCCAGCTGCGCGCCGCCCGTGACCGCAATGACCAGACCCAGGTGCAGTACCTGGACCCCAGTGAGGACCCGCTGCGCCGCCGTCCGCAGCGGCAGGCCGCCCCGCAGCGGCCGCCGCAGCGCCCGCAGCAGCCCCAGTACCGGCAGCAGCCCGCTCCGGTGCCGTACGCCCAGCAGGCGCCGCAGCAGCAGCCGCCGGCCCCGCAGCGGCGCCGGGAGCCGCCGCCGCAGCGCTACGAGCCGCAGCGGCCGCCCGCGCCGGAGCCGAGGCCCCGGCGCGAGCCCCGTCAGCGCAGCGCCAACCCGATGAAGATCCCGGGCCTGGGCTGCCTCAAGGGCTGTCTGTTCACGCTGATACTCCTGTTCGTGGCGGCCTGGCTCATCTGGGAGCTGACCCCGCTCCAGGAGTGGATCGGCACGACCAGGGGCTTCTTCTCCCAGGTCGGGCACGTCTTCAACGAAGTGCAGGGGTTCGTCGAGAAAATCGGCCGCTGACCGCCCGCCGCCCGCGCGCTCCCCGGAGCCCGCGGGCGGTGCGCTGTCGTGGGCGGTGCCGGTCCGCGGAGGCGCCGTAAGACCCACCCAGTGGATTTGTCGACTTCCGGCGGAGAATTTCGCTCACAGAAGTGAAGGTTGCCACCGTCCGGGGCATTGAACCCCCTGGCACCCGCGTAGCTTTGACGCCAACCTCAGCCCCCGCAGGACGCTCGGGGGCCCGACACGTCGGAGCAGTCTTGGCACGGAAGATCGGCAGCCGGTACACCGCCCACCAGATCCTGGGGCGCGGCAGTGCGGGCACGGTATGGCTGGGCGAGGGTCCCGAAGGGGCCGTGGCCATCAAGCTGTTGCGTGAGGAGCTAGCCTCCGACCAGGAGCTCGTCGGCCGCTTCGTGCAGGAGCGGGCGGCGCTGCTGGGCCTGGACCATCCCCATGTCGTCGGCGTCCGTGATCTCGTCGTCGACGGCAATGACCTGGCGCTGGTCATGGAGCTCGTACGGGGCACCGATCTGCGCACCCGTCTGGAGCGCGAACGCCGGCTGGCCCCGGAGGCCGCCGTCGCGATCGCCGCCGATGTGGCCGACGGGCTCGCCGCCGCGCACGCCGCCCGGATCGTGCACCGCGACGTCAAGCCCGAGAACGTCCTGCTGAACATGCAGGGCCCGCTCGGCCCCGGTGGCGCGCACCCCGCGCTGCTCACCGACTTCGGTATCGCCCGGCTCGTCGACTCCCCGCGCCGGACCAGGGCGACCAAGGTCATCGGTACCCCCGACTACCTCGCCCCGGAGATCATCGAGGGCCTGCCGCCGCGGGCCTCCGTGGACGTCTACGCGCTGGCGACCGTCCTGTACGAGCTGCTCGCCGGGTTCACGCCCTTCGGGGGCGGACACCCCGGCGCGGTGCTGCGCCGCCACGTGACCGAGAGCGTGGCGCCGCTGCCCGGTATCCCCGACGAGCTGTGGCAGCTGCTGCTCCAGTGCCTGGCCAAGGCGCCGGCCTCCCGGCTGCGCGCCCCGGAGCTCGCCGCCCGGCTGCGCGAGCTGCTGCCCGGCCTGGCGGGCATGCCGCCGCTGGACATCGACGAGCCGGACGACGAGGACCCGGAGGGCGAGCAGGAGGCCACCGGCTCCCGTGAGGAGGCGTACTACCCGTCGGCGGCACCGGCCGAGGCGACCCCGCCGCGCGGCGCGGTCCCGTTGGTCCAGGGCGCGGTCCCCGACTCCAACCGGGAGACGCACACCAGCATGCGGGTCCCGGGCCCGGACGAGCTGGCGGGCGGCGCGCACGGCACCGCCCGGGCCCCGCGCGCCGCCGGTGAGCGCCGGGCGGGCTCGGCCCGGCACCGTGCGGCGCCGGAGGCGCTGCGGCGCCGCCGGATCAAGCTGGGCGCGGCCGCCGCCGCGGCGCTGGTGGCGGCCGGTCTGGGCGGCTGGCTGGTCTCGGGCGACGACGAGCCGGACGGCGCCACACCGGGCGTCCACCAGTCGGAACCCGACACTCCGTAGTGCTCCCCGGGCCCGCGGCGGCCGCGCCGGGCCCCGGCGGTGACCGGGGCGAGGACCGGCGCGGTGACCGGCATCCGGGCCGTCGTGGGCCCGGTGGCGGCGGCTCCGGGCGGTTCCGGCCTGCCGGGGCCGGGTCACGCTGACGGTGGCAGCCGTTAGGCTGGGTGCGTGGCAGTCGTCGATGTATCCGAAGAGCTGAAGTCCCTCTCCTCGACCATGGGGTCGATCGAGGCCGTCCTGGACCTCGACAAGATGAGGGCCGATGTCGCCGTGCTCGAGGAGCAGGCCGCGGCGCCGTCCCTGTGGGACGACCCGGAGAACGCACAGAAGATCACCAGCCGGCTGTCCTACCTCCAGGGCCAGCTGCGCAAGGCCGAGGACCTGCGCGGCCGGGTCGACGACCTCGAGGTGCTCTTCGAGCTCGCCGAGGCCGAGGGCGACGAGGACGCCCGGGCCGAGGCCGAGGACGAGCTGACCGCCGTCCGCAAGGCGGTCGACGAGCTGGAGGTCCGCACCCTCCTGTCCGGCGAGTACGACTCCCGTGAGGCGGTCGTCAACATCCGCGCCGAGGCCGGTGGCGTCGACGCCGCCGACTTCGCCGAGAAGCTCCAGCGGATGTATCTGCGCTGGGCCGAGCGGCACGGCTACAAGACCGAGCTCTACGAGACCTCGTACGCGGAAGAGGCCGGCATCAAGTCGACCACCTTCGCCGTGCAGGTGCCGTACGCCTACGGCACGCTCTCCGTGGAGCAGGGCACGCACCGCCTGGTGCGCATCTCGCCGTTCGACAACCAGGGCCGCCGCCAGACGTCGTTCGCCGGTGTCGAGGTGCTCCCGGTCGTCGAGAAGACCGACCACATCGAGATCGACGAGTCCGATCTGCGGATCGATGTGTACCGCTCCTCGGGCCCCGGCGGCCAGGGCGTCAACACCACCGACTCCGCGGTCCGGCTGACGCACCTCCCGACCGGCATCGTCGTCTCCTGTCAGAACGAGCGCTCGCAGATCCAGAACAAGGCGTCCGCGATGAACGTCCTCCAGGCCAAGCTCCTTGAGCGCCGCCGCCAGGAGGAGCAGGCCAAGATGGACGCGCTCAAGGGCGACGGCGGCAATTCCTGGGGCAACCAGATGCGTTCGTACGTCCTGCACCCGTACCAGATGGTCAAGGACCTGCGGACGGAGTTCGAGGTCGGCAACCCGACCGGTGTGCTCGACGGCGACATCGACGGCTTCCTGGAGGCCGGAATCCGCTGGCGCAAGCAGCAGGAGAAGTAGCGGTCCGCCCCGCCTGAAGGTGAAACAACTGCCTCCCTCGGGGAGGCAGTTGTTTTTGCTGTGGGGGTTTGGTCACAGTCGTATGTCCATGTACCGCCCAACACTTGGTAATTCGGGCATCCGGCCTTTAATCGACCTTGACGTTAGTCATGGAACTGGGAAGGCTGAGCGCGGCATGCGTATGTCTGGGGCGCGTGCAGTAACGGGGATGGGGGCGGATCGCCCCGCGGCGCGGAGCGGAAACTCGCGTACCCCGGCATTGGCCCGTCGCCCCGTTCAGCGGTGCTCCAATGACGAGTTCAGCTACTGGGGGTAGCAGTACATGACGAAGAAGACGCGGCTGCGCGTAGCGCGCATTGCGGCCGGTGCGGTGATTGCGGCCGGTGCGTCGCTCACCGCCGCCGGCGCTGCTTCCGCGGCCAGCCCGGGTGAGACCCCGGGCCAGGACGGCGGGATCATCGGCGGCATCATCGGCGGGATCATCGGCGGCGGCGACGGCGACGGCGGTGGCGAGACCACCGGCAGCACCGACGGTGGCGAGACCGCCGGCCAGGTCGGCGGCGAGGACAGCTCCGGCGGCGAGATCGGCGGTGAGGACAGCTCCGGCGGCATCGGCGGTGAGGACACCGGCGGTATCGGTGGCGAGGACGGCACCATCGGCGGTGAGGACACCGGCGGCACCGGCACGGACGGCAGCACCGGCACCACCGGTGACCAGAACACCGGCGGCACCGGCACCGACGGCAGCACCGGCACCACCGGTGACCAGAACACCGGCGGCACCGGCAACTCCGGCAGCACCGGCAACTCCGGTGGCAACGGCAACTCCGGCGGCACCGGCACCGACGGCGGCACCGGCACCACCGGTGACCAGAACACCGGCGGCACCGGCAACTCCGGCAGCACCGGCGACGGTGGCGCCTCCATCGGTGACACCGGCACCGGCCCGGACAACGAGGGCTCCAAGCCGATCGAGCAGCCCGGCCAGGGCAAGGAGCAGATCGCTGACACCCCCGGCCAGGCCAAGCAGCAGGCCAAGGGCGGCGAGCTGGCGGAGACCGGTTCTTCCGGCACCACCGTCCTGCTCATCGGTGCGGCCACGATGATCGCCGGCGGTGTGGGCTTCCGTATGCTGCCCCGCCTGATCAACAAGAACGGCGGCGGCGCCGCGGCGGCCTGATCGCCCGCACGTCACAGCTGGAGGGGCCCGGGACGCGTCTGCGTTCCGGGCCCCTCGGCGTCCGCGCTCCCGCGTCCGCCGAGCAAGCCTGCTATCGGTCTCAGACGGCCTGGTGGAGCAGTAGGCCCACCGCGATCAGCAGGATCATCAGCGCCACCAGCATCGCGGGGCTGAGCTGGGCGAACAGTCCGCCCGCCTGCTGCTGGAGCCGTTCCCTGCTGGCCCGGCACACGGGGCAGCGGCCCTCGCTCACAGGGGCCGCGCAATTGGCGCACACCAGTCGGTCGTACGTCATGCGACCTCCTTCTCCACTGCACCAACGCGCCGGAAGGCGCATTGGTTCCCTCCTCCACTGTGCCAGCTCGCCGCCGGAACGGCGCGTCCCGCGGGATTGTGCGCCTTTTGTCCCGTAGGTGCCGTGAATAAACGCACCAACCCTCCACGCCGACTGCACCGTCCCGCGAGGTTCGCGTATGGTCACGCACACCGACGGGCGCCGCAACTCGGCAACCCGTGCCCCTATCCAGGTCGACCGTGGTGCATCTGTGATCCGATTCGACAACGTCTCCAAAACCTACCCGAAGCAGACCCGTCCCGCACTCAGGGACGTCTCGCTCGAGATCGAGCGCGGCGAGTTCGTCTTCCTGGTGGGCTCCTCGGGCTCCGGCAAATCCACCTTCCTGCGGCTGCTGCTGCGCGAGGAACGGGCCAGCCATGGCCATGTGCATGTGCTCGGCAAGGACCTCGCCAAGCTCTCCAACTGGAAGGTCCCGCAGATGCGGCGCCAGGTGGGGACGGTCTTCCAGGACTTCCGGCTGCTCCCCAACAAGACCGTGGGGGAGAACGTCGCCTTTGCCCTGGAGGTCATCGGCAAGCCGCGCGGCCAGATCCGCAAGACGGTTCCCGAGGTCCTCGAACTCGTCGGCCTCGGCGGCAAAGAGGACCGTATGCCGGGTGAGCTCTCCGGTGGTGAGCAGCAGCGCGTCGCCATCGCGCGGGCGTTCGTCAACCGCCCGATGCTGCTCATCGCGGACGAGCCCACCGGCAATCTCGACCCGCAGACCTCGGTCGGCATCATGAAGCTGCTGGACCGGATCAACCGGACCGGTACGACGGTGGTCATGGCCACCCACGACCAGCAGATCGTCGACCAGATGCGCAAGCGGGTCATGGAACTCGAGAAGGGCCGGCTCGTACGCGACCAGTCGCGCGGCGTGTACGGCTACCAGCACTAAGCGTGTACGGCCCCCAGTACTGAAAGGACGCCATGCGCGCCCAGTTCGTCCTGTCGGAGATCGGCGTCGGTCTCCGCCGAAACCTCACGATGACGTTCGCCGTCATCGTCTCCGTAGCCCTCTCGCTCGGTCTGTTCGGCGCCTCGCTGCTGATGCGCGACCAGGTCAGCACCATGAAGGGCTACTGGTACGACAAGGTCAACGTCTCCATCTTCTTCTGCAACAAGAACGACGCCGACAGCGGTGCCAACTGCGCGAAGGGCGCGGCCACCCAGCAGCAGAAGAACGACATCAAGGCCGAGCTCGACCGGCTGCCGATCGTGCAGGACGTGACCTACGAGTCCAGCGATCAGGCCTACAAGCACTACAAGGAGCAGTTCGGGGACACCCCCGTCGCCGGACTGGTGACGCCCGACCAGCTTCCGGAGTCCTACCGCGTCAAGCTCAAGGACCCCACGAAGTTCACGGTCATCAAGTCGGCGTTCTCCGAGCGGCCCGGCGTCATGGAGGTGCAGGACCAACGGGACACCGTTGAGCCGCTGTTCAACCTCCTCAACGGCATGAATATCGCCGCGCTGGTCGTGATGGGGCTGATGCTGGTCGTTGCGCTGATGCTGATCGTCAACACCGTCCGGGTGTCGGCGTTCAGCAGGCGGCGGGAGACCGGGATCATGCGGCTGGTGGGAGCGTCCAGCTTCTACATCCAGATGCCGTTCATCCTGGAGGCGGCCATCGCGGGCCTGCTCGGCGCCGCGTTCGCCTGTGTGCTGATCGTCGGCGGCAAGTACATCCTCGTCAACAACTGGCTGGCGAAGAAGATCCAGGTGATCAACTTCATCGGCTGGGACTCGGTGGTGACGGTCCTCCCGCTGGTCCTTCTGATCGGGCTGCTGATGCCTGCGCTCGCCGCGTTCTTCGCGTTGCGCAAGTACCTCAAGGTGTGAGCTTTGCCAAGGGGCGCCGTACGGCAACTTGCCGTACGGCGCCCTTTTGTCCCCTAGACTCACCGGCATGTCGGGCCCGTGTTCGTACGACCGGCCCCGCCGCATTCGCCGCGGGGCGGCCCTGACGTTGTTCCTCGCGAGCGTCCTCGCCACCGGTGTGGTGACGGGGACGTGGAGCGATGCGGCGGAGGGTGCCGCCGGGCGCACCACCCCGGACCGGATGCCCTCCGGAGCGCACGCCCGCACCTCCGCCCTCGCGGACCGCGCCGCCGTCGAGCGGGCCGCCTCCGAGGCCGTCGAGGACGGCAAGTCCGGTGCGCAGGCCGCCGCCGAGGTCGTCAGCCGCAGCGGCGACCGCTGGTCGACGATCTACACCCCGGGCGAGTACGAGGATTTCCAGGAGCAGTTGGGCGGCGGCTATGTCGGCGTCGGGATCTGGGTACGGCCGGCCGACGGCGGCCGGATCGCGGTGTCCCGGGTCCAGCCCGGCAGCCCCGCCGCACGGGCCGGTATCGCGGTGGGTGACCGGCTGCGCGCCGTCGACGGCCGCAGCACCCGGCACGCCCCGGTCACCGAGGTCGTGGCCCGGCTGCGCGGCGCCGCCTCCGGGGGCGCCCGTGGTCCCGCCACGGCCGGCAGCCCGGTGACCCTGGACCTCCAGCGCGGCGACCGCCGCTGGACCGAGACCCTGCACCGCACCCGGCTCAGATCCCGCAATGTCGTCGTCGACCGGCCGGCCGCCGGCCACGGCCCGACCCGCGTCAGGATCGCCGCGTTCACCAAGGGCACCGGCGCCGCGGTCCGCCGGGCGGTGCGCGAGGCATCGGCGGACGACGGCATGCTGCTCGACCTGCGGGGCAACACCGGCGGCCTGGTCACCGAGGCCGTCGCCACCGCCTCCGCCTTCCTGGACGGCGGCCTGGTCGCGACCTACGACGTCCGCGGCGAGCAGCGTGCCCTGTACGCCAAGCGCGGCGGGAATACGGACCTTCCGCTGGTCGTCCTCGTCGACGGGGGCACGATGAGCGCCGCCGAGCTGCTGGCCGGCGCCCTCCAGGACCGCGGCCGGGCGGTGCTGGTCGGCTCCCCGACCTTCGGCAAGGGCGCGGTGCAGATGCCCAGCGAACTCCCGGACGGCTCGGTCGCCGAGCTGACCGTCGGCCACTACCGCACCCCGTCGGGCCGGACCGTCGACGATTCCGGCCTCACGCCCGACCTGGTCGCGGGGAGCGGTGCGGAGACTCGGGCCCGCACGGTATTGAGTGGCCTCGGGGGCGGGTCTTAGTGCGAAAATGGCCGCACTATGGCTAAGGACAAGGGCAAGGACAAGGATCCCGGGCGCAAGCTCGTGGCGCAGCACAAGAAGGCGCGGCACGACTACCACATTCTGGACACCTACGAGTGTGGTCTGGTGCTGTCCGGCACCGAGGTGAAGTCGCTGCGGCAGGGCCGGGCGTCGCTGGTGGACGGTTTCGTCCAGATCGACAACAACGAGGCCTGGCTGCACAACGTACATATTCCGGAATACGCCCAGGGGACCTGGACGAATCACAGTGCGCGGCGCAAGCGGAAGCTGCTGATGCACCGCGCCGAGATCGACAAGCTGGAGTCCAAGAGCCAGGAGTCGGGCCACACGATCGTGCCGCTCGCCCTCTATTTCAAGGACGGCCGGGCCAAGGTCGAGATCGCGCTGGCCAAGGGCAAGAAGGAGTACGACAAGCGGCAGACGCTCCGCGAGCAGCAGGACCGCCGGGAGACCGACCGGGCGATCTCCGCGGCCCGGCGGCGGCAGCGGGCCTGATCTGCCCCGATGGGCCGGTCCTGGTGGGCCTGCCGGGGAATACGCTGGCACCCGCGGGCGTTGTTCCCGTACGATGGCTGCAACACCCCACGAGGGGTGTGGGTACCACCTTGATAAATCAACATGGGGATGATCGGTTTCGACAGCGGATGTCGAAGCAGGGGAAGCGAGTCGAGGAAGCGGCAATGATCTCGTTAACCATATGTCGCAACCAATAATCGCCAATACCAAGCGCGATTCCTTCGCCCTCGCTGCCTAAGTAGCGACTTGCGAAGTGTCAGCCCGGGGCTGTTCCCGACCCGGATCCTGGCATCAGCTAGGGGACTAAACTTCTGGACCCGGTCACGGGGTGCAGAAGGAAATTAAACAGTGACTGGGCCCGTCGGAGACTTGTTCGCGTGATCTCCGGGGCCGAGAAAATCGCAGCGAACTGCACTCGGAGAAGCCCTGATTCCGCACCGTTGGACGCGGGTTCGATTCCCGCCATCTCCACCACACGGAGAGCCGGGGGGTATGCCCCCCGGACCCCGTCATCCCATGTAGGCCCAGGCCCCGTCTGTCCGTGAGGACAGCGGGGCCTGAGTCGTTTCACGAGTGGTGCGGGCGCCGGCGGCCCGGGAGGTCGTTTCACGGGCGGTGCCGACGCCGGCGGGCCGTGAGCAGGGTGACGGTGCCCGCGAGGGCGGCCGCCGCCGCGGGCACCCCGTAGGCCGCGCCCGCACCGGCCAGGTGGTCGACCGCCCAGCCGCCGCCCGCCGAGCCGGCCGCGATACCGCCGAGCAGTGCGGTCACGGCGAGGGTCATGCCCTCGTTCAGCTGCTCCGGCGGCGTCCGCGACTGGACCAGTCCCATGCCGGTGACCATGGTCGGCGCGGTGGCCATACCGGCCAGGAGGAGCGCGGTGGCCAGGGTCGCCGGGCTTCCGGCCGCCGCCGCGAGCAGCGGGAGCAGCATCAGGGCCGCCATGGCGCCGGTGCAGCGGAGGAAGCGGCGGCCGGTACGGGCCGCGGGCGGCAGCAGCCCGTAGAGCAGCCCGGCCGCGCCGGAGCCCGCCGCCTGGAGGGCCAGCAGGGCGCCCCCGGCGGAGCGGATGCCGTGGGCGTCGGCGTAGGCGAGGGTGACCACCTCCAGGGAGCCGAAGACTGCGCCGGTGCAGAGGAAGGTGAGCAGGAGGGGCGGCAGGTCCGGCAGCCGCAGCGGGGAGCGGGCCGGGGCGCCGGTCGCGGTGCGGGCGGCGGGCGGGGGTTCGGTGCGGCGCTGAGCCGCGAAGAGCAGCACCCCGGTCAGCAGCAGCGCCGCGCCCACCGCCGTGCCCGCCTCCGGGAAGAGGGTGGTGCACAGCAGCGTGGCGAGCACCGGTCCGAGCAGGAAGCACAGCTCGTCCGCGGCCTGTTCGAAGGAGTTGGCGGTGTGCCGGGCGGCCGGGTCGTCGCGGAAGAGGTGCGCCCAGCGGGCGCGGGACATACCGCCGGTGTTGGGAGTCGTCGCGGTGGCGGCGTACGAGGCGAAGAGGGTCCAGTCGGGCGCGCCGTAGTGGACGCAGAGGAGGAGGGAGAGCGAGCCGAGGGTGGCGAGCGCGGTGGCCGGGACCGTGATACGGGACTGGCCGTAGCGGTCGATCAGCCGGGCGGTCCACGGGCCGGCCAGCGCCGTCGCCGCCAGCCCGGTGGCCGTGACGGCCCCGGCCAGCGCATAGGAGCCGCGCGACCCGGCGATCATCAGGACCGCGCTGATGCTGAGCATCCCCATGGGCAGCCGGGCCAGCAGGTTGGCGGCCGTGAAGGCGCGGCTGCCGGGGACGGCGAAGATCCGCCGGTAGGGCGCGAACGGGCGGAGGAGGGCGAAGGGGCGGAAGCGTGCGAACGGGCGGAAGCGTGCGCGGCGGCGCGGGGCCGGGGGGACGGGAGGGGCCGGGCGTACGGGCGAGGTCCGGCGTACGGGAGGGGCGGTGACCGGCCGGGCGGCGAGGAAGAGGATCATGCCGTCTACGGTCGCCGCCGCATCCCTCGCCCGTCCAACACCTGGTCAGCGCCCATTTACGCGCCTGAGTTGTCAATGAAAATCGAGGGTGGCCACCGCCGCTGATCCTGCCAGGATGGCCCGATGCCGTACGACATCGATCCGCGACTGCTGCGGGCGTTCACCGCCGTCGCCGAGGAGCTGCACTTCACCCGGGCCGCCGCCCGGCTGTACGTCGCCCAGCAGGCGCTGAGCCGCGATATCCGGCGGCTGGAGCGGGAGTTGGGGGCCACGCTGTTCGTACGGAGCACCCGCCGGGTCGCGCTGACGCCGGACGGGGAGCGGCTGCTGCCGTACGCGCGGCGGGTGTTGACCGCGCAGGAGGAGCTGGCCACCGCGTTCCGCTCCGCGCCCGAGCGGCCGTTGCTGGTCGATGTGAGCGTGCCGATCGGTACCGCCCACGCGGTCCTGGAGGCGGCCAGGGGCCGGGTGCCGGACGACTGTGAGCTGGTCGCCCGCTTCCACAGCGGGCTGACGGGGGCGGCGGCCGAGATGGCGGCCGGACGGCTCGATGTCTCCTTCGGCCGGTACGCGGCGCTGCCCGCCGACGTACGCGCCGGTCTCGACCACCAGCCGGTCCGGCTGGAGCCGATGGCGGTCCTGCTGCGCGACGATCACCCGCTGGCCGCCCGGCCCGCCGTCCCGCTCGCGGAACTGGCCGGCGAGACGCTCTACGCCGCCGCCGGGAATCCGCAGACGGTGGAGTGGACCGACCTGGCCGAGCGGCTCTTCGCCGGGCGCGGCATCGCGACGGCCGAGCCGTTCCCGGAGATCGAGGGCTCGCAGGAGTTCGTCCGGGTGGTGCGCAAGCGGGGGTGGTCGGTGCTGGCGAGCGTGGAGTTCATGGACGTGCCGGGGATGGTGCTGCGGCCGCTCGTCGACCCCGTACCGCTCTCTCCGGTGTCGATGGTGTGGCGGCGCGGGCTGCGGCATCCGGGGCTGGACGCGTTGCGGGCGGCCGCGACGGAACTGGCCGGGCGGCACGCCTGGCTGGCGCCGCCCGCCGCCGCATGGTGGCTCCCGGCGGCGGATGCACGGGCGATGGGCGTAGACGGGTGACGGGTGACGGACAGGCGCTGCGCGACGTACGGCAGAAAGTAGCCACGCACAGGCAACCGCGGGCGCGGGAAAACCTTTCCTTAACGGCAGGGAATCGTCCGTGGAACGAACAGGAGGAGCGGCCGTGCGACGGCGTTCACTTCTCGCGGCGGCGGCCGCCGCGCTGACCTTAACCGCCCTGGCGGGCCTGGCCCTGACCGGCTGCGGCTCCCCGCGGATGGCGCCACTGCACGCCAACTGCACGACCAAGGGCCTGCGGTGGAAGGTCACCGTCCTCAAGAAGCAGCCGCGCGCCAAGCACCGCGAGGCCCGGCTGTCCGTGGTCAACAAGGGCACGGACCCGTGTGTGTTCCGCGGCTTCCCGGCCTTCGCGGTCCACCTCGGCAAGGGCCCCCAGTCCGACGCCCGCGGACACGGCCGGGCCCTGCCGATAGACCTGCGGCGCGGCGGCACGGTGACGGCCGGCCTGCGCTACCGGGACTGCCCCAAGGGCTCGCTGCTGAACGAGCCCGTGGCCGTCACCAATGACACCGCCGTGGTGTCCGCGCCGCACGACAAGGCGGACGGCCGGGCGGTCGTGGCCCGCGACGAGAAGGGCAAGCGGCTGCGGATGAATATCTGCGCCGACACGATCTGGATGGGCGCGCCGCGGGAAGCGGCCGAGTAGGGCTGGTTACGGGGCCGTTGGGGCGGCGGTGGCGGTACGTGTCGCGAATGAGGTGAAGGCGGCCCAGGCGCCCGGCGAGACGTCGAGGTGCGGGCCCTCGGGGTCCTTGGAGTCGCGGATGTGGATGGTGGTGGGGTGGGAAGCGACCTCTAGGCAGGCGCCGCCTTGCTCGCTGCTGTGGGTGGACTTGTGCCAGTCGTAGGCAACTTCTAGGCAGTTGCCGCCTTGCTCACTGCTGTAGCTGGACTTGCGCCATTCATAGGCCACTTCGAGGCAGTTGCCGCCCTCATCGCCGCTGTAGCTCGATTTGAACCATGTCAGGTGGGTCATCGCTCTCCTAGCAGCCGGTCCAGCAGACCCATGGTCTCTTCGGCGTCGAGGGCCTGCATTCGCAGCATTCCATACTTCTGAGAGAGGATGCTGACCTCCTCCGCGTCGGAAATCAGCACGCTGCTGCGCTGCGCCTCGGTATAGGCCAGGTGTTGATGATCGGGGGTTTCCAGCACCACGAACGGACCGTTGAGACCGGCGTGGTGCTCGCGGCTCTGCGGCAGGATCTGCATCGAGACGCCGTCGAGTTCGGCGCAGGTGCGCAGGTGGGAAATCTGGGCCCGCATGACCGCCCGCCCGCCGAGATTGCTCGTCACGAGAGCCTCGGAGAAGACGAAGCTGGCGATGACGGGATCGGCCTTGTGCAGGAGCCGCTGGCGTTCCAGCCGCCCCGCGACCCGCCGTTCGACCGTCTCCTCGTCGAGGTACGGGATGTTGCTGCGGAAGGTGGCACGGGCGTAGTCCTCGGTCTGGAGCAGGCCGGGCAGGACCCCGTGTTCGTAGCCACTGAGCGCGATGGCCTGCTTCTCATACGCGATGAACTCCTCCGCCCAGATCGGATACTTTTCCTTCGGCGGCAGGTTCTCCACCCCCGTCGCCAACGCCCCTCCCGTACCCAGGATTTGATCGAGCTCCCGTGCCAGGTGAGGCATCAGGGCCCGCCTGCCCTGCTCGATGGAGGCGATGGTCTCCTCGGCGACGGAGGCCCGTTCGCCGAGGGCGCGCTGGGTGAGTCCGGCTTTGATGCGGAACATCGCCAGTTGCGCGCCGATGACTTCCATTGCTGCGGAGTGCCGGTTCTTCGGCTTCTTTCGCGACTGCATGGCCTTCCACTCCCCCTGGCCGCTCCCCGGTGACCGTGTGTGCGCCCGTACTCACCAGGAGTACGGGTCCGCATGGCGCGGCAGCATAGTTACGCAGCGCGACCGCCGCCGGGGGAATGCGCGGATCGGCCCCGCACGAGCGGCCGCGCGGCCTCACCCGCCCCCGCCGCACCCGGTGAGCGCAAGGTTTCGTACGCGTCACCGGGCAGCACGGCACGGAAACCCGGCCTCCCTAGCGTCGGTGAGCAGGACCCGACCCCTTGGGAGGCGCGATGACGGCCGCGGCAGCAGAGACCCGTAACGAGAGCCCTGACGGCGGTGGTGGCGCGGTTCGGCAGAGGCGGGGCGGCCGGTGGATCGAGCGCTGGGACCCGGAGGACGAGGGCTTCTGGCGGGAGACGGGGGAGCGGATCGCGCGGCGGAATCTGGTGTTCTCCGTGCTCTCCGAGCACATCGGGTTCTCGGTCTGGAGCCTGTGGTCGGTGATGGTGCTGTTCATGGGGCCCGAGTACGGGATCGCGCCGGCCGAGAAGTTCTTCCTGGTGGCGATGCCGACCGTGGTGGGCGGGGTGCTGCGGGTGCCGTACACCTTCGCGGTGGCGCGGTTCGGCGGGCGCAACTGGACGGTGATCAGCGCCGCGATGCTGCTGGTGCCGACCTCGGTGGCGGCGGTGGTGCTGGAGCCGGGCACCTCGTACACGACGTTCCTGCTGGTCGCGGCGCTGGCGGGGGTCGGCGGCGGGAACTTCGCCTCGTCGATGACCAACATCAACTCCTTCTATCCGCTGCGGAAGAAGGGGTGGGCGCTGGGGATGAACGCCGGGGGCGGGAACATCGGGGTGCCGGTGATCCAGCTGCTGGGGCTGCTGGTGATCGGCACCGCGGGGGCGGCGCATCCGCGGATCGTGCTGGCCGTTTATGTGCCGCTGATCGTGGTCGCGGCAGTGTGTGCGGCGCTGTTCATGGACAACCTCGCGCCGGTCACGAACGACACCGGGGCGGCCCTCGACGCTGCCCGGGAGCCGCACACCTGGGTGATGTCGCTGCTGTACCTCGGCACCTTCGGGTCGTTCATCGGCTACAGCTTCGCCTTTGGCCTGGTGCTCCAGAACCAGTTCGCGCGTACGCCCCTCCAGGCGGCGTCGCTGACCTTCATCGGGCCGCTGCTGGGTTCGCTGATCCGGCCGGTCGGCGGGCGGCTGGCGGACCGGTTCGGCGGCGCCCGGATCACGCTGGGCAACTTCGCGGCGATGGGGCTGGCCACCGGCGTCGTCATTTACGCGTCGTCGGTGCGGTCGCTGCCGGTGTTCCTCGTCGGGTTCATCGTGCTGTTCGTGCTGACGGGGCTCGGCAACGGCTCCACGTACAAGATGATCCCGGGGATCTTCCAGGCCCAGGCGCTGCGGCGCGGGCTGGCGGGGGAGGAGGCCGCGGCTTACGGGCGGCGGCTGTCCGGGGCGGCGATGGGGCTGATCGGGGCGGTGGGCGCGCTCGGCGGGCTGGCCATCAACCTCGCCTTTCGGCAGTCGTTCCTGGTGGCGGGGTCGGGCACGCCGGCCTTTGTGTCGTTCCTCGGCTGCTATGTGGTGTGCGGCGCGGTGACCTGGACCGTATACCTGCGCCCGGCGGCCCGTGCGCGGCGTACGGCGCGGGCGGCGGACGCGGGGGAGGCGACGGACGCGGCACCGGCGGACGAGCAGCGGCACGCGGTGTACGCGGAGGTGTGAGCGGAGGGGGAGGGGCGGGCGCGGCGGGCTCCGGGGGGCGTCGCGCCCGCCCCGTATCCGCCCGTCGTACGGGCCGTATCCGCCCGGTCGTACGGGCCGGGCGTGCGGAGCGTCGTAACCCCGGGGAAATATGGGAGGACCGGGGCTGTCACGTGCTGTTGGCACGCTGGCGTCCTGGCACTCCGTGCCGCCCGAGCCGCGGCGGGACGGGAAGCACGAGGCACCACACCTCTCTGGGCGGAGCGGGACGACCATGTACGAGCAGCAGCAGGAGCACGGCGAGCCGGGGCGGACGGCGCCGGAATCGGGTAGCGAACCGGCCGTCCGGCCGCTGGAGGGGTTCACCGTCGGGGTGACCGCGGCCCGGCGGGCGGAGGAGCTGGGCGCGCTGCTGGAGCGCCGCGGCGCCCAGGTGCTGCACGCGCCCGCCCTGCGGATCGTGCCGCTGCCCGATGACACCGAGTTGCTGGCGGTGACCCGGGATCTGATCGAGCGCGCACCGGACATCGTCGTCGCCACTACGGCGATCGGCTTCCGCGGCTGGATCGAGGCGGCGGAGGGCTGGGGCCTGGGGGAGGCGCTGCTGGACCGGCTGGCCGGGGTGGAGCTGCTGGCGCGCGGGCCCAAGGTACGGGGGGCCATCCGGGCCGCCGGGCTGACCGAGAAGTGGTCACCGGCCTCCGAGTCGATGGCCGAGGTGCTGGACCGGCTGCTGGCGGAGGGCGTCGCCGGGCGCCGGGTGGCCCTCCAGCTGCACGGGGAGCCGCTGCCGGGGTTCGTGGAGGCGCTGCGGGCGGACGGCGCCGAGGTCGTCGGCGTCCCCGTCTACCGCTGGATGCCGCCGGAGGACATCGGGCCGGTCGACCGGCTGCTGGACGCGGTGACCGGGCGCGGGCTGGACGCGGTGACCTTCACCAGCGCGCCGGCCGCCGCGTCGCTGCTGCGCCGGGCCGGGGAGCGTGGGATCCGGGAGGAGGTGCTGGCGGCGCTGCGGAAGGACGTGCTGACGGTGTGCGTGGGGCCGGTGACCGCGCTGCCGCTGGAGGCGGAGGACGTGCCCACGCTCCAGCCGGAGCGGTTCCGGCTGGGGCCGCTGGTGCAGCTGCTGTGCCGGGAACTCCCGGGCCGGGTACGGCCGTTGCCGGTGGCCGGGCGGCGGCTGGAGATCCGGGGGCATGCCGTGGTGCTGGACGGTGTGCTGCGGCCGGTGCCGCCGGCCGGCATGGGGCTGCTGCGCGCGCTGGCCCGCCGCCCCGGCTGGGTGGTGTCCCGTGCCGACCTGCTGCGGGCGCTGCCGGGCGCGGGCCGGGACGAGCATGCGGTGGAGACCGCGATGGCCCGGCTGCGGGTGGCACTGGGTGCACCCAAGCTGATCCAGACGGTCGTCAAGCGCGGCTACCGGCTGTCGTTGGACCCGCATGCGGACACGGACAAGTACGGCGGGGAGTAGCGGGGCGGGGCGGGCCACCCTGGTGCTCCGGAAGCCCCGCCCTACACCGGGTTGCTGACGCGGATCTTGGACTGGCCGTGCGGGCGCTTCTCCCAGTCGTCCATGAAGCGCGCCTCCAGGCCGTGTTTGCGGGCGAGCTGCAACAGGGTCTCGGTCCGGTAGTAGAAGTCCTCGCGCAGCACCTGGTGTTCGGCGCCCTCGGTGCGGTCGAAGGTGAAGTCGAAGAAGCCGCCGGGGGCCAGAATCCGGCCGACATGGGCGAGGCACTCGTCGATGACATCGAGCGGTGAGTGCGAGAAGACGCTGTGCGCGTGGACGACGTCGAAGTGGGCGGACGGCAGGAAGTCCAGCTTCAGGTCCTGAGTGATCGTCAAGTGCGGCAGTTTGTCCTGGAGTTCGTAGGTGGTCAGGGTCTGCTTCGCGGAGATCAGGATGTCCGGCGAGATGTCGATGCCGTAGTAGTTGCCGGTGTCCAGGTAGGCGATGAAGCGCCAGCCGGCACGCAGATTGCCGCAGCCGATGTCCAGCATCCGGTGGCCGGCCTTCAGGCCGTGCTCGGCCAGGTAATCGAACTGCATCTCGCCCAGCGCCAGCCAGCGCTCATGGCTGCGGCTGCCGACCGCGGCCTCCGGGTTGCGGCCGGTGTCGGAGGCCATCACCGCCCGGTAGTACGCCACGTGGTCGGGGTGTTTGAGGCGCAGCCAGGTGTCGCGGGTGGTGCGTTTGACGTACGGGGTGATCCGGGACGGGTGGCGGAGCGCGTAGCCGACCTTGTGGGTGAGGCTGGCGCGGTTCGTGAGCAGGGACTTGCGCGACATGGAGACCTTCGTCCTGGAGGAGCTGAGGTGCGGGGGCCGGGCAGATGGAGCGGGACACGAACCCAGCATGCGGCGGACCGGTCCGGGCGGCCTGCGGAGTGCCTGCCCGGGACTATACATCAGGTGTATACATCCAGGGTCTACGCCCGGTGTCTACGTGGCGCGGGTGCGCGGAGCGGCCCCCTCCGGAGGGTTCCGGCCGGGCCGCGGGCCGGGCACTCTGGGAGCACACACGTCCGGTCCCCAAGGAGTGACAGGAACATGGCGGTGCCTTGCGATCTGCGGTTCGACTGCGGGCGGCTCTGTCTGGACCTGGCCGCCACCGCCGACGGCACCGCCGCCGAACGCCTCACCGGCCCGGACCAGTTGCGGGCCTGGCTGACCGGCGCGGGCCTGGTGCCGCACGGCACCCCGCTCGACGACGTCGACGCCGGCTGGCTCGGCCGCTTCCACGCGCTGCGGGACCTGCTGGTCCGGGTGGTGCACGACGAGCTGCGGGGACAGGCGGACGGGGCCGATCTGGCGCTGCTCAACTCCGCGGCCGCCGCCGGACAGCCGCCCGCCCCGTCCGCGGTACGCGCCGCCGACGGCACCCTGGCCCGCGCCCTCACCGGCCCGCCCGAGTGCGCCGGACTGCTGGCCGCGGTGGCCCGGGACGCGATCGGGCTGCTCACCGACGCGGTGGCGCGCGGGCAGCTGCGCCAGTGTGAGGGCGAGAGCTGCACCCTGGTCTACCTGGACACCTCACGGGGCCGGCGCCGTCGTTGGTGCTCCAGCGAAGTGTGCGGCAACCGGGAGCGGGTGGCGCGGCACCGGCGGCGGACGATGGTGCGCCGGGAGCAGTCCGGGGACGCCGCCACGGACCCCGTCACAAACCCCGCCATAAACCCCGTCACGGGCACCGCCACGAGCCCCGTCACCGCCGCGGAAAATTTTTCCGCCGGCCGCTGAACGCCCCGTCCGTCCCGTCCGTACTCCTCACCGCAAGTCCGATTCATGGCAGGGTCCCCGTCGATCTTGGGCGATCTGGGCTATCGACCCGGGAGTTGGAGTGCGTAAGGATGCCGTCGTGGCAGACAGGACGACACCTGAAGAGGAGCTCATGCGAGCCCTCTATGACGATCACGCGGGCCCGCTTCTCGCCTTCGTCCTGCGGCTGGTGGCGGGCGACCGGCATCGCGCCGAGGACGTGGTGCAGGAGACGCTGGTGCGCGCCTGGCGCAACGCCGACCAGCTCCAGCGGGCGACCGGCTCGATCCGCCCATGGCTGGTGACCGTCGCACGGCGGATCGTGATCGACGGGCACCGCAGCCGTAAGGCACGGCCCCAAGAGGTCGACGCGACCCCGCTGGAGACCATGCCCGCCGCCGATGTGATCGACCGGGCGCTGCGCCTGATGACGATCTCCGAGGCGCTGAGCGACCTGAGCCAGGCCCACCGAGAGGCCCTCGTCGAGACGTACTTCAAGGAACGTACGGTCAATGAGGCAGCGGAGGTGCTGCGCGTGCCGGCCGGAACCGTGCGGTCCCGGGTGTTCTACGCGCTGCGCTCCCTGAAGCTCTCGCTCGAGGAACGAGGAGTGACGGAGTGATCCCGCCCACGCAGCCGGACCGGCACAGCGACGTCGGCGCCTATGTGCTGGGCGTCCTGGACGCCGCCGACGCGGACCGGTTCGAGCGGCATCTCGTCGGCTGTGAACGGTGCGCGGCCGAACTCGAGGAGCTGATGGCCCTCACGCCGGTGCTCGCCGAGTTCAAGCAGTCCGCCCCCACCCAGGAGACGATCACGGCCGTCCCCGGGCGCCGGGTGCTGGACGGGCTGCTCGACGAGGTCGACGCCACCCGCCGCAGCCGCGGCCGGCGCCGGCTGTATCTGGTCGCCGCGGCCGTCGTGCTGATCATCGGCGGGCCGCTCGCCGCCGTCTCCCTCACCGGGGGAGGCGACAAGGAGCCGCCGCCGCTGGCGAACGCCGTGCGGGCCCAGTACGCCGCGGGCGAGAAGGTGACCTCCGTCGACCCGGAGACCAAGGTCTCGGCGGGCGTCTCCATGGCCGCCCGGCCCTGGGGCACCCAGGTCGTCATGGAACTCGCCAACGTCAAGGGGCCGCAGAGCTGCGATCTGGTCGCCGTCGGCAAGGACGGCAAGCGGCAGACCATCACCACCTGGGCGGTCCCCAAGGGCGGCTACGGCATCCCGGGCGGCGCCGAGAAGTGGAACCGCGAGCCGCTCTACGCGACCGGCGGCGCGGCCCTCAACCGCGGCGACATCGACCACTTCGAGATCAACACGCTGGACGGCAAGCGGCTGGCGACGATCAAGGCCTGAGACTCCGGGGTGCCCGGACCGGCGCCCCGGCCGGAGACGGTGCGGGGCGCGGCCCGCGCACACCCGACGTAGCCGTCCGAGTCAACATCCGACCAAACTCGCCCGTTTTTGTCCCTTTCACCAGGTGCGCAGCGTGCCTGGTTCGCGTACGGTTGACGGCTGCCCTACGCACAGCAGAAGGGGGCCTGGGTGGCCGCGCACAACGCCACGCACGCACCGGAGCACGCCCCGGATTCCGTTCGCGACCGCGAGATCGAAGCCGAGCAGACGCATCTGGACCGTGTCTACCGGCGCCTCGAGGAGAAGATCCACGAGGCGGAGTTCCTGATGGACGACGCCGCCAAGCGCGGCCAGGTCGGCACGCCCGGCGCGCTCGCCGAGCGGGACGCCCAGGTCTTCCAGGCCGGCGTCCATCTCCATCGCCTGAATTCCGAGTACGAGGACTTCCTCTTCGGCCGCATCGACCTGCTCCTCGGCAAGGACGGCAAGAAGGGGCCGGACGGCGCCTTCACCTCCGTCGAACCGGCCGACGGCGCGATCGAGAACAACCGCGCCACCATCGCCGAGACGCTGCACATCGGCCGGCTCGGCGTCCTCGACGCGGACTACTCCCCGCTGGTCATCGACTGGCGGGCACCGGCCGCCGCCCCCTTCTACCGGGCCACCCCGGTAGACCCCGGCCGGGTGGTGCGTCGACGGGTGATCCGCTCCAAGGGCCGTAAGGTCCTCGGCGTCGAGGACGATCTGATGCGCCCGGAGGTCACCGCGACGCTGGACGGCGCGGAGCTGCCGGCGATCGGTGACGGTGCGCTGATGGCCGCGCTCGGCCGGGCCCGCAGCCACACCATGCGGGACATCGTCGCCTCCATCCAGGCCGAGCAGGACAAGGTGATCCGGGCGCCCGCCGCCTCCGTCACGGAGGTCGAGGGCGGACCCGGCACGGGCAAGACCGCGGTCGCCCTGCACCGCGCCGCCTACCTCCTCTACCAGGACCGCCGCCGCTACGCGGGCGGCATCCTGATCGTCTCCCCGACGCCGCTGCTGGTCGCCTACACCGAAGGCGTGCTGCCGTCGCTGGGCGAGGAGGGCCAGGTCGCCATCCGGGCGCTCGGCTCGCTGGTGGACGGCGCCGAGGCCGCCGCTTACGACTCGCCGGCGGTGGCCCGTATCAAGGGCTCCTCGCGGATGCAGAAGCTGCTGCGCAAGGCGGCCCGGGGCGCGCTGGAGCTGGCGGGACCGGGCACGCAGCCCACCGGCCCGGCGGCCATCACGGCGGCGAGCGGGAACGGCAACGGGAACGCGAACGGGAACGGGAACGCGAACGGGAACGGGGTCGGGACAGAAGACCGGGACGGGGACGCCCAGCTGTCCCTCGACGACCTCTTCGGCGCGGCCGGGGACACGGCGGACCGGGACGCGGCGGCCCCGGACCCGGCCCCCAATGGAAGCCGCAGGAGACGCACCCGAGGCCCGCGCCCCGGCCCGGCCACGCCCGACGCGGGCCCGCCCGCGCACCTGCGGGTCGTCGCGTTCGGTGGCCGGATCGAGCTGGCGGCCGACGAGCTGCGCGCCATCCGGCAGTCCGCGCTCGGCGGCACCGCGCCGGTCAACCTGCTGCGCCCGCGGGCCCGCCGGCTGATCCTGGACGCCCTGTGGGCCAAGTCGGGTGCCGCGCGCCGCTACACGGACCCCGAGCTCGCCGCCGAGGCCCGCGAGGGCTTCGACGAGGACATCATCACCGAGCCCGACTTCCAGGAGTTCCTGGACGCCTGGTGGCCCGAGCTGACCCCGCGCGGCGTACTGGCCGCAATGGCCGACGAGCGGCTGCTCGGCCGCTGGGGGCGCCGGCTGCTCAACCCGCGCGAGGTACGCCAACTGGCCCGTTCGCTCCAGCGGTTGGACCGGACCGGTCACGGCCCGCTGTCGGTGCACGATGTCGCCCTGCTGGACGAGCTCCAGATGGTCCTCGGCGCCCCGATGCGCCCGGCCCGGCCGCGGGAGGCCGATCCGCTGGACCACCTGACCGGCCTGGAGGAGCTCACGACCTACACCGACCGCAACGGCGGCGGCCGCAGCCGGCGCGAACGGCTGGAGGAGGAGCGCACCGACTACGCCCATGTGATCGTCGACGAGGCACAGGACCTGACGCCGATGCAGTGGCGGATGGTCGGCCGCCGCGGGCGGCACGCGACCTGGACGGTGGTCGGCGACCCCGCGCAGTCCTCCTGGTCCGACCCGGACGAGGCCGCCGTCGCCCGCGACGAGGCGCTGGGCACCCGCCCGCGCCGCCGCTTCACGCTCACCGTGAACTACCGCAACCCCGCGGAGATCGCCGAGCTGGCCGCCCGGGTGCTGGCGCTGGCGATGCCCGGTATGCCGTCACCGACGGCGGTCCGCTCCACGGGCCTGGAGCCCCGCTTCGCGCTCGCCCCGGACGGGGCGGGGCCGGACGGGTCCGCGGGCGAATCGGCGCTGGCGCAGGCCACGGTGGCCGAGGCCGAGCGGCTGCTGGGCGAGGTGGACGGCACGGTCGGCGTCGTGGTGGCCATGAACCGCCGTGCGCAGGCCCGCCGTTGGCTGGCCCCGCTCGGCGAACGCGTGGTGGCGCTGGGCTCCCTGGAGGCCAAGGGGCTGGAGTACGACGCGACGCTGGTGGTCTCCCCGGCCGAGATCGCCGATGAGTCCCCGGCCGGCCTGCGGGTCCTGTATGTGGCGCTGACCCGGGCCACCCAGCAGCTGACCGTACTGTCGGCCGAACGGGACGAACCGGACGCGGCGGGAGTGCCCGACCTGCTGCGGGACTGAACCGTCGGCCGGCCCGGGCCGGCACCCGTTCGGCGGCCTGCGCCGGGCGTGCGCGCCGCCGTCCGAGGGGTCTTGAAATCGGCCCCGCGGGACGGGATTCGCTTCCGGGGATGGTTTGTTAGCCTGGGTGACGGCACCGGCTCGATCCAAGCCCCCGGGCCCAACCATCGTCGCTACGAGCGACCACTTGCCGCGAGGCGAGCATGGCGGGTCGGTGCCGTTCACGTGAAAGAGGCCCACGTCACCCGGTGATGTGGGCCTCTTTGCTGTGGTTGCCACATCTCGTATGGTGGAAGCCGTTTTCCGAAGTAGCCGCCGCCCGCGAACAAAATGTTCGCAATGCCGGGCGGCTACCGCGTACTCCGCGGTAGGTGCGACGATCGGACGGCAAATTCAGCCACACGGTGAAAGCAGAGGAAGTCGGCCATGGCAACGGCGCCCAGCGTCTCCTACTCGATGACGGTCCGGCTGGAGGTGCCCGCGAGCGGAACCGCGGTCTCCCAGCTCACCACGGCCGTCGAGTCCCACGGAGGCTCGGTGACCGGCCTCGACGTCACGGCGTCCGGCCACGAGAAGCTCCGGATCGACGTCACCATCGCGGCGACCTCCACGGCGCACGCCGACGAGATCGTCCAGCAGCTGCGCACCATCGAGGGCGTCTCGCTCGGCAAGGTCTCCGACCGTACCTTCCTGATGCACCTCGGCGGCAAGATCGAGATGTCGTCGAAGCACCCCATCCGCAACCGTGACGACCTCTCGATGATCTACACCCCCGGTGTCGCCCGCGTCTGCCAGGCCATCGCCGACAACCCCGAGGACGCCCGCCGTCTGACCATCAAACGCAACAGCGTCGCGGTGGTCACCGACGGCTCCGCCGTCCTCGGCCTCGGCAACATCGGTCCCAAGGCCGCACTGCCCGTCATGGAGGGCAAGGCGGCCCTCTTCAAGCGCTTCGCCGGCATCGACGCCTGGCCGCTGTGCCTGGACACCCAGGACACCGACGCCATCGTGGAGATCGTCAAGGCCATCGCCCCCGGCTTCGCCGGCATCAACCTGGAGGACATCTCCGCCCCCCGCTGCTTCGAGATCGAGGCGCGGCTGCGCGAGGCCCTGGACATCCCGGTCTTCCACGACGACCAGCACGGCACCGCCATCGTGGTGCTCGCCGCGCTCACCAACGCGCTGCGCGTCGTCGGCAAGAAGACCGAGGACGTCCGGGTCGTGATGTCCGGCGCCGGTGCGGCCGGTACCGCCATCCTCAAGCTGCTGATTGCGGCCGGTGTCC
Source organism: Streptomyces sp. bgisy130 (assembly GCF_057708345.1). Lineage (NCBI taxonomy): Bacteria > Bacillati > Actinomycetota > Actinomycetes > Kitasatosporales > Streptomycetaceae > Streptomyces > Streptomyces sp. bgisy130. The sequence continues at coordinate 34,953 of NZ_JBYISA010000009.1, forward strand.
GGCACGCCGTCGTCGCCGACATCCACGGTGTGGTGCACGCCGGCCGTACGGACCTGGTGAGCGCCGACCCGGACTCGCCGCTGCGCTGGATTGCCGACAACACCAACCCCGAGGGCGTCACCGGCACCCTCAAGGAGGCCGTGGTCGGCGCGGACGTCTTCATCGGCGTCTCCGCGCCCAACGTCCTGGGCGGCGAGGATGTCGCGAAGATGGCCGAAGGCGCGATCGTGTTCGCACTCGCCAACCCGGACCCCGAGGTCGACCCGGCCATCGCCCGGCAGACCGCCGCCGTGGTGGCCACCGGCCGTTCCGACTTCCCCAACCAGATCAACAACGTCCTGGTGTTCCCCGGAGTCTTCCGCGGCCTCCTGGACGCCCACTCCCGTACGGTGAACACCGAGATGATGCTGGCCGCGGCCGGAGCCCTCGCGGACGTCGTCCTGGAGGACGAGGTCAACCCGAACTACATCATCCCCAGCGTCTTCAACGAGAAGGTCGCGGGCGCGGTGGCCGGTGCGGTCCGGGAGGCCGCGAAGGCCGGTGACCCGGCTGTGACGGCCACCACGGCGGTCTGAGTACGGCGCGTCGCTGGACACGCCGTCGTTGGGGCCCCCATAGGGTGGCGGGCAGCAAGCGACCGCCGCCCTGTGGGGCCGGCCCGGAGCGGGAATAATACGGAGCGTCACCACTAACGAGGCAGTGGCGCTTTTCGTGTGACCCTCCTGGGTGCCGGATTGGCTTTACCGCCGCAGGTGGGGGCAGGATGCGTAATCGGGCGCGAGGGTCTGGCACCAGACCCGGGTCCGGGGACTGTCCGAGGACCCTGGCAGCATCGGCTTCGATCTCACGCCTCATTGGCAAGAAGAACACGGGAGTACAAACATGAACCGCAGTGAGCTGGTGGCCGCTCTGGCCGATCGCGCCGAGGTGACCCGCAAGGACGCCGACGCCGTTCTGGCCGCCCTCGCCGAGGTGACCGGCGAGATCGTCGCCAAGGGCGACGAGAAGGTCACCATCCCCGGCTTCCTCACCTTCGAGCGCACCCACCGTGCCGCTCGCACCGCGCGCAACCCGCAGACCGGCGACCCGATCCAGATCCCGGCCGGCTACAGCGTGAAGGTCTCCGCGGGCTCCAAGCTCAAGGAAGCCGCCAAGGGTAAGTAAGACCCTCAGCACGGCATGACAGGGCGGCCATCCCTTTTGGGGTGGCCGCCTTTTCGTGTGCCGGGGGCGCCCGCAGGACCGGTCCGGAGCCGTACGGGGCGGCCGGTGCCCGGACGCGGGCGGTCCGGTGCCCGCGAGGCGGTCTGTGCCCGCCCCGGAGGGACTGGGCGGGGTGAACGGGAAGCCTGCGGGGTCTTCGCCCGTCAGGCGGGCCGCCATGGCCGTACGGGGGGTGGGTACGCAGTGCGGCACGGTCGGGTCCGCGGGCATCCGGGCCCGTGGGCGGGCGGCGTACCCGTCCCGGCGCCGGGCGCTAATGCGGTTGTCCGCCCTCACGGCACCGAACTACGTTGCCGGGGTGGATCTCTTCTCACGCTCCTGGACGGCGCTGCGAGCGGTGGTCGCCGGACTCCCGGACGCGGACTTCGTCCGGCCGTCCGGCTGCACCGGCTGGCTCGTACGGGACCTGGTGTGTCATCTGGTCATCGACGCCCAGGATGTCCTGATCACCTTGGTGACCCCGGCCGAAACGGAACCGACCCGCGACGCGGTCACCTACTGGGATGTCGTCACCACGCCGCCGACCGGTGACGACCCGCTCGACGCGCTGACCGTCCGGCTGGCCGCCGCGTACCAGGAGCCGTGGCTGCTCAGGTTCCACTTGGACGACATCGGCTCCGCGGCCGGCCGGGCCGCCGAACTCGCCGATCCGGACCGCCGGGTCGGCACCCGTGGAGAGGTCCTCACCACGGGCGAGTACCTCTCCGCGTACGTCCTGGAGTGGACGCTGCACCACCTCGACCTGATCGCCCATCTGCCGGACGCGGCGGAACCGTCGGCGGAGGGGCTCGCCCGGTCCCGCGCGATGCTGGAGCAGATCGCCGGGGCCGCGTTCCCCGCGTCGTTCTCCGACAAGGACGCGCTGCTGGTCGGCACCGGACGGCGGGCACCGACCGAGGCGGAGCGGGCCGAACTGGGCGCGGCGGCCGCGAAACTCCCGCTGTACCTCGGGTGCGCGCCCGAATAGGCGGGACGGTGTCAGCGCCTGCGTTACGGGCGCGTCACCGCCGTGCTCGCGGCAACTGCCGGACGGCACGCGGCCGGGACCGCCAGGCGCACCCGTCCCCGGAGCCACCGGGCGCACCCGTCCCCGGAGCCACCGGGCGGCACCCCTGCGGGTACCGCCCCATCGGCGCGGCTCAGTTGGGCAGGGCGCCGTTCGGCAGCTCTACATCGGCGCCGAGTTCGACGAGCTTCTCCATGAAGTTCTCGTAGCCGCGGTTGATCAGGTCGATGCCGTGCACCCGGGAGGTGCCCTGCGCCGCCAGCGCCGCGATCAGATACGAGAACCCGCCGCGCAGGTCGGGGATGACCAGGTCGGAGCCCTGGAGCTTGGTGGGCCCGGAGACGACCGCGGAGTGCAGGAAGTTGCGCTGGCCGAAGCGGCAGGCGGAGCCGCCCAGGCACTCGCGGTAGAGCTGGATGTGCGCGCCCATCTGGTTGAGCGCGGAGGTGAAGCCGAGCCGGGACTCGTAGACCGTCTCGTGCACGATCGACAGGCCCGACGCCTGGGTCAGCGCGACGACCAGCGGCTGCTGCCAGTCGGTCTGGAAGCCGGGGTGGACGTCGGTCTCCAGGGCGATGGCGTTGAGCAGACCGCCCGGGTGCCAGAAGCGGATGCCCTCGTCCTCGATCTCGAAGGCGCCGCCGACCTTGCGGAAGGTGTTGAGGAAGGTCATCATCGACCGCTGCTGGGCGCCGCGGACATAGATGTTGCCCTCGGTGGCCAGTGCCGCGGACGCCCAGGAGGCCGCCTCCAGGCGGTCCGGGAGGGCGCGGTGGTTGTAGCCGTCGAGCTTGTCGACACCGGTGATCCGGATCGTCCGGTCGGTGTCCATGGAAATGATCGCGCCCATCTTCTGCAAGACGCAGATGAGGTCCTCGATCTCCGGTTCCACGGCGGCGTTCGACAGCTCGGTGACGCCCTCGGCCAGGACGGCGGTCAGCAGCACCTGTTCGGTCGAGCCGACCGACGGGTACGGCAGCCGGATCTTGGTGCCGCGCAGCCGGTGCGGCGCCTCCAGGTACTGCCCGTCGGCGCGCTTCTCGATCGTCGCGCCGAACTGGCGCAGCACGTCGAAGTGGAAGTCCACGGGCCGGCCGCCGATGTCGCAGCCGCCCAGGCCGGGGATGAAGGCGTGGCCGAGGCGGTGCAGCAGCGGGCCGCAGAACAGGATCGGGATCCGGGAGGAGCCCGCATGCGCATCGATGTCCGCGACGTTGGCGCTCTCCACGTGCGACGGGTCGAGGATCAGCTCGCCCGGCTCGTCACCGGGGCGCACCGTGACGCCGTGCAGCTGGAGCAGCCCGCGCACCACGCGTACGTCGCGGATGTCGGGCACATTGCGCAGTCGGCTGGGGCCGCTCCCGAGGAGGGCGGCGACCATGGCCTTGGGCACAAGGTTCTTCGCGCCGCGAACCCGGATCTCGCCCTCGAGCGGGGTGCCGCCGTGGACAAGCAGTACGTCGTCAGTAGAGACGGTCATGGATCTCGCGTTCCTGGAGACGGGCAGGGGGCAAGCTGAAATGGTAAGGGCGTCGGGCGGTGTGCCCGTAGGCCCGTGCACGCTTTGCACATGTAATGGCTTTGCCACAACACCCTCCGCTACGATCAGTCTTTGCTCTGTAATCGCCCTTTGGGGGGATTGCCGGGGAATGTCGCCAATGGACGATCCGGCGCCGACGGTGTGCGCCGGTGCTGCCGCCGTACGCCCTGCCCTGCTCTCACGCGGGTCCCGGCGTTGACTCCCCGCTCCGGGCAGAAGTGCGGGATCATGTGGCCATGACCGAGGTGTCCTCGCTCACAGGGCGGCTACTCGTCGCGACGCCCGCGCTCGCCGATCCGAACTTCGACCGCGCGGTGGTGCTGCTCCTCGACCACGACGAGGAGGGCTCCCTCGGCGTGGTCCTGAACCGCCCCACCCCGGTCGGGGTGGCGGACATCCTCGCGCCCTGGGCCGCACTGGCCGGTGAGCCGGGAGTGGTCTTCCAGGGCGGACCGGTGTCGCTGGACTCGGCGCTCGGGGTGGCCGTGGTGCCCGGCGGGCTGTCCGGTGAGGGCGGTATCCCGTCGGTGGACAGCGGCGCCCGCCCCCATGACGACGGCGTGGAGGTCGCCGGCGCACCGGCCGCGGACCGGGCGGGCGTCCAGTCGGGTGACGAGCCGCTGGGCTGGCGCAGGGTGCACGGCGCGATCGGTCTGGTCGATCTGGAGGCCCCTCCGGAACTGCTCGCGGCGGTGCTCGGCAGTCTGCGGATCTTCGCCGGGTACGCGGGCTGGGGGCCGGGCCAGTTGGAGGACGAACTGGTCGAGGGCGCCTGGTACGTGGTCGAGTCCGAGCCCGGCGATGTCTCCTCGCCGGACCCGGAGCAGCTGTGGCGCGCGGTGCTGCGCCGCCAACGCAATGAGCTGGCCATGGTGGCCACCTACCCGGACGATCCGTCGCTGAACTGATCCCTTCCGGGGCGCGGGGGTGAATTTGCCGGTCGCGCCCGCCAGGGATGACGCGCGGCCGCTGCGCCACCAGCCCCTTTTTGTTGACGACTTGATTATTGTGACGGCTTCGTCATGGGGAATTGTCAGCGCCCGTCGCTATGGTGCGGGATGACAGGGGACGGTGCGCGGCCGCGTCGGCGGGGCCGCGCTGGACACACGGGGAGAGGCCATGCACAGGCCGAGCGTGCCCGAAGATCTGGACCACCCGGAGCGCCTGTGGGCGCGCGCCGCGACGCTGGCGGTAGTGGCGGCCGCCGTGGACGACGGGGACGAATTCTCCTGGAGCGACCAGGGATTGCAGTGCTGGAACGTCGGCGGAAGCTACTGGTGGCGGCTGAAAATGTTCGAGGGCGGCCGGGCCCTGCTGTGCGGGCAGGACTCCGACGGCAGTCACACGCACAGCGGAGGCCGGCAGATCGACTTTCTGGACGGCGGCCCCGCGTGGCTGCCCTGGGAGGAGCTGCGGGAGGACGCCGACGGCAATCTCTTCGGCTTCGTCTACTGGTGGCAGGACGGCGCCTGGGCCCGCGCGCCGTACCCCGAGAAGATGCCGGACGACGGCCTGGAGACGGCCATGAGCTGGGTCGCGCCGGGTGACGACGCGGTCCGGGAGATCGCCGAGGACCTCGTGGCCCGTACGGAGACCGAGGTCGACGCGGTGGGAGCGGTCCGCGCCTTCCTCGCCGCCGCCGAGGCCCGCACGGTCGGCGCCCAGGACATCGCCACCCTGCTCGACACGGTCTGCGGCCAGGACACCTGGTACGAGGTCCGGCCGGACGCCGCGCTGGCGTTCGCGACGGAGCTGGGGCTGACGGCCGGGGACCGGGGCGGGATGGCGGTGGCTTCCTAGCCGGCCCGGCCCGGCGCCGGATGCGCTGCCCGGGGTGGCGGCCGCGGGTCCGGCGCTCCTCCTGGCGGTGGGCCGACGCTCCCGGGTTGTCGCGCGCGTGAGTACCCTTGGCTGTTATGAGCACTGTTGAGCCCGAGCGCGGGGCAGGTACGGGGACCCTCGTAGAGCCGACACCGCAGGTGTCGCACGGCGACGGCGACCACGAGCGCTTCGCCCATTACGTCCAGAAAGACAAGATCATGGCGAGCGCGCTCGACGGTACCCCCGTCGTCGCGCTGTGCGGCAAGGTCTGGGTCCCGGGTCGCGACCCGAAGAAGTACCCGGTCTGCCCCATGTGCAAGGAGATCTTCGAGTCCATGGGCGCCGGTGGCGACAAGGACAAGGGCGGCAAGGACGGCGGCAAGAAGTAGCCGCGGCGGACCGTGCCCCCCGGGCCGGTCCTGCCCGTCCGTAGCGCATGAGCACGGCCGCGCCCCGGCCGTACGCGCTCAGCTCCTGCCATGAGCACAGCAGAGCCGCAGGACACGGTCCTCGTCCTGCGGCCGCGTCGCCCCGCCTCGGGTACGGGCCCGGATCCCTCGCGGACCGGGCCTGTCCGCGTACCCGGCCGCGGCACCGTCCGCGCTTCCGGGTGAAACGGGGGCACGGTCCGCAGCCCGCCCCCCGGACCGGGGAACGGCCGCCGTCCCGGCGCCCGGGCGCACAACCGCCCGTGGGCGCCCTGGACTTGCCCGGCCCGCGTCCCCGCTCCCTGTTCCCCGCGCCCTGCTTCCCGCCCCTTGCTCCTGCTCTTTGCTCTCTGCGTAGGCGGGCAGGTCTCCGCATTTGCGGGCAGGTCTTCTGCGTACTCCTACAGGCCGGAACGCTCCTGGGCCGGCCGGCACGGTGAAGGACGGACGGTATGCCGGATACGCACCTCACCCCCACGGCACCGGGCGGCGGCCTGGTCCCGGCACCGCTGAGCATCGACGGGCCCGGCCGCGGCACCGTCCGGCTGGGCGTGGACACCGCGTTGGCGGCCGGGCCCGGTACCGAGGACACCGCGCGCTGGCTGCGCGACACCCTCGGCGCCGCCTTCGGTCTCCCGCTGCCGCCCGGCTCCGGCACGACGCCGGACACCCTCGCCCTCGCCCTCGACCCGGCCCTGCCCCCGGAGGGCTACCGGCTGGCGGCCGACGCCCGTTGGGGCGTACGGATCACCGGCGGCGGTCCGGCCGGCGTGTTCTGGGGCGCGCAGACGCTGCGGCAGCTCCTCGGGCCGCACGCCTTCCGCCGGGCGCCGCTCGCACCGGGGTGCCCGGCCGTCCTGCCGGAACAGACCATCGAGGACGGCCCCCGCTTCGCCTGGCGCGGCATGCTGCTGGACGTCGCCCGGCACTTCCTGCCCAAGGACGGGGTGCTGCGCACTCTCGACCTGCTCGCCGCCCACAAGCTCAATGTCCTGCACCTCCACCTCACCGATGACCAGGGCTGGCGGATCGAGATCAGGCGCTACCCGAAGTTGACCGAAATCGGCGCCTGGCGGGAGCGCACCAAACTCGGGCACCGTGCCTCTCCGTTGTGGGACGAGCGCCCGCACGGCGGCTACTACACCCAGGACGACCTCCGCGAGATCGTCGCCTACGCCGCCCAGCGGCATATCACCGTCGTCCCCGAGATCGACATCCCCGGACACTCGCAGGCCGCCATCGCCGCGTACCCCGAACTCGGCAACACCGACGTCATCGACACCACCTCCCTGAAGGTCTGGGACACGTGGGGCGTCAACCCCAACGTACTGGCCCCCACTGACACCACCCTGCGGTTCTACGAGCACGTCCTGGACGAGGTCCTCGGCCTCTTCCCCTCGCCGTTCGTGCACATCGGCGGCGACGAGTGCCCCAAGGACCAGTGGCGGGCGTCCGCCACCGCCCGGGCGAGGATCGCCGAACTGTCGCTCGCGGACGAGGACGGACTACAGAGCTGGTTCATCCGGCACTTCGACCGCTGGCTCACCGGCCGCGGCCGGCGGCTGATCGGCTGGGACGAAATCCTGGAGGGCGGACTGGCCCCGGGCGCCGCGGTCTCCTCCTGGCGCGGCTACGCGGGCGGTATCGCAGCCGCGAAATCCGGCCATGACGTCGTCATGTGTCCCGAGCAGCAGGTGTATCTGGATCACCGTCAGCACGCCTCCCCGGACGAGCCGGTGCCGATCGGCTTCGTACGGACCCTGGAGGACGTCTACCGCTTCGAGCCGGTACCACCGGAGCTCACGGCCGAGCAGGCCGCGCACGTCCTGGGTACCCAGGCCAATGTCTGGACCGAGGTCATGGACAGTCAGCAGCGCCTCGACTACCAGGTCTTTCCCCGGCTGGCCGCGTTCGCCGAGGTCGCCTGGTCCCGGCTGCCCGCCCCGGCCGCGCGCGACTACCAGCACTTCACCCGGCGGATGGCTGCCCACTACACCCGCCTCGACGCCCTCGGCGTCGGCTACCGCCCGCCCGGCGGCCCCCTCCCATGGCAGAAACGCCCCGGCGTGCTCGGACGCCCGATCGACGGGGCGCCCCCAAACGTGTGAGCCCGTAGGCAAGGAAGGCGCTCGTGCGGCCGGTCCCTGGGACGGTGGTCCGGTACGGCGGTTCCCCCGCGCCGCCGTACCGCACCACCGCCGCAACGACGGTGTGCGCGCCCCGCCGGACGCCTCCGCCGACGCACCGCAGCGCAGTTCCGCACCGCCGGCGGCGGACGAAACCGGACCAGCGGCCTGTTCGGGGACGGATCGTCCCTTCGTGGACCCTCGCGCCGGGGGCCCGGGAAGATGTGCCAGAGTTGCCACGTCCGGGCTGTGAGCACGTACCGTACGGCGGAGCGGAACTGCCGGGACACCGGGGAAGGGGCAGCTGGCTTGACCACGCACGCACCGCACGCGTCGCACACGGTGACGTTGCCGGACTCGCTCGACGAGGCGGTGGCGGCGCTCATCGCCATGCCCGCCGCCGTGCCCGTCGCGGGCGGCACCGATCTCATGGCGGCGGTCAACGCCGGACTCCTCAGACCCGCAGCCCTGGTGGGCCTCGGCCGGATCAGCGAGATCCGGGGCTGGCAGTACCTGGACGGCCATGCGCTGCTCGGTGCCGGCCTGACCCTCGCCCGTATGGGACGACCCGACTTCGCCGCCCTGATCCCCGGACTGGCCGCCGCCGCCCGCGCGGCCGGCCCGCCGCAGGTCCGCAACGCCGGCACCCTCGGCGGCAACATCGTGACCTCCGCCCCCACGGGCGACACCCTCCCGGTGCTCGCCGCCCTGGAAGCCACGGTGATCATCGCCGGCCCCGGGGGCGGCCGCCGCGAGGTCCCGGTCAGCCACCTGCTGGCCGGCCGGGAGATGCTGAGCCCCGGCGAACTCGTCGGCTTCGTACGGGTGCCGCTGCTGCACGCCCCGCAGGCCTTCCTCAAGGCGACCGGCCGCACCGGCCCCGGCCGGGCCACCGCCTCTGTCGCGCTCGTCCTGGACCCGGCCCGGCGCGGGGTGCGCTGCGCCGTGGGCGCGGTCGCCGCCATGCCGCTGCGCCCCCTGGAGGCCGAGCAGTGGGTGGCCTCGCTCATCGACTGGGACGGCGAACGCGGCCTGGTACCCGAGGCGCTGACGGCCTTCGGCGACTATGTCGCGGCCGCCTGCATCCCGGACCCGGCACCACCCGAGGACGGTTCGGAACCGGCCGCCCTGCCGCCCGCTGCCCTGCACCTTCGCCGTACGGTGGCAGCCTTGGCCCGCCGCGCACTCGGGAGGGCGCTCTCATGAGCGAGCGCAGTGCGGGGGTCGCCCCGGTCGGAGACCGGTGGATCGTCATCGAAAGGTGCGCGCCTCGCGAATGCGAGGCCGGGCGAAGTGAGGGCTCGGCATGAGCGACGCAGACAACCGCCATCCGTACCAGCCGCACCCTGAACAGGGCTGGCAGCCGCTGCCCCAGGGCGGCGAGTACGAGTCGGAGGCGACGGCCTTCGTACAGCTCCCGGAGGGCTTCACCACCGGGGTCTACGGCGGCGGGTCGCCCCGGTACAACACCCCGGGCCCCGAGCCGCTCGCCGCACCCGGCCACGGCTACACCCCGCCCGCCTCCTTCGGCTCGCACCCCGCCACCCCGCCGGTCGCGGACGCGGACACCGACCCCTCGACCACCGCCCAGTGGACGATGCCCTTCGCGGACTCCTCGGCCGGTTATGCGGACCCGGCCGCCGGATACCCGGCCCACACGGGGCACGCGCCCCACCACGACCCCTCCGCGGGCTACCAGGGCGGCGCGCCCGAGGCGGCCCAGCCCTGGGGCGGCGACGCCGTGGACTGGCCCGTGGCGGGCAGCCCGGAGGCGGGCGCCACCGGCTCCTGGTCGGTCCCCGCGGCGGCGGACGACGGCCTGGAGGAATCCGGCGAGTACCTGGTCGGCGAGGATGGCCTGACGGGTCATACGGGACTTACGGGCGGCCACTCGGGCCTCCCCGGCCATTCGGGCCATCCGGGGCATCCGGGGCATCCCGGTGTTACGGGGCACGGTGCCGCCGACAGCTACCACGGCGGCGGATACCCGGGCGCCGGTGCGTACGGCGACGCCGGGAACGCGGCCGACACCGGCGAGTCCGCCCCGACCGGGCACTGGAACTTCACCGCCGGGCTGAGCGCCACGAGCGCGCCGGAGACGCGCCCGGGGGAGGCGCAGGACGCGGCACAGGGCGGCTCTACGCATGGCGGCGCTACGCACGGCGGCGCGGCGCACGACCCCTTCGGCGGCCCTGAGGGCGCCCCGTACGCGCACGAGGGCGGTCTCCCGGGCCACGGCACCGAGCCGGGCGGCGAACTGCCCGGAGACGGCGGCCCGTCGGCCGGCGATCCGTACGCCACGGGTGCCGGCGGCCCGAACGCCGCGGCCGGCGACGCGACCGGACACTGGTCGCTGCCCGCCGACGCGCTCGCCCAGTGGCCGCCGCCCGCGGAGACCGCGCAGCCGTCGCACGACGCGGCACCGCACCCGCAGGAGACCGCGGACCGTCCCGACGGGGCGGCGGACGCGACCGGCGGGGGCGGCTGGACGATCCCGGTGGCCGAGGGCGAACAGCAAGAGCACTCCGGCGAGTTCGCGCGCCACGACGCGGCCGGGCGGCCGGCCTCGCCCGCCGTCCAGGAGGCCGACGGCGCGGCGGACGCTCCGACGGAGAGCGCGGAGGCTGCTGCGCACACCGGGCCCGGCGAGCTCGCGGACCGTACCGGCACCGCCGATCCGGTGGACGCCACCGGTGAGCGCGCGGAGCCGCACGACACCACCACCGCCGACGCCGGTTCGCCCGGCGCCGCCGCCGAGCACCACGCTGACCGTGCCCCCGCCGCTACCGAGGAGCCCACGGAGACCGGGGCACCCACGGGGGCCGACACGGGCGCCGAGGACCACGCCGGCCTCGTCGAGGGGCTCGCCGTCGCCGCGCAGACCTCCGGCCTCGCGGCCGATCCCGGCTTCGACGACCACGACGAACACCCCGCCGCCTCCTACGTCCTGCGCGTGAACGGCATCGACCGGCCGGTCACCGACGCCTGGATCGGCGAGTCGCTGCTCTATGTGCTGCGCGAGCGGCTCGGTCTTGCGGGCGCCAAGGACGGCTGCTCACAGGGTGAGTGCGGGGCCTGTTCCGTCCAGGTGGACGGCCGCCTGGTGGCGTCCTGCCTGGTGCCCGCGGCCACCACGGCGGGCAGTGAGGTCCGTACCGTCGAGGGGCTCGCGGAGAACGGTGTGCCCTCCGACGTACAGCGCGCGCTCGCCGCGTCCGGTGCGGTGCAGTGCGGCTTCTGCGTACCGGGGATGGCCATGACCGTCCACGACCTCCTGGAGGGCAACCACGCCCCCAGCGAGCTGGAGACCCGTAAGGCGCTCTGCGGCAACCTGTGCCGCTGCTCCGGCTACCGGGGTGTGCTGGACGCCGTCGGCGAGGTCGTCAAGGGCCGTGCGGAGGCCGCCGAGGCCGGCTACGCGCCCGCCGACGAACCGGACGGGGCGGCGCCCGCGGACACCGCCCGTATTCCCCACCAGGCGGGCCCCGCCGACGAAACGGGCCACGCCCCGCACGACCAGGATCGGCACACGGGAGGCTCCGCATGAGCGAGCGCAGCATGGGGGTCCCCCCGGCCGGAGGCTGGGGGAGCATCGGGGAGCGGCGCGCGCTGAGCGTATGCGGGGCCGGGCGAAGCGAGGTTTCGGCATGAGTGGCACGTCCGACGGCGCGGGCGCCGTCACCGCGACCCCCGCGGCGGGTGTCCCGATCCCCGCCGAGCCGCCGCCGCACGGCCTGGGCGTCTCGCTGCCGCCCGCCGACGCGCCGGCGAAGACCGAGGGCACCTTCCCGTACGCCGCCGACCTGTGGGCCGAAGGGCTGCTGTGGGCGGCGGTGCTGCGCTCGCCGCACCCGCGCGCGCGGATCCTGTCCATCGACACCAAGCACGCGGTGGAGATGCCGGGCGTACGCGTCGTCGTCACGCACGAGGACGTCCCCGGTGACGCGGGGCACGGGCGGGGCACCGCCGACCGCCCGGTGTTTGCCAAGGACGAGGTCCGCCACCACGGCGAGCCGATCGCCGCGGTGGCCGCCGAGCACCCCGACACGGCACGGCTGGCCGCCGCCGCCATCGCCGTGGAATACGAGGTCCTGGACGCGGTCACCGACCCCCAACTGGCCTTCGAGGCCGAGCCGCTGCACCCGGACGGCAACCTCATCCGGCACATCCCGCTCCGCTTCGGTGACGCCGAGGCCGTTGGTGAGGTGATGGTCGAGGGGCTCTACCGGATCGGCCGGCAGGACCCGGCGCCCATCGGGGCCGAGGCCGGGCTCGCGGTGCCGCGCCCCGATGGCGGCGTGGAGATCTACACCGCCTCCACGGACCCGCACACCGACCGCGATCTGGCCGCCGCCTCCTTCGGCCTCGAACCGGAGCAGGTCAAGGTCGTGGTGACCGGCGTCCCCGGCGCCACCGCCGACCGCGAGGACCCCGGCATCCAGCTCTCGCTCGGCCTGCTGGCGCTCCGTACGGGCTGCCCCGTCAAGCTCGCCGCCACCCGGGAGGAGTCCTTCCTCTCGCACGCCCACCGCCACCCCACGCTGCTGCGCTACCGCCACCACGCGGACGCCGACGGCAAGCTGGTCAAGGTGGAGGCGCAGATCCTCATGGACGCCGGCGCCTACGCCGACACCTCCGCCGACGCGCTCGCCGCCGCGGTGTCCTTCTCCTGCGGCCCATACGTCGTCCCGCACGCCGTCGTCGACGGCTGGGCGGTCCGCACCAACAACCCGCCGTCCGGCCATGTGCGCGGCGAGGGCGCGATGCAGGTCTGCGCCGCCTATGAGGGCCAGATGGACAAGCTGGCCGCCCAACTGGGCCTGGAGCCCGACGAGATCAGGCTGCGCAACGTCATGGCCACCGGCGATCTGCTCCCCACCGGGCAGACCGTGACCTGCCCCGCCCCGGTCGCCGAACTCCTGCACGCCGTCAAGGAAGCGCCGCTTCCCGAGCTGCCCAAGGACGCGCCCGAAGCGGAATGGCTGCTGCCGGGCGGGCCCGAAGGGGCGGGCGAGCCGGGCGCGGTACGCCGGGGCGTCGGCTATGGGCTGGGCATGGTGCACATGCTCGGCGCGGAGGGCACCGACGAGGTCTCCACCGCGACCGTCAAGGTCAGCGGCTCGGCCGCCACCGTCATCTGCGCCGCCGTCGAGACCGGCTCCGGATTCTCCACGCTGGCGCGGCAGATCGTGCAGGAGACGCTCGGCATCGAGGACGTGCAGGTCGCGGGCGTCGACACCGACCAGCCGCCGGCCGGGGCGGCCTGCCACGGGCGGCACACCTGGGTCTCCGGCGGCGCCGTCGAGCGCGCCGCCAAGATGGTCCGCACCCAGCTGCTCCAGCCGCTGGCCCACAAGTTCGGGATGTCCACCGAGCTGCTTCAGATCAACGACGGCAAGATCACCTCGTACGACGGGGTGCTCAGCACCACCGTTGCGGAGGCCCTGGACGGCAAGGAACTGTGGGCCACCGCCCAGTGCCGGCCGCATCCGACCGAGCCGCTGGACGAGAGCGGCCAGGGCGATGCGTTCGTCGGCCTCGCCTTCTGCGCGATCCGCTGCGTCGCCGATGTCGACATCGAGCTCGGCACCATCCGGGTCGTGGAGATGACCGTCGCCCAGGATGTGGGCCGGGTGCTCAACCCCCGCCAGCTGCGGGCTCGTATCGAGGCCGGGGTCACCCAGGGCATGGGCGCCGCCCTGATGGAGAATCTGCGCACCACCCGCGGCCAGGTCCGCCACCCCGACCTGACCGGCTACGCGCTGCCGACCGCCCTGGACGCCCCCGACATCCGCATCGTCAAGCTGGTCGAGGAGCGCGACGTGGTCGCCCCCTTCGGCGCCAAGCCCGCCAGCGCGGTCCCGGTCGTCACCTCCCCCGCCGCCGTGGCCTCCGCGGTCCGCGCCGCCACCGGCCGCCCCATCGGCCGCCTCCCGATCCGTCCACAGGCGGCGGTGGCGCAGGTGGTGCAGCAGTAGGGGCGAGGCGGCTCCTTCGGGGTTCGCTGCTCGCCCCTTGGGTTTTTCCCCGCCGCCCACCCCCCTTCGGGGGGTGGGCGGGTGTATGTGGGTCGGTTTCAGGTGGCGCGCGCGTACGTGGGGGCTTGGGCGTGGGTCGGCGCCTGCGTTCGGGTGCGGCGTGGGGCGTCCTGCGTACTGAGTCGATGCGCGGCGGGTGTGGCGTGGCGCGGGTCGGCGTGAGCGAGCGGCTGCGCATCCGTTCAGGGCTGGGTGGGGCCTCGTGCGCGCTTCCCTGCGATCGATCGATGACCTGGGCTTTCACGCTTCGTCACGAAGATTGTCAGTGGGGTCACTTAGAGTGATTTCCGTGGGCGGGATGGTGACGTGCGAGGGGAGGGGGACGGCCTTGTGGGGGCAAAGTGCTTGCGGGGAGCGGGAATTGGAGGATGCTGGGGCGGCCGGAGTGGGAGCCGGGCTGTCGTGGGGATCGCGGGGATCGCAGGGGTTCGCGAGGTCGAGGGGGAGCGGGATGCCGCAGGAATGGGCGGGGGAGTCCGGGCGGGACCGGGCTGTGGAGCAGTACGTCCAGGAGTTGTTGGTGCGCCGGCCGGGCGGCCGGCCCGAGTTGCCGGCCACGTTGCTGCTGGGGCCGCGTGGCAGCGGTAAGACGACGGTGCTGCGCCATCTGGCGGACTGGGCCCGGCGGGCACCGGTGGCCCGGCTCGATCTGGCGGCGCTGGGCCAGGAGGGCCGTAAACCGATCGATGTGCTGGCCGCGTTGGTCTTCCAGCTCAACGAGAAGAAGCGGGACTTCGCCCGGCTGAGCTTCCCGGCGTTCGGGCTGCTGACGATCGCGGTCGCGGCGCGGATGGACGCGGCCGACCGGGACGCCGCCGTACGGCAGATGGAGGAGGCGCTGGTCGGACCGCCGGGCAGCCGTTCGGAGGTGATCAACCAGCTGGCCACGTACGCCGCGACGGTTCTGGGCGCCCCGACCGCGGTCACCGCCGCACTCCCGCTGCTGCCGGAGTGGCGGCGCCACTGGGTGCGGCTGCGGGTGCGCTGGCGGCTGGCGCGTATCCGGCGCCGCAGTCGTGGCGGCGGTTCCGTCGACGGCTTTCTGATCGACCTCAACCAGCGTTACGGCGACCGCGAGGCGGCCGAGCGGCAGCGGGCCGAGGCGGTGCTCTTCGACGCCTTCCTGGACGATCTGCGGCGGGCGTACGGCTCACGTGGCGGCGACAAGCGGCGTACGACGCAGTGTCTGGTGCTGCTGGACAACGTCGACAGTCCGCTGGGCAACGACTTCCTCAAGGCACTGCTGGACGCCCGGCGGAAGGCCGGGGCGGCCGATCCGCTGCTGGTGCTCGCCACCGCGGGGAGCTATCCGGCGGCGCTGGAGGGCTTTGCGTTCGGCGGGCCGCGGCGGCCCGGTGCGCTGCCCGGCCGGTGGCCCGTGCAGGAGGAGCGGTTCGTTCCGGAGCAGGTCGTGAAGGGGCTGGTGGTGGGCCGGTTACGCGATCTGGTCCGGCACGAGGTCGAGCAGCAGGCCAAGGAGGCGCTGCGGTCGGCCGGCCGCCGGGTGCCGGTGCCGGCCGCCGACAACGGTGTGCAGTGGCTGGGCTGGGCGGTGCATGAGATCACCCGTGGCCATCCGGCGGGCACCGCACAGCTGCTGGCGGCCCTGCTGGAGTGCCCGGCGGACGCGGGCTGGGAGGCGCGGCTGCGGCAGGTCCTTCAGCCCTCCTCGGAGCTGGTCGACGCCCTGCTGGAGCGGCTGTTGCCGATCGATGCCAGCGGTGAGCTGATGCAGGCGCTGGCCCGGGGCGCGGCCGCCGTCGACCTGGCCCAGGCGCAGGCGGGCCGGGTGCTGTGGGACGAGTCGAGCGCCCGTGTCCATGAGGAGTTCAACGACTTCTGTACGGACGTGCTGCGCACCATGCATCTCGACAGTGGTGACGAGGAGTCCGACGGCCGGACGGAGACTCCCCACCCGCTGCTGCGGCTGCTGCTGTTGCGACGGCTTGCCGCGGTCCCCGAGCCCGATGCCGCGGCGGGTGGAGCGGCCGGGGGCGGTGACGGGGCGGCCGGGGTCCGGGGACGGCGGGCGGTGCATGCCGCGCTGCGGGACCGGGCGGCCGCCGCGGGGGAGGAGGCCACCGCCGCCTATCACGCACTGGCGGGCGGCGATCTCGCCGCGGCGGCCGCCTATCTGGACGACGCGTTCGGCCGGGTCGAACCGGAGGAGTGGTGCGCCGACCTGTGCCGGCTGCGGCGCGCCCCGCTCGCCGACACCGGCCCGTCCCTCGACCAGCCGTTGTGGGAGCGCTACGAGCGGCTGGTGGAGCACCTCGGCGAGGGCGCCGTGGAGCAGCGGCTGCGCACGATCACCCGGCTGCTCGCGGCGGTCTGGCTCGGCCCCGAGCCGCCGGACGATCCCCGGACGGACCGGGTCGGCGATCCGTACCGCGATCCGCTCGGCGACCCCGGGGCAGAGTTGTACGGCGAGATCCAGGCCCGCTTCCACACCCTCGCGGTGCATGCCGACAGCGTGCCGTGGACCTCGGCGCTGCTGCGGAAGGCGAAGCAGTACGGAAAGGAGCCGTGGCTGTGAGCACCCGCGTCTTCGAACCGCCCCGGCCGCCGCGGCGCTGGGGCCTGTGGATCATCTCGGTGCTGGTGGCGGCGGCGGTCGTGGTCGCCGGCGTGGTGCGGATAGTCGAGACGAACGGCCGGTGCGGGGAGGGCGTCCGTGAGGTGGCCGACGGCGAGTGCGTGGGCGTCACGGACGGTACGTACGCCTTCGGGAACATGAAGGCGCTCAGCGGCAGGATCCGCGCCGAGAACGCCAAGGTCGCCAAGTCCGGGGAACGATCGGTCACCATCGCCTACCTGGAGGCCATGGCGGGCGGTTCCGCGGACCGCGGGCCGGAGGCCACCCGGCAGGCCGTCAGTGGCGCCTACCTCGCCCAGCGCACCCTGAACGCCGAGCGCTCGACCCTCCCCAAGATACGGCTGCTGCTCGCCAACACCGGCCGCGGCGACCGCCATTGGCGCCCCGTCGTCGACCAGCTCATCGCCATGAAGGACAAGGAACATCTGGTCGCGGTGGCGGGCTTCGGGCAGAGCAACGACCGGACGATGAGCGCCGTGAAGCGGCTGCGGGCCGCCGGGCTGCCGATGGTCGGGGCGACGGTGGCGGCGGACGGGCTGAGTTCCCGTACGGCCGGGTTCTACCGGGTCTCCTTCCCCAACCGCGACCAGACCGCGGCCGCCGCCGGCTACCTCAAGGAGCAGCAGCGCAAGCACCCCGGCTACCGCGTCCAGGTGATCCGGGACGGCAACGAGAAGGACGACTACAACACCTCGCTCTACGAGGACTTCTCGGCGGCGGCGCGGCGCGCGGGCCTCGACGTGGACGACGAGGTCATCCCGTTCCGCTCCGGGGAGGCCGAGGAGGCGACGGCGGGCAACGCGCTGTCCCTGGTCGCCGACAAGGTCTGCGGCGACCCGAAGCCGCCGGACGTGGTGTATTTCGCCGGCCGGGGGCGGGAACTGCGCCGGTTCATCGAGGCGGCCGGCGAGGGCGGTCGGCACTGCCGTACGACGGTGCTCTCCGGCTCCAGTGCGCTGGGCGTCTACTTCGACACCGGGGGCGACCGGCACCGCGCCGAGCTCGCCACCCTCGCCGCACGCTGGAAGGACAGCCAACTGACCGTCTACTACACCGCGTTCACCCACCCCGCGATATCCAAGGAGGTCTACGGCGGTGCCGGGAACGGACCGTTCGCGGGCTTCGAGCGGGCCTACCGCGAAGAGGTCGGCGGCCCCACCACCGACCTCGCCAGCGGCCAGGCGATGCTCGGCCATGACGCCACGTACACCATCGGCAAGGCGGCCCGGAACGCCGTCGGCGTCTACGGCACCCGCCAGGTCACCGCCCGTATGGTCCTGGCCCTGCTGGAGCAGACCAACGGCAGGTCCCGGGTCCGCGGCATCAGCGGCTACATAGCCTTCGACCCGGACACCGGCGAACCGGTGGAACGCCCACTGGCCCTGGTGGAACTGCGCCGCCCGACGGACTCCGGCGAGGCCGGCGACATCTACCGCTTCGTGGCCGCGCTGTCCGTCGGCCGGTAGGGGCGAGGCACAGGCAGCGGCACCGCGGGGCCCTCGGCACCGAGCGCGTCCGGAGGCGGTCCCCACGGGGGTTGGGGCCGCCCCCGGACGCCGCCCGGGGTCCCGTGCGGGGCACGGGACCCTGCGGGGCACGGGACCCTGCGGGCGTAGAGGCCGTGGCGGGATTCGAACCCGCGTAACTCGCTTTGCAGGCGAGCCCCTGAACCACTCGGGCACACGGCCGGGGTGTGGTGCTGTCCCGACTGTAGGCCGCGGGGCGGGGAGCCCGGCAAGGGTGTGGGGCGGGGTGCCATGAGGCTGCAATGTGGGGAAACGGGACGCAGGCGCGCTGCAACATGCGGCAACACCGCGGCAACACGGGGTGGCGCGGTGGGACGGGCCTTATGTCGTGTGGAGGAAGTTCTCCACCAGTGGGGCGAACAGGGGTGGTTCGTCCACCCATGGGTAGTGGCCGACTCCGTGCAGGGGGTGTACCTGTGCGTCGGGGAAGGAGGCGGCCACCAGTTCGCCCGCCTGCATACCGGTCACGCCGTCCCGGTCGCCGGTGATCACCAGCACCGGGCAGGTCACCTCGCGCAGCCCGGCCAGCAGGGTCAGCCGCAGTTGCTCGTCCACGCCCTGCCAGAAGCCGGCCCGTGGCACCGGTCCCAACTGCTCGCCCTCCGTTGCGGCATGTGCGCGCTGCGGTGCGTCCCAGTGGCCGTAGGCGAGCGGTGCCGCGGCGAACAGCAGCCCCCTCACCTCGCTCAGATCGGTGGCCTCGGTCAGCTGCTCCAAGGCCGCCGAGGCTTCCGGCCACCACTCCTCGTCGCGGCGGGACTCGAAGATCTCCCGTGCGTCGTCGGGGAGTTCGCCCTGCAACCGGGAGCCGGGGCAGACCAGCACCAGCCGGGTCAGCCGCTGCGGATACCCCGCCGCGTATGCCTGCGCGACCGCGGCCCCCGCGTCGTGCGCGAGCAGCGCGAACCGTTCCAGGCCCAGATGCGCCCGGAGCGCCTCCAGGTCCTCGGCGAGCTGCGGGAAGGCATAGCGGTCCGGGTCGGCGGCGGACGGGGAGGCGCCGGTGCCGCGGCTGTCGGGAAGGATCAGCTGCCGGTGCGCGGCCAGGCCGCCGAGGTCACCCAGATACGCGGCGTCCCGCCCGGGCCCGCCGGCAAGGCACACCAGGGGCGGCAGGGGGGAGTCGGCCGGTCCGAGCACGCGGTAGTGGAGCTCGGCATCGTCGTACGTACGGAAGTGCGGCATACGGACAGCTTGCCCGAGGTGTGGCGATGCAGGCGGGGTGGCGGCGGTTCGGGCGGGCCGGCGGTGTAGGACCGATTACCGAGCTGATCCCCGTCCTCCGCCAGGGGTGTCAGCGTCGTACGGCCCTTACGGTGGCCCGATGACCGCTGACCGCTCGCATGACATCGGCACCGGCGTCGGTACGGGTGCTGGAACCGGCACGGGTAGTGGCACCGGTGCCGGCATCGGCACGGGTACTGGCACCGGCCCCCACCTCGGTCCCGGCGAGGGCGCCGGCCTCGGAGTCGGCACCGCCGAGGGCACCGACGCCGCACCCGGGGCGGTGACCCCCGCCGCGTCTGGCGTCGCCGAGACCACCGCCGCGTCCGGCGCAGAGACCACCGCAACCCCCGGCCACCCCACCCAAGCCACCGACGACAGCGACAGCGACAGAGACAGCGACAGTGGCGGTGGAGGCGGGCCGGACGGCGGCATCCTCGGCCGGGCGTACCGGGCGCTCACCCTCGGCATCATCTCCGTCGTCTCGCTGGTCGCCTTCGAGGCGAGCGCCGTGAACACCGCGATGCCGGTCGCCGCCCGCGCACTCGACGGCATCGGGCTGTACGCCTTCGGCTTCTCCGCGTTCTTCACGGCGAGTCTGTTCGCGATGGCGCTCGCGGGGGAGTGGAGCGACCGGCGTGGGCCGCTCGGGCCGCTGTTCACCGGGATCGCCGCGTTCGGGGCGGGCCTGCTGATCGCGGGCGCCGCCCGGAGCATGGGGATGTTCATCGTGGGCCGCGGGGTCCAGGGCATCGGCGGCGGGCTGGTGGTGGTCGCGCTCTACGTGGTCGTCGGGCGCGCCTACCCCGAGCGGCTGCGGCCGTCGATCATGGCGTCGTTCTCGGCGGCCTGGGTGCTGCCGGTGATCGTCGGTCCGCTGGTCGCCGGGACCGTCACCGAACACCTCGGCTGGCGCTGGGTCTTCCTTGCCATCCCCGTCCTGATACTGCTGCCGCTCGTGGTGATGCTGCCCGCGCTGCGCACCCTGCCGCGGACCCGGCCGGGCCCGTCGGGCGGCGTACGGCAGGTGCTGGGCAGCCGGCGCTGTCTGCTCGCGCTGGCCGTCGCGGTGGGCGCCTGCCTGCTGCAATACGCGGGCCAGCACCCGGCCTGGACCGCGCTGTTGCCCGCGGCCGTCGGACTGGCACTGCTGGCGCCCGGCATCGTACGGCTGTTGCCCCGCGGTACGTTCCGGGCGGCGCGCGGCCTGCCGAGCGTGGTGCTGCTGCGCGGGCTGGCCGCCGGGTCGATGGTCGCCGCCGAGAGCTTCATCCCGCTGATGCTGGTCACCCAGCGCGGACTGTCCGCCACCCTCGCCGGTCTCTCGCTCACCGGCGGCGGCCTGACCTGGGCCCTCGGCTCGTACGTACAGAGCCGGCCGCGCCTGGAACCGCACCGGGAACGGCTGATGGTCCTGGGCATGGTGCTCCTCGCGCTGGCCATCGCGCTGGTGCCGCTGGCCCTGCTCGACGGCGTGCCCGCCGGGATCGTTGCGGCGGCCTGGACGATCGGCGGCTTCGGCATGGGCCTGAACATCTCCAGCGCCGGCGTCCTGCTCCTCAAGCTGTCCCGCCCCGAGGAGGCCGGCAGCAACTCGGCGTCCCTACAGATGTCGGACGCGCTCGGGAACGTCACGTTCGTCGGCCTGGGCGGTGTGTTGTTCGTCGCGTTCGGCGGCGCGAGTGGCTCCGCGAGCCACTCCGTGGCGTTTGTGGCCGTGTTCGCGACGATGGCGGCGGTTGCGTTTACGGGAGCGGTGACGGCTTCCCGCGTTAGGTAGTTGCCCCACGTTTTTGGCTGTCCCGCCGTTTTGGTTGCTTGCCGTTGCGCCTGCGGCGGGCTGGGTGGTTTGTGGGTGCGGTGACGGACCTCCGGGGCCGGTGTGTGGGACTGCTTCGCTTTACGTCCCTCACACCGGCCCCTCCGGCCCGTCCCCTCCCGTTGGGGGAGTTGGTGACGGTGGGTGGGGGCGGGCCGCCGTAAGGCATAACGGGGCCCTACGGCCCGCACCGGACCACCTACGGGTCCACCCACCGGCCTTTTCCCCACCCTTCAACGGGAGGGGACGGGCCTGCGCAGCGGACCGGCCCGCCGCGTGGGGGTACCTCCCACGCCCTTCAGGCAGTGGGGGAGCAACGGCGAGCAAGCCACAACCGTCGGCCGAGGCAACGCGCAGCGAAACGGCGAGGTCCCCCACGGCGGGAAAGCCGAACACGTGGGAAGCCGCTTAGCGCGGAGCGGTAGGGTGGCGCGGTTGCCGATCCCCGAGTCCAGCCGACGGAGACCGTGACTACCACCACCAGCGCCACCAATAACCATCACCTGTCCCCGGCCTTTCCGGGGCGGGCCCCTTGGGGTACCGCGAACAAGCTGCGTGCCTGGCAGCAGGCGGCCATGGACCGCTACATCCAGACGCAGCCGAGAGACTTTCTCGCCGTCGCGACGCCGGGCGCCGGCAAGACGACCTTCGCGCTCACGCTTGCCTCGTGGCTGCTGCATCATCATGTCGTGCAGCAGGTGACGGTCGTCGCACCGACCGAGCATCTGAAGAAGCAGTGGGCGGAGGCGGCGGCCCGGCTGGGCATCAAGCTCGATCCGGAGTACAGCGCGGGGCCGCTGGGCCGCGAGTACCACGGTGTCGCGGTGACCTATGCCGGTGTGGGTGTCCGGCCGATGCTGCACCGTAACCGGATCGAGCAGCGTAAGACGCTGGTGATTCTGGATGAGATCCATCACGCCGGTGACTCGAAGTCGTGGGGCGAGGCGTGTCTGGAGGCGTTCGAGCCGGCGACCCGGCGGCTGGCGCTGACCGGTACGCCCTTCCGGTCCGACACCAATCCGATTCCGTTCGTGACGTACGAGGAGGGGAACGACGGGATCCGGCGTTCCTCGGCCGACTACACCTACGGTTACGGCAACGCGCTGGGCGACGGCGTCGTCCGGCCGGTCATCTTCCTCTCCTACAGCGGCAACATGCGCTGGCGGACGAAGGCGGGGGACGAGATCGCGGCCCGGCTGGGCGAGCCGATGACCAAGGACGCGGTCTCGCAGGCGTGGCGTACCGCGCTGGATCCGCGCGGCGAGTGGATGCCCAATGTGCTGCGCGCCGCCGACCACCGGCTGAGCGAGGTCCGCAAGTCCATCCCGGACGCCGGGGCGCTGGTGATCGCCTCCGACCAGGAGCAGGCGCGGGCCTACGCCAAGCTGATCCGGGAGATCACCGGGGAGGGCGCCACCCTGGTGCTGTCCGACGACTCCGGTGCCTCGCAGCGCATCGACGACTTCGCGCACTCGCACGACCGCTGGATGGTCGCGGTCCGGATGGTGTCCGAGGGGGTGGACGTGCCGCGGCTGGCGGTCGGGGTGTACGCCACCACGATCTCGACGCCGCTGTTCTTCGCGCAGGCCGTGGGCCGGTTCGTGCGCTCCCGTAAGCGCGGCGAGACCGCTTCGGTCTTCCTGCCCACCGTTCCGATGCTGCTCGGCTTCGCCAATGAGATGGAGGTCGAGCGCGACCACGTCCTCGACAAGCCGAAGAAGGACGGGGAGGAAGACCCGTACGCCGAGTCCGAGAAGGAGATGGACGAGGCGAACAAGGAGCAGGACGAGGACACCGGCGAGCAGGAGCAGTTCTCGTTCGAGGCGCTGGAGTCGGAGGCGGTCTTCGACCGGGTCCTCTACGACGGCGCCGAGTTCGGTATGCAGGCGCATGCGGGCAGCGAGGAGGAGCAGGACTACCTCGGCATCCCCGGGCTGCTGGAGCCCGACCAGGTGCAGATGCTGTTGCAGAAGCGGCAGGCGCGGCAGATCGCGCACAGCAAGAAGCGGCCGGATGCGGAGGCGGATCTGCTGGAGCTGCCGGCCGAGCGGCGGCCGGTGGTCACGCACAAGGAGCTGCTGGAGCTCCGGAAGCAGCTGAACACACTGGTCGGCGCGTATGTGCACCAGAGCGGGAAGCCGCACGGGGTGATCCACACCGAGCTGCGGCGGGTGTGCGGCGGGCCGCCGAGCGCGGAGGCCACCGCCGGGCAGCTCGGTGAGCGGATCAAGAAGGTCCGGGAGTGGGCGACGCGGATGCGGTGAGTCCGCCGGGGCCCGTGGGGCGGTGTGCCGTGGGACGGCGCGCCGCCCTCTTGTGTACCTACCCGCCCCGGCGGGACCGCTGTGCCGTGTCGGGCACGTCCGGCCCGTCGCACCCGGACAGCCCCGTCGCACCCGGATAGCGCTGTAGTTCTCGTAGCCCTCCCTGAAACACCACACGGAGCACAACAGGGCGTTCTGGGTGGACGTACTGGGATATTCCGGGCGTGGGCGACCGGATTCTGGACGGACTCTTCCGCTCACCGAACCGGCTCGCTACTGTCCCGGTCACGCACACGCCCCGTGGCAGCGCCGCCGCGGAGCGCAGCCGGTGCCATGCGGCCGGCGGCCTCTAGCGCGCGCTGCTTCCGGGACCGCAGCGCGTCGCGCCCAAGGGCCGCCACTCACCCAGGAGGGCGTCGTGACCGCAGAGACCTCCCAGACACTCGACCGAGGGCTGCGTGTCCTCAAACTCCTCGCCGACACCGATCACGGGCTGACCGTCACTGAGCTGTCCAACAAGCTCGGCGTCAACCGCACGGTGGTCTACCGCCTCCTTGCCACGCTGGAGCAGCACGCCCTGGTGCGCCGCGACATCGGCGGCCGGGCCCGGGTGGGCCTGGGCGTGCTGCGCCTGGGCCGTCAGGTGCATCCGCTGGTCAGGGAGGCCGCGCTGCCCGCGCTGCGGTCGCTCGCCGAGGACGTGGGGGCCACCGCGCATCTCACCCTCGTCGACGGTACGGAGGCGCTGGCGGTGGCCGTGGTGGAGCCGAGCTGGACCGACTACCACGTGGCCTACCGGACCGGTTTCCGTCATCCGCTGGACCGGGGAGCCGCCGGGCGGGCGATCCTCAAGGCCCGGCAGGGCCGCACCCACGACGCCGGACTCGCCCTGACGCACGGGGAGTTGGAGGCCGGCGCGAGCGGCGCGGCGGCCCCGCTGCTCGGGGTGAGCGGGATCGAGGGGAGCGTGGGCGTGGTGATGCTCACCGACACCGTCTCCGAGCGGGTCGGACCGCGGGTGGTCGACGCGGCCCGGGAGGTGTCCGAGGCGCTCCGCTGAGCCCTGGTGCGGCCGGGGCCCTGGGGTGCGAGGGGCCGTCGGGCGCGAAGGGGCCCTGGGGTGTGAAGGGGCGGTGGCCGTGTCGTGAGGCGGCAGCGCCTTTAGGCCCTGGTGGGGCGGGGGTCATTTAGGGTGGCGGGGTGTCTGCACGCACCCGAGCCCTGGCGGTCTGCACCGCGCTCGTCCTCGCCCTTCTCGTCACCGCTGTCCTCGCCCCGCTGCCGTATTCGCTCGCGTATCCCGGCATGACGGCGAATGTCCTCGGCAGCGACGAGGGCAAGCCGGTGATCACCATCAGCGGCGCGCGGACCCGGAAGACGGACGGGCAGCTGCGGATGACCTCGATCGTGGCGACCGGCCCGGAGGCCGCCGTCTATCTGCCGGACATCGTCAAGGGCTGGTTCCGTACGGACGAGGCCGTGATGCCGCGGGAGGCGGTCTACCCGGTGGGGGAGAACACCGAGGAGATCGCCGAGCACAATGCGCAGCAGATGCGGGAGTCCCAGCACACCGCCACCAGCGCCGCGCTCGGGCAGCTCGGCAAGTCCGGCCAGGACATCAAGGTCAAGCTGATGCTCGCGGACGTCGGCGGGCCGAGCGCCGGGCTGATGTTCGCCCTGGGCATCGTCGACAAGCTGGACGGCGACGGCGCGGGCCATGATCTGACCGGCGGGCGCACCATCGCCGGCACCGGGACGATCACGGCCGACGGCAAGGTCGGCGCGGTGGGCGGCGTCCCGCTGAAGACGCAGGCCGCGCGGCGGGACGACGCCACGGTCTTCCTCGTCCCGCGCAAGGAGTGCGCGGACGCCGAGGCGGAGCTGCCGAAGGGGCTGCGGCTGATCCCGGTCAGCACGCTCGACGGCGCGGTGGACGCCCTGAAGGCGCTGCGGACCGGGGGCAAGGTCCCCAGCTGCTGAGGCGGAGGGCCAGGCGGGGAGCGGCGGACGGCGGACGCGGGCCGGTGCCCGGACGCCCCCGGGACGCTCCTCCTCATCCCTCCTTGATGAACCCCTCCCGCACCAGCCAGTCCTTGGCGACCTCGTGCGGGTCCTCGCCGTCCACGTCGACCTTGCGGTTCAGCTCCTGGGCGACGGTGTTGTTGAGGGCCTTGGTGACCGGGGCCAGCACCTTCGCGATCGCCGGGTACTTCTTCAGGGCCTTGGCGTTGATCTCCGGGGCGACGTTGTAGTTGGGGAAGAAGTGCTTGTCATCGGCGAGGACGTGCAGATGCATCGCCTTGATCCGGCCGTCGGTGGTGAAGACCTCGCCGAACGCGCAGGTGCCCTTCTCCGTCTCGGTGTAGACGACACCGCCGGTCATCTTGCGGACATTGGCGGAGGGCACGTTCATGCCGTACGCCCGCGCCATGCCCGGCAGACCGTCGTTGCGGGTGGCGAACTCGTTCTCCACGCACATCGTCACGGCGCCGGGGTTCTTGTGGGACAGCGCCGCGACCTCGGAGAGGTTGTGCACCCCCAGCTTCTTGTAGTTCGCGGTGTTCAGCGCCAGCGCGTAGGTGTTGTTCAGCGTCGAGGGCGGCAGCCAGACGATGCCGTTCTTCGCGTCCTCGGCGCGGACCGCCTTCCACTGCTCGTGGGGGTCGACGATCGGCTTGGTGTGGCCGAGGTAGGTGATCCAGCCGGTGCCGGTGTACTCGTACGCGGCGTCCGCCGTGCCGGACCGGACGGCCTCCCGGGCACCGATCGACCCCTGGATACTGGTCTTGTCGATGACCAGGGCGCCGGCCGCCTGGAAGACCAGCCCCATGATCTGGCCGAGGATGATCTGCTCGGTGAACTCCTTCGAGGTCACGGTCAGATGCGCCCCGGTGAGCGGGCGGTCCGGATAGCCCGCCTTCGGGCCCGGCAGCACGTTGTCGCTCATCGCACTGCCGCTGACCAGGCCGCATCCGCCGAGGACGACCGCGGCGAGCAGGGCGACGGCGAGCCGGGCGGCCGGGCGGCGCCGGGTGCGGCGGGCCGGGCGGGGGTGCCTGCTCATGCCGTCACCTCCAGACCGCGCGGGCGGAGCAGCAGCTCGGCCAGCGAGGCCAGCCATTCGACCAGCAGGGCGAGCGCCACGGTCAGCACCGAACCGAGGATGAGTACGGGCATCCGCTGGGTGACGATCCCCGCCGAGATCAGGTCCCCGAGGCCGCCGCCACCGCCGAAGGTCGCCAGCGTCGCGGTGCCGACGTTCAGCACCAGCGCGGTCCGGACCCCGGCCAGGATCAGCGGTACGGCCAGCGGGAGCTCGACCTGGGTCAGCACGCCGGTGGGGGACATGCCGATGCCCCGGGCGGCCTCGGTCAGCGTCGGATCGATACCGCGCAGCCCGGCGATGGTGTTGGCGAGCACCGGCAGTACGGCGTAGATGACCATGCCGACGATCGCCGAGCGGGCACCGATGCCCAGCCAGATCACCAGCAGCACCAGCAGACCCAGGGCGGGCACCGCCTGCCCGAGGTTGGCGAAGGCCATCGCGACCGGGGTGGCCCGGCGGAGCTTGGACCGGGTCAGTGCGATGCCCAGCGGGATCGCGATGATCAGTACGAAGAAGGTGGAGATCGCGGTCAGCTGGATGTGCTGGCGCAGTGCCAGCCACACCTTGCCGTTGTCCACCGCCTGATGGGCGATGGAGTCCAGCCGGGCGCCGCGGAACCACAGCCAGGTGGCGAGCAGCGCGAGCACCAGGAAGGCCGGCATGAAGGTCCACTTCTGCCAGCTGATCCGGCGCACCCCGGCCCGTGCGGACGGGGCCGGCGCCTCACCGGCGGCCAACTCCCGCTGCTCCATTTCGACTTCGTCCTTGAAGGCCAGCGCCTCGTGGTCACTCGGCTGCCGCCCGGACCGGCGCGGGGGCTCCTCGCTCCCGCCGCGGGGGCTCATGCGGGGCCTCCCGGGCCGCCCTCGGGACCGCCCGTCCCGGCCAGGCCCTCCTGCTCCATCTGGGTCTGGCGGGCGCGCCGCTCCTGGAGCTGGTGCTGATGCTCGATTGCTTCGAGGCGGTCGGCCTCCAGCAGCTCATGGACGTTGTTCATCAGCGTCGCCATGTCGACCACGCCGATGTACTCGCCGCGCCGCCCGGTGACCGTGACCCGGCCCGCGCTGTCGGTGAGCACCGCCTCCAGGGCGTCGCGCAGTGTCGCGTCCCGGGACACCGTGTGCTGGACCAGGGTTCCGGCCCGGGCCAGCGATTCCCTGGCGCGGGCCAGGTCGCCGCGGCGCAGCCATTTGTACGGGCGGCGGTTGCGGTCCAGCAGCAGCAGTTCGTTGTGGGAGCCGGAGCGCAGCCGGTCGAAGATGGTCTCCAGGGGGTCGTCGAGGCCGGCGGTGGGGAAGTCGACCACGCCCACGTCCCGTACGCGGGTCAGGTTCAGCCGCTTGAGTGCCGCCCCGGCGCCCACGAAACCGGAGACGAAGTCGTCCGTCGGGTTGGTGAGGATGGCTTCGGGGGTGTCGAACTGGGCGATGTGCGAGTGCTCGCGGAGCACCGCGATGCGGTCGCCGAGCTTGATGGCCTCGTCGAAGTCGTGGGTGACGAAGCAGATGGTCTTGTGCAGCTCGTGCTGGAGCCGGATCAGCTCGTCCTGGAGGTGGTCGCGGGTGATCGGGTCGACGGCGCCGAACGGCTCGTCCATCAGCAGGACGGGCGGGTCGGCGGCCAGCGCGCGGGCCACGCCGACCCGCTGCTGCTGGCCGCCGGAGAGCTGGCGCGGATAGCGGCCGTGGAATTCGCGCGGGTCCAGGCCGACCAGGTCGAGCATCTCCTCGACCCGGTTGCGCACCCGGCTCTTGGACCAGCCGATCATCTTCGGGACCTGGCCGATGTTCTGGGCGACCGTCATGTGCGGGAAGAGGCCGGACGCCTGGATGGCGTAGCCCACCCTGCGGCGCAGCTTGACCGGGTCCATGTCGGTGACGTCCTCGTCGCCGATCCGGATCCGCCCGTGGGTCGGCTCGATCAGCCGGTTGATCATCTTGAGGCAGGTGGACTTGCCGCAGCCCGAGGGCCCCACGAAGATCACGATCTCGCCGGCCTTGACCTCCAGATTGACGTTGTCCACCGCGGGGCTGGGGTTCCCCGGGTAGATCTTCGTCAGGTTCTCCAGATGGATCCTGGCCCCGGAGGCCGGGGTGGTCTCGGTCGTCTCAGGCACGGATCCCCCTGGAGATGGTCAGTCGTCCGATCAGGACGTAGGCGGCGTCGAAGAGAAGAGCGAGGATGGCGATCCCGAGGGTGCCGGAGAGCACCTGGTTGAGGGAGTTGGCGCTGCCCAGCGAGGCGATCCCGCGGAAGATCTCGTTGCCCAGGCCGGGGCCGGAGGCGAAGGCGGCGATGGCGGCGATGCCCATCAGCATCTGGGTGGCGACCCGGATGCCGGTGAGGATGGGCGGCCAGGCCAGCGGCAGTTCGACGCGGAAGAGCTGGGTGGTGCGTGACATCCCGATGCCCCGGGCCGCGTCGACCAGGTCCGGGTCCACCCCGCGCAGCCCGACGATGGCGTTCCGGACCACCGGCAGCAGCCCGTACAGGGTCAGGGCGATCACCGTCGGGGGGACGCCGAGGCCGACGATCGGGATCAGCAGACCGATCAGGGCCAGGGAGGGGATGGTCAGGATGGTGGCGGTCGAGATGGTGGCGAGGTTGCCCGCCCACTCGCTGCGATAGGTCGCCACCGCGATGCAGACCCCCAGCACGGTGGCCAGCACCATGCACTGGAAGACGGCGCTGGCGTGCTGATATGTGTCCGTCAGCAGCTGGGCGTGCCGGGTGCCGACGTACTCCCAGAAGCTCACTCGGTCTCCTCGGTTCAGTCTCCCGATGCTTGTTTCACCAGCGGGATGATCCGCAACGGAACCGGATTTTCCATCACGATTGCCGTCGAGGCCCGCACGATGCCATCAAAGCCCACAACCCGGTCGATCACCCGCTGCAGATCGGCGTTGGAACGGGCCACGAGCCTGCACAGCATGTCCCCATGTCCCGTCGTTGTATGCAGCTCCAGCACCTCGGGAACGGTCGTCAAGTGGGCGCGTACGTCATTACCTTGCCCTTGTTTGATCTCCAGCGTGGCAAAAGCGGTCACGGGATAGCCGAGTGCCGCCGGGTCCACCTCCGGTCCGAAGCCCCGGATCACTCCATTCGACTGAAGCCGGTCGAGCCGGGCCTGGACCGTGCCGCGCGCCACCCCCAGCCGCCGGGACGCCTCCAGCACCCCGATCCGCGGCTCCTCGGCGAGCAGCTCCAGCAGCGCCCCGTCCAAATGATCGATCGCCATCGGCCGTCCCTTTGCTTTTGATGGTCATCATGTACAGATAGCCCGGCGATGCCGTCGCTTCGCTAGGCATAATGCCCAGAGGATCCGCGAACTATTGCGCACCTTGTGGATCGGAGAGACTCTGCGGCCATGGCAGACACCACGATGCACCCTCAGCCCACCACCCCCGGCGCGACCCGGCAGGCGGACCCCTTCCCGGTCAAGGGGATGGACGCGGTCGTCTTCGCCGTCGGGAACGCCAAGCAGGCCGCGCACTACTACTCGACCGCCTTCGGCATGAAGCGCGTCGCCTACTCCGGTCCGGAGAACGGCAGCCGGGAGACCGCGAGTTATGTGCTCGAATCCGGTGGCGCCCGGTTCGTTTTCACCTCCGTCATCAAGCCCACCACCGAGTGGGGCCACTTCCTCGCCGACCATGTCGCGGCCCACGGCGACGGCGTCATCGACCTCGCCATCGAGGTCCCGGACGCCCGCGCCGCCTACGAGCACGCCGTCGCCCAGGGCGCCACCGGCCTCGTCGAGCCGCACGACCTCAAGGACGAGCACGGCACCGTCGTCCTCGCGGCCATCGCCACTTACGGCAAGACCCGGCACACCCTCGTCGAGCGCACCGGCTACGACGGCCCCTACCTGCCCGGCTTCACCGCCACCGAGCCGCTGGTGGAGACCGGCCCGCGCCGCTTCCAGGCCATCGACCACTGTGTCGGCAACGTCGAACTCGGCAAGATGAACGAGTGGGTGGCCTTCTACAACAAGGTCATGGGCTTCACGAACATGAAGGAGTTCGTGGGCGATGACATCGCCACCGAATACAGCGCGCTGATGTCGAAGGTCGTCGCCGACGGCACGCTCAAGGTCAAGTTCCCGATCAACGAGCCCGCGATCGCGAAGAAGAAGTCGCAGATCGACGAGTACCTGGAGTTCTTCGGCGGCCCCGGCGTCCAGCACATCGCGCTGGCCACCAACGACATCGTCGCCAGCGTCCGGGCGATGCGGGCCTCCGGGGTGGAATTCCTGGACACCCCCGACTCCTACTACGACACCCTCGGTGAGTGGGCCGGTGAGACCCGGGTGCCGGTGGAGACGCTCCGCGAGCTGAAGATCCTGGTCGACCGGGACGAGGACGGCTATCTGCTCCAGATCTTCACCAAGCCGGTCCAGGACCGGCCGACCGTGTTCTTCGAGATGATCGAGCGGCACGGCTCCATGGGCTTCGGCAAGGGCAACTTCAAGGCCCTCTTCGAGGCGATCGAGCGGGAGCAGGAGCGGCGCGGCAATCTCTGAAGCCCTGCGGCCCGACCGTCCCAGCCCCGTGGGCCGTACACGATCTTCCGTGTGCGGCCCGCGGATGCGAGGCTGAGGGTATGGACCTCATCGCACGTCTGCGCGCCGGGCTCCCGGGTGAAGCGATCCTCACCGACCCCGACATCACCGGCTCCTACGCCAACGACATGGCGAGCTTCTGCGAGGCCGGGACGCCCGCCGTGGTCGTGCTGCCGCGCACCGTCGAGCAGGTCCAGCACATCATGCGGACGGCCACCGAGCTGCGGGTCCCGGTCGTCCCGCAGGGCGCGCGTACGGGGCTGTCCGGCGCCGCCAACGCCTCCGACGGCTGCCTGGTGCTCTCGCTGGTCAAGATGGACCGGATCATTGAGATCAATCCCGTCGACCGGATCGCGGTGGTCGAACCCGGTGTCATCAACGCCGTGTTGTCCCGCGCGGTGAACGAACACGGTCTCTACTACCCGCCGGATCCCTCCAGTTGGGAGGAGTGCTCCATCGGCGGGAACATCGGCACCGCGTCCGGCGGCCTGTGCTGCGTCAAATACGGCGTCACCGCCGAGTACGTCCTCGGCCTGGACGTGGTCCTCGCCGACGGGCGGCTGCTGACCACCGGCCGGCGCACCGCCAAGGGCGTCGCGGGCTACGACCTCACCCGGCTGTTCGTCGGCTCCGAGGGCAGCCTGGGCATCGTCGTCCGCGCAGTGCTGGCGCTCAAGCCGGAGCCGCCGCAACAGCTCGCGCTGGCCGCCGAGTTCCCCTCCACCGCGGCGGCCTGCGAAGCCGTCTGCGAGATCATGGCCCGCGGTCACGCCCCCGCGCTGCTGGAGCTGATGGACCGGACGAGCATCCGCGCGGTCAACGCCATGGCGCAGATGGGCCTCCCCGACAGCACCGAGGCGCTGCTGCTGGCCGCCTTCGACACCCCCGAGCCGGCCGCCGACCTCGCCGCCGTCGGCGCGCTGTGCACCGCGGCCGGCGCCACCGAGGTCGTGCCCGCCGAGACCGCCGCCGAGTCCGATCTGCTGCTCCAGGCCCGCCGGCTGACGCTGACCGCGCTGGAGAAGGTCAAGTCCGCGACGATGATCGACGATGTCTGCGTCCCGCGCTCCCGGCTCGCCGAGATGCTCGACGGCACCGCCGCCATCGCCGAGAAGTACGGCCTGACCATCGGCGTCTGTGCCCACGCGGGGGACGGCAACACCCACCCCACGGTCTGCTTCGACGCCGCCGACCCGGACGAGTCCCGCCGGGCCCGCGCCTCCTTCGACGACATCATGGCGCTCGGCCTCCAGCTGGGCGGCACCATCACCGGTGAGCACGGGGTCGGCGTCCTGAAGAAGGAGTGGCTGGCGCGCGAACTGGGGCCGGTGGGGCTGGAGTTGCAGCGCGGCATCAAGGACGTCTTCGACCCGCTGGGCATTCTCAACCCGGGCAAGCTTTTCTGAAGTGCACGGAGTTTGCTGAAGTCCACCGGAATTTTGCCGCCGCGTATTTTACCTGTGGTCGTCAGCACGCGCAGAAAGAGCGCGCTCCCGCCGATGTCCTGACGTGGCGGGGCCGGGCCCTTCTGCCTATCCTGAACGAGAATTACCGCGCCCGACGGTCCCTTCATGAGAAGCCCGACCGCAGCGGCCAATACCGGGATTCCGCCGCTCGATGATGCCCGCGCGCACGATTTTCGTCGTGAGGGAGAGCAATTCCCATGGACCTCCACACCATCACCGAAGTCGTCCGCCGCCCGGCCGCCCGGCCGGGCGCGGACTGGCACCCGGGTGATGCCTGGCTCGCCGGCGGCACCTGGCTGTACTCGGTGGAGCAACCGGAGCTGCGCCGCCTGATCGATCTGACGGCGTTGCGCTGGGATCCGCTCGTCCCGAGCGAGGCGGGCCTCGGCATCGGCGCGACCTGCACCATCAGCGACCTGTATGCCTGTGCGCTGCCGGCGGAGTGGAGCGCGGCCCCCCTTTTCACCAAGAGCTGTGAGGCGTTCCTGTCCTCGTTCAAGGTCTGGAGCGCGGCCACCGTCGGCGGCAATATCTGTATGTCCCTGCCGGCCGGCCCCATGATCACGCTGACGGTCGCACTGGAGGCGCGGTACGAACTCTGGGCCGCCGACGGGTCCGCCCGCACCGTCGATGCCCTCTCCTTCGTGACCGGCAACAGCGAGAACATTCTGGCCCCCGGGGAAATTCTGCGGCGCATCGACATTCCCGCGCACGCCCTGCGGAAACGCACCGCGCACCGCCGCTTCTCGCTGACCCGACTCGGCCGTTCGACGGTCTTCCTCATCGGTACGCAAACGCCGGGAACGAGCGATCTGCTGCTCACCGTCACCGCCGGCACCACCCGGCCGGTACGCATCGGCTTCGCGACCCTGCCCGATGACCGGACGCTGCGGCAGCGCATCGATGACCTCCCCGCCGATATCTGGTTCGACGATCCGAACGGGACGCCCGGTCACCGCCGGCACCTGACCCGGCATTTCGCCGAGGAAATCCGTCGCGAATTCATGGCGGGGAGCCCGGGATGACCTACCGCGTGAACGGCAAGAGCTTCGACCGGGAACCGGACCCCGGTCAGTGCCTGCGCACCTTCCTCCGCGCACTGGGCCACTTCGGCGTCAAAAAGGGGTGCGACGCGGGCGATTGCGGTGCCTGCACGGTATGGCTGGACGGCGCTCCCGTACACAGCTGTATCACCCCCGCCTTCCGCGCGGACGGCCATGAGGTGACGACGATCGAAGGGCTCGGCGCACCCGGCAATCTGCATCCGGTGCAGCGGCAGTTCCGCGACGCCCCGGGATTCCAGTGCGGTTTCTGCACCGCGGGAATGATCATGACATCGGCCACCTTCACCGAGGCCCAGAAAGCGGACCTGCCACGGGCGTTGAAAGGCAACCTCTGCCGTTGCACCGGCTACCGGGGCATCGAGGACGCCGTGAACGGTGTGGTCGGTGTGGCGAAGGCCGCGCCGGGAAAGGCCGTCGGCACGAGCGTCAGCGCGCCCGCGGCCGAGGACGTGGTGACCGGCCGGGCCGCCTTCACGATGGACACCCACCTCGACGGCATGCTGCACCTGAAGGTGCTGCACTCGCCCCACGCACACGCCCGGATCGTCTCGATCGACAAGACCGCCGCACTCGCGGTCCCCGGCGTGCACCGGGTCTACACCTGGGAGGACGTGCCGCGCAGACGCTTCACGACGGCGATCCACACCGACCATCTGGTGGATCCGGACGACACCTGCCTCCTCGACCGCACGGTCCGCTTCGTCGGCCAGCGCGTCGTCGCGGTCCTGGCCGACACCGTCGGGGCGGCGGAGGAGGGCTGCCGCCGGGTCGCCGTGGAGTACGAGGTGCTGCCGGCGGTGTTCGACGCCGAAGAGGCCATGGCCGACGGGGCGCCACAACTGCACGAGGCGGTCGATCCGTTCGTCCTGGACCCCGTCCACAACACCCTGGTCGAGATCCACTCACAGATCGGCGATATCGACGCGGGATTCGCCGAGGCGGACGTGATTCACGAGGGCACCTACTTCTCGCCGCGGGTGCAGCACGCGCACCTGGAAACCCATGGCTCGATCGCCTGGATGGAGAACGGCCGGATGAACGTCCGCACCAGTTCGCAGTCACCGTCGATCGCCAAGGTCAAACTGGCCCATCTGTTCGCGCTCCGTCCCGACCGGCTCCGGGTGTTCTGCGCACGCGTCGGCGGCGGCTTCGGCGGGAAACAGGAAGTGATCTCGGAGGATCTGGCTGCGCTCGCCACTCTCGACACCGGGCGGCCGGTCTGCTTCGAATACACCCGGGAAGAGGAATTCACCACCGCCTCGCCACGGCATCCCATGACGCTGACGGTCAAGCTCGGCGCGACGGCGAGCGGAAAGCTCACGGCGCTCCAGGTCCGCAATGTCTCGAACACCGGCGCTTACGGCAACCATGCCGGCGAAACGCTGTACGCGGGCGGCGCCGCCGTCATGATCTACCGCTGCCCCAACAAGAAGTACGACGCGTTCTCCGTCTATACCAACACCGTGCCGAGCGGGGCCCTGCGCGGTTACGGGATGACCCAGCCGGCCTTCGCCGTGGAATGCGCGATGGACGAACTCGCCCGCGCCCTGCACATGGATCCGCTCGAACTGCGCCGCCGCAATATCGTGCGGCCGGGCGATCCGCTGCTTTCCATGGACGAGGGCCCCGACGACGTGGTGTTCACCGAGGACGGGCTCGCCGAGTGCATCGACCTGGTGGATGCGGCAATGGCGCAGCACGCCGGGGAGCCGCCCCCCGGTCCCGGGTGGCTGGTCGGGGCCGGCGTCGCGAGTTCCCTGCACGAGACCGCGCCGCCGACCGAACACCTCTCGGAAGCCTGGGTGACGCTGGGCGACGACCTCGTGTACGAACTCGCCGTCGGCACCGTGGAATTCGGTGAGGGCACCTCGACCGCGCATGTCCAGATCGCGGCCCACCAGCTGGGCACGACGCCGTCGCGGATTCGTCTGGTGCAGTCCGACACCGACCGCACGGGATTCGACACCGGTGCCTTCGCGAGTGCCGGCCTGTTCGTCGCGGGCAATGCGGTACTCCGCGCGGCGAATGCCGTCCGCGACCGCATCCTGGAATTCGCCGCCGCCCACACCGGCGTCCATGTCGTGATGTGCTCGATGGATGACGACGGTGTCGTCTGCGGTGACCGGCGGGTGCCGCTGGCGGAACTCGTCGCCACCGCCCGGGCGCGCGGCATCCGCTTCTCCGCCGCCCGTAAGGCCTATGGCTCACCCCGCAGCGTCACCTCCAACGCGCACGGATTCCGTATCGCCGTCCATCCGGTCACGGGTGAGATCCGCATTCTTTACAGCGTGCAGGCGACCGATGCCGCCGTCATCATCAACCCCGCGCAGGTCCGGGGCCAGGTGGAAGGCGGGGTCGCCCAGGGAATCGGCTTCGCCCTGACCGAGAACCACCATGTCGACGCGCACGGCGTCATGGCCAACCCGAACTTCCGCAATTACCGCATCCCCACCTACGCCGACATTCCCCGCACGGAGGTGCTGCTGGTGGATTCCTCGGATTCCGTCGGGCCCCTGCGGTCGAAGGGCATCGCGGAGTGCTGTATCAATCCGGTGGCCCCCGCGCTGGCGAACGCGCTCCACGACGCCACGGGCGTCCGCTGCCGCGCCCTGCCCCTGACACCGGAACGGATCTACCGGCAGCTGAGCGAAATCCGGCCGGTGACGACGGAGCTGAGCACATGACCACCGAAAAGCCGGGCGGCGCCGAGGCGACGGTCATCATCGGACAGCAGGTCCGCGCCGGACTGGAGCGGGAATTCGAGGCGTGGCAGGAGGACGTCAATGCCGCGGCCGCCGGTTACGCGGGTTTCCTCGGCGCCGAGATCTCCCGGCCGACCGCCCTGCAACCCGACTGGGTGGTGGTCTACCGCTTCGACTCGATCGCCCACCTGCAAGCGTGGATCAACAGCGCCACCCGGCAGCGCTTTCTCGACCGCGGCCGGAAATACCTCGACGGCCCGGCGACCCAGCAGGTCGTCAGCGGCGGCACCCAGCCGCCGGACCCGCTGGTGACCGTCGTCGTCACCCACCGCGTCCACCCGGACCAGGTCGATGCCTTTCTCGCCTGGCAGCGCCGGATGGACGAGGAGGAGAGCGCCTTCGAGGGCTTCCGCGGAACCGAACTGTTCCGTCCGGTCGAGGGCCTTCAGGACGAATGGACCACGCTGTACCGCTTCGACAGCGCCGAGCACCTCGACGCCTGGCTGACCTCAGGCCGGCGCAAGGAAGTCCTCGCGGAAGGCGAGAAGTTCCACGACTTCCGTATGCGCACGATCGACAACTCGTTCGGCAGCTGGTTCGCCTTCGAGGAGAACGGCAGGGAAGCGCCGCCGCCCTCGGAGACCAAGACCTCCGTCGCGGTCTGGGTCGGCCTCTACCCGACCGTGGTGCTGCTGACGCTCGCCCTGTCACCGGCGCACCTGCCGCTCTGGCTGAACCTGCTCATCGGCAACCTGCTGTCGAGCTTCATCATGAGCTTCCTGACCATGCCCTTCTATGTGAACCCGCTGCTGCGGCGGTGGCTGCGGCCCCGCCCGGACGCACCGCCGGCGAGGACAAACCTCGTCGGACTCGGTCTCGTCGCCGGGGTGATGGTGTTCTGGGCCGCCGTCTTCTTCCTCATCACCACCCAGATCTGGCATCTGCCCTGACCCGGCGGGCCGCCCGGACCGCGACCCGGATGTACACGGCAGGGGCAGGGACGGTTGACTGCCCCCATGACGATCAACGATCCGCACAGACCCGGCGAGGGCATGGTCACCTTCCGGGTGACCGGCCAGGGCGTCGACGACATCACCTACGCCGTCCAGGCACCCGGGGACTCCGGCAGCGAAAAGCAGGTGACCCGGCCGGAGTTGCCGTGGTTCGTGGTGACCGACGCGCGCGGGGTGGGCGCCATGCCGATGCTCACCCTCACCCTCGACGGGCCGGACGCCCATGCCGAGTGCGAGATCCTTACGGACGGCGCACCGGCCGTCCGCGGCACCGTGCACGGCCCGGCCGCGACTGCCGTGTTCATGGCACGTGCCGCCGCCTCGTAAAGTGCCGTCATGGATTCCGTTCTCCCCGTAGTCATCACCCTTCTCGCGCTCGCCGCCGTCATGTTGATCTCGGCCACCGACCGCCGCGCCAAGACGCTGGAGCGCCGCCTCCACCGGCTGGAGAGCAAGGTGGACCTGCTGCTGGCGCACGCCGGCCTGGAGGAGCCGCAGCCCGCCCGGATGGCCGAGATCGACCAGCTGCTGTCGCAGGGCAAGAAGATCCAGGCGATCAAGGTGCACCGCGAAGTCACCGGCTCCGGACTCGCCGAGGCCAAGGAAGCGGTCGAACGCCGGATGCGCTGACGGCCCGTTGGGCTGAGGATGGCCAGAAGGACCGCCGGGCCCCAGCGGGCCACCTCATGCCCACGCAGGAAGCGAGAGCCGATGGCAGCGACCGAAGCGACCAAAGCCGCTGATGAGGCGTATGACGTCATTGTGCTGGGAGCGGGGCCGACCGGGGAGAACCTCGCCGACCGGGCGCATGCCGCCGGGCTGAGCGCGGTGATCGTGGAGAGCGAACTGGTCGGCGGCGAATGCTCCTACTGGGCGTGTATGCCCAGCAAGGCCCTGCTGCGCCCGGTCACCGCCCGCTCCGAGGGCCGCCGGGTGCCCGGCCTCAAGGACGCCGTGGACGTCCCCCTGGACGCGCCCGCCGTCCTCGCCCACCGCGACGCCTTCACCTCCTACTGGAAGGACGACGGGCAGGTCCGCTGGCTGGACTCGGCCGGTATCGACCTGGTGCGCGGCCAGGGGCGGCTGGCCGGGCCCCGCCGCGTGGTCGTCGACGGCGGCCGGGTGCTCACCGCCCGGCACGCGGTCGCGGTGTGCACCGGCAGCCGCGCGGTGCTGCCCCCCATCCCCGGGCTCGCCGAGGCCAGGCCCTGGACCAGCCGCGACGCCACCAGCGCCAAGAGCGTGCCGGGCCGTCTTGTGGTGGTCGGCGGCGGTGTGGTCGGCGTCGAGATGGCCACCGCCTGGCGGGCCCTGGGCGCCTCCGTGACGCTGCTGGTCCGCGGTGACGGGCTGCTGCCCCGGATGGAGCCGTTCGCCGGCCACCTCGTCGCGGAGTCGCTCGCCGAGGCCGGGGTCTTCCTGCGGACCGGTGTCGAGGTGCGCGAGGTACGCCGGGAAGCCCCGGGCGGCCCGGTCACCGTCCTGCTGGACTCCGGCGACGAGATCGTCGCCGATGAGCTCCTGATCGCCACCGGCCGGGCCCCGCGCACCGAGGACATCGGCCTGGACACCGTCGGACTGCCGCACGGCTCCTGGCTGGACGTCGACGACAGCCTGCGGGTGAAGGGGGTGACCGGCGGCTGGCTCTACGGCGTCGGCGACGTCAACCACCGCGCCCTCCTCACCCACCAGGGCAAGTACCAGGCCCGGATCGCCGGGGCCGCGATCGCCGCGCGCGCCCGGGGCGTCCCGATCCTGGAGTCCGACCCCTGGGGCGCGCACGCCGCCACCGCGGACACCCGCGCCGTCCCGCAGGTCGTCTTCAGCGACCCGGAGGCCGCCTCGGTGGGCCTGACCGCCGCCGCGGCCGAGAAGGCCGGATACCGCACCCGGGTGGTCGACCAGGACCTGACGTCCGTGGCCGGGGCGTCCCTGTACGCCGACGGCTACCGCGGCCGGGCCCGGATGGTCGTCGACCTGGACCGCGAGGTGCTGCTCGGCGCCACCTTCGTCGGCTTCGGCGTCGGAGAGCTGCTGCACTCCGCGACGGTCGCGGTGGCCGCTGAGGTCCCCATCGAGCGGCTGTGGCACGCGGTGCCCTCCTACCCCACGATCAGCGAGGCGTGGCTGCGGCTGCTGGAGGCCTACCGGGGCTGAGGCACCGCCGGGCCGTACGGCACCGGGCGCCGCCCGCGCCCGGCGCCGCGGCGCGCCCCGGCCCGGCTGCCGCCTCGTCAACCCCCGTA
Source organism: Streptomyces sp. bgisy130 (assembly GCF_057708345.1). Classification (NCBI taxonomy): domain Bacteria; kingdom Bacillati; phylum Actinomycetota; class Actinomycetes; order Kitasatosporales; family Streptomycetaceae; genus Streptomyces; species Streptomyces sp. bgisy130. Next base: position 74,723 of record NZ_JBYISA010000009.1, read on the forward strand.
CCCCGGTGGCCCGTTCGCCCGCCACCCTTACGCCGCGGGGTCCGGGGACTCGTCCGTGGGCCAGGGGCCGCCCGGCCGCAACTCGTCCCCGGACGCCATCGCGAACAGCGCGCTCAGCCCTTTGTCGAGGCCCAGATGCCGGTGCTCGGACCCCGGCGGGACCACCCGCAAAGTGCGCTCCAGCCATGCCGAGACCGCCGCGGCCGGCGCCTCCAGCAGGGCCTGCCCGTCCGGCGAGTCCAGCGCTATGCAGACCAGGCTGCGGCCGGCCGGCTTCGCCGGCCACACCCGCACATCGCCGTCACCGCACGGCCGGAAGACGCCCTCGATCAGCAGGTCGCGGGCGAACGACCAGCTGACGGGGGAGTCCGAACCGATGTGAAAGGTGACATGGGCGGCGTACGGGTCGTCCGTCCGGTACCTCAGCCGGGCCGCCACCGGAATGCTGTGCTCCGGCGAAAGGACCAGGCCCAGCTCCAGCTCTCTTTCCACCACGGTGTACATGAGGTCCGCCTCTCTTCGCTCCCTGCGGGCCCCGAGAGCGGTCCCGCACGGAGAGAGAGCCGCCGATCGCCGGACTCTTACGCGACTTCGTACAACTTTTTTCCCGCGCCTCTTCCAGGTGGTCGTCGGCGGGCACCGGCCCCGTCGGAACCCGGGGTCTGATAGATGTGGACGCCGCGTTGCGGCAGACTGCACCCCACACCCACCAGGCCGAGTACAGATACGGGACTTCGGATATGAGCGCCCCTACCTCAGGATCCGCCGGCGGTAGCCCCACGCCAGGCTTCTACCCGGACCCGTCCATCCCCGGCTACATCCGGTACTGGAACGGTGCCGCGTGGGTGCCGGGCACCAGCCGGCCCGCCCCCGCCGAGGGCGAGGCGATGCCCGTCCCACCGCCGGGTGTGGCCCCGTCGCCCGCCCCCGCCGTCGAGGAGACCGGCCCGGTCTTCTTCGACGAGGAGGAGGCGGCCGGCGGCTCCGCGGTGCCCGCCGTACGCCAGAGCGGCGAGTCCGCCCCCGCGAGCTGGGACGACCCGGCCCGGCTGCACGGCACCAGCCCCGAGTCGGCCGCCGCCTGGCAGGCCGACGCCTCCCGGCAGGCCGGTTTCGGCGGGGAGCCCGACCGCCGGATCTCCTGGGGCTCGCCGGACCAGGCCCCCGCCGGTACGCCGTCGGGCGCGGCCTCTTGGGGCGCGGTGCCGCCGCAGCGTGAGGGGCAGGGGGCGGACGCCACGGCCGGCGAGGTGCCCGGCGCCTCCTCGCCTGGCCCGGGGGTCCCGTCCGACGGGACGGTCGCCATCCGTGCCGTGAACCCGGCCGCCCGCCGCGGCAACTCCGGCGACCAGGGCACCACCGCGATCCGCGCGGTACGGCCCGAGGGCGGCAAGCCCGCCAAGGGCAACGAGACGATGGCGATCCGCGTCGCGGGCGGCGGCCGGACCCCGTCCGCCGCGCCCGATGACGCCGCCCCGCAGTCGCTGCCGGCCGGCGGCGACCGCCCGCAGAACCGTGCCGCCGCGCAGAGCCCCGCCCCGCAGACGCCGGCCCAGCAGAGCCCCGCGCCGCAGCATCCCGCCCCGCAGAACCCCGCTCCGCAGAACCCGGCCCCGCAGGCCCCGGTGCAGCAGCAGCCCGGACGGCAGGCGGCCGCACCCGCCGCCGGTGTGCCGCCGCAGGGCGGTGCCGCGGCGGCCCCGCCCGGTCCGCAGGGCGCGGACGCCGACGGGGTCATCCCCTGGAAGCCGCCGGCCGCCGCCGACCCCTTCGCCGCCATGGCGCAGGCCGCGCAGGGCCACCCGGCCGGTCTCGGCCGCCGGTTCGCGGCCCGGCTGATCGACACGCTGGTGCTGGGCGCGCTCACCGCCGCGGTCGCCGTCCCCATGTGGAGCACGGTCACCGACCACCTCGACGCCAAGGTCGAGGCGGCCAAGCAGTCCGGCCGCCAGGTGACGGTCTATCTGGTCGACGGCACCACGATGCCGGTCTTCGCCACCATCCTGGCCGTCCTGCTGATCGGCGGTGCGCTCTACGAGGCGCTGCCGACCCTCAAATGGGGCTGCACCCTGGGCAAGAAGCTGTGCGGCGTACGGGTCCTCGACATCGAGAGCCACGACACCCCGACCCTCGGCGCCGCCCTCAAGCGCTGGTTCCTCTACAGCGTGCTCGGCGTCCTCGCCGTCGGCGTACTGAACGTCGTCTGGTGCCTGTTCGACCGGCCGTGGCGCCAGTGCTGGCACGACAAGCTGGCCCGGACCTTCGTCGCGTCCGGCTGACCGCCGCGCGGGGCGGTCAGCCACGGCGGCCGTTCCCCCGAACGGACCTCGCCGGATGCGGCGGGCCGCGAGATGGCGTCGACTCGGGCCATGAGCACCGACCAGCCCCGGCCCGGCCCCGGTGAGCCGCCGGAGAACGATCCGTTCCAGAAGCCGCAGGAGCCCCCCGCGGGCGAGGCCCCCCGCAACAGCGCGCCCCGGGAGGACGGCTCGCCCCGCAACAACGCGCCGCACGGCGGCGGTTCGGGCGGCGGCGGTACGGGCGGTGAAGGCGGTGCGCCGCCGCCCCCGGAGGGCACGCCGCCGCCCGGTGGCACCCCGCCGTCCTGGGGCACCCCACCGCCCGGTGGCACCCCGCCGCCCGGTGCCGGCGGCCCGTACGCGGGCGGCCCGTACGGCGGTGGCCCGTATGCCGGGGATCCCTACGGCGGGCAGTACGGAGTGGCCGATCCGCTGGCCGGGATGCCGCCGCTGGCGAACCGCGGCCGCCGGCTCGTGGCGCGCATCATCGACGCGATCATCGTCGGGGTGCCGGTCTGGCTGGTCATGACCGCGATCGTCGGCGGGGTGGACTTCTTCACCACCGACGGTGACATGGCCGGCCGGCAGTCCACGGTCTCCGGCGTGACCTTGCTGGTGTATCTGATCTACGAGGGCCTGATGCTCAGCAGCCGCGGCCAGACCGTCGGCAAGATGGCCATGAAGATCCGGGTGGCGATGCTCGCGGACGGGTCGATCCCGCACGGCCAGCCCGGCTGGGTGCGGGCCGCGGTCTATTCGCTGCCGGAGATCATCCCGTGCTGTGGCTTCATCTTCTGGCTGATCAACGTGCTGTGGTGTACCTGGGACAAGCCGTATCAGCAGTGTCTGCACGACAAGGCGGCGAAGACCGTGGTGGTGTCCACGGAGACGGGGCCGGCGACCGGCTCAGCGTGAGTGTTCGCCGATCCGGGCCTCACCGGCGCCGGCCGACCGGGCCAGGCCGCTCCAGGCGGCGGACCGGGGGCGCTCGGACGGCGGGCGAACGGCCTCCAACGGGGCGGGCGCCGGCCCGTTCCGTACGACATGCCGGCGGACCACCCGCGACACCCCGGGCATCGGCACCGTCATGGCGACCAGCAGCCCGAGCCCGAGCCCGGCGATGGCGATGACCGCGACCCCGATGCCGGTCTCCGTCTGGGAGAGCAGCAGCATCGCGAGGGTGGAGAAAAAGACGGTGGCCGAACCGTAGGCGAGCTGTGCGGCGGTCGGACGAGGCATGGCGGATCCGTCCTCGGAGGGTCGGCAGGGGGGTGTCGGTCAAGGCGCGCCGGAAAAGGAGCCTACGGTCGTAATTGCCCGAGCGGAACGCCGGGTAAGCGTGACCTAACCCACGGTTCGGGGCACAGGGGGCGCACAACGCCGTCGTGACTTTCCGGGCAGCCGGACGTCATGGCTGCTGGGAGCGGGGGCGCATGCCCGGCGGGCATATACACCGGGCCCCTGCCCGGCAATTCCGCGCGCGACAGTACGCCGCTGCGCGATGTCCGATAGCCGCAACTCGCGGACCGAGTAACGTACTTCGCTGACGTGCCCAAGTCAAGATCTGTCTTTTTCATCGTACTTCCGGTCGAATGCCCTCGAACAGTGACCGGTTCGATGGGGAGGACAGCGCCAAGTGAGAGACAGCAGAAGGGTGTTCAGATCGGCCGCCCTGGCCACGGCAATCGCCGCGATCGGGGCGGCCGCTTTTTCTTCGGGGGTGGCGGCGGCCGACGCACAGGGACCGTCGCCGGTCGCCAAGCGTCATGACCCGGCTCCCGAGCGGGCCGTGGACCACGACCTGAAGGGCCCGTTCACGGCCCGGCAGGCGGCCCAGCGCAAGGAAGCGCTCCAGCAGGTCATCTCCGGCGACGCCAAGGTGACCGAGCGGAACGGCTCCCGGGTCGTCAAGCTCGGCAAGAGCAAGTATGTCGAGCTGGCCCGGCAGAAGACCGACAAGATCTTCACCGTCCTCGTGGACTTCGGCGACAAGGTCGACGACACCACAATGTTCGACCCGGACGGCGACGGCCCCAAGCCCCCGGTGAAGAAGTACGGCGGCGACCCCGGCCCGGCGCACAACCAGATAGCCCAGCCGGACCGTGCGAAGGACAACAGCACGGCCTGGCAGAAGGACTTCAACCAGAAGCACTTCCAGGACCTCTACTTCTCGCACGACAAGAAGAAGCAGTCCCTGGCCAAGTACTACGAGAAGCAGTCCTCGGGCCGCTACTCCGTCCAGGGCGAGGTCTCCGACTGGGTCAAGGTCGACTGGAACGAGGCCCGTTACGGGTCCAACTACTGTGGCCAGACCAACTGCTCCAGTGCCTGGGACCTGATCCGCGACGGCGTCAACCAGTGGGCCAAGAACCAGAAGGCGGCCGGCCGCACCGACGCGCAGATCAAGACCGACCTCGCCAAGTACGACCAGTGGGACCGCAACGACCACGACGGCGACGGCAACTTCAACGAGCCCGACGGCTACATCGACCACTTCCAGATCGTGCACGCCGGTGAGGACGAGTCCGCCGGCGGCGGGGTCCAGAAGACCAACGCCATCTGGGCGCACCGCTGGTACGCGTACGGCACCGACGCCGGCAAGACCGGCCCCGCGGCCAACAAGGCGGGCGGCACCCAGATCGGCGACACCGGCATCTGGGTCGGCGACTACACGATGCAGCCGGAGAACGGCGGACTCGGCGTCTTCGCCCACGAGTACGGTCACGACCTGGGCCTGCCGGACGAGTACGACACCTCCGGCACCGGCGAGTCCTCCGTGGACTTCTGGTCGCTGATGTCGGGCGGCTCCTGGCTCGGCACCGGCAAGGACTCCATCGGTGACCTGCCCGGCGACATGAGCGCCTGGGACAAGCTCCAGCTGGGCTGGCTCAACTACGGCAAGGCGAAGGCCGCGAAGAAGTCCACCCACACGCTGGGCGTCGCCGAGTACAACACCAAGAACAAGCAGGCGGTGGTCGTCGAGCTGCCGGCCAAGGCGGTCAAGACCGACATCGTGCAGCCCGCGGAAGGCTCCAAGCAGTGGTGGAGCAACATGGGCGACAACCTCAAGAACACCCTGTCCCGGCCGGTGGACCTGACCGGTAAGGCCAAGGCGTCGCTGACGCTCAAGGGCTGGTGGGACATCGAGAAGGACTACGACTACCTCTACGCCGAGGTGTCCACCGACGGCGGCAGCAACTGGACGGCCCTGGACGGCACCGCGGCCGGCAAGGCCATCCCGCGCGACGGCAGCGACAAGCCCGCGCTGACCGGCACCGTGGCCGCCTACCAGGACCTCGTCTACCCGCTGGACGCCTACGCGGGCAAGAAGATCGACCTGCGCTTCCGCTACCAGACCGACGGCGGCGCGGCCCAGAAGGGCTTCGCGGCCGACACCGTCAGCGTGGTCGCCGACGGCAAGCCGCTGTTCAGCGACAACGCCGAGGGTGACGACAACGGCTGGACCGCCAAGGGCTTCTCGCGCCTCGGCGCGTCCTTCACCAAGGACTACCCGCAGTACTACATCGCCGAGAACCGGCAGTACGTGTCGTACGACAAGACCCTCAAGGTCGGCCCGTACAACTTCGGCTGGACCACCGCCAAGCCGGGCTGGGTGGAGCACTTCCCGTACCAGAACGGTGTGCTGATCTGGCTGTGGGACACCTCGCAGGCGGACAACAATGTCGGCCAGCACCCGGGCCACGGGCAGATCCTGCCGGTCGACGCGCACCCGAAGGCCGAGCACTGGGCGGACGGCAAGCTGATGCGCAACCGCTTCCAGTCCTACGACTCGACCTTCACGCGGTTCCCGACCGACGCGCTGACCCTCCACCGGGACGGCAAGCAGGTCAAGATCACTTCGAAGAAGGGCGTGACGCTCTTCGACGACCGGCACGGCGTCTACTACGACAAGGCGAACCCGACCGGTGCGGTGATCGTCCCTGACACCAACACCCGGATCAAGATCACCAAGGAGGCCCGGGACGGCTCCACGGTGACGCTGCGGGTCGGCTCTGCCGGTAAGTAAAAGGTAAATCCGCAGGTCAGATGCTGTTCGGCCGTCGCCCACTAGCGGGCGGCGGCCGATTAGCGTTTAGATGCGTTCTACAGTTCCTTGTTGACGCGAAGTCTCACGGGGGAGATATGAAGATGTCCGGTGGTGGTTTCATCAGGCTTCCCGGCGGAAGCGTGGTGGTCGCCCTCTCGCTGCCCAGGCCGCCGCACGGCGCCCGGGCCGGCCTCTACGACTGCGGTTGCCGGGTCCGGGTCCTGGTCCACGCCGTGAACCGCCAGCGCGCCCTGACCAGGCTGCGCAACCTCGGTCTGCGGTCCGTCTACCTGCGCGGCAACACCGAGCCGCCCACGCCCGACGAGATCACGGCCGTGCTGCACCATCCCGACGGCCTGGTCTGGCGCGAGGCCCCGGAGGACGACACCGAGTCCTGGCATCCCATACGGGCGCTGCTGCGGCCCCAGCCGGCCCGTCCCTCGGCGGAGACCGGGCCGGCCGGGGGGAACGAACGTCCGGCCGCCTGACGGGCCCCTCAGGCGTCGATGAGGACCGGTTTGCCGGTCAGCTCGGCGCCCGCCGCGCGCAGCTCCGCCAGCGCCCGCTCGGTGCTGTCCGCGGCCACCCCGGCGGTCAGATCCAGCAGGACATGGGTGCGCAGCCCGGCGCGGAGCGCGTCCAGGGCGGTGGCGCGGACACAGTGGTCGGTGGCGATGCCGACCACATCGACCTCGCTGACGGAGTGCGCGCGGAGCCAGTCCGCCAGCGGGGTCCCGTTCTCGTCCACGCCCTCGAAGCCGCTGTACGCGGAGGTGTGGGCGCCCTTGTCGAAGACCGCGTCGATGGCACCGGAGGCGAGCGCCGGGGCGAAGTTGGGGTGGAACCCGCTGCCCTCGGTACCGGCCACACAGTGCACCGGCCAGGAGTTCTTGTAGTCCGGGGTGGTGGAGAAGTGATCGCCGGGGTCGATGTGGTAGTCCCGGGAGGCCACGACATAGCGGTAGCAGCTGCCGGCCGCCTGGCCCACCAGATCGGTGATGGCCGCCGCGACATCCGCACCTCCCGCCACCGCGAGGCTGCCGCCCTCGCAGAAGTCGTTCTGTACATCAACGACGATCAATGCCCGGTGCATGGTGCGTGCCTTCCGGCTGGGAATCGGGGAGGGGCGCGAGTGGTGGTGTGACCGAGGGTAGCCACTGGGAGGGGATTGCGGGAGTGGGTCGGCGCCCGGTGGGACGGCGGGCGCCGGGCGCGGCATACGGCGGCCGCCGCCCGGCTCCCCGCGCCCCGTCGGCGGCGCCCGCTCAGACGTACTCGGTGGGCAGCACCGGCTCGCCGCGGGAGAGCTGGGTCGCCGACAGCGGCAGCGCGGCCCGGGCGGCGATGTGCCGGTCGCGGGCGGCGTCCAGCGGCTCGCGGGCCACCACCGTGCCGGCGTGCACCAGCGGCACCAGCAGCTGCCGGTCGGCCAGCTCGGCGGGGACCGGCCCGGTGCCGATGACCTCGGCCTCGGCGACGCCGTCCGCGTCCAGCCGGCGCGCGGCCCACTTGCGTCCGCCGAGCGAGGTCTTGGCGCCCATCGACTTCTTCGCGACCGGCCGCAGCGGCGCGCCGGGCTCCTCGCTGTCGGCGCGGGCGACCAGCTTGTAGACCATCGAGCAGGTCGGGTGCCCGCTGCCGGTCACCAGCTGGGTGCCGACGCCGTACGCGTCCACCGGGGCGGCGGCCAGCGAGGCGATGGCGTACTCGTCCAGATCGCTGGTGACCACGATCTTCGTCTTGGTGGCGCCCAGCTCGTCCAGCTGCTGGCGCACCCGGTGGGCGATCAGCAGCAGATCGCCGGAGTCGATCCGTACGGCACCGAGCTCCGGGCCGGCCACCTCCACGGCGGTGCGCACCGCCTCGGTGACGTCGAAGGTGTCCACGAGCAGGGTGGTCCCGCTGCCGAGGGTGTCGACCTGCGCGGTGAAGGCGTCCCGCTCGGTGTCGTGCAGCAGGGTGAAGGCGTGCGCGCTGGTGCCGACGGTGGGGATGTGGTAGCGGAAGCCGGCCGCCAGGTCGGAGGTGGTGTGGAAGCCGCCGACGTAGGCGGCGCGGGACGCGGCCACCGCCGCCAGCTCATGGGTGCGGCGGGCGCCCATCTCCATCAGCGGGCGGTCGCCGGCCGCCACCGCCATCCGGGAGGCCGCCGCGGCCACCGCGGAGTCGTGGTTGAGGATCGAGAGGATCACCGTCTCCAGGAGCACCGCCTCGGCGAAGGTGCCCTCGACCCGCATGACCGGGGAGCCGGGGAAGTAGACCTCGCCCTCCGGGTAGCCCCAGATGTCGCCGCGGAAGCGGAAGCCGGCCAGCCACTCCAGGGTCGGCTCGTCGAGGATGCCGCGCTCGCGCAGGAAGCCGAGGATGGTCTCGTCGAAGTGGAAGTTCTCCACCGTGTCCAGTACCCGGCCGGTGCCGCCCACCACGCCGTAGCGGCGGCCCTCGGGCAGCCGGCGGGTGAAGACCTCGAAGACCGAGCGCCGCTCCGCGGTGCCGGACCGCAACGCGGCCTGAAGCATGGTGAGTTCGTACTGGTCGGTGAAGAGCGCAGTCGACGGCACGGCCACCGGCAGCCCCAGGTCTGCTGTGTTCATGGGGACGATGCTACCCCTGATACTCGTCACTCTGACGATAGTGCTCCGTGAGGCACAAAAGACCGCCCGATGGCGCCCCGCGCGGCTCGCCGACGCGGCCCGCGCGAGGGGCATTTGTGCGTCGTCCGCCCCCGGGTGGCAGCATGGGGCCTGTGAGCGCCCACCCGTCACCCACGACCACGCTCCGGCCGCATCGCTGCACGCTCAGTGTCCCGGTCGAGATCGAACGTCCCGAGTCGAGCGAGGCTCCCTTCGAGGTCCCCGAACCCGACGTCCCGTGGGTCACGATCGTCCACAACGACCCCGTCAATCTCATGAGCTATGTCTCGTACGTCTTCCAGTCGTACTTCGGCTACTCCAAGGACAAGGCGCACCAGTTGATGCTCGACGTCCATCACAAGGGCCGCGCGGTGGTCTCCAGCGGCAGCCGCGAGGAAATGGAGCGCGACGTGCAGGCGATGCACGGCTACGGCCTGTGGGCGACCCTCCAGCAGGACCGCCGATGAGCGGGCACTTCGAGCCGCTGCCCGACGGCGGCGCCGCCGTTCCGCTCGACGAGGTCGAGATCTCCATCCTGCGCAGCCTCGCGGTCCAGCTGATGGAGCTGATCGGTCCGGGCGAGGAGGCCGGGGAGAGCGAGAGCGACGATCTGCTGGCGTCGGTCTTCAACGACGGTCCCAGCGAGCCGCCCGCCGACCCGGTCCTGGCCCGCTTCTTCCCCGATGCCTACGGCGGGCCCGACCTCGTCCCCGACGACGACGTCCGCGCCGCCTCCGCCGAATTCCGCCGCTACACCGAGAACGATCTGCGCTCCCGCAAGCGCGAGGACGCTCTCGCGCTGATCCGTGCGCTGGACACCCTGGCGCCCGAGGGCGGCAGTGCGGAGCTGCGGCTGAAGCCCGCCGAGTGCCGGCAGTGGCTGGGGGCCCTCAATGACCTCAGGCTGGCCATCGGGACGCGGCTTGAAGTCACCGATGAGGAGGACGGTGGCGAGCTGCTGCGGCTGCCGGACAGCGACCCCCGCAAGCCGATGGTGATGGCATATCTCTGGCTCGGCGGCCTTCAGGAGACGCTCGTCGAGTCACTGATGGGCTGAAATTCGGGCGTACCACCCCGGGAATTCGCCGAGTGTTCGCTCAGCGGATGCTCAAATCCGGATAACGATCACGTCACTGGCCCCGTGCGCCTTGCTGTTGTTTGCGCAACTTGTCCTGTTTTCCCGCTGGTTCGGTTCGCGCCACCCGTAGTCGATCTTCGATGGCCCGTGTTAAATGTTCACGACCTGCCGTGAGCGACGCCACCCCTGTCGCCGCGGGAGCGCTGAGCCGGCCGACCGTCGGCGTGCAGGAACTCCATCCGGGGGGATCGGGACCCGATCCGGACAGACCGGGTCGGAATGGAGAAAGGCGCACCACTGATGACCTCTGTGCAGGTCGACAAGCAGCACGACGGTAATGAGGCACCTGGGCAGGAGCCCGAGGAGGGCTACCAGCGGGGGCTGGGAAACCGTCAGATCCAGATGATCGCCATTGGCGGCGCCATCGGTACCGGCCTGTTCCTCGGGGCCGGCAAGGCGATCTCGATGGCCGGGCCGAGCATCGTCCTCGCCTATGCCATCGTCGGCCTCGTCATCTTCTTCATCATGCGGGCCCTGGGCGAACTGCTCATGTACCGGCCCGTCTCCGGCTCCTTCTCGGAGTACGGACGCGAATTCCTCGGCCCGTTCATCGGCTTTGTGACCGGCTGGACGTACTGGCTCTTCTGGGTCGTCACCGGCATCACCGAAGTGACCGCCGCCGCCACGTATGTGCAGTACTGGAACAAGGACATACCGCAATGGGCCTCGGCACTCGTCTTCACGTGTGCGCTCTTCGGTATCAACCTGATCTCCGTGAAGATCTTCGGTGAGCTGGAATTCTGGTTCTCGATGGTCAAGGTCACCGCGATCATCGGCATGATCCTGATCGGCCTCGGCGTGATCACCCTCGGCTTCTCCGACGCCGGTGACACCGCCTCCTTCACGCTCCTGTGGTCCGACGGCGGCTTCTTCCCCAAGGGCATCGGCGGCACGCTGATGACGCTGCAGATCGTGATGTTCGCCTTCCTCGCCGTCGAGCTCGTCGGCGTCACCGCGGGCGAGGCGACCGACCCGAAGAAGGTCCTGCCCAAGGCGATCAACACCGTGCCGTGGCGGATCGGTCTCTTCTACATCGGCGCGCTGATCATCATCCTCTCCGTCGTCAGCTGGACGGCCTTCAAGCCGGGCGTCAGCCCGTTCGTCGCCGCCTTCCAGCAGATCGGGCTGCCGGCCGGTGCGGGCATCGTCAACTTCGTGGTGCTGACCGCCGCGCTCTCCTCGGCGAACTCGGGCATGTACTCCACCGGCCGGATGCTGCGCGACCTCGCGCTCAACGGCCAGGGCCCGAAGTTCTTCACCAGGCTCAGCAAGAACGGCCTGCCCACCTGGGGCACCGGCGTCTCGGTCGCGATGATGCTGTTCGGCGTCTACATCAACTACCAGTGGCCCGGTGAGGCGTTCAACTACGTCGTCTCCTTCGCCACCATCTCCGGTATGTGGGCGTGGATCGTCATCCTGGCCTCGCAGCTGCGCTACCGCGCCAAGGCGAACCGCGGCGAGCTGCCGCAGTCCGAGTTCAAGGCCCCCGGCAGCCCCTTCACCTCGGTCTTCGCGCTGGCCTTCATCGGCATGGTGATCGTGATGATGGGCGTCGACAAGGACGCCCGGATCTCGCTCTACGCGGCTCCCGTGTGGGCGCTCATCCTGGGCGTCGGCTACCTCTGCATCAAGCGGCGGGACGCGGCGCTCGTGGCGGCCGGCGCGGACACCAAGAGCTGAGGCAGCACCCCGGACGCCGGTGAAACCGCCCGGCTGTCCAGCATGCGGGCCCGTATGTACCACTCTTCGGTACGTGCGGGCCCGCTGGCTATTCTTGGCGCCATGCTGACCCTCACCAAGGCCCTCTACGACCAGATCGTCGAGCACTCCCGCCAGGACCACCCCGACGAGGCCTGTGGCATGGTCGCGGGCCCGGCGGGCAGCGGCCGGCCCGAGCGGTTCATCCCGATGCTGAACGCCGCCCGCTCGCCCACCTTCTATGAGTTCGACTCCTCCGACCTGCTCAAGCTCTACCGCGAGCTGGACGACCGGGACGAGGAGCCGGTGATCATCTACCACTCGCACACCGCCACCGAGGCCTACCCCTCGCGTACCGATATCTCGTACGCGAACGAGCCCGGTGCCCATTATGTCCTGGTTTCCACCGCCGACACCGACGATGCCGGGCCCTTCCAGTTCCGCTCGTTCAGGATCGTGAACGGCGAGGTCACGGAGGAAGAGGTCGAGGTCGTGGCGGAGTACTCCTGAGCGCGTCCCACCTGGCGTACACCAATCGTCCGCATCATGGGACGAGGTTCCAATACCCGGACCGGGAATCGATACGATGACCGCATGGTTGACCACGACGTGAGCGAGAAGAGGACGGGCATGCTGCTGCACGCTCCGCTCGCCACGCGTCGCTCCGCATCCGCGCTGCTCGGCGCGTTCGGCTGCGGAACCGCACGGCTGCACGTGGATCTGTGCCGCCTTTCCAGCGCCATCTGTCCGCGCTGCGCCGGCGCCTGACCCGGCCCGTACGGGCGCGCCGCGCGCGCCTCCCGCACTCCCGCGTCACCCGACGCCCTCCCGGCCTGCCGACCGCCGCGCACCCGGGACGCACCGCACCCGCCACCGCACTCCCACAGGAGCACTCCCCATGGCCATCGAGGTCCGAATCCCGACCATCCTGCGCACCTACACCGACGGCCAGAAGGCCGTCGAGGGCAGCGGAGACACCCTCGCCGACCTCTTCACCGACCTGGAGAGCCGGCACTCCGGTATCCGCGAGCGCCTGGTCGACGGCGAGCAGCTGCGCCGCTTCGTGAACGTCTACCTCAACGACGAGGACGTCCGCTTCCTGGAGGGCATCTCCACCAAGCTGGCCGACGGCGACAGCGTCACGATCCTCCCGGCCGTGGCCGGCGGCATGGTCTGAGATGCGGTACGACTCCCCGCTGGCGGCGGTCGGGAACACCCCTCTCGTCCGCCTCCCGCGCCTCTCACCCTCCGACGACGTCCGTATCTGGGCGAAGCTGGAGGACCGCAACCCCACGGGCTCGGTCAAGGACCGGCCCGCGCTGCACATGATCGAACAGGCCGAGAAGGACGGCCGGCTCACCCCCGGCTGCACCATCCTCGAACCGACCAGCGGCAACACCGGCATCTCGCTCGCCATGGCGGCCAAGCTCAAGGGCTACCGCATCGTGTGCGTCATGCCGGAGAACACCTCCTCCGAGCGGCGCGAGCTGCTCGCCATGTGGGGCGCCGAGATCATCTCCTCGCCCGCGGCCGGCGGCTCCAACACCGCCGTCAGGGTCGCCAAGGAGCTGTCCGCCGAGCACCCCGACTGGGTGATGCTCTACCAGTACGGCAACCCCGACAACGCCGGTGCGCACTACGCCACCACCGGCCCGGAGATCCTCGCCGACCTCCCCTCCGTCACCCACTTCGTGGCCGGTCTGGGCACCACCGGCACGCTCATGGGCGTCGGCCGCTATCTGCGCGAGCAGGTCCCCGGCGTCCAGATCGTCGCCGCCGAACCGCGCTACGACGATGTCGTCTACGGTCTGCGCAACCTCGACGAGGGCTTCATCCCCGAGCTCTACGACGAGTCCGTGCTCACCACCCGCTTCTCGGTCGGCTCCGAGGACGCGGTCCGCCGTACCCGCGAACTCCTCGCCGAGGAAGGCATCTTCGCGGGCATCTCCACCGGCGCGGCGCTGCACGCCGCGATCGGCGTCGCCAAGAAGGCGGTCAAGGCGGGGGAGCCCGCCGACATCGTCTTCGTGGTCGCCGACGGCGGCTGGAAGTACCTCTCCACCGGCGTCTACACCGCCGAATCGACCGAGGCAGCCATTGCCACCCTCCAGGGCCAGCTCTGGGCGTAGAACGGGGCGGAATTCCGGGATGCCCCCGGGCCAAAACCGGGGGCACTCCACGGACGGCGGCGGGCCGGCATTCAGCCGCCGCGGCACCGGTCCCTGCGTACGGGCGTACGGGCGTGCGGGGCGACAGCCCAGACTGGTGATTCCGCCCACAGCTCGCCCCGCTGGAGGCACCACAGGACCTTTTGCGGCTTACGCTCGTGGGCACCGCACAGACCGCCAAGGATCCGGCACCACCCCGGCAGGGCCCGCCGGGACACCCGCACGGACCTTCCCCGAGCGCTCAACTGGGTTCGAGCAGGGGGAGGCCGCTGACCGCCGCCCCCGCCCACGGAGGTTCACGCCCGTATGAAGCTCACTGTCGTCGGATGCTCGGGGTCGTTCCCTTCCATGGAATCGGCCTGTTCGAGCTACCTCCTGGAGGCCGACGGCTTCAGGCTGCTCCTCGACATGGGCAATGGCGCCCTGGGCGAGTTGCAGCGCCACACCGGCCTCTATGACCTGGATGCCGTGCTGCTGTCGCATCTGCATGCGGACCACTGCATCGATTTGTGCGGCTATTTCGTCGTTCGCTATTACCGTCCGGACGGCGGGCGTTGTGCGCCGATGCCGATCTACGGGCCGGCCGGCACCGAGGTGCGGCTGACCGTCGCACACGCCGATGTGCCGCACGAGGGCGCGATGAGCGAGGTCTTCGACTTCCGCACGCTGACCCCCGGCACCTTCACCATCGGCCCGTTCACGATCCGTACGGAACACGTCAGCCACCCGGTCGAGGCCTTCGGCTTCCGCATCGAGCACGGCGGCCGCACCCTGACGTACTCCGGCGACACCGGCCCCTGCGCGGCACTGGAGTCGCTCGCCGAGGGCGCCGACTTCTTCCTGTGCGAGGCGTCCTTCACGTACGGCAAGGAAGACATCCCGGATCTGCACCTCAACGGCCGGGAGGCCGGCGAGAGCGCCCGGCGGGCCGGTGTCGGCCGGCTGGTGCTGACCCACATCCCGCCGTGGACCGACCCGGACATCAGCATCCGCGACGCCCAGAAGGTCTACGACGGCCCGGTCGAGGCCGCCAAGGCGGGCGCGGTCTACGAGATCTGAGCGCACGGCGGGCGCGTCCCGCCATGGCGAAGGCCCCCGGAACCGCAGGGATTCCGGGGGCCTTCGCCATGGCCTATGCCGCCGCCGGGCGGTGGCGGTTCAGCCCTTGTACTGGGCCTTGTCCTCCGCGGCGATCTCCTCCTCGGGCTCGCGGCCCGGGGTCGGGAGGTTGAACTTGACGATCGCGAACCGGAACACGGTGTAGTACAGCGCCGCGAAGGCCAGGCCCGTGAGCACCAGCAGCCACGGCTTGGTGGCGATACCGAGGTTCAGCACGAAGTCGATCGCGCCGGCCGAGAAGCCGAAGCCGTCCTTCATGCCCAGCGCCCAGGTCAGCGCCATCGAGACACCGGTCAGCACCGCGTGGATCGCGTACAGCACCGGGGCGATGAACATGAAGGTGAACTCGATCGGCTCGGTGACGCCGGTGATGAAGGCGGTCAGCGCGATGGAGAACATCATGCCGCCGACGACCTTGCGGCGCTCGGGCCGGGCACAGTGCACGATCGCCAGGCAGGCGGCCGGCAGCGCGAACATCATGATCGGGAAGAAGCCGGTCATGAACTGTCCGGCCGAGGGGTCATGGGCCAGGAAGCGGGCGATGTCGCCGTGCTTGCCCTCGTAGTCACCGGCCTGGAACCACGGGAAGGAGTTGAGCAGGTGGTGCATGCCGACCGGGATCAGCGCACGGTTGGCGACACCGAAGATGCCGGCGCCCACCGCGCCCGAGCCGACGAGCCAGGCACCGAAGCTGTGCAGCCCGGACCCGAGCACGGGCCAGATGTAGCCGAAGACGATGCCGATGACGAGACCCGCGAAGGCGGAGAGGATCGGCACCAGACGGCGCCCGCCGAAGAAGCCGAGCCAGTCGGGCAGCTTCTTGCGGCTGTAGCGCTGGTAGAGCAGCGCGACCACGAGACCCATCACGACGCCGCCCAGCACACCGGCGTCCACCGGCGGGGCGACGTTGGCTATCTTGCCGTCCACGACCTCCTGGACCACGGGCAGGTTGGCGTCCTTGAAGGTGCCCAGCACCTGCTTGAAGACCAGGTAGCCGACGACCGCGGCCAGACCGGTGGAGCCGTCGGACTTCTTGGCGAAGCCGATCGCGATGCCCACGGCGAAGAGCATCGGCAGGTTGTCGAGCAGCGCGCCGCCGCCGGCCGCCATGAACTCGGCGATCTTGTTCAGGAAGGCGGGCAGCGACTCCCGGCCCAGCATGTCCGGCTGGCCGAGCCGCACCATCAGCGCCGCCGCGGGAAGCGTGGCGATCGGCAGCATCAGACTGCGGCCGATCCGTTGGGCCACTGCCATGGCGCGGGAGCCGCGACCCTGCTTGTCGGGAGCCGCCGTAGCGGTGGCCGAACTCATCGGATTCCTCCTGGTGAGGCGGGCACTCGAAGGGGGGACGGCCCGCACTTGGTCTACACCTTGGTCTACACCACTAGTGGTTTAGACCATTCTTAGCACGTAGTCCCGACGTAAAGGAATCCAAAGGAATTCATTCTTCCAAGTGGTGTGGACCACATGACAACCGGCCCCCGGGTCACAGGACCCAGAGGCCGGCGGGCGGTCTTCCGGTGGCGTTCCGGCGGTGATCCGGTGGCGTTCCGGTGGTGCTACTTCACGTTCTCCCGCTCCATCGCGTCCCCCACCTCATCCGGCTCGCGGCCGGGCGTCGACAGGTTGAATCTGGTGATCAGGAAGCGGAAGAGGGCGTAGTAGACCACCGCGAAACACAGGCCGATGGGAATGATCAGCCAGGGTTTGGTCGCCAGGCCCCAGTTGATGACGTAGTCGATCAGCCCCGCCGAGAAGCTGAAGCTGTCGTGGACCCCCAGCGCCCAGCTCACCCCCATCGACACACCCGTCAGCAGCGCGTGCAGCACGTACAGCAGCGGCGCGACGAACAGGAAGGAGTACTCGATCGGCTCGGTCACACCCGTCACGAACGACGTCAGGCCGACCGACAGCATCATGCCCGCGATCTCCTTGCGGCGATGCGGCTTGGCGCAGTGCGCGATCGCCAGCGCCGCCGCCGGCAGCGCGAACATCATGATCGGGAAGAACCCGGTGGTGAACTGCCCCGCATCCGGATCGCCCGCCATGAACCGGTTGATGTCGCCGTGGACGACCGTGCCGTCCGGCTTGGTGAAACTGCCGAACTGGAACCAGACGAAGGTGTTCAGGAACTGGTGCAGACCGATCACCAGCAGGGCGCGGTTGGCGACGCCGAAGATGCCGGCGCCCCACGAGCCCAGGCCCGACAGCCACTCACTGAAGCTCGTCAGCGCATCGCCGACCGGCTGCCAGACGAACAGACACAGCACCGCGAAGACCAGGCCGACGAAGGCTATGATGATCGGGACCAGCCGGCGGCCGTTGAAGAAGCCCAGCCAGTCGACCAGCTTCACCCGGTGGAAGCGCTGCCAGAGCCAGGCGGACAGAAAGCCCATGACGATGCCGCCGAAGACCCCCGGGTTCTGGAAGGCGGCCTGGGTCACCGTGTCGTCCTTGTCCACGCAGACGCCGTTCCACAGGCCCGCCTGGGTGTACGTCTGGCCCGCGGCGCAGCCCTGCGGGAACGCGTGCAGCACCGAGAAGTAGACGAGGAAACCGGTCACCGCCGCCAGCGCCGTCGACCCGTCGGACTTCTTGGCCATCCCGATCGCCACACCGATACAGAACAGCAGCGGCAGGCCGAGCCCCGAATCCAGCAGCGCACCGCCGGCGGCCGCGAAGACCTTGCCGACCGCGTCCCAGCCCAGCCCCTGCGCGCCGAACACATCCGGCTGGCCGAGACGGTTGAGAATCCCCGCGGCGGGCAGGACGGCAATCGGCAGCTGGAGACTGCGCCCCATCTTCTGTAGGCCCTGGAAGAGGTTCGACGCCCAGTTCCTCCTCGGCGCCGCCGCTGCGTTCGCACTCATCCCTGTCCTCCCGGCGGCCGGCCCGTCGACAGCCGGCCCGGTGCTTGCCGCATACTGGTGGTGTAGACCACTTTCGGGGGGCGCGCCGCCGCCGGATTTCCGGCTGCCCGGCGCGCACTCCGGTGATCGCCATCCTTCGCCAGACAACGGACAAACGCCCACATAGTTGGGCTGAACGTGCGTTACGGTGTGAAAACCGCACGGCGCCACCGCCGGCGGCCGAGACAAGCAGGAGTGGACATGGCCAGCAAGGCTGAGAAGATCGTCGCCGGGCTCGGCGGACTCGACAACATCGAAGAGGTCGAGGGCTGCATCACCCGCCTCCGCACCGAGGTCGTGGACTCCTCCCTCGTCGACGAGGCCGCCCTCAAGGCCGCCGGCGCCCACGGCGTCGTCAAGATGGGCACCGCGATCCAGGTCGTCATCGGCACCGACGCCGACCCCATCGCCGCCGAGATCGAAGACATGATGTGAGCTGACCCCCGCTCACTCCCGAAGGCCCCGCCCCGGACACCACCGCCCCGGAGTGGGGCCCTCGCCGTTCCCGATAGGGTCTACGCCATGTCTCGCATCGACGGCCGCACCCCCGAACAGCTCCGCCCGGTCACCATCGAACGCGGCTGGAGCAAGCACGCCGAAGGCTCCGTCCTCATCTCCTTCGGCGACACCAAAGTCTTCTGCACCGCCTCCGTCACCGAAGGCGTCCCGCGCTGGCGCAAGGGCACCGGCGAGGGCTGGGTCACCGCCGAATACTCGATGCTGCCCCGCTCCACCAACACCCGCGGCGACCGGGAATCCGTACGCGGCAAGATCGGCGGCCGCACCCACGAAATCAGCCGCCTCATCGGCCGCTCCCTGCGCGCCGTCATCGACTACAAGGCCCTCGGCGAGAACACCATCGTCCTGGACTGCGACGTCCTCCAGGCCGACGGCGGCACCCGCACCGCCGCCATCACCGGCGCCTACGTCGCCCTCGCCGACGCCATCACCTGGGCCCAGGACAAGAAGCTCATCCGCCACGGCCGCAAGCCCCTCACCGGCACCGTCTCCGCCGTCAGCGTCGGCATCGTCGACGGCACCCCCCTCCTCGACCTCTGCTACGAGGAGGACGTCCGCGCCGAGACCGACATGAACGTCGTCTGCACCGGCGACGGCCGCTTCGTCGAGGTCCAGGGCACCGCCGAGGCCGAGCCCTTCGCCCGCGACGAACTCAACGCCCTCCTCGACCTCGCCGTCGCCGGCTGCGCCGAACTCGACGGCGCCCAGCGCGCGGCACTCGCCCGCACCCTCTGAGCACCCGCAGCGGTACACACGGCCCGCGCTCCGGCGACTCGGAGCGCGGGCCGCTCGTCCTCGCCATCCTGCTCACCCGGGCCGGCCTCCTCTGACGGCGGCCACCGGGGGAGGGGCGCGCCGCACGGCCGCCGGCGGTGGGGGCTGCGCCGCCGCTCGCTGACGGACCGGCCCCGCCCCACCGCCGCTGACGGACATCGCGCCGCCGCGCAACCAAAACAACCCCGCCGCGCGTTTCTTCCTTTGCCCGCACATTGCCAACGGAAGGAAACCCGCGCCATGGCCCCCCGCACGCTCCCGCAGCGCCGCCGCGCCACCACCGCAGTCGCCGCGCTCGCGGCCGCCACCCTCGCGATACCGCTGCTCTCCGCCTGCGGAGCGGTCCAGAAGGCCATGGACTGCGCCAACACCGCCTCCTCCGTCGTCAGCGCCGTCGACAAGCTCCAGCAGGCCGCGGACACCGCCGTCAGCGACCCGAAGAAGACCCAGCAGGCCCTCGACGACATCGACGCCAACCTGCGCAAGCTCAGCAAGGAGTCGAGCGACCCCGACCTCTCCAAGGCCATCGACAAGACGAACGACGGCATCAAGGCCGCCCGCAAGGACCTCGACAACAACAAGGCCCCCGACATCCAGCCGATCGTCGACGGCACCGGCCAGATGACCAAGATCTGCACCCCGGGATAGCCGGCCCAGCCGGGATAATCGGGTCCCATGCAGACTCACACCGGCGGACCCTCCGCACGCCCCCGCCGCCTCATCCTCGCCACCCGTAACGCCGGCAAGGTCAGCGAGCTCCGCGCGATCCTGGAAGCGGCCGACCTCGACATCGAACTCGTCGGCGCCGACGCCTACCCGGACGTCCCCGACGTCAAGGAAACCGGCGTCACCTTCGCCGAGAACGCCCTCCTGAAGGCCCACGCCCTCGCCCGGGCCACCGGCCACCCCGCCGTCGCCGACGACTCCGGCCTCTGTGTCGACGTCCTCGGCGGCGCGCCCGGCATCTTCTCCGCCCGCTGGGCCGGAACCCACGGCGACGACCGGGCCAACCTCACCCTGCTCCTGGCCCAGCTCGGCGACATCGCCGACGAGCACCGCGGCGCCCACTTCGCCTGCGCCGCCGCCCTCGCCCTCCCCGACGGCACCGAACGCGTCGTCGAGGGCACCCTCGACGGCACCCTCCGCCACACCCCCACCGGCACCGGCGGCTTCGGCTACGACCCCATCCTCCAGCCCCTCGGCGACACCCGCACCTGCGCCGAACTGACCCCCACCGAAAAAAACGCCATCAGCCACCGCGGCCAGGCGTTCCGCGCGCTGGCGCCGGTGGTGCGGGAGTTGTTGGGCTGAGGGGGCCCGTATGCACGAAAACGGCCTCCCTGTCCGATGACGGGGAGGCCGTATGCGTAGGTGGGCCCGGTGGGACTCGAACCCACGACACACCGGACCTAAACCGGCGCCCTCTTGGCCAGCTGGGGTACGGGCCCGCGTGCCCACTCTACTGTGCCCGGCGGCGCGGCTGTGCGGAGATGGCCGAGTGCGCCGACCTGCGGGAGAAACCCTTCGTCTGGCTGTGGCACGAGGGACACAGATAGCGCAGGTTCGCCAGCCGGTTGTCCAGCCGGTCACCGTTGATGTGGTCGATCTCCAGGACGAGCCGCTTGCCCTGCCAGGTGTCGCCGAGGCCGCACTCCGTGCACCGCCGGGGCACCTGCTTCTCATCGAGGGCACGGCGTAAGAACGTCGTTCTCTCGCGTCGGGAACCTGGTGCGCGTTGCCGCAGGATGTGGTCGGCCGACCTGCGGTTCGGGGAAGGAAGCCCCCGCCGGTGGCCCTGCCCTGTGAAGTGCTCGGTCGACAGGCCGTATGCCTCGATACTGCGCTGCACCGCTCTTCGTGAGGTGCCGTGGTCGGTCAGGGCGAGGCACGCAAGGACTCCGGCGAGGCTCCGTGAGGCGGCCACGGCCCGTTCCAGTTCGCCGCGTGGGAGCAGGGAGGAGCCATGCCGGTGGCGGGTGAAGTGGGAGGTGTCGATGCCTAATTGGTCCAGCTTCCTGCGGAGGTGCGTGTACGCGCTGTCGTAGGGCGGAACCTCCATGTACTCCAGCATTTCCCGGATGCTGTGTGACCGCGAGGCGGCCTCGGTGAGCAGCGCCTCGGTGTACGAGCGGGGCTGACGGTGTGGCAGCGGCTCGTCGACGAAGTGCCCGGTGTCGATGCCGTGGTGCTGCAACCGCTCGCGCAGGTATCTGCGGGGACCGCTGCCCAACGGCGCGTCGAGGCGGCGCATCATGTCGACCAGACTGGTGGAGGCCGCGGCCGTACGGGTCAGCAGATCGCGGGTGTAGGCGGCGCGCCGGGCCATGACCGGAACGTCACTTCCGCCGAAGCTTGCGGCCGCGGTACGTGTCGGTCACCGCATGGCAGTTGGGGCACAGCAAGCGCAGATTGGCCGGGCGGTTGTCCCACCAGTCACCGTTGAGATGGTCGACTTCCAGGCGCAGCGGCTTGCCGTTCCATTCCGTACCTGTGGCGCACATCGCGCACCGCTTCGGAGTTCCCCGACGCAGCAGGTTCTGGCGCAGGCGCTCGCCTCCGGTGCGGCCGTCGGCCGGCGAGCCGAGAACCAATGGGTCGCGCTTGGCGCTCTTGGTGCGTGCGCGGGACGTTGCGGTGAAGTGCGAGGTGTCGATGCCCAGTTCGGCGATGCGCCTGCCGATGTGTGCTTGATTTCCGCCGACGGGGCTGATGCCGAGGCGGCGTACGACCTCGGCGATGCTGTGCGAGCAGGCCACCAGCTCACGAAGCCGGGACTCGGTGTGCCGTACGCCAGGGGGAGCGAAGTGCGCGGTGTCGACGCCGGCTTCCCGCATTCTTGCGCGCAGGTAGCGTCTGCTGCCGGGCGACGGTGTCCCGCCGAACCATCGCACGGCGTCGTCGAACGACGAGCAGGCGCGTGCGGCCTCGGCCAGCCGCTCGGGCGTGTACTTGACCGGCATGATCCCCCCGTCCCGCGCACCAGGTCCCTCCCCCGTGCACCCCTCGAACAGAACAACGATCGAATGCAGGGCCGGTTACGGCAGGTGGCGGAGAACCGGAAAGGGCCCCGGGGAAATCCCCCGAGGCCCCAAGTGCCCTGTGGTACAGCTCAGAAGCGTGGTTCCGGGGACTGGGCCTCGATGAGTTCGACGGCTTCTTCCTTGGTGGCTACGGAGGGTGGGGAGCCTTCGAGGGGCTGTTGGGCGGTTTCCTTCATGCAGGCGACGGCGATGACGCCGACGAGGGCGGCGCCCATCGTGTAGTAGGCGGGGACCATCACGTTCTTGTCGAAGACGTCCATGAGGGCGGTGATCACCAGGGGGGTGGTGCCGCCGAAGAGGGAGACCGCCAGGTTGTAGCCGATGGAGAGGGAGCCGTAGCGGACGTTGGTGGGGAAGAGGGCGGGGAGGGCGGCGGACATGGTGCCCAGGAGGCAGACCAGGGAGAGGCCGAGGAGGGCCATACCGGCGCAGACCGCGGGGACGCTGCCCTGCTTGACGAGGAGGAAGGACGGGATGGCCAGGACGAAGAAGCCGACCATGCCGGTCATCAGCAGCGGCTTGCGGCCGTAGTGGTCGCTGAGCTTGCCGACGGTGCTGAGGACGCACATCAGGACGGCCATGGTGCCGAGGAGGATCAGCAGACCGTGGGACTCCTCGTAGTGGAGGGTGTCCGTCAGGTAGGTCGGCATGTACGACAGCAGCATGTAGTCGGTGATGTTGTACGCGCCGACCAGGGCGATGCAGAGGATGAGGGTGGGCCACTGCTGGGTGAAGATCTCGCTGATCTTCTTCTTGGGGGCGTTCTCGGAGAGGTGGGAGAACTCGGCCTCGGTCTCGACGGCCGAGTTGCCGCCGCCGTGGGTCTGGGCGGCCTCGAACTTCTGGAAGGCCGGGGTCTCGTCGAGCCTGACCCGGAGGTAGAGACCCACCAGGCCGAGCGGGCCGGCGATCAGGAACGGCAGGCGCCAGCCCCAGTTGAGCATGGCCTCGTCGCCGAGGGTGGTGTTGAGCAGCAGCACGATGCCGGCGGCGCCGGTGTAGCCGATGAGGGTGCCCATCTCCAGGAAGCTGCCGAAGTAGCCGCGCTTCTTGTCGGGGGCGTACTCGGCGATGAAGGTGGAGGCGCCGCCGTATTCACCGCCGGTGGAGAAGCCCTGCACCAGGCGGAAGAGGATGAGCAGGACGGGCGACCAGAAGCCGATGGTGGCGTAGGACGGGATCAGGCCGATGCAGAGGGTGCCCAGCGCCATCATGATCATGGTGAGGGCGAGGACCTTCTTGCGGCCGATGCGGTCGCCGAGCGGGCCGAAGTAGGCGCCGCCGAGGGGGCGTACGAGGAAGGCCACGGCGAAGGTCGCGAAGGAGGACAGCAGGCTGGTGGTGTCGCTGCCGCCGGGGAAGAAGACCTTGCCGATGGTGACCGCGAGATAGCTGTAGATCCCGAAGTCGAACCACTCCATGGCGTTGCCGAGCGCGGCGGCCTTCACAGCGCGCTTGACGACGCGCTCGTCGGTGACGGTGATGTCGGTGCGCCGCAGTTTGGGGTTCTTGCGCCGCGCGACGGCACGGAAGAGCACCCGGTGGCGCTTGAGCGCTTCCCGGTCCTGGTCGGGAGCGGGGTCGGCGTCGGTGCTGCCGGTCGGCACGAGGCGGTCCTCTCGGGTCGGTCAGCGCGGGGTGCGCGGTGGGGATACGACAGGTGCGCCTGCGCAGTGGAGCGCGAATCAAACCACTCTGGCCGGAGGAATTGCGGTACGTCCTGCGCGGCTGGGCCGTACGGAGCACCGCGGCGGGGAGGCGCCAGAGGGGCGACGGGCCTTGTTACAGGACTGGTACACAGCCGAGTGCCCACCGCAGCGTTGAGGCAATCGTCCTGTGTCGCGGGGGCGGGAGAGTGTCAGCGCAGGGCGCGGCATTCGTGTTTGCTGTGGGGGGTACGGGGTGTCGTCCCCGGGAGGAGAGCGTGATGACGGACCGCGAAGGGGCCCGCTGGGTTCGGGGGCGTACCGCGCTGGCGGCCTTTGTCGTGGTGACGGCGCTGGCGGCCGGCGGGGTGTGGCTCGGGCAGGCGCCGGGCCGTGCGTCGGCGGTGGATGCCGCGCCGAAGACGTCGGCGGTGCAGGACGTGAAGGACCGCGGCACGTCGTCCGGGGGGCTGCCGGGGGTCCGGGACTGCGGGCGCGGCAAGCCGGTGACCAAGCCGCATGTGATCACGCTGACCTGCGAGGATGCGGAGATGGTGGCGACCGCGATCACGTGGAAGTACTACGGTGCGCGGGAGGCCCTGGGGGTGGGTGTGGTGCAGGTGGAGAGGTCGGATGCCGGGGCGGGCACGGAGGCCGGGTTCCCGGCGACGTTCCGTCTGCGGGATCCGGAGCGGGTCGGCGGGGAGCTGGCCTTCACCGGCCTGGAGGTGACGTACGAGGGGTCCACGCCGCTCGGTGACACGACGGAGATGTACACCCTCGCGTGATGGGCATTCGAGGCCGGATCGCGCTGGCCATTTCCTGTATGACCGCGCTGGCCGTGGTGGTGCTCGGGTTCGCCGTGCACCACATAGCGGATGCGGAGCGGGAGCGGTCGGCGCGGGCCTATCAGGACGACCGGCTGAGTTCGGCACTTCAGATCTTCGAGCGGGACGGCACGCTGGCGCTGGGTGCGCAGCTGGATGCCGTGGCCCTGCCGTCGCCGTTGCGGGAGGCGGTGTTCCGGAACCAGTCGGGGACGTATGTCAGCGGCGGCGAGGATCCGCGGGTGTGGGCGGCGACCGGGGTCGGCGGCGGCGACGGGGGCCGGCCGGCGCGGTCGCTGTCGGTGTCGGCGGCCTATCCGGACGACGATCCGGCGCAGTTGGCGCTGGATCGGGCGCTGCTGATCGCGGGGTGCGGCACGGTCACGCTGATGGCGGGGGTGTCGTGGTTCGTGGCGCAGCGGCTGTCGCGGCGGCTGCGGCTGAGTGCGGCGGCGGCGCGGCGGATCGCGGCGGGTGCGGCGCCGGACGCGGACGCGCTGGCGAGCAACGGCCGGGACGAGGTGGCCGAGTTGGGCCGCAGTGTGCATCACATGGCGACGTCGCTGGCGGCGCGGGTGCAGGCGGAGCGGGAGTTCACCGCGGACGTGGCGCATGAGCTGCGGACGCCGGTGGCCGGGCTGGTGGCGGCCGCGGAACTGCTGCCGCAGCCGCGGGCGGTGGAGCTGGTGCGGGACCGGGCGCAGGCGATGCGGCGGCTGGTGGAGGATCTGCTGGAGGTGTCCCGGCTGGACGCGGGGGTGGAGCGGGCGGATGTGGACGCCTGTGAGCTTCCGTCACTGGTGCGCGGGATCGTGCAGCGGGCGGCGCGGCAGCGCGGGGTCGACGAGGCCGACGAGGTGTCGGTGACCGTGGAGGGGGAGCCGCGGATCGTGGAGACGGACCGGCGCCGGGTGGAGCGGGTGCTGGTGAATCTGCTGGCGAACGCGGCCAAGCACGGCAAGCCGCCGATCGAGGTGGTGGTGGCGGGTGCGCGGATCGTGGTGCGCGATCACGGGCCGGGGTATCCGGCGGAGTTGTGTGCCGAGGGGCCGCGGCGGTTCCGTACGGCCGCGCCGGAGCGGGGGACCGGGCACGGTCTGGGGCTGACGATCGCGGCCGGCCAGGCGGAGGTGCTGGGCGCGCGGCTGGACTTCGGCGCCGCCGCGGACGGCGGCGCCGAGGCCGTGCTGGAACTGCCGGACCAGCCGGCGACAGTGCCGGGGGTCGGTATTCCACTCGCCGAAACCGACAACGGCTCCTGCCCCGGGCCACCCTGACGCGGGGCGCCGGCCGTGCTGGAAGTCCCGGACCAGGCGGTGCCCGATCCCGCGGTTACAGCCCCAGGTCCTTGATGATCTTGGCGACGTGGCCGGTGGCCTTGACGTTGTAGAGGGCGCGCTCGACCTTGCCGTTCTCGTCGAGGATGACGGTGGAGCGGATGACGCCGGTGACGGTCTTGCCGTAGAGCTTCTTCTCGCCGAAGGCGCCGTAGGACTCCAGGACCGACTTGTCGGGGTCGCCGAGGAGGGTGACCTTGAGCTCTTCCTTCTCGCGGAACTTGGCGAGCTTCTCCGGCTTGTCGGGGGAGATGCCGATGACGTCGTAGCCGTGGCCGGCGAGGAAGTCGAGGTTGTCGGTGAAGTCGCAGGCCTGCTTGGTGCAGCCGGGGGTCAGGGCGGCCGGGTAGAAGTAGACGATGACCTTGCGGCCCTTGTGGTCGGCGAGCGAGACCTGCTTGCCGTCCGCGTCGGGCAGGGTGAAGGCCGGTGCGGTGTCGCCGGGCTGAAGTCGCTCGCTCATGGTTCTCCTTCGCGTGGGTCCGTACGCCCCCGACATTAGCCAGCCGGGGCGCGGAGCGGTGCCGGGGGCGTCCCGGCGCTGCGAAACGGGGGTGCTGTGGGGCGTGTGGGGGGCCGAGCTGACAGACTGTCCATGACGAATCGGCAGTCAGTGGTGTGGCCGGTTCCGTACGGGACCTAGAGTCCGGACCCGTACGGATCGGCGCGAGACGACGGAGGCAGCGCGGTGGCGGAGGCCAGGACCCCGGCGCAGATCGAGGCGGACATCGTCCGCAGGCGGCAGGAGCTCGCCGTCACGCTCGACGAGATCGGTGTGCGGCTGCACCCGAAGACGATCATGGATGATGCGAAGGCCAGGGCCGCGGCCGCCATGGACCGTACGGCGGGGCGAGCCTATGTGGCCGCCAACCGCGCGGTGACGGATGTGCGGGCGCAGCTGGTGTCGGAGGACGGGGCGCCGCGGCTGGAGCGGATCATTCCGGTGGCGCTGATCGGCGTGGCCGTGGTGGGCCTGCTGACGCTGCGCGCCAGGCGGCGCTGCTAGGGGGTGTCTCTCTGGCGGACCGCCGCCGGCCGGGCGCGGGGTGGCCCGCGGTGCGTGCCGGGCGGCGCCGGGCAGGTACGGTCATGCCGTGAGCCCGAATAACACCAAGGACACCCACGACAAGTTGCCGATCCGGATGCTGCACGACCGTGTGCTGGTCCGGACGGACATCCCCGAGGGCGAGCGCCGCTCGACCGGGGGCATCGTCATTCCCGCGACCGCGGCGGTCGGCCGCCGCCTGGCCTGGGCCGAGGTGGTCGCGGTCGGGCAGAACGTGCGGACCGTGGAGGTCGGGGACCGGGTGCTGTACGACCCGGAGGACCGGGCCGAGGTCGAGGTGCGCGGGGTCGCGTATGTGCTCATGCGGGAGCGCGATCTGCACGCGGTGGCCGCGGAGCGGCTGGAGGGCGCGGAGGACTCGACCGGGCTGTATCTGTAGCCGGTTGGCCCCCTGGCCAGGGGGTTCTCGCGGGCGGTGACCGGGGTCACCGCCCGTTTCGCTGCCTTTTGCTAGCCTCGGGAACCGCCCGACGAGACGCGCCGTACCGGGTCAGGACAAGACGACGCACCCCTGTTGAAGCTCTTTCGCGGAGGTGCCGTCATGGCCTGGATTCTGATTGTGGTCGCCGGTCTGCTGGAGGTCGGCTGGTCGGTCGGGATGAAGTACACCGACGGCTTCACCCGGCTGTGGCCCAGTGTGTTCACCGGCGCGGGCATCGTCGCCAGCATGCTGCTGCTCTCGTACGCGGCCCGGACCCTGCCGATCGGCACCGCCTACGGCGTCTGGGTCGGCATCGGCGCGGCGGGGGCGGCGGTGGTCGGCATGACGGTGCTCGGCGAGCCGGCCACCGCGGCCCGGATCTTCTTCATCTGTCTGCTGCTGGTCGCGGTGGTCGGGCTCAAGGCGACGTCGGGGCACTGAGGACCGGCCGCCGCGCAGCGCGCTCCCCGGGTGCCCTAGCCGCCCCACCCCCACCCCATCTGCCGCTCCAGGACATCGCTCTGGGGCTGGACCGTGGGGAAGTCATCGGTCGGGGGTGTGGTCGGCCCGGGCTCGGTGGGGGCCGTCGGGGTGGGGGGTGTGACGGTCGGCCGGGTGGGGCCGCCGGTGGGCGGGACGGGGCCGGTGGGGGAGTCCGTCGGCTCGGTGGACGGGCTGCCCGAGGCGCTGGGCGACGGCGAATCGCTGCTGGAGGGCTCGGGCGAGGACGGCTCCGCGCCCGCCTCCAGCTGGAGGTCGAAGTCGCGGACCGGGCGGCCTTCCAGCGCGGCCGCGGTGTAGTCGGCCCAGATCTGGGCGGGGTAGTCGCCGCCGTTGACCCGTGACAGCCCGCCCGCGCCGTACAGGGGCTCCTGTGCGGCGCTCTCCGGGTTCTGGCCCAGCACCGCGACGACGGTGGCGAGTTCGGGCGTGTAGCCCGCGAACCAGGCCGCCTTGTCCTCCTCGGCCGTACCGGTCTTGCCGGCCGCGGGCCGCCCGGCGCCCTGGGCGGCGGTGCCGGTGCCGCCGTCGACGACGCCGCGCAGGATCGCGGTGGTGGTGTCGGCGGCCGGCCTGGGGATGGCCCTGGTCTCCTCGCGCTCGGGCAGTTCGATCTCCTCCTCGCCCTTGGTGACCTTGTCGACCAGGGTGTACGGCCGGTGGCGTCCGTGGTCGGCGAAGGTGGCGTAGACCTGGGTCATGTCCAGGACGCTGGGGGTGGCGGTGCCGAGCGAGACGGCGCCCTGGGACGAGGCGAGGCTGGGGGTGCGGGCGGGGATGCCCAGCGCGACGGCGGTGGCCTTGACCTTGGCGGGGCCGACGTCGATGCCCATCTGGGCGTAGACGGCGTTGACGGACTTGTCGGTGGCCTCGGTGACGGTGATCGGGCCGTAGGAGCGGTCGTCCTCGTTGGCGGGCGCGAAGCCGGTGGGCCGCCCGTGACTGACCGTCATCCGCTTGTTGGTGCCGTCGTAGACGGTGTTCGGGGTGATCCGGGTGCCGTCCTGGGTGGTGGAGCCGTGCGCCACGGCGGAGGCGAAGACGATCGGCTTGAAGGTGGAGCCGACCTGGTAGTCCCGGCGGGTGGCGCCGTTGACGTACTGCTTGGCGTAGTCGATACCGCCGTAGAGGGCCACCACCCGGCCGCTCGCGGGGTCGATGGAGGCGCCGCCGGCCCGGACGTTGCGGTCGGCCTTCCGGGAGTCGTCGAGCCGGTCCATCACCCGGGTGTTGACCGCCTTGACGAAGGCGTTCTGGCGCTTCTTTCCGATGGTGGTGGTGATGCGGTAGCCGCCGCCGCGCAGGGTGTCCTCGTCGAGGATGTGGTGGTCGGAGAGGTAGTTCTTGACCGCTTCGACGAGGTAGCCGCGCTGCCCCGAGAGCCCGGGGGAGGCTTTGGCGCGCTGCGTCGCGGGGAACGTCAGCGCGGCCCGCTCGGCAGGGGTGAGCCACTTCTTCTTGACCATGCCGTCCAGGACGTAGTTCCAACGCGCCAGTACCCGCGGCCGGTTCTCGGGGTGGGCGGTGAGGTCGTAGGCGCTGGGGGCGTTGAGGAGGGACGCGAGATAGGCGCCCTGGGCAGTCGTCAGCTGCTCCGCGTCGCGGCCGTAGTAGGACCGGGCGGCGGCCTGGATGCCGTAGGCGTTGCGGCCGTAGTAGCTGGAGTTGAGGTAGCCCTCCAGGATGTTGTCCTTGCTCACCTCGCGGTCCAGCTTGATGGCGATGAAGAACTCCTTGGCCTTGCGGGTGAGGGTCTGTTCCTGGCCGAGGTAGTAGTTCTTCACGTACTGCTGGGTGATGGTGGAGCCGGACTGCTTGCCCTTGCCGGTCAGGGTGTTCCAGGCGGCCCGGACCATCGCGGCGGGGTCGACCGCGGACTCGGAGTAGAAGTCGCGGTCCTCGGCGGCGAGTACGGCCTGCTGGACGGTCTTGGGGATCCGGCTGAGGGTGACGTTCTGCCGGTTGACCTCGCCGTCGTGGGCCAGCTCGGAGCCGTCGGAGTAGAGGTAGATGTTGCTCTGGGCCTTGGCGGCGCTGTTGGCCGGCGGGATGCCGACGAGCAGATAGCCGGCGATCATCCCGCCGACGACGAGCAGCAGGAACAGCAGCCCGGTGCCCAGCACCGTGCGCCAGGTGGGGAGGGCACGGCGCCAGCCCGTGCGTGGTCCGCTCATGTCGGTATGGACTCCTCGGCCGCCGCCGGAGGTTGTACTGCGGCGGACGGTGTCGTGTCGGGGATTGCGCGCGGTACGCCGGGAGAGCAACCGCCGCGCGCGGGGAAACTCTCGCATCATGCGCACCGGTCAGCGGAGGTGGCGCGCACCGCGGACCGCCACCTGACCGGCTGAATGGCGCCCACGGCTCACCCGAAGCGGTGATAATTCGATGGTGCCCGCCGTGCCCGCGCCTTAGGCTCCGGTGCTTTGCGCGTCCGACGACAACGGGGCTGGGGGGAACGCGGCGTGGTGTACGCGGCGGTGGCGGCCGGCAGCTTCCGGCGGTACGCCACCTATCGGATCGCCACCGTGGCGGGGGTGTTCACCAACACCGTCTTCGGCTTCATCGTCGCCTACACCTACATCGCGCTGTGGGACGAGCGGCCGCATCTGGGCGGCTACGGCCAGGCGCAGGCGCTGACCTTCGTCTGGACCGCGCAGGCGCTGCTGGCCACCGCGGCGCTGATGGGCGGCGGCGGGCTGGACGAGCTCCAGGAGCGGATCCGTACCGGCGATATCGCGGTGGACCTCTACCGGCCGGCGGATCTCCAGCTGTGGTGGCTGGCCGCGGATCTGGGGCGGGCCGGGCTCCAGCTGCTCGGCCGCGGGGTGGCGCCGATGGCGGTGGGCGCCCTGGCCTTCCCGCTGGCGCTGCCCGGCGATGCGCTGACCTGGGGCTGTTTTCTGCTGTCGGTGCTGTTCGGGGTGCTGGTGAGTTTCGCGCTGCGGTATCTCGTCGCGCTGGCGTCGTTCTGGCTCCTCGACGGTGCGGGGCTGGCCCTGATCAGCGGGCTGGCCTGCCTGTTCTTCACGGGGATGGTGCTGCCGCTGCGGGTCTTCCCCGGCGGTTTCGGGGAGGTTGTCCAGCTGCTGCCGTGGGCGGCGATCCTTCAGGTGCCGGCCGATGTGCTGATGGGGGTCCGCAGCGGCGACGGGCTGGTGCGGGGGCTGGTGTTCCAGGCGGGGTGGGCGGGGGCGCTGCTGGCGCTGGGCCGGCTGGTGCAGTCGGCGGCGACCCGCAAGGTGGTGGTGCACGGTGGCTAGCGGGCGGACGGCGGTGCCGGTGCCGGGCCGGGGCGGGCGGACGGCGGTGCCGGGCCGGGGCGGGCGCGGCCGGGCGGCGGAGGCGGCGCGGGGGCTGGCCGCGTACGGGCTGATCGTCCGGATGTGGGTGCGCTCCACCCTCGCCTACCGGGCCTCGTTCGTGATGATGGCGGTCGGCAGCTTCGCCGCCAACGGGCTGGACTTCGTGGCGATCATGCTGATGTTCTCGCAGATCGAGGCCCTCGGCGGCTTCTCGCTGCCCGAAGTGGCCTTCCTGTACGGCACGTCCGGGCTCGCGCTGGGCCTGGCGGATCTGCTGCTGGGCAGCATCGAGGGGCTGGGCCTGCGGATCCGGGACGGCACCCTCGACACGCTGCTGCTGCGCCCCGTACCGGTCTTCGCACAGATCGCGGCGGACCGCTTCGCGCTGCGCCGGGTGGGCCGGATCACCCAGGCGCTGTTGGTGCTCGGCTGGGCGCTGCCCCGTATCGAGGTGGACTGGACCGTGGGGCGGGTGCTGATGGTGCCGCTGATGGCGGTGTGCGGCACGGCCATCTTCGCGGCGGTCTTCACCGCCGGGGCCGCCTTCCAGTTCTGGGCGCAGGACGCGGCCGAGGTGCAGAACTCCTTCACCTACGGCGGCAACACGCTGCTCCAGTACCCGCCGACGGTGTTCGCCAAGGAGCTGGTGCGCGGGGTCACCTACCTCGTACCGCTGGCCTTCGTGAACTGGCTGCCCGCGCTGCGGCTGCTGGGCCACCCCGACCCGCTGGGGCTGCCGGGCTGGGTGGACTTCCTGGGGCCGGCGGTGGCGGCGCTGATGTGTACGGGGGCCGGGCTGGCGTGGCGGCTGGGGCTGCGGGGGTACCGGAGCACCGGCAGCTGACGCCGCCGCACGGGGCGGGCCGCGAACGGGACGACGAAGGAGTGGGTGGGATGAGCGGTGCTGCCGACGCGGAGCAGCTGATCGAGGTCGACGGCGTCGAGAAGGTCTTCTCGGTGCGGCGCAGGGCGGGCCGGCTACGGCGGGTGCGGCAGGAGGTCCGGGCCGTGGACGGGATCTCCTTCCGGGTGCCGCGCGGCGAGATGGTCGGCTACATCGGGCCGAACGGCGCCGGGAAGTCCACCACTATCAAGATGCTCACGGGCATCCTCGTCCCCAGCGGCGGCCGGCTGCGGATCGCCGGCATCGACCCGGCGCGGGAGCGGACCCGGCTCGCCCGCCGGATCGGGGTGGTCTTCGGGCAGCGCACCACGCTGTGGTGGGACCTGCCGCTGAAGGACTCCTACGAGCTGGTGCGGCGGATGTACCGGGTCCCGGACCGCACCTACCGCGCCAACCTGGAGCGCTGTGTCGAACTGCTGGACCTGGGCCCGCTGCTGACCGTGCCCGTACGGCAGCTGTCGCTGGGGCAGCGGATGCGCGGCGATATCGCGGCGGCGCTGCTGCACGACCCCGAGGTGCTGTATCTGGACGAGCCGACCATCGGCCTCGATGTGATCAGCAAGGCGAAGGTGCGCGAGTTCCTGCGCGAGGTGAACGCCGAGCGGGGCACCACGGTCCTGCTGACCACCCATGACCTGACCGACATCGAGCAGTTGTGCCGCCGGGTGATGGTCATCGACCACGGTCATCTGGTGTACGACGGCGGCCTCGACGGGCTGCGGGCGGCCGGTGGCGGCGAGCGGACGCTGGTGGTGGACCTGGCGCGGGAGCTGCCGCCGATCGAGGGCGTACCGGGCGCCCGTACGGTCCGGGTGGACGGGCCCCGGCAGTGGCTGGCGTTCCCGGCGTCGCAGAGCGCGGCGCCGCTGGTCGCGGCGGTCGCCGCACGCTACCCGCTGGTGGATCTGTCGGTGCGGGAGCCGGACATCGAGACCCTGATCGCCGAGCTGTACGCGGGCGGGGGCACGCGGTGGGATGTCGCGGAGGACCGCGGCAATGCGGGCGGCGCCCTCTAATGTGTCCGTATGACTGAAGACCTCCCGGAATTGCGCGCTTCCGACTCCGACCGTGAGCGGGTCGCCGAGATCCTGCGGGACGCCGTGGCGGAGGGGCGGCTGGCGATGGAGGAGTTCGACGAGCGGCTGGACGCGGCCTACCGGGCCCGCACCTACGGGGAGTTGGAGCCGCTCACCGCCGATCTCCCGGTGGCCGCGGCGGCCCCGGCGCCGCTGTCGCTGCGCAAGGAGAGCGGCGTGCCGGTGCGGTGGCCGGAGCGGATCGTGAGCGGCACGGACGGTTCCGCGGTGGGCGTCGGCATCATGGGCGGTTTCCAGCGCAAGGGCCGGTGGACGATCGGGCGGCGCTTCACGGCCGTCGGCGTCATGGGCGGCGGGGAGATCGACCTGCGCGAGGCGAACTTCGCCGGCCCGGAGATCGTGATCAGCTGCTGGGCGCTCATGGGCGGGGTGCAGATCGTGGTGCCACCGGGCGTCGATATCGACGTCCGCGGGCTCGGCATCATGGGCGGCTTCGACGCGCGGGAGGACGGCGCACCGGCCGAGCCCGGCGCGCCCCGGGTCATCGTCAGGGGCCTGGCACTGATGGGCGGCGTCAGCGTCGAGCGCAAGCTGCCCAGGGCCGAGCGCCGCCGCCTGAAGGAGGAGCGGCGCCGCCTCAAGGAGGACGGGCGCAAGGAGCTGGACTAGGGCCTGGCCGACGGATCTTGTGACCGGCTCGGACAGGCCCCTAGAGCATGCTCAGTGCCTGCATCGCCTCGCGTTCGATGCGCGAGAGGTCGTGGAGGAGGGCGCCGGCCCGTGTGAGGTTCTCCGCGTCGCCGGATTCGCCGGCCGCCGCGAGGAGTGCGGCCACCTGTGTCCAGAGGGCGGCGGCCTCGGCATACAGGCGGTGGCCGGTGCGCAGGTGGCTGCTGTCGGTCAGCTGGGCGCACTCGGCGAGGAAGTCCCGGTAGAGATTGCGGAACAGGGCGCCGCCGGTGCCGGCCTGCTCCATGAGGACGGCGGCCCGTGGCAGGTCCTCCCGCGGACTGCCGCTGCGCGCCGGCCACTTCGGCACCTGCTGGGCGGTCTTCTCGATGCCCCGGTGGCCCAGGTTCGCGATGGGCGGGTTCAGGAAGGCGTCGGCGCAGTTCTTGATCGCGGGGATGATCCGGTCCTGTGGTGGCGTCAGGTCGCCGGGCGCGGTGAGGGTGAAGGAACGGTGCCTGGCGGTCATCGGGCCGCGCTCGGCTCGGGCCCTGGCCAGGCTTGCGAGGCCGGTCGAGACGGCGCCGCCCTGCGGGGCGGTGTCCACCAGGTAGGCGTCCTGTGCGTCGTAGCCGTACATGGCCACGACGTGCCCGCCGAAGTGCACCTTGGTGCTGAAGTAGTCCAGGTGGTAGCT
This sequence comes from Streptomyces sp. bgisy130, assembly GCF_057708345.1. Lineage (NCBI taxonomy): Bacteria > Bacillati > Actinomycetota > Actinomycetes > Kitasatosporales > Streptomycetaceae > Streptomyces > Streptomyces sp. bgisy130. Next base: position 109,477 of record NZ_JBYISA010000009.1, read on the forward strand.
GTCGAGCTGAAGGCCGACCGGTCGGCCGGCGTCGAGGGGTGCCGCCACGTTCTGCCACGCCTTGCGCGGGGAGGTGGTCTCCGCCACCAGCAGCTCCAGCCCGAGTACGGCGGCCAGGTTCCTGGTGAGCTCGAACGGCTTGACCCGGCCTCCCAGGAAGGGAAAGCCCATGGCTTTGCTGTCCCAGTAGAGGAAGGACAGCCCGGAGCCGAGCCCGAACAGCATGGGCTCGGACAGATCGAGTCCCTCATGCCGCAGCAGCACGCCCAGCGCCGTCGTCTCGCAGTGCTGCATACCGCGGGCATCGATGTCTTCGACCATGGCCATGCCGCTCAGTCTCCTCCCTCACCGGACGGCGACGCCGGGGAGGGGCCTGCCGGGCCACCGCGTCCCGGGCGGATCGCCCCGGGCCCGCCCGCCCCGCCGCCCGCGCGGGCCGAATTCGGGGCGGCGGTCTGCTCCGTCGGGGTTACAGCGCGGCCGCGACCGACTGCCTGAGGTGGGCGAGGTTCACGGCGTAGGCCATCGCCCGGAAGCCCTCGTCGCTCGGGTGGAGGTGGTCACCGGAGTCGTACTCGGGGCGCAGCCGCCCCGGCGACGCCGGGTCCCGCAGCGCCTTGTCGAAGTCCACGACCTCGTCGTAGACGCTGCCGGAGCGGATGATCCGGTTGACCTGTTCGCGGACCGAATTCAGCTGGGTGGAGTAGCCGCGGTGTCCCCCGAACGGCGTCAGGGTGCTGCCGATGACGCGCAGCCCGCGGGCGTGCGCCTCCCGGACGATCTGCCGCATCCCGCCGACGATCTTCTCCGGGTCGAGCTGGCGGGGGGTCTTGAACAGGTCGTTCAGCCCGATCTCGACGATCACCGCCTTCACGCCGGTACGGGACAGCGCGTCGCGCTCCAGCCGGGACAGCACACTGGGCCCGTTGTTGGGCGAGAACCGGCTGCCGTTGACCAGCAGCCGGTTGCCACTGATGCCCTGGTTGAGGACGCCGTAACGGGGCGCGCCGGGCTCGGTGCGCAGCCGGGCGGCGAGGAAGTCCGTCCAGCGGTGGTTGGCGCCGGCGGTGGAGGTGATGCCGTCGGTGATGGAGTCGCCGATGGCGACGACCGCGCCGCGGGCCTGGGTGCTCCACACGTCCACGCCCGTCAGATACCGCCAGTACGGGCTCTGCTCGGTGTAGGCGGCGCCGGTGGCGTCCTCGGCGCGGTCGCCGCGCGCCAGGTAGGAGGTCTGCCGGGCGTACGGGTGGTAGGTGGCGGGGCCCGAGGGGGACGGCGAGTACGTGGTGACCAGCAGGTCCGCGTCGCCGGGCACCTTGAGCCGGGCCGGGTCGCTGGTGACCGCGCCGCCCGCCGGGATGGTCACCGCGGGCTTGCCGCCGAACGACAGCCGCCGCATGGTGCCGCTCGCGGCGGTGGGGTTGCTGGGGGCCGCGGCCAGCGCCAGCGAGGCGTGGCTGACCACCAGCGGCCGGGTGCCGTAGAGGTTGGAGAGCTGGATGCGGACGCCGGAGCCGCCGACGCTGGTGTGCACGACATTGCGTATCGACATGCCCGCGTAGCCGTTCAGGGTGCCGGGCTCGGCGGCCGCGGCGGCCGCCGACCAGGTGCCGACCCACTGTCCGGAGACCGCGGGGGCCGCGGGGTCGCGTGGCTTGTGCGGGGAAGTACCCGGACCGCCGTCCTCGCCGCCGAAGCCGACGAATATCGCGGTCGAGATCAGTACCACCACTGCTGCCAGACCGGCGAGCAGGGAGTAACCCACACTTTTCTTCATGCGGGAGAGGTCTCCTGGGTAAAGCGGAGCGGCACGCTCCGGGCGGGCAAGGGCAGCGGATGATCAGCGGCACCGTTGCGGTCCGATCGGTCCTTCATGATCCCACGGACCTCGGGGGCGCCGCCCGGCGCCCCGTTCGATGCCTCCACGGCATGGACGCGGGGAACTCGTGGTTCGTTCCAGGAGTAGGTCACAGTGGGACTACGGCCGGAACGGAGGCCGGCGTGCGGAGCAGGATAGGCCGTAAGGACGGTGGGGGCACGGTGGGAGCGGTGGAGCGGATGGAACGGACAGAAGCGGACACGGTGCATGGGGCGGAGCGGGCGCCGGTGGTGGGCGCGGCGTCCCCCGGGCCGGCCGGCGGGTTCGTCCTCGGTGTCGCCGACGAGGAGCGCCGGCGCGCGGTGCGCCGGATGAAGAGGCTGGCCACCGGCCTGCTGCTGGCCGTCGCCGTGGTCTATGTGCTGGCGAAATGGGCCGGATCCGCCGGGGCGGGCGACTGGACCGGGTTTGTCGCGGCGGCCGCGGAGGCCGGGATGGTCGGTGCGCTGGCCGACTGGTTCGCGGTCACCGCGCTGTTCAAGCGGCCGATGGGGCTGCCCATTCCGCACACCGCGATCATTCCCGCCAAAAAGGACCAACTGGGTCAGAGTCTGGGGGATTTCGTCGGGGAGAACTTCCTGTCCGCCGAGGTCGTCCGCCGCCGGCTGCGCTCGGTCGGCATCGGCCGGCGGCTCGGCGGCTGGCTCGCCGAGCCCCGCAACGCCGACCGGGTCACCGAGGAGGTGTCCACCGCGCTGCGCGGCGCGCTGACCGTGCTGCGCGACTCCGACGTACAGGCGGTGGTCGGTGAGGCGATCACCCGCCGGGCGCACGCCCAGGAGATCGCACCCGGTGTCGGCACCCTGCTGGACAGGGTCGTCGCGGAGGGCGGCCACCGGCGGGTGGTGGATCTGGTCGTCGCCCGCGCCCACGACTGGCTGGTGCTGCACGCCGACTCCGTGATGACCGCGGTCTCCGGCGGCGCGCCCGGATGGACCCCGCGGTTCGTCGACCGCAAGGTGGGCGACCGGGTCTACAAGGAGCTGCTGCGCTTCGTCACCGAGATGCGGGACATGCCCGAGCATCCGGCGCGCGGGGCGATCGACCGTTTCCTGCGGGACTTCGCGGACGATCTGAAGTCCGACCCGCAGACCCGGGCCAAGGTCGAGCGGCTCAAGTCCGAGGTGCTGGGGCGCGGCGAGGTGCAGGACCTGATCGCTTCGGCCTGGGGCGCGGTCCGCGCGATGATCGTCGCCGCCGCCGAGGACGAGCGCAGCGAACTGCGGCTGCGGGTCCGGGCCGCGCTGCTGTCCCTGGGCCGGCGGCTGGCCGACGAGGAGCGGCTCCAGGGCAAGGTGGACGGCTGGCTGGAGGGCGCGGCCAGCTATGTGGTGACGACCTATCAGAGCGAGATCACCTCCCTGATCACCGACACCGTCGCGGGCTGGGACGCCGAGCACACCTCGCGGAAGATCGAGGCGCACATCGGCCGGGACCTCCAGTTCATCCGCATCAACGGCACCGTCGTCGGCGCCCTGGCCGGGCTGTGCATCTACGCCGTCTCGCACGCCTTCGGCGGCTGACCCCCGCCGCCCGCCGGGCCGTGCGCGGCTCTGGAGACCTGCGCCCGCAGGGCTTACGGTGCCCGCGTGCGGGAGCGGATACCGGTAGTCGTGCAGGGGCGGCGCACCCGTCGCTCCGGTGCCGTGCGGGCGCTGTGGACGGGCGCGGAGCTGGCGGTGACGCTCGGCGCCGTCCTGCTGCTGCTCGTCGTCCACCAGCTGTGGTGGACCAACCGTCAGGCGCAGCACGCGGCGCGGGACACGGTGGGCCGGCTGGAGCGGCAGTGGGACGCCCGGCCACCGGCACCCGGCCCGGCGCCGGAGGCCGGCCGCACCGGCGCGCGGTCCGCGCGAAGCGCCCCGCCGGCCGGTCCGCCCGGCCGCGCCGGGAGCCGCCCACCGGCCCCGCCGCAGGACCTGGCGTACGCCGTGCTGCGCATCCCCCGGATCGGGCTCACCGCCCCCATCGCGCAGGGCGTCGGCAAGGCCGCGGTCCTCAACCGGGGCTATGTCGGCCACTATCCGCACAGCGCGCAGCCCGGCCGGGCCGGCAACGCCGCGCTGGCCGGGCACCGCAACACCCACGGCGAGCCGTTCCGCCACCTCGACCGGCTGCGGCCGGGCGACACCGTCCTCGTCGACACCGCCGAGGCCCGCTACACCTACGCCGTGCAACGCACCCTGCCGCGCACCACCCCCGGCGACGGCACGGTCCTCGCCGCGGTCCCGTACAGCAGCGTGCACCCCGCCTACCGCTTCACCGCGCCGGGCGCCTATCTGACGCTGACGACCTGTACACCGGAGTACACGTCCACCTACCGGCTGGTGGTCTGGGCCGAGTTGAGGTCGACACAGTCCAGGCGGGACTTTGCGGACACCCCCTAGGCTCTCGCCTCATGCGAAACCAGACCCCCGGCGGCCGGTCCCCGGGTTCGAGAAGGCGTCCCGCGCTGCTGTGGCTGCTGTTGCCGTATGTGCTGTTCCTGGTGGCGCTGCCGCTGGTGAACCGGGTGACACCGACCGTGCTCGGGCTGCCGTTCCTGTTCTTCTGGATGCTGCTGGCGACCCTGGCCACCCCGCTCGCGGTGTGGCTGGCCCGGCGCGGTGACCGTGCGCGGGGGCGCATATGAACGCCGCCGTCTCGACCACCGTCTTCGGTGCCTTCATGGTGCTCACCGTCGTCCTCGGCCTGCTCGCGGTGCGGCGGAAGGGCACCGAGAAGGGGCGGCCCGCAGGGCTTTCGGAGTGGTCGGTGGGCGGCCGGAGTCTGGGGACGGTCTTCATCTGGGTGCTGATGGCCGGTGAGAGCTATACGAGCTTCAGCTACCTCGGCGCGGCCGGCTGGGGCTACAACTCCGGTGCCCCGGTGCTCTATGTGCTCGCCTACATGTCCTGCGGCTATGCGCTGGGGTACGTCGTCGGGCCGATGCTGTGGGCCTACGCCCGCCGGCACGGGCTGGTCGGGATCACCGACATGATCGCGCACCGCTACCGCGCGCCCTGGCTCGGCGCCGCCGTCGCCCTGCTCGCCACGGTCTGTCTGCTGCCGTACATACAGCTCCAGATCACCGGCATGGGCGTGGTCGTCTCGACCATCTCCTACGGCGCCATCAGCATCAACTGGGCCTACTTCCTCGGCTTCGCGGTCACCACCGGCTTCGTGGTGGTCAGCGGGCTGCGCGGCAGCGCCTGGGTCTCGGTGCTCAAGGACGTCCTCGTCATCGGCACCCTCGGTTTCCTCGCGGTCTATGTGCCGCTGCACTACTTCGACGGCTACGGGCCCTTCCTGGACCGGCTGGTCGCCGAGAAGCCGCAGTGGCTGACCTTCCCCGGGCACGCCTCGGGCGGCCTGGGCCAGGTCTGGTTCGTCACCACCACCCTCGTCAACTCCCTGACCGTGGTGATCTTTCCGACGACGGTGGCCGGCTATCTCGGTGCCCGCAACGCCGAGGCGCTGCGCCGCAACGCGCTGTACCTCCCGTTCTACAACGTGCTGTTGTTCGTGCCGATGCTGCTGGGGATGGCGGCGCTGTTCGTGGTGCCCGGTCTGACCGGTGCGGACTCCAATCTCGCGCTGTTCAAGATGGTGGTGGACTCCCTTCCGGCCTGGGCCGTGGGGCTGGTCGGGGTGGCCGCCGCCCTCTCCTCCATCGTGCCGATGGCCGTGTTCATGCTGGTCATCGGCACGATGTGGGGGAGGAGCGTGCTGGGCGCGATCCCTCGTCTGAACAAGGGGGCGGCCGGGGCGGCTTCCGGGGACGGCGGGGGAGGGGCGGCGGGCGGACGGCAGAAGCTGTGGTCGCAGCTGGTCGTGGTGGTGGCCGGGGCGCTGGCGCTGCTGCTGACCTACACCGCCCCCGACACCCTCGTCCGGCTGTCCCTGATTTCGTACGAGGGCATGGCGCAGCTCGTGCCGATGCTGCTGCTGGGGCTGGTGTGGCGGCGGCTGACGCTGCACGCCGCGGTGAGCGGCCTGGTGGCGGGCTTCACGCTGGTCTGTGTCCTGGTCTTCGGGGGACACGACCCGGTGTGGGGGATGAACGCGGGGATCGTCGGGCTCGCCGTGAATGTGGCGGTGGCGCTCGCGGTCACCTGGCTGGGGCCGCGCGCCGCGGACGAGAGGCCGGACGCCGAGGTGCTGGCGCTGGACGACGAGTTCCCGCGGGAGGGTGTGCCGTCGCAGGGCGGGCGGCTCAGCCCTCCGGTGTCGTCGTGATCTTCTTGCCCTCCTTGGAGACCGCGAACCACAGGCCCATCTTGCCCTGGCCGTTGATGTCACCGGGCTGCTCGTCGCCGGTGAACCAGTAGACGGGCCAGCAGTCGACGGCCAGCTGGCGGGTGCCGTCGGGGCGGGTGACGGTGCTGATGAGCTTGGGGGCGATGCCGTTGAGCTTGGAGCGGTCGGCGGGCTTGGCGGGCTTCCAGGTGTCCAGGCAGGCGTCGTTGCAGCCGAACTTCATCGGCCAGGCGCTGTCCTTGTTGAAGCGGTAGAGGGTGCGGCCCTTGCCGTCGACGAGGATGCCGCCGAGGTCGGGGTGGTTGAACACCGAGACGTCCGCGGGCTCCTGGGCGCCGGCCTTCTTGCCGTCGGGGGCCAGCGCGTTCCAGGTGCCGCCGACGCCCTGGCCCTTGGTGTCACCGGCCTTGGTGTCCTTGATGTAGCGGTAGGCGGGCCAGCCGGCGATGGTGAGCTGCTTGACGCCGTCGGCGCGGGTGACCGAGCCCAGCTTGCTCTTGTCGATGCCGGCCGGGGCGTTGGCGCCGTTGGCGGGGACCGGCGGCCAGGTGGTGGCGCAGGACCCGTTGCAGTTGGACTTGGCGGGGTCCGGGGTGTCCTTGTCGAAGCGGTAGAGGGTCATGCCCTTGGCGTCGGTCACGATTGTGCCGATCTTGGCGTCCTGGCTCAGTTTCAGCTTCCCGGCGGCGGGCGCGGCCTTGGGGGCCTTGCCGGCGGCGTCGGCGCCGCCCGCCTGGCCGCCGGAGCCCGAGCCGCCGCCGGAGGAGCCGTAGCCGTAGTCGCTGGTGCCCTGGCCGGCGGGCTGGACGTTGTCCGCGCTGGTGGTGCCGGGGGCGCTCTGGGTGCCGCTGCTGCCGCAGGCGGTGGTCAGCGCCAGGGTGGCGACCGCCGCGGCCGCGAGCGCCGCACGACGTCGATTGATCATGATGTCTCCTCTGCCGGTGGGTGGTTCCGTCGTTGCTGAGGTGGTGACCGCGTTGCCGTCCGGTCGCCCGTTCCGGTCCGTTGCGGTCCGGTCCGGGCGGCGGCGGGGTGCCGTCGCCCGGGGAATACGCGCTGTGGGGTGCCGGGCGTTCAACGGCGCCGAAGAATTTTCTCCGGGCGCAAAAGCCGTCCCCGGTAGGTCAGTTGCCGCCCTGTACCCGCATCGCCAGCGCGGGGCAGCGGCGCACCGCGAGCTGGGCGCGGCGCCGCATCCGGGCCGGCAGCGGCATGCTGGCGGACTGCGGATAGCCGTCCGCGCCGAGCTTCACGACGCCGGGCACGACATCGGCGCACAGGCCGTGGCCGCGGCACAGCGTCCAGTCGATCAGCAGCCGTTCCTGCGGCGGCGCGGGCGTCCGAGTGGGGGTGGGCGCGGGGGCGGCGACGGCCAGCGGCGGGTTCCCGGTGACCGGCAGGGCACCGGTCACCGGGCGGCCGCAGCCGAATCCCTTCGCGTGCCGCTCGAACTCCTCGGGGAAGGACCGCAGGGCCGAGGCGACAAAGCGTGAGGTGCCGTCAGGATGGCTGCACGCGCCGCGCTTCTCCACGGCCCGCATCCGGGTCTGCACGGCCTCCAGGGCGGCCTCCCCGCCGCCCCGTACGGCGCGGTCGAGCTGGTCGGCGAGCGCGGGCAGGCCGAGCACACAGGGGCCGCACTGGCCGGCCGACTCGGCGGCCATCCACTGGGCGACGCGGACCGTCTCGCCCGCCGGACAGGTGTCGTACGGGATCGGCAGCACCGCCCCGGCGCCGAGCACCGCGTTGTACTCGGCCAGCGACTCCTTCGACAGGTTCGCGGTCAGCGCGTCGGCGGGGGAGATGAACGTGCCGTGGTAGCCGCCGATCAGCACGCCCTGCCCCTGGTCCATGCCGCACAGCGCCAGGACCCGGGCCAGGGAGACGCCGTAGGGGACCTCCACGACCCGGCTGCCGGCGACCGTCAGCAGCAGCGTGCCGGGCTCGGTGGGCAGGCCCGCGGTGCGGTAGCCGAGGGCGCCGAGGCGGGCGGCCACCGCGAGCTGGGCGTAGGTCTCGGTGTTCGACAGCAGGGTCGGCACACCGTTCAGCCCGCGCTCGCTGGAGCGGATCTTGCGGCCGGAGGGCAGCCCGGGGCCGCCGCCCAGCCCGTTCGTCATGGCCGAGCCCTCGCCGGTGACGAACCGTTCGGTGAGCAGGGTGACCCGTAACGTCGGCCGGACCGGGCCGCGTTCGTCGATGGCCCGCTGCACCGAGCTCAGCACGTCCGTACGGGTCACCCCCAGGGCGACCTCCTGCGCGCCGAGCGCGTCGGCGGCCAGCAGCGCGCCGTCGAGCACCAGATGCGGGGCGTGCAGCAGCAGCGCGGTGTCCTTGAGGCAACTGGGCTCCCCCTCGCTGCCGTTGACGACCACCGCGCCCTTTCCGTCCGCCCGCTTCATCCCGTCGATGACCGCGGTCAGCTTGCGGGCGAAGGGGAAGCCCGCGCCGCCGCGGCCGCGCAGATCGATGTCCTCGGCCAGCGCCACCAGCTCCTGAGGGGTGAGCTGGGGGAGACTGCCGTGCCCGGACAGGTGGGCCACCCGGTCCATGCGGGGTATCTCGTCGAGGCCGGCCAGCAGCCGCGGCGGCCCGAAGGACGCCAGCGTCGGTACGGGCTCCGTCTCGGCGAGAGCCGGCAGCAGTTGGGTGGGGGCGGGGGCGGTCATGGGAGTTCTCCTGTGTTCCTGCGTGCGTCGCGCAGCCGCAGGGCGAGTCGTACGGCCACCGCCGTGAGGCAGATGGCGTATCCGGCGACGGCCCAGCCGGCCGCCGCGCGCCCGGACTTGAGACCGTGCACCAGGGCCAGGCCCCAGGCGAGGTAGGCGCACATGTGCAGCGCCCGCCACCAGCGGGCGCCGGACAGGCCGGTGAAGGCGCCGCGTACCGCGCCGGTCACCGCGACGGCGATGAACGTGTAGGCGGCGAGGGTGCCGAGGCCGATGAGGCCGGGCCGGGCGCCGTCGGTGAAGGGCACCGCGGCGGCCGTGGCGCCGGTGTGGCCCTCGGCGATCTTCACCCAGATGTGCAGGCCGAGGAAGCCGAGTCCGGCGACCGCGGTGCCGCGGTGCACGGCCTGGGCGAGCAGCCGGTGCCCGGAGTGCAGCACCATGCGGTCGGTGGCGGCCAGGCCCCACAGCACGGTGACCGACAGCGAGACCAGCGCGAGGACTCCGGCGCCGAAGTCCAGGAAGCGCATCAGGGTGTCCGCCGCGCCGGAGTGCAGCGTGACGGCGAGGAAGAGCAGCAGTGCGGCCGGAAGCGCCGGACGGAGTACGGCAGTTCCGGCGAATCCGCCTCCGGGGGCCCGCCGGTCCGGCGGGCCGGGTTCGCTCGGAGGGCGCCGGGGGCGGGGCACTGAAGGCGAGGGCCGGGCACGGTGTGCGGCGCGGCGGCTCTGCAAACGCGGTGCGGACATCGGACCTCCCGGTGTCGGGGCACGGGTGCGGGATGCGAATTTCTATGAAATCTCCCGGGGGTGGTATTTGCCCGTGGCTTTTGTTCGGGTGACCCCCGGTAACACTAAACATTCTGTAACCAGGTGGATACGCAGGGCCGTAATCCGGATGTGCAAAAGCATCTCCGAACCTGTTCAGGCTTTCGTAAGGTTTATCGCGCTGTGACAAATTCCTGCACTGGCATCGCGGTCGCGCGGGGGGACTCCGGATGATGCCGACTCAGGCGCACGGGGAAGCGCCAATCCCCTGTACCAGCCGCATCCCCGCCAGGATCGAGGTAGCGATGTGTGATCTCCTGAACCGCATCTGGTCGCGTCCCCGCGGCGAGTGGAACCGGGTAGTGAGAAATGAACTCCCGGATCTCGCCGAGAAGTTGGTCGCGGAGTTGCAACGCGGATTTCCCGCATTGTCCGCACTTCTCGGGGATACTCCCGTAGAAGACGCACATTGGGCGCTTGAACAGGCCTTGCTGACAGTTCTGGGGTACCAAAAAGAGTCGGAAAGTAAACCTCCGGCAGTACCCTCAGTTGTCACTCCGATGCCGGTGGCCCGGGCCCGCCAGGACCTGTTCGACGTGCTCGCCGGCCAACGCGAGGTGCCCGAGGAGGGGTTGCACGAGCTGGCCCGCGCCGCGGGCTGGCCGGTGCCCGACACCCTCCAGGCCGTCGTGCTCGCCACCCCCGCCGAGGCGCCGCAACTCGCCGCGGCGCTGGGGCACGCCCTCATCGGCAATGTCGAGGGCTACACCTGTCTGTTCGTCCCCGACCCGGCCACCCAGACCCGGGCCCGCCTGGAGGCGGCGCTCAAGGGCCGCCCGGCGGCGGTCGGGCACGTGGTGCCGGCCACCGACACGGCGTCCTCGCTGCGGTGGGCCCGGTATCTGCTGACGCTGGCCCCGAGCCGGGTCGGCCCGGAGTCGCGGCCCGCGTTCGTCGACGACCATCTCTCGGCGCTCCTGCTGCTCCAGGACGAGTCGCTGGCGGACGCGCTGACGTCCCGCTGGCTCGGCCCGCTGGAGGAGCTGACGCCCCGGCAGAGCGAACGGCTCGAAGTCACGCTGCTGGCGTGGCTGGAGGGCGGAGGCGCCCCTGAGGCGGCGAAGCTGCTGCATGTGCACCCGCAGACGGTCCGGTACCGCTTGCGCCAGATCGAGAAGCTCTTCGGGCCGGTGCTGCGTGATCCGCGGACCCGCTTCGAGCTGGAGATGGCGCTGCGCAGCCGGCGTCTGATGGCCCATGTCCGCAGCTACCGCGCACGGGCCGGCCGCCGCGCCCGCGCCGTCGCATCCTCCATACGCCCGCTCGGCATGGCCCGTGAGGCCCGCGTCAACGGCCTTTGAGGGACCGACGGATGAACCACCGCGCCCCTTGAGCTGACCGCCGGCCGGTCCGACGGCGTACCGCCGGCACCACACCAGCCCCTCGGCGCAGAACAGTGGCCCCGCCCCGGGAATCCGGGACGGGGCCACTGCGTTGTCGGGTCCAGGGGGCCCAGCGGCCCCTTAGGGGACGTCTCCCCTAAGGGGCCTGAGGGCCGTAGCCCTGAGGGCCGTAGGCGGCCCTGAGAGCCGTAGCCCTCAGGGCCGCCGCCCCGTCAGGTGCATTCCTGGCCGTTGTTGATGCAGTCGACCGCCTTGCTCATCAGCTGGTCCGGCATCACGTTGATGAAGTCACCGTGGTCGGTCACCGGTTTGTGCAGCTGTTCGGGGAAGCTGTCCACCGCGAAGCTCTGGCCCTGCGGGACGTCGTAGGTGATCCGCTGGACGAGCTGCGGGATCGCCTTGAAGCCGCTGGGGCAGTTGCCGTTCTGGTCCGAGAACGTCACGTGGTCACGGTGGTTGCCGCTGTCGATGTCCCGGCCGTTCCAGCAGTTCTGGAAGGCGAAGGTGCGCACGACCTGCGAGCCCTCCGGGCACAGCGGGTACTTGTCCTTCAGCTGCCGGTCCTCGAAGCCGGTGCAGCTCCAGGAGGCGTTGGCGTTCTTGGTGCCGTTGGTGAACGCCTTGGCGTCGCCGGTGATGATCTTCATGAACCGCGGCATCGCCTCGACCTGGCCGGACTGGCTGCCCCGGAAGGTCAGGGTCACCGTCGCCGGCGTCAGCGTGGTGCCGACGTTGGCGTCCTGCGCGGCGCCCGGCTTCTGCTCCGCGTTGCCGTCGAGCTTGCGCAGCACCGGCCAGTAGTGGGTGGACTGGTCGCCGTTGTCGCAGGTGGTGTCGGAGGCGGCGAGCTTGTTGTCGTCGGCGAAGGCGTCGGTGGCCTTGTTGCCGACGTAGTCGTGGGTGTGGTGGGCGCCGTTGCTGACGCCCGGCGTCACGATGACGTTGTCGGAGTTGAAGTGGCCGTCCTCATTGCGGCCGCACTCGGTGGTGAAGGTGCCGGTCGAGGCGTTGCCGCCCTGGGGGGCGGCGAACGGCGGGGCGTCCGCGTTCGGCTGGACGTTGTTGATGTCGACGAAGTCGTCGGGGGACGGTCCGCCGGGCTGGCCCTGCTGCTGCCCGCCGTCCTGCGCCTGGCCCGGGTCCTGGCCCTGCACCTGACCGGGGTCCTGGGTCTGGCCCTGGGTCTGCCCCTGCGTCTGGTTCTGCGGGGTCTGGCCCTGATACCAGCCGTCCTGCACGGACTTCGTGGAGTCGTTGCCGCCGGCGCCCGCGCCCTCGTCTACCGGCTTCATGGTGCAGCCGCTCATCTTGAGCAGGTAGCCGGGACGCTTGGCGTCCTTGGAGATCGCGGTGACCATCATCCTGATGGTCTTCTCCCGCTGTGTCTTGAGCCCGTTGAGGACGCTGTCGCCGGTGCCGCCCATCATCTTGTGGTACGCGTCGTGCACCTGCTTGTCGAGCGCCGACAGCCCCTTGGAGACCGGGAGCTTGGCGCTACGGGGTACCTGGCGCAGCCGCTCGCCCACATCGGGGCAGGAGAGCGTGAAGGCGCTCGCGGTGTGCTGGGAGTGGCCCGCCGCCGCGTCCGTTGTGCTGTTGCCGGCCAGCGCCGTGGTGGCGTAGGCGGCCAGGCCACCCCCGCCCAGCAGCAGGGCGGTGGCGCCGATCAGCATTCTGTTCGTCAAACGCGAGCGTTTATGGGCTTGTTGCCGTTGCCTCATGAGATCACTTCGCTTCGTCCGATGTGAGGGGTGTCGGTTGGTGCGGGTGTCGTTTCTTCCGGGTCGCGGGTGGTGGTGGGCGCGGGGCGTCCCCCGCGGTGGGCGGGGGAGTCCGCCGCCGTCCGGGCCGTCGGCCGCGCCGCCGTGACATGTCAGAGCTCCGGGGCCTAGCTGCTGTGCAGCGTGTCGAAGTCGACGCCACCGGTCTTCTCCAGCGCCGTGATGTGGCTCAGGACGACGACGTTGGCCCGGTTCGCCAGGGAGCGCACCATCGAGTTCTTGGTCTGGTCGCGGACCAGGGCCACCAGGCCGAAGACCTTGCCGTGGGCGCGGCGCAGCAGCTCGGCGAACGTCGGGGCGAAGTCGTCGCCCTGGGCGGCGTTCATCTGGGCCAGCCAGCCCTGCTGATCGGCGTTGGGCTGGTTGGGCAGGGAGACGCCCAGCGCCCGCCCGGCCTCGATCGACCTGCGGTCCAGCTCGGTGTGCCCGGCGACGAGAATGGCGCCGGCGCTGCGGACCGCCGCGGTCTGCCCGCGCTCCTGCGCCTGGCGGCCCGCGGGCAGTTCCCACAGGCCGGCCAGTCTGACCTTGCGCACGAAGTCCCGGTCCATGGCGGTCAGCGGACCGTAGCGGGTGTTCACCGTGCCGCCGCCGTCATCGTCGTAGGTGACGGTGTTGGTCGCCGCGGATGCCGTCTCACCGAAGAGCTGGACGGGCAGCAGCAGCGCCGCGAGCGTGGCCACGAGGGCGGCCACGACCAGTCCGGTGGCGATGGTCCGCCCGGATGTTGCGGAATTGCTGAGGATGGACCGCACACGGCCTCCCGGTTCGTCCGTACGTGAATGCCACCGGACGCTAAGTGCCCCAACAGGCCTGCGGACGTGGGTCCTCACCCCTGGACAAATAAAGACCGGGCCCGCCGCGGCACTGCTACGGTGCCGCGGGCGGGCCCGGCCGGATACGGGTGACGTGCGCCGGCTGCCGTATGCCCGGCCGGGCCCGTCCAGAGGTTGGCCTCGTCCTGCGCTCTCAGCGCGCGTAGAGACCCGCCGCCGCCCATCTGCGCCGGTCCTGGCGGGTCTCGGGCTCCTCGCGCCGCCCCTGGGCGTACAGGGCGTCGATCTCGGCCGCGTAGCGCCCTACGATCGCCGCCCGCCGCAGCTTCCGCGACGGGGTCACCAGCCCGGCCTCCTGGCTGAATTCGCCCGGCAGCACCCGGAACGCGCGGATCGACTCGGCCCGGGACACCGACGCGTTCGCCCGTGCCACCGCCCGCCGCACCTCCGCCTGGAGCTGCTCCTCCGGCGTCGGCGCCCCGCTGTCGGCGCCCGGCTCCTCGCGCAGGTGGTGCCAGTGCTCCAGGGCCTCCGGGTCCAGCGTGATCAGCGCGGTCACATACGGCCGGTTGTCGCCGACCACCACGCACTGCGAGATCAGCGGATGGGCGCACAGCCGCTGTTCCAGCCCCTGCGGGGCCACGCTCTTGCCGTTGCTGGTGATGATGATGTCCTTCTTGCGGCCGGTGATGACGAGATAGCCGTCCTCGTCCAGGTGCCCCAGGTCGCCGGTCGCCAGCCAGCCGTCGTACAGCCCGCTGTCCGGTGCGCCGTCCTCGTCGAGATAGCCGGCGAAGACCACCGCGCCGCGCACCCACACCTCGCCGTCCAGCGCCAGATGCACCGCGCTGCCCGGCAGCGGCATGCCCACCGTCCCGAAGCGCACCCGGCCGGGCGGCTGTACGGTGATCGCGCCGCTGGTCTCCGTCAGGCCGTAGCCGTCGTAGACGGTGATCCCGGCGCCGGCGAAGAGCAGTCCCAGCTCCCGCAACAGCGGTGAGCCGCCGGAGACCGCGGTGCGCACCCGGCCGCCCAGCAGCTCCCGGATGCGGGAGTACACCAGCCGGTCGTAGAGCGCGTGCCGGGCCCGCAGGAACGGGTCGGGGCCGCGCCCGGTTCCCTGCGCCTCCGCCGCGAGGGCCTCCGCGTAGCGCACCGCCACCGTCATCGCCGCGTCGAACGTCCGCCGCCGGCCCGCCTGTTCCGCGGCCTGCCGGGCGCGGGCGCAGATCTTCTCGAAGACGTACGGCACCGCGAACAGGAACGTCGGACGGAACGAGGCGAGCGCCGGCAGCAGTTCGTCCGAGGTGACATCGGGCTGATGGGCGAGCTTCACCCCGCCGCGCAGACACGCCACCTGCACCATCAGCCCGTAGATGTGCGCGAACGGCAGGAAGGCCAGCAGCGAAGGGCGTTCGCCGGGCGCGGCCAGCAGCCCGCCCCAGCCCGCGTAGAGGGTGTCGCACCCCGCGGCGAGATTGGCGTGGGTGATCACGCAGCCGCGCGGGCGGCCGGTGGTCCCCGACGTGTACACGATCGCCGCGATGTCACCCGGGCCGACCGCGTGCCGCAGCCGGTGCACATCGGCCTCGGTCAGCCGGGTGCCCTCCTCCGTCAGCCGCCGGACGCAGTCCAGGTCCAGCTGCCACAGCCGGCGCAGCGTGGCCCGTGCGTCGCAGGCCTCCGCCACGGTCATCGCCTGTGCCTCGTTCTCCACGACGATCGCGGTGACCTTCGCCCCGGCGAGGATGCCGCGCAGCTGCTCGGCCGAGGCGGTCGGATAGACCGGGACGAGCTGCCCGCCGATCGCCCACAGCGCATAACTGAACAAGGTCCACTCGTAGCGCGTACGGGACATCAGCGCGACCCGGGTGCCGGGCCGTATCCCGTCCGCCAGCAGCCCCCTGGCCAGGGCCATGACCTCGTCACGGAATTCCGCCGCCGATACCTCCTGCCAGTCGCCGGGTGTGTGGTCGTCACGGCGGGCGAGCTGAGCGAAATCCGGCTGGTGGACGGCGGTGTCGAAGACGGAGTCGGCAAGACCGCCGCTCCGTAGTGGAGCCGCCAGGGCCGGGACGCTGATGTCGCGCACAGCACCTCCTAGGTGTTCCCCCTTGATTTCCCCCTGCTCCCCGCCGCCCCCGACGGCAGAGAGGGCGCAAGCTACCGGCCGGCCTCCCGGCTGCCCAGAGATGTGGCTACTCTTGAGCGGAAGACGACAAGTTGTGACGACCGGACAACCTGAGGAGGGCGCCGGATGTACCGCATCGCCGATGCGTGGCGCCTGTACACCTCAGCGCTCCTCTTCGTCCTCGCCGGCTTCCTGCTCACCCAGACCGGCCTGACCACGGCCCTGACCGCCGCCGCGACCACCACCGCGCTGCTGCTCCTGTGCCGCGCCTTCCTGATCGCGGGCTCGGCCCGGCCGATGCCCCCCGGGCGGATCCGTACGGCCATCCGCGACCGCGAGCGGCGTACGGCCTTCCTGCCCCAACGTGATCCCGACGCGGCCGGCCGCCCGCGCCCCCGAGCCCCGGGCCGTCCCCTCCCGACGGCCGCGTAGGCGCACCGGTCCGGTCCCCGTACCGCTCGTTCCGCGTCCGCGCGGCTCGTCACGCCGAATCCACATCCCGGCACGACGAGACCCGTGGAGGGCTCACCCATGTCCATGTTCGGCTTCCTCGGCGAGGCGCTGGCGCACGGCGCCCAGGCGATCGCCCCGCTCTTCGGCACCGCGGCCATGGCCGCCGCCATCATTCTGTTCACCCTGGGGGTCCGCGCCGCGCTGCACCCCCTCGCCCGCGCCGCGGCCCGCGGCGAGAAGGCCCGTACGGCACTCGCCCCGCAGCTCGCCGAGCTCCAGCGCAAGCACAAGGGCAACCCCGAGCGGCTCCAGAAGGCGATGGCCGACCTGTATGCCGAGACGGGCTCCTCACCCCTCGCCGGCTGTCTGCCGACGCTGCTGCAACTGCCCGTCTTCTTCGTGATGTACCACCTGTTCTCGACCGGCGGCGGAGACCTCCTCGACCACACGCTGCTCGGTGCGCCGCTCGGCGGCCACTGGACCGAGGCACTCGCCGACGGCGGCGTCTTCGGGCCGCAGGGGTTGGTCTACGTCGGACTCTTCGTGCTGGTCGCCGCGGTCGCCACCTGGAACTTCCGGCGGGCCCGCGCCACGATGGCCAAGGCCCCGCAGCCGGCCGCGGGCAACGCCGCGATGCCCGGGATGGCCTCGATGGCCAAGGTGATGCCGCTGCTGTCCTTCGGCACACTGATCACGGTGGCGGTGGTGCCGCTGGCCGCCGGGCTCTACATGGTCACGACGACGACCTGGACGGCGTGCGAGCGGGCGCTGCTGCACCGGGAGCGGGGGCGCGGCGCGGCGGAGGCGGGCGCGGCGGCCGCGGCGGCCGCACCGGGGAAGGGGAAGGCGGCTGCGGCGAAGGGGAAGGCGGCCCCCGCCGTGGGGCAGTCGTCCACGGCGGCGGCAGCGGCAGCGGGAGCGGCAGTGGCGCCGGGGTCCGCCGCGGCGGACGGGGCGCCGGGTGAAGGTTCCCGCCCGGCGCAGCAGCGGGCGGACCGGCGCGCGCCCAAGAGCCGCGCGGCCCGGCAGCGGGCGGCCCGCGCCAGGGCCAACTCGCAGGCGCGGGGCACCTCCGAGGCCACCTCCGGGGCCTGATCCCGCCCGGCCGGCGAGCCGGCTCCGCGGTCCGGCGGCAGGGCTCCCGCCCCGCACATCGCCACTACCTCCCAGTAACGGTCCAGTCCGTGAACGGGGTCTTGCGGACCGGACCCCGTTCTTGGACGATCAGCCAAATCGCTCGATGGCCGTCCCCCATCGGCCGGCCCGGGAGACCCCTTCCGGGCCGACCTTCGACCACGGGAGAGGAACCGATGAAGCTGCTGCGTGTCGGAACGGTGGGGACGGAACGCCCGGCGCTGCTCGACGAGGACGGGACCCTGCGGGACCTGTCGGGCCTGGTGCCGGACATCGACGGCGCACTCCTCGCCGACGCGGAAAAGCTGGCGAGGATCCGCACCGCCGCCGCCTCCCGCGAGCTGCCGCATCTCGACGCGGCCGGGCTGCGCACCGGCCCGCCGGTGGCCCGGATCGGCAAGATCGTCTGCATCGGGCTGAACTACCACGACCACGCCCGGGAGACGGGCGCCGCGACCCCCGCGGAGCCGATCCTCTTCATGAAGGCCCCGGACACCGTCGTCGGCCCCGACGACACCGTGCTGGTCCCCCGGGACAGCGTGAAGACCGACTGGGAGGTGGAGCTGGCGGTCGTCATCGGCCGGACCGCCCGCTACCTGGAGACCGACGCACAGGCGCTGGCCGCGGTGGCCGGCTATGCCGTGGCGCACGACGTCTCCGAACGCGCCTTCCAGATCGAGCGCGGCGGCCAGTGGGACAAGGGCAAGAACTGCGAGACCTTCAACCCGCTGGGCCCCTGGCTGGTGACCGCCGACGAGGTACCCGACCCGCAGAACCTCGCCCTGCGACTCTGGGTCAACGGCGAACTGAAGCAGGACGGCACCACCGCCGAGCAGATCTTCCCGGTCGCCGAAGTGGTCCGCTACGTCAGCCGGTTCATGACCCTCTACCCCGGTGACATCATCAACACCGGCACCCCGGCCGGCGTCGCCATGGGCCACCCCGACCCCAAGCCGTATCTGCGGGCCGGCGATGTCGTGGAGCTGGAGATCGAGGGGTTGGGGCGGCAGCGGCAGGTACTCAAGGGCGCCTGAGGGGGCGGGGGGTGGGGGGCGCGTCGGCGGTCTCGTCGAAATCCAGCGTGTCGTCGTGGTCCGGCGCCGGCAGCCGGGCGCCCCGGCTCTCCGCGATCCGTTTCACCTCATGCAGCGACTCGGTCAACTGAAGTGCCAGCAGGTGGATTTCGCCGGCCGTCCAGGCGCGTGCGATGAGTATGCGCGTTGCTTGATCGAGGAGTTCTCCCGCCATGTCCAGTTGGGTGCTCTCGGCGTCGTCGGCAATGCGGGAGAGATAGCCCGTGCCGTCCCCGACGAGATAGCACGGTTTTCCATCCGTCCCCGTCCACGGCAGCAGCCGCACCACATCCGGCGGTCCGCTGGTCATACGGTCACCGCGCTCTCGCACCTCGTCGACCGAGGGCGGCCTGGTGCTGGAAGTAACCGGCGCAACAGCGAGGCGAAGATCCGGGCGATACCGTGCGGCACGTCGACGCTCCATTCAGCGTGGGACTGCCCTGGGCCGTTGGCGCGGCCACGGGGTCTTGACTACACGTCAGACTGCCGACGGGTGGCGACGGGGAGTTGCACCGCACCGTGCAACTTCCCACCCGTGAGGTGGGCTAGAGGCCGATCCACTCCGCGTACCGCGCCAGGCCCCCGCTCCGTGTCCGCTCACGTCGTTTGAGAGCGAGCACGGTTTCCCGCACGGTGGGGTGGTACCGCGTCTGTTGCGGAGCGGCCCGTCGGGCACGTTGCAGACAGTCGAGCGCCTGCCCCGGTTGGTCTGCCCAGGTGTGTGCCCTGGCGAGGTCCATCCAGTGGTGACCGGCCCGGGAACGGGTCCAGCCGCGTGGGATACGCACGTCCTGCGCGAGTTCCACGGCGCGTCCGAACTCGTCCAGCTCCGAGGCGATGGCCACGGAATGCACCGCGACGTTCGTGGGTCCCCAAGTGACCCCGTAATCCGGCAGCTCGCCTGTCTCCTGGGCGAGGGCGCGGGCTTCGGCAAGCCGGGCGTCTGCGTGGTCCCCGTCTTTCGCCCTGCCCGCGATCACGGCAGCCCGTAGGTGCATGACCCCCTGCATGGCCTTGATACCCGCGGGACGGCGTGCGCCTTGGCCGTCAAGATCCCGCAGCGCCCCGTCAATCACGCGCATCCCGACGTCGTACCGGGCAGACGACAATGTGGTCTGTGCGCGGAGATAGGCGTGCATGGCGGCCAAGCCGGGCTCGTCCGCGCGCGGGGCGGTCCAGGCGAGACGGTCCAGCGCCACCGTGGCGAGGTCGATATATCCAAAGTTCCAGGCCACGGTGAACACACAGCGAAATGTTCCGGCAAGGCATTCGTACGCCTGCCGTTGCTCCTCACCCGACGCGGTGTGTACGGCCTGGACGGACTCGTCGATCAGCCCTGGCAGGTCACGAACCATGTCCGTGTACTCCGCTTGGCGGCGCCGCAGGAGCGCGCGTTGTACATCGGCCCGGATGAGTGGAGCGGCACGGGGAGTCGTCTGCCAGTCGAGCGGGATGTCCCAGTTCTCCATCCCTTCGCGAATGGGCTGTATCAGTGCATCCATCCGGTCCCGGCGCAACTCGTCGGCGTAGGGCTGCCCCAGAAGGTCGGAGGTGGAGACGCTGAGCGCGCGGGCACACGCCGCCACGAAAGCCGGGGAGGCGGGCTTCTGCCCACATTCCACTTTTGACAGCAGGGACTTGGAGACATTGGCGCGTAGGGCCAGCCCCTGTTGCAGAAGGCCGCGCTGCTTGCGGTATCGGGCGATCCGGGTGCCGGTGTGCTCTTCGATGCTCGGGGGCACGATGAACTCCGTTCTGCGGTAGCCCTCAGAACCTACCCACAGGCGGGCGTTCTGCGCCCCGCCCCCGCTTCCGCGTCAGGCGTCCTCAGATGCCACTCCAGGGCCTCGACCACCAGCGCATGGTCATCGAGGCCTGGGGCAGACCGGAGACCGCGACCAACAACGACACGGATTGCCATGAGGGCTACTACGGCGTTCGTCTCTACCGTGACCCGCGCGGGAGGTTCCACGTTGGCGTATGCATCCAGCGCATGGACCTGTGCCTACCGCTCGAAGAGTTCGTCGCCAGCAGCGTGGCCGGCGAGATCAGAAAGCTGCGCGAACGGGATTACCACGACCTGACCGCTTAGCCCCTCACGATCAACGAGGAGAGAGATGGCACAGCACGAATACGAGGCCAAGTTTCTGGGGATCGAGGTAGACGACCTGCGCGATCAGCTGAAGGCAGCCGGCGGGGAGCAGATCTTCCCCAGGACCATGTTCACCCGCCTGATCTTCGAGAACGACAGCGTGCAGGGGGAACAGTGGCTGCGACTGCGGGACGAGGGAGGCAAGACCACCCTCACGTTGAAGCAGGTCACAGACGCCACCCACATCAACGGCACCACGGAGATCGAAGTCGAGGTCAGCGACCTGGAGAAGACCGCTGAACTCCTCAAGGCTCTCGGCTTGCGCCAGGTGCGCTACCAGCAGAACTACCGGGAGGAGTGGCAGCTCGGCGACGTCACGTACGACCTGGATACGTGGCCCGACCTGCCCACCTTCCTGGAGGTTGAGGGTCCCTCGGAGCAGGCGGTGCGCGCAGCCGTGGCCGAACTCGGACTGGACTACAGCGAAGCCCGTTTCGGCAGCATCGACCTGATCTACAAGAGTGAACTGAACAGGGACATTCTCGCGGAGACCACCCTCCTGTTTGTGTGAACTTCCGCCCGTCCGCGCCCCCAACGGTTGGACCGCTGGGGGCTTTCGGGTCACGGGCGCCCCGGCCTGTGGGAGCGCTACGTATTCGCATATTTTTCGACAGCCGGGCTCATGCGCGTGCCTCGATCCGGACCGTATGGCCCTCGGCGGCGGAGCGCTTTGCGGCCTCCAGTACGCGCAGGGCGGCCGCGGCCTCGGTGGCCGTCACCGGCGGCTGTCCGCCCTCGCGGAGGGCTCGTTCGAGCGCGGCGTAGTATGCGGGGTAGTCGCCCGGCAGGGTCGGTACTCGCTCGCCGCCGCCGGTCTGTGGGGACGAGCCGGCGCCCAGGTGGCCCCAGCGGGACTCCGGCTCCACGCCCCACTCCACCCCGTCGGTGCCGGGCCGCAGGCCCTCGCGCAGGGCGGCCTCCTGTGGGTCCAGGCCGTGCTTCACATAGCCGGCCCGGCTGCCCAGGACCCGGAAGCGCGGGCCCAGCATGGCGGTTGTGGCGCTCACCCACAGATGGGAGCGGACGCCGTTCGCGTGGGTGAGGGCGAGGAAGGTGTCGTCGTCGGCCTCCGCGCCCGGGCGCCGGATGTCGGACTCGGCGTAGACCGAGACGACCGGGCCGAAGAGGGTCAGTGCCTGGTCGACGAGGTGGCTGCCGAGGTCGTAGAGCAGGCCGCCGAGTTCCGCCGGGTCGCCGGACTCGCGCCAGCCGCCCTTGGGCTGCGGGCGCCAGCGCTCGAAGCGGGACTCGAAGCGCTGGACGTCGCCGAGCGCGCCGTCCTCGATCAGCTTGCGGACGGTGCGGAAGTCGTTGTCCCAGCGGCGGTTCTGGAAGACGGAGAGCAGCAGGCCGCGGTCGTCGGCGAGCGCGGCGAGCCGCTCGGCCTCGGCGGCGGTCGCGGCCAGCGGCTTGTCGACGACCACCGGCAGACCGGCCTCCAACGTGGCGGTGGCGAGCGGCACATGGGTCTTGTTGGGCGACGCCAGCACGATCAGATCGAGGTCCGCGGCGCGGTCCAGCACCGCCTGGGGGGTGTCGACCGTACGGACCTGGGGGTGCTCGGCGCGGGCCTGCGTCTGCCGTTCCGGGTCGGAGGTCGAGACGAGGTCGAGCCGCAGGCCGTCGGTGGCCGCGATCAGGGGGGCGTGGAAGACCGAGCCGGCCAGGCCGTAGCCGATGAGGCCGACGCGGAGCGGGCCATGGGGGGCGGGGGTGCCGGTGGAGTCGCTCGTCTCGCTGCTCATGCGCTCCACTTAAGCAACGCTGTTGCCAAAGTGCAAGCGATGCGGACAATGGGTGGGTGAGCAGCGATGACATCGGCCGGGGGCGGGCCGGAGAGCGGGACGGCGGCGGCGCTCCGGGCGCCGCGGCGGCGGCCGGGCCTCCGCGCGCCACCCCCGGCACCCCGGCCACCCCCGGCACCCCGGCCGCCCCCGGCACCCCGGCCACCCCCGCCAATCCAGGCGCCAACCTCCCCGCCCTCCGTGGCCACAATGCCGCCCTCGTACTCGGGCTGCTCCGGGCGGCCGGTGGGCAGGGGCTCAGTCGGCTGGAGCTCGCCGCGGACACCGGGCTGACCCCGCAGGCCGTCAGCAAGATCACCGCGCGGCTGCGGGCCGAGGGGCTGGCCGTCGAGGCGGGGCGCCGCGCGTCCACGGGCGGGAAGCCCGCCACCGTCCTGCGGCTGGTGCCCGGCGCCCGGCACGCGGTCGGGCTGCACCTGGACCGTGATGAGCTGATCGCCGTACTCGCCGATCTCACCGGCGCCGCCGTCGCCGTACGCCGCGCCCCGCTCGCCTTCGAGGCGGGCGCCGGGCCGGTGCTCGACACCGCCGTACGGGAGGTCGCGGCGCTGCGCGCGGAGGCCGGCGGGCCGCCGGTGCTGGGCGCCGGGGTGGCCTGCCCGGGGCCGCTGGACCACGCCGCCGGGGTACTGCACCGGGTCACCGGCGCACCGCAGTGGGACGGCTTCCCGCTGCGGGACGCGCTCGCCGAACGCCTCGGTCTGCCCGTCGTCCTCGACAAGGACACCAACGCGGCCGCACTCGGCCTGGCCCAGGGGATGCCGGCCGGCGCCGGCTCGTTCGGGTATCTGCATCTGGGGACCGGTCTCGGCGCCGGGCTCGTCCTGGGCGGCAGCCTCTACCGCGGCCCGCGTACCGGCGCCGGGGAGTTCGGGCACCAGACCGTGCAGTGGGACGGGCCGCGCTGCGGCTGTGGACGGCGCGGCTGCATCGAGGCGCTGTGCCTGGCGGCGGTGGCCCGCGGCGATCTGCCGGGCGCGGCCGCGGTGTTGGGGGCGGGCGCCGCCAACCTCGTCGAGCTGCTGGACATCGACCGGGTGCTGCTCGGCGGGCGCACCGTACTGGAGAACCCCGACGGGTTCCGGGCGGGGGTGGCCGAGGCGCTCGGCGGCCAGGCACGGGCCCGTGGCAGGGCCGCGGTCCCGGTGGCGCTGGCCCGGGGCGGCGCGCGGGTGGTCGCGGACGGGGCGGCGGAGCTGGTGCTGGCGCCGCTGTTCGGGGCGCGGGGGGTCACCGTGGCGCGGTGAGGGGGCCGGGAGCCGTCCCGTCCGCCCGCCGCTGGCGCCCGGCCGGGGACGGGATCAAGGGGCTCTCCGCCCCCGTCCAGCGCCAGGTCTCCGCAGTGGGCGGCGGCTTCACCGCCCGCAAAGACATCAAGGCCACCGACCCCCACGCCGCCGAACTCGCCAAGATCATGAAGAACGTCGACATCTTCCACCCGGACTGGAACGACCTCGACAAGAACCTGGACTCCTATGTGGAGGCTTGGCGGGAGGCCACGGGGGGCTGAGCCGCCTGCCTGGCCAAGACCGGAGAGATCACCAGGGTCAGGGGTACGGGGGCTGACTTAGGGTGGGGGCGTCGGCCGTACGTACGACGCGTGGGTTGCCTCGTGTGGTCCACGGCGCGTGCGGGAGGCGGTCGGCGCCCCTGGTCATCACGCACGGCAGGAGTCCGGCAGTGGCAGAGCGCAAGCCGATCGAGTCATGGCTCACCGACATGGACGGCGTCCTGATGCACGAGGGCATTCCGGTTCCCGGGGCGGACGCCTTCATCAAGCGGCTGCGCGAATCGGGCAAACCCTTCCTCGTGCTGACCAACAACTCCATCTACACCCCGCGTGATCTGCACGCCCGGCTGAACCGCATCGGCCTGGACGTCCCATGGGAGTCGATCTGGACCTCCGCGCTGGCCACCGCCCAGTTCCTGGACGACCAGCGCCCCGGCGGCACCGCCTACGTCATCGGCGAGGCCGGCCTGACCACCGCCCTGCACGACATCGGCTACGTGCTGACCGACCACGCCCCGGATTACGTGGTCCTCGGAGAGACCCGCACCTACAGCTTCGAGGCCCTGACCAAGGCCATCCGGCTGATCAACGACGGGGCCCGGTTCATCGCCACCAACCCCGACGAGACCGGCCCCTCCCCGCAGGGCGCGCTGCCCGCGACCGGTTCGGTGGCCGCGCTGATCACCAAGGCGACGGGCATCGACCCGTACTTCGTCGGCAAGCCCAACCCGCTGATGATGCGGCACGGGCTGAACGTCATCGGCGCCCATTCCGAGACCTCCGCGATGATCGGCGACCGGATGGACACCGATGTGGTGGCCGGCCTGGAGGCGGGCATGGAGACCTTCCTCGTCCTGACCGGGCTCACCCGCCCCGAGGAAGTCGAACGGCACCCGTACCGGCCGTCCCGTGTGGTGGACTCGATCGCGGATCTCATCGACCTGGTGTGAGCGGGGTGGGTGGGGCGGCCTGGCTTGGTGTGATCGGGCCGGTGGCCCAGGCGCCCCACCCGAACGGCGCAGCCTCGGACCGCACCGGATGCGGCCGGGCGCGCGGGGGCGGACCTTCGGAGGTATCGGAGGTTCACCATGCGCTCACGGCAACTTGCTCTCTGTGCCGCGGTCGCGGCGTGCGCGGTGACAACGGCGCCGGCGGCCGCGTACGGCGCGGACGATCGCGCCACTGGAACCGCAACGGTCCAGGTCACCCCCGCCTCCCGCGGCGCGGACACCTCGCGGGCCACCAGCGGCACCGCCGCGCCGGCCACCGTCCGCTCCGGCTGGGTGCCAGGCACCTATCCGGCCTCTCCCGCCCCCCGAGCCGCCAACACCACCAACGCCACCAACGCCGCCAACGCCGCCAAGGAAGCCAAAGCCACCTCGAACCGTGAGCTGAGCAGTACCTCGGCCGTGGGCCTGGTGCTGGCCGGTGGCGCCATCCTGGTCATCGCGGGGCAGCTGCTCCGGCTCCGGCTGAGACTGCGCCGCGAGCGGCGGGGCGACGCCGATGAGCGCTGACGAGGACGGGCGGTCGAGCGCGGTCGGGGTGACGGCCAGATCCGGCGTATTCGGCCCGGACGGCAATGGGGACGGCAACGGGGACGGCACCAGGGACGGCAACGGGGACGGCACGAGGGCCGTGGCGGCCGCGCCCAGAGGGCCTGGCGCCTCCCGCGCGTCCGGCACCCATGGCACTCACGGCACCCGTAAGGCGCTCAACGCAACCGCCCACCGCCCCGCCCGCCTGATGGGCGGTGTGGCCTGGGCGGTGTTGCTGTTGGGGCTGTGGTTGTGGGGCCGTGATCTGGCGGACGAGGTGGCCGCGCAGCTCGCCACGACCGGTGATGTGGCCGCCGCAGGCCGCCCGTTGGGCCGGCAGGCGCCTCCGCATGCGCACGCCCCGGTACCTGCCGCGACCACCGCACGGCCCGTCCGGATCACCCTCCACGCGCTCGGCGTACGGGAGGCCGGAATCACTGGAAGCGGCCTCGACGGGGACGGCCTCCTCACCCCGCCCCCGTACACCTCACCGCAGCCCGTCGGCTGGTACGCCGGGGGGCCGCGGCCGGGCGAGGCGGGCGCGGCGCTGCTCGTGGCCCGGGCGGACGCCCTCCGCGGCCCCGGCGCCCCACGGGCCGGTTTCCACCGCCTGTCCCAACTCAAGCCGGGGGAGCGGATGGACGTCCAGCGCGCCGACGGCAGCACCGCTAGCTTCACCATCGAGGACGTCCAGCTCTACGACCGCCACCGCTTCGACCCGCGCCGGGCCTACGCCGCCCACGACCGCGGCCGCTCCGAACTCCGCCTGATCACCGAGGACAACAGCCCCGCCGACGCCTCCGGCCGGCCGGACGGCGGCGAGACGGCTCACGTGATCGTGGTGGTCTCCGCCTACCTGACGTCCTACCAGGAGCCCCCGCACACCCCCGGCGGCGACTGAGCCGCCCCGAAGGGGGCGCGGGGAACTGCGCGACCAGCCACAACGAAGCCGCAACCGCAAGACGGCACCTCTCGGCAGCACCTCCGGGCACCTCCCGGCACCTGCCGCGACGCACCCGCTGCGCGGCTCGTCCACAGGCCGACCCGGGCAACTCGGGGTGTGCCACGATGGATGCGGCCGGTGGTCCCCTGCCGACCGTGTTCCGTGTTCGTGCTCCGAGGGGGGAGTGGATGTACGGCAATCTGCGACGGATGGCCGGGGCCGGTTCGCCGGGCGGGTCCCGCGACGGCCGGCCGCGCTCCGCGCATGCCGGTGCGGCACCGCCGAGGGCGGTGGTGGGGGCGCTGGCGCTGCTGCTGCTCGCCGGCTGCTCCGACGGCGGCAGTGACGGCAGCGTGCCGGACAGACCCGGCCAACGCCCCAAGTCCGTCGCCCCGTTCTGGGTCAACCCGGACAGCAAGGCGGCCCGTCAGGTGGCCGCGTACGGCAAGGACGGCAAGTCCGGCGACGCCCGCCTGGTCAACAAGATCGCGACGCAGCCGGTCGCCGAATGGATAGGCGTCGACGACCCGCAGGGCGAGGCCCGCGGCTTCACCGAGGCGGCCGCGAAGGCCGACCGTGAGGCGCTGCTGGTGCTCTACAACATCCCGCACCGCGACTGCGGCAGCTACTCCAAGGGCGGCGCCGCCGACGGCAACGCGTACCGCGCCTGGCTGGACGGGGTGCTCAAGGGCATCGGCAACCGCGCCACCACCGTGATCCTGGAGCCCGACGCGCTGCCGCACATCGAGGACAAGTGCACCCCGCAGCAGTTCCACGAGGAGCGCTACGCCCTGCTGACGGAGGCGGTCGGCAAGCTCAAGGCGCTGCCGCGCACCAAGGTCTATCTGGACGCCGGCAACCCCCACTGGATCAAGGACCCGGGCCGGATGGTCGAGCCGCTCAAGCGGGCCGGCATCGACCGTGCCGACGGCTTCGCGCTCAACATCTCCAACTACCAGACCACCGCGGAGAACACGAAGTACGGCAAGAAGCTGTCCGCCATGGTCGGCGGCAAGCGCTTCGTCATCGACACCAGCCGCAACGGCAACGGCCCGGCCCCCGGCGGCGACGACCCGGAAAACTGGTGCAACCCACCCGGCCGCGCCCTGGGCTCGCCACCCACCACCAAGACCGGCGACCCCCAGATAGCCGCCTACCTGTGGATCAAACGCCCCGGCGAGTCGGACGGCACCTGCAAGGGCGGCCCCAAGGCGGGCACCTGGTGGCCCAAGTACGCCCTCGGCCTGGCCCACGGCGCGAAGTAACCACCTCCCGCTCCCTGCCGTGACGGCGACCACCCGGCCGCCGTCACGGCGCCCCCAACGGCGACGGCCCGGCGGAATACGGAATCCACCGGGCCACCGCGCGGAGGGGGGCTTACTGCCGCTCGGGCGCGACCTTCACCCACACCGCCTTCGACGGAGTCCCCTCCCCGTCCACCGCGTTGAGCATGTACCACCCGGGCGGCACCAGCGAGGGATCCTTCGGCAGGGTGACCGTGACACCCTTCCCGTCCTTCGTCGCCGTGAAGTCCAGCGCGATGGAGCGCTGTTCGATGTTGGTGACATGGGTGAACGAGCCCGGGCGCATCAGCCGCATCTTCTTGATGCCGGCGGCATGCTCGGCACCGTAGGTCGCGCGCCCGCCCAGCGAGAGCGTCTTCGTCGGCCCGCCCGTCAGCTTCGGGCGCGACTTCCCGTAGAGGTACGGCGGGGTGTAGACGTCGATCTGCTGCTGGAAGACGCCCGGCTTGGTGTTGTCCTTGTCGGCGAAGAGGGAGTCCGAGCCGAAGGTCATCACCCGGCCGTCGGGCAGCAGCAGCGCACCGGAGTGGTAGTTGCGGCCCACCAGCGGATCGGCCACGTTCCGGGCGGTGTTGGCCGCCGGGTCGTACAGCTCCGCCTTCAGCACGTTGGAGTCGCCGCGCCCGCGGTAGTCACCGGAGCCGTTCGTGGTCAGCACGGTGTCGTCCGGCAGGATCACGCTGCTGGGGTAGCGCGCCTTCGCGTACAGCGGCGGGCCGTCCTTGAAGCGCGGCGAGGGGGCGTGCAGATCCACGATCCGGGTCTTGGCCGTGGCCTTCGGGTCCTCGCCGACCCCGCCCCCGCCCAGCACCATGTACCGCTGTTCCTGGGCCGGCGGCAGCAGCACCGACATCGAGGTCTCCAGGATGTTCGGGTCGCTCATCCCGGGCACGAACTGGAACTTGTTGGTCTTCAGGTCCCAGATGCCGGGCTTGCGGCCGATGTTGTCGGGGCCGTAGCCGGCGTTGGAACCGGTGTAGAAGATCCGGCCCTGGTCGGTGAGGAAGAGCGCCGGGTAGGTCGGGAAGAAGCGCTGCTTGGGCAGATAGCGCCACTTCTTCGTCTTCGGGTCGTAGATCTCCTGCTTGCCGGGGACCACCTGCCCGATCTCGTCCAGCCCGGAGACGGACAGGACCTTGCCGTCCTGAAGCGTGGTGAGCGTCGGGTACCAGCGGGCCTCGTTCATCGGGTCGACGGGCACATAGCGCTCGGCCACCGGGTCGAACTCGAAGCTGTCCTTGATCCCCTGGAAGTCCTTCTTGTCGAAGGACAGCTTCTGCGCGATGCCGTAGAAGTTACGGGCGTCCGCGCCGGTCAGACCGTGGATGCGGTAGTTGTCCTGGGTGCCCGTGGAGTGCGACGGGCCGTCCTTGAGGGCCTCGACATAGACCCTGGCCTCGCTGTGCACGACGGTGACCTTGCCGGTCGCCCGGTCGGTGACCTTCTTCGCCCGGGGCACCACGACCGGGTCCTTGGCGGCGAAGGTCTTGCCGTTCTTCTTGCCGGTGAAGAGCGTGCCGGCCGGGAACGTCTTCGGGCCGTCCGGGTTCTCGTTGTAGATGATCATGAGGCCGCCGGCCTTCTTCACATCGCCGTTCAGCTTCTCGTAGCGCTGGGTGCCGCCGGCCACCAGCAGCTTCCCGTCCGGGAGCTGGGTGTGCCCGGAGCAGAAGAGGTCCTTGGGGGTGGGGATGTTCTTGTAGGTGTTCTTCTCCGGATCCCACAGGACCGTACGGAACGACTTGGCCTTGAAATTCGCCGCGTTGTTGCCGGATCCCGCGACCAGCAGCACCTTTCCGGTGTGCAGCAGGGCCGCGTGGATGGTGTTGATGCGGTACTTCCGCGGGACGTCGAGGACATCCCAGTGGCCGTTCGCCGCCTTGTACTCCGGCTTGTTGATCACGTACTGGTGGTACTGCTCCGAGGCGAAGCCATAGAGAGCCGGCCCGTTCATCCCGGCCAGCGCGAGCACCACCGCCGTTGCTATCGCCACTCTGCGGGTGCGACGGCTCGGACGGTACTTCATGTGTGACGTCCCCCAAGGGCGATCTGCATGGTCTGTTCAGAGGTGGCGGCCGGGTTGGCGGCAGGGCCGGCGGCCGGAGCGGCGCCTTGGTCAGCGGCCGTCGTGGACGAACCCTCGCCGTCGGCAGTCGCGGACGAGCCCCCGTCGTCGGCCGTGGCGGAAGAGCCCTCGCCGCCGGCCGCCGTGGCCGGACCGCCGCCGGCCGCGGCATCGGAGCCGCTGCCGCCCGAGCTCCCCTTCCGCTTCTCGTCCCGTACGGTCCGCCGCCAGGCGAAGATCGGTGCGGCAGTGATCAGCATCGCGAGGACGGCCCAGATGACCATCGCCGGATGGGTGTGCCCCAGCACGAACGAGGCGATCAGCGAGCCGCCGAAGACGAGCAGGAAGAACAGATGCACCCGGAAGGTCCCGAACAGCGTGTCCGGGCTGGACGAGTCGCCCTTCGGCGTGACCACGAACTTGCTCTTGCGGCGCAGCGCCGCATCGAACAGCGACCGGGCGTAGATCGGCGCGGACAGCGCGGACATCACCATGCCGGCGACACCGCCGGAGCCCTCCGGCTCGTGGGGGGAGACATTGTGCCGCCGGTTCCAGATGTACAGGCCGATCTGGAGCGCCGAGGCGTTGCCGTACAGCATCATCCACACCGTCGGATCGATCTCCACACCCGAGGCGCCCAGACCCAGGAACAGCGCACAACTCAGCGCCGCCAGAATCCAGTTCAGCGCCGACATCGGGTAGAAGATCACCATCATGGTGTAGTTGACCAGCCGGCCGAACGGCAGGGTGAACGGCGCCTTCCAGAACTGCTTGAGGATCGTCTCGTACGTCCCGCGGGACCAGCGCAGCTGCTGGGTGAAGAAGTCCGTCCAGGCCGTGGGCCCCTCGCCGACCGCGAGCACATCCGGGGTGTAGACCGAGCGCCACTTCTTCCCGGTCTGCGGATTGCGGTGCCGGTGGATCTCGAACCCGGTCGCCATGTCCTCGGTGATCGAGTCGTACAGCCCGCCGATCTGCTTGAGCGCGCTGATGCGTACGGCGTTGGAGGTGCCGACGAACATCGGCGCGCCGTAGCGGTTGCCGGCCCGCTGGATCAGCGCGTGGAAGAGGAACTGCTGGGACTCGGCGGCCTTGGTGACGAAGGTGTCGTAATTGCCGTACACCTGGGGGCCGATGACGAAGCCCACGTCCGGGTCGCGGAAGAAGCCCAGCATCCGCTCCAGGTAGTTGGGCAGCGGGACATGGTCGGTGTCGACGGAGGCGAAGTAGTCGTAGTCGTCGCCGTGCGCCGCCAGCCAGGCGTTGTAGTTGCCGTGCTTGGTCTTGGCGCGGTGCGGCCCCTTGGCCTGGTTCCACTCCGGGATGCCCTTACGGGAGAAGTGGTGCACGCCCAGGCGCCGGCAGACCTCCTTGACCTCGGGGTCGTCGCCCTCGTCCAGCAGCCATATGTGCAGCAGCCCGCGGTGACGTATCTTGACCGCCGCCTCCAGCGTCTTCGTCACCATGGCCAGGGGCTCCTTGCCCGGCACGAAGGAGGTGAGGAAGGCGACGCGGGTGCCGCTCTCGGGTATGACGGGTATGGGGTCGCGGGCGACGAGGGTGGCGTGCGCGTTGGACAGCACGTTCATGCACCGGAAGAACTCGATCAGCCCGATCGCGACGAGCATGACGCCGTCCAGCACCGGCAGGAACTCGTAGGCGGGGTAGTCGCGTTCGGTCCAGTGGTTCGGCTGCATCAGCCAGATCAGCAGCCCGAACGAGAGCAGCGGCGCGGCGCCGAGCAGCAGGGCCGCCCGGATACGGTGCGGCTCGTCGGCGAGCAGCGAGCGATAGCGGACCTTGTACGGCTTGTCCGGGTCGGGCTGGGTGAGCGGCCCGGCGAGTCTGCTGTAGTGCTCGTAGTCGTAGCGCGGCAGCGGCTTGCGCTGGGTGCGCCGCGGCCGGTGCTGACGGGGCACCCGCAGGCGCGCGGTGGCGGACGAATCGTACGAGTGCTGCGGCCGGGCACCCTCAGGTGGCGACGTCATGAGTCCATCCCCCCGCACGCAACTGGCTGCGTGCCGTGTGCTGATAGCCCGATTTCCCGGTCCCCACGACCGACTCGGGCTCACTGGTCTCGGCCGTCCGTGCCTGCGACGGTGACGGCCATGTTCCGGTGGTGTGAGGAACGCCCCGCAATCCTGCCAAGCAGTGGGGTCCCCGCGTTCACATCACGCCAACCGGCGTATCCCTTTCTTCCCGCTCCTGGGAACCCCGCCGCATTTCGACCGAGTTCCCAGGTCAGAGTGCCGAACAGCCCTCCTGATTGCAAGACTGAGCACCAGGTAAGGGGCCCGGGAGAGGCAATATCCGGACGCCAAAAGGCGTCGCGCGCATCGCTTTGACCTGGAACGACACCTCATTTCAGGCTTGTTGGCGGTGTCGGAGGCGATAGCTGGAATAACACGCTCCGTGAGCACAGAGTTACCCCCGCCCGGCAAAGGAAACGCCCCTCGTTCGCAAAGTCCGTCAGCAACTGGCAATGCAATAAGGAGAGTCGGCGGATTCGGACGCGCGAAACGCGACGATTTGCACATGGCGGCGGCGCGGGCGAACGGGCGGACCGGAACCCTTGAGGTCATGCGTACGATTTGGAACAGTTTCTGAAGGAATTCACCGGCAAATGGGAGATGGGTAGATCCGCAACGGATTCGGCCCGAACCGCCGAATCCACGTAAGTGACTTGCGAGTACCGCGAATTGGCTGAACGTCAGGCCCGGCGGCCGGGGGTCGGCGCAGCCCTCTCGACATCGCCACCGGTCGGTGACACCGTTTTCGGCTCTCGGTGGTGGGCCTGCTCGGTCCCGCTCGCGGCGGTTCGGACACCAGATGGCGCGGATTCCGGATGACGTGGGATCGGGTGGTGCGCGAGCGGACGGCCCGGGAGCGCCCCGAAGAGCCGCCACCTCGCACAAGCGTTCCCGCCCGCTCACGGTGCGCGATCTTGCGCCGCCCGCGGGGCGGGGCCGGGGCGCCTGCCCCGCTCCGCCCCACCGCATTGGCGGACAAACGACTGAGGCCCCTCGCATGGCGAGGGGCCTCAGTGTGTCGTGCGCCGCCAGGGACTCGAACCCCGGACCCGCTGATTAAGAGTCAGCTGCTCTAACCAACTGAGCTAGCGGCGCGTGCTGACCTGAAGAACTTTACACGAACTCGGAGGGTGCTCCGTACCCGCGCCCGCCCCGCTCACGCGCTCGGCCCATGTGATCCCCGCCACTCGTGACGACTCCCCGCCCGCCCTTCTCGGCCTGGAAGGGATATCCACCCACATGGGACAAAAGCCACCTGATCTTGGAATCTTCGCTCGCCGACCGCCCGAAAAATTCAACAAAGTGACGCTTCGCCCTTTCCCTTCCCGTTGCCCACCAGTTGCCCCATCAACATGCGGTATCTCCAGCCGGTTGAGAGGCTGAGGCGAGCGTCGGGAGGCAAGAACTGAACATTGTCCAGAGGGTGCCGGCCATGGCGTCCGTCACTCCTCTTGCGCCTGCCGCAACCCCACCCCCCACAGCAACGTCTGCCAGGACGCGCAGCCCCGGACCGGGTCCCCGGGACTCGCCCCTCCGTCGGAAAGGTTGATCGTCGTGGTGTCGACAGCCAAGCGCACCCTTGAGATGCGGCTCCTCCTCGGGCCGGACGAAACAGTTCCGGTGGCCGGCCGGTTCAGCTACCGCAGTGACCGCCCGTACGAGGTCGAGGTCGCCTTCATCAGCCGCGGCCAGACGGTCGCCACCTGGCTGTTCGCCCGCGAGCTCCTGCTGGCCGGGCTGCATGACGAGGCCGGGGAGGGGGACGTACGGGTGTGGTCCTTCCGCCGGCCGGGCGAATCGCGCCGCGTACATATCGAGCTGTCCACCGACGACAGCGTCTGCGAGCTGTCGGTGCGCGCGACGGAGCTGACCGCCTGGCTGGAGCAGACCGCGGCGATCGTGCCGCCCGGCCACGAGGGTGGCTACCTCGACATGGACGCCCACTTGGCCCGGCTGTTCGCTGGGAAGTGCTGATGGGGGACACGGCAATCACGAAGACGACCACGGCCGGGCCGGTCACGGCGGCCGGACCGGTGACGACGACGGGCCCGGCGACGGTGACGACGGCCGCGACCGGCGCGCCCGGCTCCTGCCGCCCGGCCCACGCGGCAGCCCTCCCCATGGCGGGCCCCGGAGTATCGCCCGCCACCACGGAGCCCGCCCCCGGTATACCGCCCGCCGCCCGCAGACCGTCCACCGACGGCATACCCTCCGGCCCCGGCATACCGTCCGGCCCCGGCATACCCTCCGCCGCCGGCACCCCGTCCGGCCCAGGCGCCGCACCCCACCCCGGCCACCCGTCCGCCACCGCAGCGACCCCCGCCACCCCCACCTCCGCGCTGCTGCCGCCCCCACGCCGCGCCGCGGGCCCGGCCCGGGCGGAGGGGGCCGCGCAGCCGGCCGGCCGGGAGGGCAGGGGGCAGTCGGCCGCCGCCCGGCCGGGGCGTGCCGACGGGGAGCCGGACGGGTCCGCCGACGCCGCCACGACCGCCCCGCACGACCCCTGTGCGCACGGCTTTCTGCCCGAGCGGCCGCCCGTCCGTTCCCTGATCGGCACCTGGACCCGGCTGGACGCCATGGCCCGCGCGGCCGCGGTCGCGCCCGACCGGGAGGCCGCCGTCGCGCTCGTCGAACGGGCGCACCGCGCCGAGGAGTTGGCCGCTCTCCGGCAGCGCGTCTCCCGGCTCTCGCTGCGCAACGCGGAGGCTGCCGCCATGCGGATCGCGGTCATCGCGGTGTCCTGTGGCTGGTGCGGGATCGACCCCCAGGCGCCGGCCGCACGGGAGGTCGCCGACGAGGCGTTCCTCGACCTCTGGGCGGCCATCGCGCACCGGATCGGCCATGATCAGTTCGTTGCGCTGCCCACCCTGGCGCTCCACAACTGGGCCCCGGAACGCAAGCCCCGCCGCCATATCCCCATCGACCAACTGGCCCGCACCGAAACGCTCGTACCGATCGTCCGCTGGGCCCCGGAAGGCCAACCGCTGAGCCGGCTGGACCGGTTGATGCTGGCCGCGACCCGCCTGGAGGCACACGGGATCTGGCTCTTCCGGCTCGCCGAGACCCTGGCGGGCCGGTCGCCCGACGACTCCTCCACCCCGACGGCGCTGCGCCGGCTGGTCCGGGTCCAGCACGCGCTGCGCGCCCAGCTCCTCGCCGAGGCGGCGGAGCTGTCGGCCGCGCCGGCCACCCCGCAGCAGCGCGCGGTGCTCGGCGCGCTGGCCGGACAGGGTGCCCTGGAGCCACCGGTGCTCCAGGCGGCCGACGCGGTGCTGGGCATCGGCGCCCGGCGTCTGCGGGAGGGCCGGCGGCAGTTGCTGCGCCGCCATCTCCCGGCGCAGCACCGTGCCTGGCTCAGCGCGATGGACCGGCACTGCGCCCCGGTGCGTACCCTCGCCCACCGCGGCGGCCCCGACGCCGCTGTCTACCGCGAGGCCCAGGAGTCCCTGATCGCCCTCCGCCGCACCTATACGGCCCTGGTGCAGGCCGCGGCCCGCCCCACGGAGGCTCCGCTCACGAGGGCGGCCTGACCCGAAGCGCCCTCCCGCCCGCGCCGCCGCCCCCGTGCCGTCCGCCAAAACGGCCGCCCCCGGTGCGGCCGTCACCCCTGCCCTGGGCCCCGCCCTGGGGTTCGCCCCCACCCCTGCCCTGAGCCCGGACATTGGTCCGGACCTTGGTATGGACATGCCGACAGGCCCCCGCTTAACCTGCTCTCTGGTCTAGACCGCACTGCCTCTCCCTCTCGGCTCATGGAACTCCCCCCACGTTCTTCAGGAGCGAAGCATGCGCAAAAAGATCAGTGCTGCCGTGATCGGCCTCGGCATCCTCGGTGTCTCCCTCCTCTCGACGGGCAGCGCCGCCGGCCACGGCTACAGCGACGCACCCCCGAGCCGCCAGGCGCTCTGCGCCAACGGCACCGTCAGGGACTGCGGCGCGATCCAGTACGAACCGCAGAGCGTGGAGGCCCCCAAGGGCTTCCCGGCCGCCGGTCCCGCGGACGGCAAGATCTGCTCCGGCGGCCATGAGAACTTCGCCGAACTCGACGATCCGCGCGGCGGCGGCTGGCCCGGCACCAAGCTCTCCCCGGGGCAGGGCTACACCTTCACCTGGCGGCTGATGGCACGTCATGCCACCACGGACTTCCAGTACTTCATCACCAAGGACGGCTACGACCCCGGCAAGCCGCTCACCCGCGCCGATCTCGAACCCGAGCCGTTCATGACGGTCCCCATGGGCGGCGCGCAGCCGGACGCGACCGTCCAGCACCAGGGCACCGTCCCCACCCGGAAATCCGGCCGCCACCTCATCCTCGGCGTCTGGAACATCGCCGACACCGGCAACGCCTTCTACGCCTGCTCGGACGTCGACCTCTCCTGACACAGCCGGCGGGCGGTCCCGGAAGGGCCCGGCGGCCGCCGCACCGGTGACCCTGTCCGCATCCCCGGAGACCGCGATCCGCATCCCCGGACACAACGAAGTGGGCGTTTCCGGATAACCGGAAACGCCCACTCGATACGTGCGCCGCCAGGGACTCGAACCCCGGACCCGCTGATTAAGAGTCAGCTGCTCTAACCAACTGAGCTAGCGGCGCGCGCTGACGAAAGAAATACTACCTGGTCGAGAGGGGTGCTCAGGACCATGGCCGCGGAGCGGTGCCCTCCGGAAGCGCCGGCCGTACGGCGCGGCCCGTGCCCGCTCAGATCGCCAGGGACAGCAGGACCGGGGCGGCCTGGCGGTTGAGGGTGTCGGCCGCCCGGCGCAGCCGGTGCGCGTGTTCGAGCGGCATGGACAGCGCGAGGCAGCCCACCGTCGCACCGGCGGTGATCGGGACCGCCGCGCAGACCGTGCCCACGGCGTACTCCTGGAGATCGAGGACGGGGACCGTGGGCGGCTGGCTGTCGAGCTTGTGGAACAGCACCTTCTCGTTGGTGATCGTCCGCGAGGTGAGCCGGGCGGTCTTGTGGCGGGAGAGGTGGTCCTTGCGGCCGTCGTGGTCGAGCTGCGCGAGCAGGCACTTGCCGACCGCGCTGGCGTGCGCCGTGCGGTGGAATTCGGCCCACTCGTTGACCTTGGGCGCCAGCGGTCCGTCGGCGTAGTGGAGGATCTTCACCTCGCCGTCGATGTACCGGCTGATGTAGACCGCCGCGCCGACCGAGTCGCGCAGCTGGTCGAGGGTGAGCTGGAGCTTGTCGCGCAGCGCCTGATCGCGGTCGCCGCCCGATCCGAGGAGCAGGAGCGATTCGCCGATGACATACGCGCCGTCGGTGACCTGCTCGACATAGCCCTCGCGCCGGAGCATCGCCAGCATGGGGCCGAGCTGGCCCGGGGACAGCCCCGTCCCGCGGGCGATCTGCGCATCGGTCACGCCCTCGGCGTGCCTGGAGACCGTTTCGAGCACGCGAAGGGCGTACTGCACCGAATGGAACGGCGCGGTCGGCTCGGGCTTCAGCGCCACGGTGTCCCCCTAGCAGGTTGTTACCGCTTGCGTCGTGACCGCCGTCGGTGGTCACGGCCGGGGCTGGCGCGGCCGCTCCCGGGCAACGGGGCTTCCCTCACGATAGCGGCCAACGGCCCTCGGGGGAGAGGGTCTTGACCGAAAAGAAGCGCGCCCCGGTCAGCTGTACTGGGGCGCGCGACCTTGGCATATGCCAAGGTCACAGTGCCGGGCCCGCAGGGGCGGTACGCCGTGCGGTCGCCGGTCCCGGGAAGAGAAGGGGTGGCGGGCCCCCGGCGAGGGCCCGCCACCCGAACTCACTGCCTGCCGTATGCCGTTCAGAGCACCGCGCTCAGGAACTCCCGGGTGCGCTCGTGCTCCGGATCCGTGAAGATCTTCTCCGGGGAGCCGGACTCGATGACCCGCCCGGCGTCGAACATCAGGACGTCATCGGAGATGTCCCGGGCGAAGTTCATCTCATGGGTGACGCAGAGCATGGTGATGTCCGTGGTGTGCGCGATGTCCCGCAGGACGTCGAGCACCCCGGCCACCAGCTCGGGGTCGAGCGCCGAGGTCACCTCGTCCAGCAGCAGCACCTGCGGGCGCATCGCCAGCGCGCGGGCGATGGCGACCCGCTGCTGCTGGCCGCCGGAGAGCTGGGTCGGGTACTTGTCGAGGTGCTCGGTCAGGCCCACCAGGTCGAGCAGCTCGCGGGCCCGCTCCTCGGCGGCGTCCTTCTCCATCCCCAGGACGTGCACCGGCGCCTCGGTGATGTTCCGCAGCACCTTCATGTTGGGGAAGAGGTTGAACTGCTGGAACACCATGCCGATGTTCTTGCGCACCTCGCGGATGTGCTTCTCCCCGGCCGGTACGAGCTTGCCGCCCTTCTCCTCGTGCGTCAGATACTGACCGCCGACCTTGATGGTGCCCTCGTCGGGCTTCAGCAGCGTCATCAGCAGCCGCAGAATCGTGGTCTTGCCGGAGCCGGACGGGCCGATGAGGGTGACGTGCTTGCCCGAGGAGACGGTGAAGTCCAGGGAATCCAGGACGGTGTTGGTCCCGAACCGCTTGGTGACATGGTCGAAGCGGATCAGCTCGGCGCCTCCACCGGACTCCGTCCGGGAGGTGCCGTCCGCCGAATCGGTCGTTTCTTTCGAGGGGGTGCTGTCAGCGGACAAGACGACGCTCCAGGGCTCGCAGGAGGAGAGAAGTGGGGTAGGAGATGACCACGAAGAGGATGCCGACGACGGTGATCGGCTCCAGGTAGTCGAAGGTGGTCGCGCTGATGCTGTTCGCCTGGAACAGCATGTCGGCCACGGTGATACCGGCCAGCAGCGGCGTGTCCTTGAACATCGCGATGACGTAGTTGCCGAGCGCGGGCACCACCCGGCGGAACGCCTGCGGCAGGATCACCGCGATCCAGGTACGCCGGCGCGGCAGGTTCAGCGCCGTGGCGGCCTCCCACTGGCCGGGCGGCACACCGTCGATACCGGCGCGGTAGACCTCGGAGGTGTACGTCGAGTAGTGCAGGCCCAGGCCGATGACGCCGGTGGTCAGCGGCGCGAAGGTGAGCCCCCAGCTGGGCAGCACGAAGAACAGGAAGAACAGCTGCACCAGCAGCGGGGTGTTGCGGACGAACTCGACGAAGACGCTGACCGGCCAGGTCACCCAGCGGCTCCGCGAGCGCAGGGCCATCGCCCACACCAGCCCGAGCGCGAAGGACACCAGCGAGCCGTAGAACGTCGCCTGGATGGTGATCCACAGCCCTTTGAGGATCTCGGGCATGATCTCCCCGATGTAGCTCCATGACCAGTTGTTCACGGCTTTCCTCCGGTGGCCAGTGCCTCGGGGCCCTGCTTCTCGACGGGAATCTTGCGGGAGAACCAGCCCTCACCCTTGGGTACCGACCGGCCGACCGAGGCCTTGGCGCGGCGCTCCAGCACCCGCATGATCCGGGTCATCACGAACGCGACCGCGAAGTACAGGACGAGGATGATTCCGTAGATCTCGGCGCTCTGACCGGTCGACAGCCGGGCCAGCTTGGCCTGGAAGGTGAGTTCGCCGATGGACAGCAGCGACGCCAGCGCGGTGCCCTTGAGCAGCTCGATCAGCAGGTTGTTGAACGGCGGCATCATCTCGGGGATGGCCTGCGGCAGGATCACCTTTTGCAGCCGCTGCCAGGGCGAGAAGCTCAGCGCGATGGCCGCCTCCCGCTGGGCGGGGGCCACCGCCTGGAGCGCGCCGCGGACGACCTCGGAGCCGTACGCGCCGTACGACAGCCCCAGCGCCAGGGTGCCCGCCCAGATGCCGACCAGCTGCCAGCCCAGCAGCGGCAGCGCGAAGAACAGCCAGAACATCAGGACCAGTGCCGACGTGCCGCGGAAGAACTCCACGTAGACACCCGACAGGAAGCGCACGATCCAGAACCGCGAGGTGCGTGACAGGCCGACGCCGAAGGCGACGACAGCGGCCAGCGCGGCGCTGTAGACCATCAGCTGGATCGTGATCCACAGACCTTCGAAGAAAAGTCCCCACAGTGCTCCGGTCACTTTTTACAGAGCTCCTTCGCCGTGAGGTCGGTCATGAACTCCTCGGTGAAGCCGTACGGCTTGGCGATACGCAGGAGTTCGCCGCTCTTCTTCATCTTCTGCAGCTCGTTGTTGAAGGCGTCGCGGAGCTTGGTCTCGCCGAGCCGGAAGCCGTAGCCGCCGCCGTCCCGCTGCGGCTTCCCGTCGACCTCCGGCGTGAACGGCCGGGTCATCTCCACCTTGGGGTGCCCGCCGGTCTTCAGCGCCTCGATCATGGTCAGCGCGGTGCCGGCGAAGACGTCGATACGGCCCGCTTCCAGGGCCTCCATCCCGGCGATCTGGTCACCGTACGTCTGGATGTCGTCCTTCTTGACGCCATTGCCGACCGCGTAGTCGATCTCCGCATAGCCGATACCGGAACCCATCCGGTATTTCCCCTTGGCGATGTCCGCATAGGAATGGATCTTGTCCGGGTTTCCCTTCCGTACGAGGAAGGCGTCCTTGCTCTCGTAATCCGGGTCGGAGAAGAGGACGGCCGCACACCGGTCCTTGTTGATGAACATTCCCGCGACGATCACGTCGTACTGGAAGGAATGCAGACCGGGCACCAGCGCACCGAATTCGACCGGCACCGGCTCGAAATTCTTGATCCCCAGCCGCCGGAAGATCGTCTTGGCGACGGCCGGGGCCTCGCCGGTCAGCTCGCCCTTGCTGTTGATCGAGGCATAGGGCGGTTCGCTGGCGATTCCCATGCGAACGGTGCCCTTTTTCCGCAGATCCTCGAGGAGATGTCCGCCGCCGGTCGCGCCCGAGACATCGACCTGGGAGCAGCCCGTGACCGTTCCCACCGCACCCGCTGCGCCGAGCGCCGCTACCCCCGCGAGCAGCGAGCGGCGGCGGATGCCGCTTGCCAATTTTCTCTTGATCATTTTGGTGTTCTCCTGTGGTGGAGCCATGGGCGCGCGGCTACCCGAACGCCTCACACATATGCCGATCGTTTCCAGCCCTTGATGGAACTGCCTCGGACTTGTTCCGTACGCCGGTATTGCCCACCTACGATCGGGGCATGACCGATCGCTTCATCGAAGTCTCCCTGGACAAGCGCGGCGTGAGCTGCACGGCCAAGTTGCTCGACGACCGCGCGCCGATCACCTGCAATGCCGTATGGGACGCCCTCCCGCTCGGCGGCGACGTCTACCACGCCAAGTACGCCCGCAATGAGATCTACGCGCTGCTGGAGCCGTTCGCTCCCGAGGAGCCGCCGCTGGAGAATCCGACGATCACCCCGATCCCCGGCGACCTGTGCTACTTCACCTTCACCGACACCCAACTCGGCACCAAGTCCTACGGTTACGAGAGCCAGGCCGCGCACCAGGGCCGCGCCACCGTCGTCGATCTCGCGCTGTTCTACGAGCGCAACAATCTACTGATCAACGGTGACGCGGGCTGGGTGCCGGGCATCGTGTGGGGAAGTGTCGTCAACGGTCTGGACCGGATGGCCGATGCCTGCCAGGACCTGTGGCGGGCCGGCGCCCTGGGCGAGACCCTCAGCTTCCGGCGGGCCTAGGCGGCGCGGGGATCTCCGTGGCACCCGCCTCGTAGAGGGCATGCGCGGCGCGCAGCACCAGCGCGTCCGCGTGCCGCGCGCCGACCAGCTGGACACCGATCGGCAGCCCGTCCGCGTCCACCCCGCAGGGCAGCGACGCGGCCGGCTGCTGGGTGAGGTTGAAGGGGTAGGTGAACGGCGTCCAGCCCGTCCAGCGGGTGTGCGCCGAGCCGGGCGGGACCTCGGTGCCCGCCGCGAAGGCGGTGATCGGCTCGGTCGGTGTCACCAGCAGGTCGTAGGCGCTGTGGAAGCGGCCCATGGCCTGACCGAGCGCCATCCGGGTATCGACCGCGGCCAGATAGTCCAGCGCGCTGTAGCGGGCGCCCTGCTCGCAGATCTCCCGCAGGCCCGGGTCGAGCAGCTCCCGGTCCGCGTCGTCCAGATGCTGCACCACCCGGGCCGCGCCGCTGAACCACAGCGTGTGGAAGGCCGCCACCGGGTCGCCGATGCCGGGGTCGATCTCCTCGACGACCGCGCCGAGCCCGGCCAGCGTGTCGACGGCCGACCGGACCGCCGCGGCGACCTCCGGCGCCACCGGCACGTCCCAGCCGAGCGACGGGCTGAACGCCACCCGCAGCCCGGAGACCGGACCGGTCAGCGCCTCCCGGAACGAGCCGGCGGCCGGACCGAGCTGGGACCAGTCCCGCCAGTCCGCCCCGCAGATCACCTCCATCATCAGCGCCGCGTCCGCCGCGTCCCGGGTCATCGGCCCGACATGCGCCAGGGTCCCGAAGGGGCTCGCCGGATAGAGCGGCACCCGCCCGTAGGTCGCCTTGAGCGCGAAGA
This sequence comes from Streptomyces sp. bgisy130, assembly GCF_057708345.1. Lineage (NCBI taxonomy): Bacteria > Bacillati > Actinomycetota > Actinomycetes > Kitasatosporales > Streptomycetaceae > Streptomyces > Streptomyces sp. bgisy130. The sequence goes on from NZ_JBYISA010000009.1 coordinate 151,486, forward strand.
TCCCGCAGAACGACGCCGGGATCCGCACCGAGCCACCGCCGTCCGTGCCCAGGCTCAGCGGGCCCGCGCCCAGTGCCACCGCCGCCGCGCTGCCGCCGCTGGAGCCGCCCGCGGTGCGCGCCGGGTCGTACGGATTGCCCGTCACCCCGTGCCGCGGACTGTCGGTGACGCCCTTCCAGCCGAACTCCGGGGTGGTGGTCTTGCCGACGAACACCGCCCCGGACTCCCGCAGCCGGGCGACCGACGGGGCGTCCTCCGGCCACGGGCCCTCGGCCCGCACCGTGCGCGACCCGCGCAGCGTCGGGGTGCCCCGGGTGAGGATCAGGTCCTTGACGGTGACCGGCACCCCGTCCACCGGCCCGGCCGGCTCCTTGGCCCGCCAGCGCTCCGCCGACTCCTTGGCGCCGGACAGCGCCTCGTCCGCGTCGATCCGGGTGAAGCAGTTCGTCGCGGCCTGCGCGGCCTCGGCGCGTTCCAGCACCGCGCGGACTGCCTCGACGGGGGAGAACTCGCCGGCCGCGTACCCGGCCGTGAGCCGGGTGGCGCTGAGGTCGGCGAGGTGGGTCGGTTCGGTGGTCATGCGTCCTCCGAGCGTTGGCCGCCCCGGGAGGGACGGCGGCGGGGGAGCGCGGCTGCCGGGACGGGGCCCGGCGGCCGGCCCGTCACTTCACCGGCACGTACCCGAGCCGCTTGTCGACGAGGTTGTCCAGCGGCTCGCCCGCCGACCACCGATCGAAGTTGTCCTGGAACTGCTCGGCGAGGGCGTCCCGCCAGCCCAGGGTGTCGCCGCTCATGTGGGGCGAGACGATCAGATGCGGGACGTCCCACAGGGGGCTGTCCGGGGTGAGCGGCTCCTCCTCGAAGACGTCCAGTGCCGCGGCCGCGATCCGCCATTCGCGCAGCGCCGCGATCAGCGCGTCCTCGACCACCAGCGGCCCGCGTCCGACGTTGATGAACCGGGCCCGCGGTGGCATCCGGGCGAACGCCGCCGTGCCGAACAGGCCCCGGGTGTCCTCGGTCAGGGGCGCCGCGCAGATCACCCAATCCGCCTGGGGCAGCAGGCCGTTCAGCGCGTCACTCGCGTGGACGAGGCCGAAGTGCGGATCGTCCGGGCGCTCCCGGCGGCCGACCAGATCGACCTTGACACCCAGTGCCAGGAGGGTGCTGCCGATGGCCCGGCCGATCGGCCCGGAGCCCACCACGACGGCCCGGCTGCCGGCCAGCCGCAGGGTCTCCCGGTGCTGCCAGCGCCGCTGCCGCTGGAGCTCCCAACTTCCGTAGAAGTCCTTGGCCATGGCGATCACGAGCCCGGCGACGTACTCTGCGATCGGCTGCTCGAAGACCCCGCGGGCGTTGGTCACCAGGGTGTCGTCGGCGACCAGGGCCGGGCACAGGAGCTGATCCACACCCGCGCTCGCGGTGTGCACCCAGCCGGGCCTGGGGCCCTTCTCCGGCCAGGCTCTGCGGATCGCATCGGATGTGAAGTCCCAGGCCAACAGCACGTCGGCGGTGGGCAGTCGGTCGGCGAGCGAGTCCTCATCGGTGAAGATCACCCGGGCCCGGCCGGCGAGCCGGTCCAGCTTCGGCGGCGGGTCGGATCCGAGGACGAGGACGGTGCGTTCGGACATAGGCCAGAAACCGTTCTGAAACGTGAGCCCCTTTCACTGAAAGAGGGGCGCCGACAGATGCCTGAGATGCGAGGATTGACCACGCTAGGAAGTCGTATCTACGGTGTCAACAACGGCTCTGTTCCGACGTCCCGGCTTGCTCCGGTTGCACCTCATCCTCCGGCCACTGGCCTGGCCATTCCAGCCCTTCGTTTCTTCTAGGGGCCTTCATGGACGTCTCTTTTCTGGGTGGCCCACAGCCGCAGCTCGGCGTGGGTGTCGTCGCTCCCTTCGACTTCGCGCTCGACCGAGAGCTCTGGCGCTGGGTGCCCGACGACGTGTCCCTCCACCTCACCCGCACCCCTTTTGTGCCCGTCGAGGTCAGCCTCGACCTGGCCCGAATGGTGAGTGAGCACGAAACGCTGGACGCCGCTGTCCAGGCTCTGTGTGCGATATCTCCGCAGGTCATCTCCTATGCCTGCACCTCCGGCAGCTTTGTCGGGGGTGTGGCGGGGGAGCGGGCCATGTGTGCCGCCATGGTCCAGGCGGGGGAGGTTCCCTCCCTCACCACCTCGGGCGCACTGATCGAAGCGCTGCGCGAGATCGGCGCGCGGCGCATCGCCGTGGTCACGCCCTACACGAAATCGGTCACCGACTCCCTGGAGGACTATCTCGGTGAGGCCGGCATCACGGTCACCGGCCGGGCCTACCTCGGGCTGACCCGGCACATCTGGAAGGTGCCGTACCGCGATGTCGTCGACATGGCCCGCGCGGCCGTCGTCGGCGCCACCGATGCCCTCTTCATCAGCTGTACGAACCTGCCGACGTACGACGTCATCCCGCAGCTGGAGGCCGAGCTGCGGATGCCGGTGCTGTCCGCCAACCAGGTCACGATGTGGGCCGCGCTGCGGGCCATCGGGGTCCAGGCGGTGGGCCCGTACCAGGCGCTGCTCGACCCGGTGGCGCGGCGCGGTCCGGCCGCGATGACCGGATCGGCGGGCGGACCCGCGGAAGGTGTGCCGGGGCCCACCCCCGAGGCGGCCTTCGCCGGACCCCCCGCCCCACCGGAGGGGGAGCCCCTCGACGGCCTTGATCCGCCGCCATATCCGCCCGATGACACGGGTGGTCTGCCCCCGGTTTGAGGCCGGTCCGAACCCGACCTCCACCCCGGATGCTGCCGGCGTCGTCCCGCTCGCCGGCAGCACTCCTTCCCCGCGTCACCGCATCACCGGTGAGCGCACCCACGAACACCCCCGCAGGCGTACACGCAAGGGAGAACTGCATGGCATCGGTCGGCTTCCTCTATCCCGGCCACTCCGCGGAGGACGACTACCCCCGGCTGGAAGCGCTCCTGGGCGGCTCGGTCCGTCTGCCGCTCGTCCACACCGACATCGGCGAGGACGCCCACCGCGTCGACGCCCTGCTGGAGATGGGCTCCGCCGGGCGGCTGGCGGCCGGCGTCGACGAGCTCAAGGAGCGCGGCGCCGAGGCCGTCGTCTGGGCCTGCACGAGCGCCAGCTTCGTCTTCGGCTGGGAGGGCGCGCGCGTTCAGGTCAGGGAGCTGTCCGCCACCGCCGGCCTGCCCGCCTCCAGTACGTCGTTCGCCTTCGCCCATGCCGTCCAGGCGCTCGGCGCCCGGCGGGTCGCGATCGCCGCCACCTACCCCGACGACGTGGCCGAGCGCTTCCACGCCTTCCTGAAGTCCGCCGGGGCGGAGGTCGTCTCGACCCGCGGCAGCGGCATCATCACCGCCGCCGAGGTCGGCACCTGGGGCGTCGAGGAGGTGCTGGCGCTCGCCCGGGCGGGTGACCATCCGGACGCCGAGGTGGTGCTGCTGCCCGACACGGCGCTGCACACCGCCGAACATCTGCCGGCCCTCGAAGCGGAGCTGCGCAAGCCGGTGCTCACCGCCAATCAGGTGACGGCCTGGGAGGGGCTCCGGCTGCTCGACCGGACGCTCAACTGTCCGGCGCTCGGCACCCTCTTCTCGCGGACCGCGCACTCCTAGGAGGCGCCCGGGGCCCCGGAAGACGGAAGCCCGGCGGCCCCCGCCGACCGTGGTGCGGCGCCGGGTATCTGACCCGGGAATAAGTGGAGAGCCTCTCCGGTTGTCCTCCTCGCAGACCACCGACGCGAGGAGGACCCGCACCGTGAGCGGCGAAGACGAGGAGATCCGGGCCGGCGGCGAGACGGCCGGCGACGGGATACGGGGCACCGCCCGGGGCACCGCACCCGTCCCGCTGTCAGTGCTCGACCTGGTGACGGTCGGGGCCGGCAGCACCGCCTCCCGCGCGGTGCGCACGGCCGTCGACATCGCCCGTACGGCCGAACGCCGTGGCTTCCACCGCTACTGGGTCGCCGAGCACCACTCCATGCCCGGCGTCGCCTCGTCCTCGTTCGCCGTGCTGCTCGCCCACCTCGCCGCCCACACCGAGCGCATCCGCCTCGGCTCCGGCGGCGTCATGCTGCCCAACCACGCCCCGCTGGTGATCGCCGAGCAGTTCGGCACCCTGGAGGCGATGGCCCCCGGCCGGATCGACCTGGGCCTGGGCCGCGCGCCCGGCACCGACGGAGCCACCGCCGCCGCACTCCGCAGGACCGAGAGCCTGCACGAGGGGGCATTGGGGTCTCCCCTGCTCGAGCGAAGCCGAGAGCTTGGGGACGAATTCCCGCAGCAGCTCGCCGAGTTGACCCGCTTCCTCGACGACTCCTTCCCCGACGGCCACCCGTACGCCAAGATCCACGCCGTCCCCGGCCCGGTCCAGGCCACCTCACCGGGCGGGGTCCAGGACCCGCACCGCCCGCCCCTGTGGCTGCTGGGCTCCTCCGGCTTCAGCGCCCGGCTGGCCGGCACCCTCGGTCTGCCGTTCGCCTTCGCGCACCACTTCTCCGCGGCCAACACCCTCCCCGCGCTGGACCTCTACCGCGCCTCCTTCCGCCCCTCCGAGGCGCTGGCGGAGCCGTACGCCCTGATCGGGGTCGCGGCGCTGGCCGCCGAGGCCGAGCAGGAGGCCCGCCGCCAGGTCATGACCGGCGCACTGTCCATGGTCCGGCTGCGCACCGGCCGCCCCGGTCTCGTCCCGAGCCCGGAGGAGGCCGCGGCGTACCGCTTCAACGAGTTGGAGCGGGGCTTCGTCGACAGCTGGCTCGGCAATGTCATCCACGGCACCCCGGACGCCGTCCGCCAGGGCCTGGACGATCTCGCCAAGCGCACCGGCGCCGACGAGCTGATGATCACCGCCAACGCGCACGGCGGCGCGGCCCGGCTGCGCTCGTACGAGCTGATCGCGGAAGCGTACGGCCTGCCGGGGTAGGGCGCGTTTCCGGTGGCGGAACGGGGGTCCGCCCGCACCGGCGCGCTGCGTACCTGTGACCCCTCAGGCCCCCGTGTGCCGGCCCGCGTCGAGGAGGGCCGCGACGCGGTCGGGGGCGACGGGGCGGGAGTAGAGCCAGCCCTGGCCGGTGTCGCAGCCGATCCGGCGGAGCCGTTCGGCCTGCTCGGCGCTCTCCACGCACTCGGCGGTGACCGTGAGGCCGAGCCGGTGCGCCAGCGCCACCAGCGCCTCCACGATCATCTCGTCCGCCGGGTTGGGATGCTCCTGCGAGCGGAAGCCGCGGACGAAGGACCCGTCCAGCTTCAGTACGGAGACCGGGAGGCGGCTGAGGTAGGCGAGGTTGGAGTAGCCGGTGCCGAAGTCGTCGATGGCGATCCGTACGCCCATGTCGCTCAGCGCCTGGAGGGCCTGGAGCGGGCGGCCGGCCGAGCCCATCACCGCCGACTCGGTCAGCTCCAGCTGGAGCAGCTCCGGCGGCAGCCCGGTCTCGGCGAGAATCCCGGCGACATCCGCCACCAGGTCGGAGTCCCACACCTGACGTACGGCCACATTGACGCTGACGAACAGCGGCTCGCCGGGGTGGGCCAGCTGCCAGGCGCGCGCCTGATAGCAGGCCCGCTCCAGCACCCAGCGGCCCAGCTCGACGATCGCGCCGTTCTCCTCCGCCAGGGCGATGAACCGATTCGGCGACAGCGTCCCGAACTGCGGATGCCGCCAGCGCACCAGCGCCTCCACGCCCTGCGCCCGGCCGTCGCCCAGCCCGACCAGCGGCTGGTACTCCAGGGTGAATTCGCCGCGGTCCACGGCCGGCCGCAGGGTGCTGGAGAGCGCCTGCCGGGTCATCCGGTGGGCGTTGCGCTCCGGGTCGAAGAGCGTCCAGCGGGCCTTGCCGTCCTCCTTGGCCCAGTACAGCGTGGTGTCCGCGGCCTGCATCAGACCGGTCGCGGTGGTGCCGGTGGCGGTCCGTTCCACGACGCCGATGCTCGCCGAGACCGACAGCCGCTGCCCGGCCAGGTCGAACGGGCGCTGAAGCGCGTCCAGCACACACTGGGCCAGCTCGGCGAGCTGATCGGTGCCGGTGGAGTCCTCCACCAAAAGAGCGAACTCGTCACCGCCGAGCCTGGCGACCAGGTGTCCGCCCCGGCCCGGCCCGCGGTCCGCCGCCGCCTCCGCGCAGCGGGTCAGCCGCTGCGCCACCGCGCTCAGCAGCCGGTCGCCGACGCGGTGCCCGAGGGTGTCGTTGACGGCCTTGAAGCCGTCCAGGTCGAGGTAGCAGAGTCCGATGCGGCCGGTGCCGGACGGGGCGAAGGAGGCGGTCTCCAGGGCGGCGGCGAGTCGCTCGAAGAACAGTGCCCGGTTGGGCAGCCGGGTCACCGGGTCGTGCATCTGGAGATGCCGCAGCCGGGCCAGCAGATCGTGCCGGTCGCTGATGTCCGCCACCGACAGCAGCATCCGCTCCTCGCCGCTGAGCGGCTCCGGGGTGAGCGGCTCGACGGTCACCTCCACCCAGACGGAGTGCCCTTCGGGGTGTTTGAGGCGGCGGGTACAGCGCATCCGGTCGCTGCGGCCGCACAGCACCTCGCGGTAGGCGGTCCACACCCGCGGGTCGGCGCCGAGGTCGGTGAGGTCCGCCGCGGTGGCGGCGACCAGCCCGTCCGGGTCGGTGCCGACCAGCTCGCCGAAGGCCGGGTTGGCGGCGAGGACCAGGCCGTCGCGGTTGAGGACGGCCATCGCCACCCGGGCCGCGTAGAAGGTGGCGCGGTAGTCGCCGAGCGAGGCGGCGGTGTCGTCGCCGGGCCCGCTCGGGGCCGGCCGGGCCTCGGTGGATTCTTTGGTCGTGTCCTCACGCTCCGTCACTGAGGGGAGCGTCGCTCCGGGCGTGCGGCCCGGGCTGTCGGGGTGTCCGCTCACTGCTCGCTCCCGCGTGGCGCTGTCTCGTGATGGAGGGGGGTCTCGCGCTGGAAAGTGTGGCGATCATAGAGGCTGGCACGACGGCCGATCCAGCGACGCAGCCGTGATCGCCCGCCCGCGTGACGGAACTTCAGCCATTTCTGCACGGCTCTGTTCGTACGGATTGCCCCCTTGGTCGTTTGTGACTTTCCGTTACGGGAGGGCCAAGACGCGCCGGTCACTCGTCCGGGCCTTCAAAACAGGACGAATAGCATTAAATCGCCACAGGGTAGATGAGGTCTCCGAATCCGTCCCTGGAGGTATGCGTGCCGCGCGCCCAGACGCTCGACAGGGGGGAGCGCCGCGGCCTGCGGCGCGTCGCGGCCGTCGCCACTTCTCTGAGCGCGCTCATCGCGACTTCCATCGTCGCCGGGCCCGCTACCGCCTCCGAGGCCGTGCTCCCGTGCGCCCTGGGACGCACCGACGCGCACCACTCCGAGGGCGTCGACAGCTGGAACGGGTCCTATCCGCGCCCGGACCGCCCGCTCAACGCCGTCATGATCTATCTGTCCTTCCCGGACGCCCGGCCTCTCTCGGCGCCGCAGGAGCTCTCCCGCGCCTACTTCCCTTCCACCTCCGGCTTCTTCGACCGCGCCTCCTACGGGAAGTTCCGGCTGCGCCCGCACATCCACCGCCACTGGATCCGGATGCCGCGCCCGTCCCCCGCCTACGGGATACAGCGCGACTGGGACGCCGGCCGGCGCTCGTCCTACCTGCACGACGCGGTCACCGCCGCCGACCCGTCCATCGACTTCAGCCGCTACGACGTGGTCTATTTCGTCGCCGACCCGGACGCCCCCGGCGTCGACTCGGACGCCACCAAGGTCGTCAACCTGGACCGGCCGATGCACGCCGACGACCACGACCTGAGCCGGTTCGTCACCGTCTTCGAGCAGAGCACCCCGGACCGCAATGTCCTCGCCCACGAGACCGGGCACGTCTTCGACCTGCCGGACCTCTACCACCGGCCGGAGGACGGCAAGGGCGACTGGGACACCTATGTCGGCGACTGGGACCTCATGGGCAGCCAGTTCGGACTGGCGCCCGACCCGTTCGCCTGGCACAAGTGGAAGCTCGGCTGGATCGCCGACAGCCAGGTTGACTGCGTCGAGCTGGCCGGACCCGCCATGCACTCCCTGCGGCCGCTGTCCGCCCCCAAGGAGCCTCGCGCCCAGCGCCGCCCGCGGCTGCTGGTGCTCCGTACGGGGCCCGACAGCGCACTCGCCATCGAGGCACGCGGTGCCACCGGCAATGATCGAGCCCTGTGCACCGAGGGCGTCCTGGTCTACCGCGTGCACAGCCGGACGGCCTCCGGGTCGGGCCCCGTGCAGGTGCTCGACGGGCATCCGGCCACCTCGGCCTGCTGGGGCACCTCGGTCTATCCGCCGCTCGCGGACGCGCCGCTGGGGGTGGGGGAGAGCCTGGACGACGCCGAGGACGGCGTCCGCATCCAGGTCGAGGGCCGGACGGCCGACGGGGACTGGGCGGTGAAGGTGAACCGCGGATGACTGTGCCGTCGACCGCAACGACGAAGGCCCCCACCGGAGTGAGGGCCTTCGACCGTCTGTGCGCCGCCAGGGACTCGAACCCCGGACCCGCTGATTAAGAGTCAGCTGCTCTAACCAACTGAGCTAGCGGCGCCTGCTGACGGGGAAAACATTAGCATCATGGCCGGGGAGGACAAAAATCGGTTTGTCTCAGCCCGCGGTCAGCAGCGAAACAGGGTGCTGAGCTGCGGCTTCGGCCGCCGGGCCGGCCATCGAGCGGGCCGCGCGGACACAGGCCCAGAGCAGCACGTCGGGACCGGGCAGCCAGGGGTTGTGGACATCGGGTGCCACCAGCCAGCGGGAGGCGGACGGGCCGGCCGGGTCCTCGTCGGCCGGGGCGCCGGCGCCCGCGGTCCGGTCCACGGCGGGGCTCCGGCGGGGGTGCAGCGGCGGGATGGTGACCGCGTCACCGCTGCCGTGGCACAGCAGCGGCGGGACGGCGGTGGCCCACTCCTCCCAGACGAGCAGCGCCGGCAGCCGCTGGGCGGTGCCGGGGGCGGCGAACAGCAGGATGCGGCCGCGGTGCGCCGCCACCGGCCCCGAGCCGGGGCCGTCGGACCATAAGCGGTCCACCATGCGCCGCCCGAAGAGCGCCGGGGCGTTGATCACGTCGAAGGTGGTACCGCAGGGCAGTGCGCTGGGCGCGGCCGGCCGGGTGGCCCACAGTGCGTGCATCTCGTCCGGATGGGGGCTGGCTGAGGCGAGCCAGTCGGCGCCCGCGAGGGTGACATAAGCCGCGGTCGGAAAGGCCAGGGTGCGGGGGGTCTCAGGCAGCCAGTCGCTCATGGGGACAGGTCTACCCAGCCGGCGCACGGTACTTGGCTGATTGGCGGAAAACGGGACGGGACGGTGGGGGAGCCGGTATCTTTCCCCCCTTGCATATGCCAGCGGCCCATGATCATGGACCATGGGCCGCCGCTGAGGCAGGTCGGACGGGTGGGGTTCCGGGGGCCGCCGGGCCCGTGCGGTCAGTCCATGTCGCCCGGCAGGGTGCCGCCGCTGCGCATCAGGCTGCGGCCGAACTCGATCATCTTCTGCGCATAGTCCTCGGTCCACTCCGCCTGCTCGGCGAGCACGGCCAGCGGCAGCCGGTCGAACCGGCTGGGGTCGGACAGCTGGGCCGCGGCCAGCGCCTGGAACTCCGTGGCGCGGTCGGCCGCGGCGCGGAAGGCCAGGGTCAGCTCCGTGGCGCGGCCGAGCAGCTCGCGCGGGTCCTCCATCGACTCCAGGCCGAAGAAGTGCTCGGGGTCGGCGACGGCCTCGGGCGGCTCGAAGAGCAGCTGCGCGGGCTTCAGCCGCCGTGGTCCGGGCGCCGTACCACGCGGGTCGGGAGCCGGTCGCGGCTCGGACATGTACCTACCTCCAGATCGTGTGCCGCATTCCATTGTCCCGCTGTGCGCAAGTGGGCCCCGGGGAGTGGCCGTACGCGCCGCCGGGGCGCCGTCCGGGTGATGCCGTAGGGGGTGTCTCGTCGCTCTCGGGAGACGCCCCCTAAGGGCGCCAGGTCACCCGGTGTTCCGCGAGATGGGCGAGGACGGCGTGGTTGGCTTCCCAGCCGTCCGGGAACTTGACCATGACGCCGAGGCGGACCGGCTCGGTCGAGGGGTGTTCGTCCAGCAGGCCGGCGACGCCCGCCCGGCACACCACGATGCAGGCGTGCCGGTGGCGGGAGGCGAGTACACACAGCCGGCCGGTCTCCAGATGGAAGGCGGTGGCGTCGGGCCGGCCGGACAGCGGATGCAGGACGACCGTGACATCGAACTCGCGGCCCTGGAGCCGGTTGGCGGTGTCCACCGCGACGCCGGTCACCCCCAGCTCGGCGAGCGCGGCGCGGACGCCGGCCGCCTGGTCACGATGGGCGGTGCCGACCGCGATCCGGGCGGCGGTCAGCGGTGCCGGGGCGGGCGCGGCACCCTCCGCGGCCCCGGGCGCCTCGCTGGTCGTGGCGCCGCCGCGGTCGAGGAGCCGGCGCACGACATGGGCCACCGCGCGCACCGCCTCCGGGTCCGTACGCGGCGTATGGCGGGCCGGCAGCTCCAGCAGGCCCCAGCCGGACTCGGCGGCCTCGTCCAGGACCCGGTCCACGCCCGAGCCGTCGCCCGGCACCCCGAACGCCAGCCGGCGGTCGCCGGGGCCGGTGCCGCTGCGGAACGGGGTGTACGGATAAAACGCGGCGGAGACCAGCGGCGCCGCCGAGGCGGGCAGCCGCCAGGAGACCGGCAGGCGGTGCTGCGGCAGGTCGGGGTTGTGGGCCAGGAGGGTGGCGACCGCGCTGGACGACGGGTCGTAGGCCAGCCCCGCCCACTGCTCCGCGCCGACCACGCTGAAGGGGTCCAGCTGGCCCGGATCGCCGACGAACAGCGCCCGCTCGAAGAGCCCGGCGACGCTCAGCAGCGCATCGGAGCGCATCTGGTAGGCCTCGTCCACGATGGCGTGCCGCCATGGCTCGTCGACCTTGGTGTACGCCCATTTCGCGGCCGTCGAGACCACGATGTCCAGCCCGGCCAGATCGGCGATCTTCGCGGACGTCCGGACCGCGGGCAGCTCGGCCAGCGCCGGGTCGAACGCGCCGGGCTCACTGCTGTGCAGCCGGCCGACCGGCAGCTGCGGATCCTTCTCGGCGAGCCGCAGCACCAGGTCGTCGACCTGGGCGTTGGTCTGCGCGACCACCATCAACGGGCGTCCGGCGGCGGCCAGTTCACGGGCCGCCCGCACCACGAGGGTGGACTTGCCGGCGCCGGGCGGGGAGTCCACGACCACGCCGCGCCGGGTGCCGTGCAGGGTGTCCCGCAGGATCGCGTCGGTCGCCGCGGCGGCCGCGGCGGCGGGGTCGAAGGGACCGTCCGTGGTGGTTCCCGCACTGCCTGAAGGGGGCGGGAGGTACGGGTCCTGAGTGGCCGTCATGCGGGAGCGTTCTCCAGGGCGGTCGAGGGCCGGGCGCGGGTCACAGGAAATCCTCCGCGGTCACGGGGTCGGGGGCGGGGTGCGGCAGGTCCGCGGCGCCGGGCGGCGGGCCGCCGTGGGTCCACGGGGTGTCCTCGGGATCCGGGAGCTCCGGGCCGCCGCGCGGGGCGTGCTCGAACAGCGTCCAGCACACCGCGTCGGCCGGCTCCGGCACCGAACCGGGCTCCGGTGTCTTCCCGCGCCCCATCCCGCCGGTCAGCCGGACCACCAGCGCCCCCGGCTCCCCGGCCACGGGCGCGACGAACTCGGCGGTCTGGGTCTTTCCGTCCGCCAGGGGACGGTAGAGCTTGCCGCCCCCGGACAGCTGCGGCCGGTCGGCCGTCCGCAGCGTGACCAGCGGGCGCGGCATCGGCCGCTTGCCCTCGGAGAAGGCCATCTCGACGGCGGTGACCGTGCCCTGGAACGCCTCCCCGGCCAGCCGGCGCCCGGCCATCACCAGCGGGTCGTCCAGGGCTTCCTGGGCGTCCAGTTGGGCCTGGGCGGTCTCCCGTGCGGACAGTTTCTGCGCGGCGGTGACGGCGTCGTCCTGTTTGGGCTGCGGGGGCTCCCCGGCGCTGATCCGGTCCCGGTGCGCGGTGTACGACCAGCGGTCGCGTTTCCAGCGGTCGGGGACCCGGGCGCCCGCGGGGAGCGTCCGCAGCAGGTCGATGCCGTGCCAGACGGCGTCCCAGGTCGGCCGCAACTGCCCCTCGACGAGGGTGCGGAGCGCCTCCTCGGCGCCCGGCAGCCCGGCGTCATAGCGGGCCATCGCGGGGGCGAGCAGCCGGTTGTCGAACGCCGGGTCGGTGGCCGGGCCGGCCGGCGGGCACCGCAGCTGCCCGTCCGCGTCCCGCGCCGACTCCGCGTGCTCGGCCGCCTCCCGGCCCGATGTCCCCGGCGGCGGGTCGATCCAGGAGAGCAGCGCGCCCAGGTGCTGGTCCTCCAGCACGCTCTGGCCCGTCGCCCAATGGCGGGTCAGCAGGCCGGTCATGGACAGCAGCAGGCTCGCGCCCGGGACCCGCGCCCGCTCGCCGAAATGGGTCAGCCAGCGGCCCAGCAGCGGGACATGCGGCGGCGCGGGATGCGGGGCCTCGGGCTCCTGCTCGGCCGTCCGCCGGAACCGCATCGAGCGGCCCAGCAGCCGGACGAACTCGATACCGGCGGCGCTCGGCACGATCAACTGCGGGGCATCCGCGCACAGTTCGACCTGCACCGGGACCTTCTTGCCGGTCTCCGGATCGGTCTCCTTGCGCTCCTCCCACTCGATGGCGTCCGCGAAGCCGTCCACATACGGCAGCACCGTCTCCGCCAGCTCGGCCAGGAACGCGAATCGCAGATCGCGGTCGCGCGGCTGAGGTACGGCCAGCAGCGCCGGCTTCTCGCGGTCCGTGCCGACCAGCGCGCCCAGGGGAGCACCGGCCTCGCCCGCGGTCGTCAACGGGACGAACACCAGCGGGCGTTCGGACAGATGGCGGTGCCGGACCGTGCAGCGCGGCTGGGCGCGGCCCGCCGCCACCGCCTCCATCCGGGCCAGCGTCTCGATCAGTGACATCCCGGCTCCTCCGCTCGCGGGGTCGGCACGGTGGGGCGGGCCAGCGCCCCGTCCCGCAGCGCGGCGGCCCGCCGCAGCGCGACGACGGCCGGGTCGTCCGGCCCGTCGTCGGCGGGCGGCTCCGGATCCTGGGGGCGGGCCGCCGCCAGCACCTCCTCGATGGTGCGCAGCCCGCCCAACTCGCCCCGGACGCCGCGCCCCAGCGCCTCCACCGCGCCGTCGGCGCGGGACCGGGTGCGGCAGTGGAAGGCCAGCTCGCACGCGGCCAGGCACTCGGGGGCGTAGGCCGCGTCGACCAGCTCGACGGCCTCGGCCAGCTCCTCGGGCCGGCGGGTCGCCGTCTTCCCGTCGTCCGCCAGCCGCAGGTCGAAGGTGGTCTCCGGAGGGAGGGCGGCGGCGATCTCGTCGACCCGGGTGAGCCGGGACAGCTGCCGCCGGGTCGTGGCCAGCTGCTTGCGGACGTCGACGGCGGCGGCCGTGGGGAGGTTGGAGAAGTCCTTCGGGCACACCAGCAGCACCCGGTCGCGCACCCGGACCGCGCGGCCGGTGTGCGCGGCGACATGACCGGCGACCGGCTCCAGGGCCAGCGCATACACGGCCGCCTGCCGTGCGGCGGCGCCCACCTTGGCGGCGTCCGCCGAACCGTCGATCATCGGGAAGGACTTGATCTCGACGACCGTCCAGCTGCCGTCCGGATGCACCACCACCGCATCCGGCTCCACATAGGCGGGTGAGCCGGCCACCTCGACGACCAGCATCGGATGGTCGAGCAGCGCCCAGCCGCCGGCCGCGGTCGCCTCGCGCAGCGCCAGCGCCGTACGCGCGGCCCGGCCCTCCGGCCCGGCCGCGGACAGCTCGGGGGCGGCGACCTCCTCCGGCACGGGCGGCGGGGTGCCGGGCGCCAGCCGCTCGTGCAGCAGCCGCAGCAGCTCCGTGCCGCCGTCGGCCTTCACCCGGGCCTCGAAAGCGTTGCCGCGGACGATCGCGAACTGGGACTGGCCGTACGCCGCCGGCGAGCCCAGCGCCTGGGCCAGCGCGCCCTTGTCGATGCCCGCGCCGTCCAGCAGCGCGCGGCGCCGGCAGCCGGGGTTGGCGGCCAGCGCGGCCAGCGCGCGGGCGTCGAGCGAGCGGGGGCGGACGCCGGGGCCGCGCAGCTCGGCGAGCCTCCCCCGGCTCACGCCGGGAGGTGCCGCCACCGGCGGGCGCGGCGTGGCCGTCGGCTGCTCCGCCGGAGGGGCGGCCGACGCGGATCGACTCTCGCGCGAAACGTTCACCCGCGGAAGTCTCGCATCCAGCACCGACATGCGGGGCGCTCGCCCGCCGGCCGGCCGCCGCCGGATGCCGCTCCCCGCCCCTGCGCCGTATCCGGGAGCGGCCCGGGGCCCGCCCCCGGGCGGGAGGCCCTCCCCGGTCAGGGACAAATCGACCCGATGCGCGATGATGGAAAGCCCGCGGTCACCGCCGCCCGCACCGAGCAACGAGCAGCCGAGCGATCGGCGAGAGGTACGACCATGGCAGCGCGCATATTCCTGGCCAGACACGGGCAGACCGAGTGGTCCCTCTCCGGCCGGCACACCGGCCGTACGGACGTCCCGCTGCTGGACGAGGGCCGGCGCGGCGCCAAGCTGCTGGGCGAGCGGCTGCACCGCGCCCCCTGGGACGGACTGCCGGGCGTCGAGGTCCGCACCAGCCCCCTGGTACGCGCCAGTGAGACCTGTGAGCTGGCCGGCTTCGGCGACCGGGCGCAGCCGTGGGACGCGCTGATGGAGGTCGACTACGGCGCGTACGAGGGCCTGACCCCGGCCGAGATCAAGTCCGGCCGGCCGGACTGGCTCCTCTGGCGCGACGGGGCGCCCGAGGGGGAGACGCTCGCCGAGGTCGCCGCGCGGGCGGACGAGGTCGTCGGCTGGGCGCGGTCCGCCGACCGCGATGTGCTGGTCTTCGCCCACGGCCACATCCTGCGCACCCTCGGCGCCCGCTGGCTGGGCCTGGACATCTCCTTCGGTGCCCGGATCCGGCTGGACCCGACGTCCCTGTCGGTGCTCGGCTGGGCCTACGGGGAACCGGCGATCGAGCGCTGGAACGACACCGGACACCTGGGCTGAACGACGACACCGGACACCTGGGCTGAACGGCGGCCGCCCGGCCGGGGGCGGCACCGCAGCCGCCTGACGGGGCGTCGGACGCCGGGCGGGCGGGCCGTCAGCCGGCGGAGTCCCCGCCCGGCGTCCCGTCACCGGACCCGGCCGAGGCCGCGTGCCGCTCCAGGAAGCCGGCGACCGCACCGCCGTCGTGATAGGCCCGCAGCGTCCGGGCCGTGCCGTCGAGCATCGTCCGGATACGGGCCGAACGGACCTCCTCCAGCAGGGACAGCACCCGGCCCCCGGCCGCGGCGGCCTCCTCGGGCTCACCGCTGTCCGCGAGATCACCCGCGAGCTCCGCGGTGAACAGCGCGATATTGCGGGTGAAATGGGAATCCTGGAGCGCCACCGCCCGGCGCGCATGCTCCACCGCGCGCCCCGCGTCACCCAGGGCCGACCAGCACTGCGCCTCCAGGCCCGCCAGTTCGGCCTCGCCGTAGAACGTCATCCACTCCGGGTCACCGTCCCGCGGCCCGCCCGCGAACAGCCGCTCGGCCCGCGCCAGCGCCTGCTCACAGCCGGCCCGGTCGGCCAGCCCCGCCCAGCCGCCCGCCTCCCGCAGCGCCAGCAGCGACAGCAGCCGCGGCGAGGCCAGCTGCTTGGCGGCCTGCTGCGCCGCCTGCGCGGCCCGCACCGCCTCCCGCGGCCGGCCGGCATCGCGGGCGAGGAAGGCCGTGTTGCAGAACGCGTGCGCCTCCAGGGCGGCATCACCGCAGACCCGGGCGGTGGCCAGGGCCTCCGCATAGTGGGATCTGGCGTCGCCGAAGCGTCCCGAGTCATGCGCCAGCCAGCCGACGGTGATGGCGAGTTCACCCGCCCCCGCGTGCAGCCGGTCGGAGACCGATCTGCGCTGTACGCCCGCGTCCAGCAACTCGTAGGCGGCGCGCAGCGGCTGGGTGGCGCGGCGGTAGATGCCCTCCGCGCCGTGCCGGTCGTCCAGCAGCCGGATATGGCGGACGGCCTCCTCGACCGCGGCGGCCTCGGCGGCTCCGGGCCGCCCGGTGGCGGGCGCGCGCGGGCCCGGCACATGGGCGGACGCGGCGGCGGCAGCGGCCTCGATGGGATGCAGGGCGGCGAAGCCCAGGGCTGCTGCCGGGCCGCCGGTGATGAACGCGCGACGCAGCACGTCGCTCTCCTCGCAGATCTGGATACGGGTATCGCGGTGGTCGGGGTCGGTTGCCAGGGGCGCGGCGCCGACCGCCGCCGTACGCGCCCCCCGTCCGCGTACCGCCTCGCGCGGCGCGAAGCCCATGTCGGGCAGCGTCAGCCCGGGGAACATGTGCCGGAACACCCGCTCGTAGGCGTAGTTCGGACACCGGATCTCCCCGGACTCGACGCGGCCCACATAGCGGGCGTCGCACGAGACCTGTTCGCCGATCTCACGGGCGGACCGTCGGACCGCCGCCGCGAACTCGCCCGGTGACAGCCGGCCGCGCAGCTGTCGGAAAGCGAGGTTCGGGCGGGCGGGTACGGTGCGGGACGACGCTGAACTAGCTGCTGGCGACGCCATGGCGGACCCTCTCCGTGCCCTCTCCGTGCCATCAGGTGGCGTTGCCGCCTCCTGGCGGTGCGGCGGGTTGACCGTACCGGCTGTGATGGCTCCGATACGCACAGTTTGGCTACAAATCGGATATCTCGCGCGCGATCTGCCATGAACTGCCATCCTTTGCAGCGTTACGCCGCCGTAGCTGTTGACACGTCCGGCCGTTGAAGTCGGTGTAAAGGGTCGGGTACGTGCAGGAGGAGGGGTTCTCCGTGTGGGAGACCGGCGTGAGCAGGGTCGGCAACGGGTCCGCGGGCCGGGCCGGCGGCGGGCGGGGGCCGGCTGTCGCGGCCGGGACACCGGCCGTACCGGCCCAGGCGTGTGACCTCGTCACGGTGCCCGCCCGGCAGGGGCTGGAAGCCGTCGACATCCTCCGGCTGCGGGACGATGTCGGCCCCGTTCTGCACGACGGCGCCTGCGACACCCTCGGCTTCCTCGTGCCGGCGGGCACGGCGGACGGCTGGGACGTGCCGGGCAGCGCCTGCACCCAGACCTCCGGGCGGGGGATCGCCCTGGGCGCGCTGTGCGAGGAAGGGGCCCCGGAGGAGCCGCCGGTGACCGGCACCGGCTGGCTGGTGCCGCCGGAGGGCGCGGGCGCCGCCGCCACCGATCCGGCCGTCCTGCGCGCGGCACTCGGCGAGGCGGCCCGCACGATCGAGGCCGTCGACCGCTGCCAGTGAGCCCGGGCGGGCCGCCTGCGAGAGGGCCGTACGCGTGAGGGGTCGCACGCGAGAGGGCGTGCACGCGAGAGGGGCCGTCCGGCCACTGCCGGGCGGCCCCTTCGGGCGGGCGGGACTTCGCGGGCAGGCCCTAGTGGGCGGCCGGGGTGCTGTCCCGTGCCGGGCGGGGGATGGTGGTGGCGCCGCGGCGGTCGCCGAGGCGGCGCTGTACGCCGCGCAGCAGCCGCGCCGCGGTGAAGGCCGCCCCGTACACGAAGCGCATCGACGGGCCGAACGACGGCGCGGACAGCAGCCCCGCGAAGAACAGTCCGGGCCAGGACGATTCGAAGCCGGCGCTCAGTTCGGGCGCCCGGCTGCCGCCCACCGTCCGCAGGGTGGTGCGCACCCGGGGGTGGAGCAGCCGCAGCCGCCCGAGGTCCGGGGTGAAGCCGGTGGCCGCCACCACGTGGTCGGTGTCGACGGTCTCGGAACCGCCGTCCGTATGGGTCAGATGGAGCCGCACCCCGTCCTCATGGGGCGTCGCCGCCCGGAGCCGGTGGCCCAACAGGACCGGCACCACCGGCTCGAAGCGCTCCCGCAGCCACCACGCGCCCGCCGGGCCCGGTACGTGCGCGGCGAGATGCACCCGGGTCGCCGGGGGCAGCCTGTGCACCGCCCCGGGCAGCTCCGACCACAGCCAGCTCGGCCAGCCGGTGCCGAGCCCGGAGTGCGGTGCGCGCAGCGCCCGCAGCCGGCCGCGCTCCAGTGGCGGTGGCGGGGACTGCCAGTGCAGCTGGTCGGCGCGGGCCACGAGGCGGGGCCGGGCGCCCTGTTCGGCCAGCAGGGTCGCGGTCTCCAGCGCGGACTGCCCGGAGCCGATCACGGTGACGTCCTGGCCGCCGAAGCGGCGTAGATCGCGGTGGTCGCTGCTGTGCGAGGCGAGTTCCGGGGGCAGTTCGAGCAGTGGCCAGGGGCGGTTGGCGAACGGCAGCACACCGACGGCGAGCACCACGGTCCGGGCCGCGATCTGCTCGCCGGTGTCCGTCTCGACGTGGAAGCCGTCGCCGTCCGGGCGTACGGCGGTGACGGTGACCTCCTCGACCTGCGGCACCGCCCGTTCGCCGAACCAGCTGCCGTACGCGGCGAAGGTGCCGAGGGGCAGCGGGACGCCGTGCTCGGCGGTCAACTCGTGGGCGGCGCAGTAGTCGGCCAGGGTGTGGCCGCCGGCCGGGTCGGAGAGGTCGGTCGACCAGGGCGCGGACGTGAGGAGCATGCCGTCGGGCATGTGATCGCGCCACGAGGCCATCGGCCGGCCCAGGACCCGCAGCCGCAGTCCGGCCGCCGCCGCGTGCGCGGCGATCGAGAGTCCGTAGGGGCCGGCGCCCACCACGACGAGGTCGTACATGGAAGTTCCCTGCGCTTTCTCTTTGTGTGGTGAGGTGCTCCCCCCACCCCCGAACCCACCCCCCACCCCCGAACCCACCCCCCGCCCCCTCCCCCGAAGGGGGAGAGGGGGAGGGGGCGGGGGAGCGCCGGAACCGCGGCCTCCGGCCCCGGTCTTGGGCCCCGGTCTTGGGCCCGGGGCTTGGGCCTCGGGCCGCCTACCGATTCGACAGCGGCGACGGATCCGGCGAAGGATCCGGCGACCGTGCCGGATCCGGCAGTGACACGCTCACCGGGGGGAGCGCGGCCGCCCGCCCCTGGCGTGGCGGTACCGCCGTCGGGCTGCCGCGCCGGGCCGGGGTGTCGGCCAGGGCCTGCTCGTACACGGACATCAGGGCCTCGGCACTGCGGGTGATGTCGTAGCGCCGCACCACGGGCGGGACCGGCAGCCGGCCCGGGCCTTGGCGTCGCAGTTCCCTCAGTGCGGTGCCCAGTTCATGGACGTTGAGGCCGAAGTGGCGGGCGCCGGGGGCCTGGTCGGCGGGGAGTTCGTCGACGGCGGGGCAGCTGCCGTAGAGGACGTGCAGGCCGGACGCGAGCGCCTCCAGGACGGCCAGGCCGAACGCCTCGTCCGGGGAGGGTGAGACGAAGACGTCGATGGCCGAGAGCAGCCCGGGGATATCGGGCCCGGCGGCCCCTCGGCCGTCGGGCGTCCCACCGGCCGCCCCACCGGCCGCCCCACCGGCCGCCCCATCGACCGCCCCATCGCGCTCGCCCAGCAGATGGATCCGGTCGCCCGAGCCGAACTGCTGCGCCATCCGCCGCAGCATGTCCCGCTCCGGTCCCGCGCCCGCCAACAGCAGGTGTACACCGGGCAGTTGGGTCACCGCCCGGACCAGTACGTCGAACCGTTTGCCGGGCACCAGCCGCCCGGCGCCACCGACCACGAAGGCGTCCAGCGGCAGCCCCAGCCGGGTCCGTACCAGCGCCCGCGCCGACGGATCGAAGCCGAATCGGTGTGCCTCGATGCCGTTGGGCACCACATGGATCCGCTGCTCCGGTACGCCCCAGCGGCGCAGCCGGGCGGCGACGGTGTCCGAGACGGCGACGGTGGCCGTCCCCAGCCGTTCGGTGGCCCGGTAGAGCGTGCGGACGCCACGGGTCAGCCGGCGGCCCTCGATGACCGCGTCGCCCAGGGAGTGTTCGGTGGCCACCACGGCCCGTACGCCGGCCAGCCGGGCGGCGACCCGGCCGTAGACGCAGGCCCGGTAGAGGTGGGTGTGCACCAGGTCGTAGCCGCCGTCGCGGATCAGCCGGGTGAGACGGGGGAGCGCGGTCAGGTCCCGGTTGCCGGTCATCCCGAGGTGGGTGACGGGGGTGCCGTCGGCCTCGATGCCCTCGGCGACCGGGCCCGGACTGGTCAGGGTGAGGACCTCGCAGGGCACGGGGAGCCGGCGCAGCAGCAGCCGCAGCTGCTGTTCGGCGCCGCCCACGTCGAGGTCTGTGATCACATGCAGAACCTTCACCGGATGCCTCCAGAGGTAGCGGCCGGGGTCGTGGTCCGGTCGGGGGGCAGGGCACGGCGCCGCAGCGGATGCCGGGCGCGGTCACGGGGGCCCGGCCGGTCCCAGGCGTGGCCGCCCCCGGGTCTGCCGGGCAGGGTGGGCACCGCGGTGGTGCGGCCGGGGCGGGGCGGCGGCGCGCCCGCGCTCATCTGCCCTCCAGCCGCACCACCGAGGCCAGGGTGCGCAGCAGGATCAGCAGGTCCAGCCGCAGCGACCAGCTGTCGATGTAGAGGTTGTCGAAGCGGGCCCGGTCCTCGATGGAGGTGTCGCCGCGCAGTCTGTGCACCTGCGCCAGGCCGGTCATGCCCACCGGCATCCGGTGCCGGGCGCCGTAGTCCGGGCAGGTGCCAAGGAACTGCTCGACGAAGAAGGGGCGTTCCGGCCGCGGCCCGACCAGGCTCATCTCGCCGCGAAGTACGTTCCACAGCTGCGGCAGCTCGTCCAGCGAGGTGCGCCGCAGCAGCCGGCCGGTCCGGCTCATCCGGTGCTCGTCCGCCAGGCTCCAGCGGGTCGCCGCCTCGTGTGCGTCGCCCGGGTGCCAGGTACGGAACTTCAGCAGGGTGAAGGTGCGGCCCCCGCGGCCGATACGTTCCTGCCGGAAGAGCACGCCGGGCCCGTCGGCGAGCCGTACCGCGAGGGCGCAGCCCAGCAGCAGGGGCGCCGTGAGCACCAGCGCGGACGCGGCCAGCGTGAGGTCCAGCAGCCGCTTGCCCCCACTCCCGTGCCGGGGCGGGGCGGTCTCCAGACGCCGGCAGGGGAAGCCCCACAGATGGTCGGTGCCGGCCTGCGGGGTCCGGCCCTCGCGGGCGGCCGCGGCGCCGGCCAGCCAGACGGCCGAGCCCTGGTCGATGAAGCGGCGCAGCAGCGCGGCGGTGTGCGGATCTGCGTACGGCGGCAGGGTGAACACCACGTCCCGCACGGTGTGCTGGATGACGGCCCGGGTGATGTCGGGCGCGGAGCCGATCCGTGGCAGCGGCGGGCCGGCGGGGGACGGGAGCGCGTCCGCGGGCCCGCCGGGCGGCAGGGACGGCGGGGTGACCACCCCCACCGGGCGCAGCCCGGACTCGGGGCGGGCGTGCAGTACGGCGGCGAGCTGACCGGCCGCCGGGTCGGTGCCGACGATCAGCGTGGCGCGCGGCCGGCGGCGGGCGGCCCGGCGGCGGGCCCGGTGGACCGCGGCCCGGCCGCCGCAGACCAGCGCGGTGTGCCCGGCCACCGCACCGGCCAGCAGGACCGGCGACAGCGCCTGTCCGGGGCGTACGGCGGCGAGCACCGCGGCCGCCGCGCACCAGCAGACGGCGGACCGGCCCAGCAGCGTCGGCAGTTCGGCCAGCGCCCGCGGGGCGGGGCCGGGGCGGTAGAGGCCGGCGTGGGTGTGGAGCAGCAGCAGGCCCGCCAGCAGGAGGCCGAGGGCGGCGGGTGGCGTCGTGGCGCCGAGGACGAGCAGCGCGGTGGCGGCGGTGGCCAGCGTGTCGGCGGCCAGCAGCGGGGCGACGGTCCGCCGCCGTACGCCGCGGCCGGGCCGGGGCGGGGGCAGGGTTCCCCGCCCCGGCCCGCGGGGCGGACGGACCGCGGCCGCCGGGCGGGGGACCGCCGGCGGGGGCGGGACCCGGGCGGCGCGGTGCGCGTCCGCGCTCTCCGTCGTCATCGGCTGATCCGCTCTCTGCTCTCCGGGCACGGCGGGAATGTCCGGGGCTCAGCGCCGGGAATCGGTCTGGACGAAGAGCGCGCCGAGCAGATATCCGGGATCGCGGGTGGTGAAGCGGAAGGTGAGCCGATCGCCGCCGAACCGCAGCGCGGGGGTGATGTCGAATACGTCGGAATCAAATCCGAGGGTGTTCCGGTAAGCGGGCCACCGCACCGTCGGCCGGCCGAAATCGGTGACCGTCGAATTCATCACGTCGGTCGCCGGATTGGCGGCATCGCGCACCGTCTGCGCGGTGTGCCGGCCGGCCCGGACGGAGAGCGCGTCATTTCCGCGGCCGCGGTCGCCGTCGTATGCCACCACACCGGCCCGGCCCGGTGAATTCGCCGGGATACGCGGTCCGGGCAGCCGCAGCGAAAGCTCCCGGCGGTCCGCGCCCAGCGCCTGGAAACCGTCCCACAGCGCGATGCTGCGCAGCGGCTGCTTTTTGTTCTCGTATGCGGCCACCAAAGTCCAGCCGCCCCAGACGCCGGTGGGGGAATGGCTCGTCGCCATATTGATCTGCGCCACGGTATAGGCGCCGGCGCCGCTGCTCCGCACCAGTCGGGTGACATCCGCGGACGCCTGGAATCCCTCGGCCGCGGAATGCGGGCGGTGCCCGCTCAGGGTGTCGGCGACCACCTGCCGGTACCGGCCGCCGGGCTCGGCGATCAGCACCCGGCCGTTGTTCCCGGCGGTCTGCTGGGTGCCGCCCCGCCGGCTGCCGCCCCAGTACAGCCGGGCGTAGCTCACCCGGGAGCCGGCCGGGAGGTGCAGCGTGGCGCTGCTGGAGTTGGCGGTACGGGCGTCGGAGTCGACGTCGATGGCGGCCATCCGGTAGAGGCCGTTCCGGCCGGCGCCGCCCTGCTGGGCCACCGCACACGGGGTCGCGGTGCGGCCGGCCGCCGTTTTGCAGGTGACCGAGGAGTTGGCGGCGCGGGCGATACCGCCGTGCTGAGTGGCGTGATAGCGCTCGGTGAAAGGAATTCGTGCGGATTCCCCGGGGGCCGGTGCGGCCACTGCCGAAGACAGTGCGGCCGACAATGCCAAGGACGCCAGCGCGCATACGACGCCGCGCCCGGTGCGGTCCATCGACTTCCGCATGTCTTCCTCTCCGACTTCAATCAGTCAAACAGGAGAGCACTCTGACAGAAATCATGTTGGAAACCGCGGCAGGCGCGCCGGACCCCGGCCGGCGGCGGCCATTCAGGGGAATGCCGGAGTACGCCTCGTCCGGCTGTTGCTGCCAGAAGGGCTAAGGATTTCCCGGAAGAGGGAACGCCCGCATCCCTGCCTCTTTTCGCTCGTTGTGACCGGTTGCCCCATTCGCGAACTGAAAGGAGAATGGGATGAAGCGGTTTGTTACGACCGCCGCGATGACTGCGGCCAGCTGTGCCATGGTTCTGGGTGGCGCAGGCATCGCATCCGCAAGCGGGGACCACGGCCGTCACCACCGTGGCGACCACTTCAACCGTCACGACCACCGCGGGCTGTACAACCACCGCAGTGGTGCCAACGCGGCGGGTTTTGCGGCGGGTTCCCCGGGCATTCTCAGCGGCAACAATGTCCAGGTCCCGATCAACATCCCGATCAACATCTGCGGCAACAGCCTGAATGCTGCCGCGCTGCTGAACCCGGCATTCGGAAACGTCTGCCTCAATAGGTGACCCGCCCGCCGGTCCGGATGGACATCGGACCGGCACGGGTCGTGATGTGCAGTTGGCGGATCGCCCCTGACCTCGGTCGTGGGTGGTCCGCCACTCTGCTCCCTGCCCCCGGGCCCCGGGCCTCCCGAGCACCGCTATCGCGCTGACCAGCGGATACGGCATTCCGGGCACCGGCCATACTGGAGGGCATGGCGAAGAGCAGACGCGGGCGCGGCGGCCCGGAACCCGTCACCGGAACGGTGGACGGCGGCCTTGCCGAGCTACGGCCCGACCGTGACCGGCCACGCGGCTGGACGCTGCTGATCGACGGTGCTCCGCAGTCCCATGTGGACCTCGACGACCCGGCCTATCTGGACTTCCCCTATCAGCGGCGGCTCGGGCATGTCGCCGATCTGGCCGGACCGGCCGGCAAACCGCTGCGCGTCGTGCATCTCGGCGGCGGCGCCCTGACCCTGGCCCGCTACGTCGCCGCGACCCGCCCGCGGTCCACCCAGCAGGTCGTGGAGATCGACACCGCCCTGGTCCAGCTCGTCCGCCGGCAGCTGCCGCTGGATGGCGGCTGGCGGATACGGGTGCGCGGCGGCGACGCCCGCGCCGGTCTCGCGAAGGTCCCGGACGGCTGGGCGGATCTGATCATCGCCGATGTCTTCGCCGGCGCCCGTACGCCCGCGCATCTGACCAGCACCGAATTCGTGACGGAGGTCCACCGGGCGCTGCGGCCCGGCGGGTTCTACGCGGCGAATCTCGCCGACGGGCCGCCGCTGCGGTTTCTGCGCGGCCAGCTCGCCACCGTCCGTACGGTCTTCCCCGAGCTGTGTCTGACCGCCGACCCGGCCGTCCTGCGCGGCAAGCGCTTCGGCAACGCCGTGCTGCTGGCCGCCGAAGCGGAGCTGCCCATCGCCGAACTGACCCGGCGGGCGGCGACCGATCCCCAGTCCGGCCGGGTCGAACACGGCCGCGCGCTGCTGGACTTCACCGCCGGCGCGGCCCCGGTCACCGACGCCACCGCCACCGCCTCGCCCGCCCCGCCGGCCGACGTCTTCGACTGACGGCTGACGGCGGACGGCTGACGGGCGCGCCTTCGCGCCTAGGTTGCCTGGTTGCTGGTCGTCACGGTCGGCGGATGGTCGTTCCAGGTGCAGATCACGGACGTATGGCCGCCGTCGCCGCTGGTGAAGTCGACCCGCAGCCACCCCACTTGCTTCCACACCTGCATCTCCCAGCCGGGGTTCGGCGTCGCCGACACCAGCTGGGCGTACCGGCTGTCCATGTCGAGGACCACCCGACCGCCCGATGTGGCATAGCTCTTGACCTGGCCGTCGGCGGCCGGGGTGGCGCCGCCCGGCGGGTCGCTCGGAGGCCGCGGCCGGGTGGAGCCGGTGGGTGACGGCATGGCCGGGTGTGACGGCGTGGGGTCGTCGGGTGCCGTGCTGCGGGTGGGGGAGGGGGTCGGCTTGGGGCGGTGGGTGGAGGAGACCCGTGGGGTGGCGCCGTCCAACTGCTGTTCCGAAGAGCCCACTTGGCTGGTCAGCGGCAGGGCGCGCGGGGCGTCGTACGCCGTGCCGGACAGCACGGTGTGCACGCCGAACCACGACAGGGCGACCGCCGCCCCGGTCGCCAGCGTCCAGGCCGCCACGTGAACCAGTCCTCGTTGCATTGGGCTCATACTGCACCACCGGCCCGCCGGGTGGCAGCCCGGGCCGGGCGCAGCGGACCGCACCGCCCCGCTGTCAACTCCGGTCCGGAGGTGTCACTCGCATGGCGTACGGTGCCGCCCATGGCAAGTGTGCTCGTGGTCGAGGACGACCAGTTCGTACGCTCGGCCCTCATCCGGCATCTGACCGAGGCCGCCCATACGGTACGCAGTGTCGGTACCGCTCTGGAGGCGCTGCGCGAGGTGGCTCACGTCGGCTTCGACGTCGTCATTCTCGACCTCGGTCTGCCCGACCTGGACGGGGGCGAGGCGCTCAAGATGCTGCGCGGAATCACCGATGTCCCAGTGATCATCGCCACAGCCCGGGACAACGAAGCCGACATCGTGCGGCTGCTGAACGACGGCGCCGACGACTACCTCACCAAGCCGTTCTCCGTCGAGCATCTCTCGGCCCGGATGGCGGCCGTACTGCGCCGCTCCCGGGCCGCCGCGGCCGGTGCGGAACCGCCCTCACGAGTGATCCGGGTCGGCGGCCTGTCCATCGACCCGCTGCGCCGGCAGGCCGAACTGGACGGCTTCGCCCTCGACTTGACCCGCCGGGAATTCGATCTGCTGGCATTCCTCGCCGGCCGGCCGGGCGTCGTCGTCGCCCGCCGGGAACTCCTCGCCGAGGTCTGGCAGCAGTCCTACGGCGATGACCAGACCATCGACGTCCATCTGTCCTGGCTGCGCCGCAAGCTGGGCGAGACCGCGGCGAAGCCACGTTATTTGCACACCCTGAGGGGTGTCGGAGTGAAGCTGGAGCCGCCTCGGTGAGCGTCGGACGCGAGGCGGCCGGGCCGCGGACGGCGGAGCGCCGCACCTCTGCGCCTCGTAGGCGGAACAGTGAAGGATGAACATCAGTGAGATGGGCCCTGGTCAAGGTGGCGCTGGCGGTCACCGCGATGGTCGTGGTCGCCTTCGCCGTCCCCCTCGGACTGGTCGTCAAGGAGCTGGCCCGCGACCGCGCCTACTCCAATGCCGAGCGGCAGGCCGCCACCATCGGCCCGGTCCTCGCCATCACCACCGACCGCGGCCAGCTCGAACGCGCCGTCGCCAGCGCCGAGACCGGCTCCGGCGGCCGGATCGGCGTCCACGTCCCGGCCGGCGGCAAGAGCGACAGCCCCGCCGAGATCGGCACCCGGCGCGCTCCGCAGGCCGACGTGGCGGCCGCCGTCAAGCTGGGCCGGGCCTCCATCTCGCCGGTCGCCGGCGGCACCTCGCTCCTCCAGCCGACCGCGGTCGCGTCCGGTATCGCCGTCGTCGAGGTGTTCGTCCCCGATGAGGCGCTCACCCGGGGCGTCGCCACCTCCTGGCTGCTGCTGGCCGGCGTCGGTCTGGCGCTGATCATCGGCTCGGTCGCGGTCGCCGACCGGCTCGGCACCCGTATGGTGCGGCCCGCCGAGCGGCTGGCCGGTGCCGCCCACGACCTCGGCAAGGGCAAGCTCGGCGTCCGCGTCCAGGAGGACGGCCCCAAGGAACTGCGGTCCGCGGCCAGCGCGTTCAACGCGATGGCCGACCAGGTCGTGCAGCTGCTCGCCAACGAGCGGGAGCTGGCCGCCGACCTCTCGCACCGGCTGCGCACCCCGCTGACCGTGCTCCGCCTCAACACCGCCTCGCTCGGGGACAGCCCCGCCGCCGAGCAGACCCGGTCCGCCGTCGAGCAGCTGGAGCGCGAGGTCGACCAGATCATCCGCACCGCCCGGGAGCAGAAGGCCCAGACCCGGCAGGCGGCCGCCGCGGCGGGCTGTGACGCCGCCGAGGTGATCCGCGAGCGGATGGCGTTCTGGTCGGCGCTCGCCGAGGACGAGGGCCGCACGGTACGCGTCGCCGGCGCGGACCGCCCCGTACGCGTCCCCGTCGCCCGCCCCGACCTCGCTGCCGCCCTGGACGCGATGCTCGGCAACGTCTTCCGGCACACGTCCGAGGGCACCGCGTTCGCGGTCGATGTCCACAACGCCGAGGAGGCGGTGATCGTGCTGGTCTCGGACGCCGGGCCGGGCATCGACGACCCGGACGCCGCGCTGCGCCGGGGCCACAGCGGCGGCGGGGACGGCTCCACCGGCCTGGGGCTGGACATCGTGCGCCGGCTGGCCGAGTCCACCGGCGGTGACGTCCGCATCGGCCGCTCGGTGTACGGCGGGACCGAGGTGCGCGTCTGGCTGGCGCTGGACGGCGGGGGCGCCCCGCACGGCGGACGGCGCGGCCGCCGGCTGCGCCGCACGCTCTGTTCCCGGGGGCGGCGGGCGCTGCGCATCGGCACCTGAGCGGGCTGCCGGCCGGGCGGCACGGCGGGCAGGTGCCAGGGGCTCTTAACCACCCCCTTCCGCTGCCTTAAGGCCGCCATAATTCCGCCAACTGCCGCTCCATTCCCGGCATTTGTCCGTTTCGCTGTCGCTAGCGTGCGGGACGCACCACGGTGCACTCCCACCCCCCCATGCGACGACAGGCAGGCACGAGATGAGCCCCTCGGTACACCGCCGGCGCAGCAGCCGCACCACCAAGCTGATCGTGACCGGTGCGGCCGCCGCGGTCGCGGCCGGCGGAGCCTTCGCCGTCGCCGGCTCCGCCCTGGCCGCCAAGGCACCGCGGACCGCGAGCCCCACCGCGAAGGCGGCGGCCGGCTTCGCCCCGTACGTCGACACCTCGCTCAGCCCCGCCTACGACCTGGTCGGCACCGCCAAGAAGACCGGGGTGAAGACCTTCCACCTCGCCTTCGTCACCTCCGGCGGCGGCTGCGAGCCCAAGTGGGGCGGCTCCGGCGAGCTGGGCGACGACGCGGTGGCCAAGCAGATACCGGCGCTGCGCGCGGCCGGCGGCGACGTCCGGGTCTCCTTCGGCGGTGCCAACGGCTCCGAGCTCGGCGTGGCCTGCGGCTCCACGGGGGAACTGGCCGCCGCCTACGGCAAGGTCATCGACCGGTTCAAGCTCACCAAGGCCGACTTCGACATCGAGGGCGGCGCACTGCCGAACACCGCCGCCAACACCCGCCGTGCCCAGGCCATCAACCGGCTCCAGAAGAAGCACCCCGGCCTCGACGTCTCCTTCACCCTGCCGGTCATGCCCGCGGGCCTGACCCAGGACGGGGTGAACCTGCTCGCCGACGCCAGGAAGAACGGCGTGAAGATCTCCGCCGTCAACATCATGGCGATGGACTACGGCCCCGCCTACAGCGGCGACATGGGCACCTACGCCACCCAGGCCGCCACCGCCACCCAGGGCCAGCTCAAGAAGGCCCTCGGCCTCAGCGACGCGGCCGCCTGGAAGACCGTGGCCGTGACCCCGATGATCGGCGTCAACGACGTCCAGAACGAGGTCTTCCGCCGCGCTGACGCCACCGAGCTGGTGAAGTTCGCCCGGACCAAGCACCTGGCCTGGCTGTCGATGTGGTCCTCGACCCGCGACCGGGCCTGCCCCGGCGGCGCCGGCAACTCCGCGCAGCCGACCTGTAGTTCCATCGAGCAGCAGCCGCTGGACTTCACCAGGGCCTTCGGCGCCTACAAGGGCTGACTCCCCACCGGCGGTCCGCCCCCACGGACCGCCCGTCCCCCAGACCGGGGCGCAGCGGGCTCCCCCCACCCGCTGCGCCCCGCCGTCGTCTCCCCACGGCACGCCCTCACGGCGCCTCGCAGTCACCTGCCCTCTTCACGGTCACTCTTTGTGCGGATAGCGGCACCCTCGGCAGCGTCGGTTGGGCCACCAACCGGACGCCCACAAACGCCAAGGCCCCCGACCTGAGGTCGGGGGCCTTGAAGTGGGGTGAGTAACGGGACTTGAACCCGCGACATCCTGGACCACAACCAGGTGCTCTACCAGCTGAGCTATACCCACCATGACCGGTGCTGTGTGGTTCTTTTTCCCCACCGGCTGAGAAAAAGTGTACAGGGTCCGGAGGGGTGCTCGCGCCCAGGTTTTGTGTCCCGGGCCCGAGGGCGTGTCGTGCGGGTCACGGTGGCCCCGTGGACACCCGCACGACACGCGCCCTGTGGCTTGCTACGGCGTGGACTGCGGCTCAGCGGGAAGGACGTGCTTGGCGGCGATGGCCTTCGCGGTGTCCGAGTCGGGGCCGGGCTGCGGCACGAAGACCGCCTCCCGGTAGTAGCGCAGTTCCGCGATGGATTCACGGATGTCCGCCAGCGCCCGGTGGTTGCCGTTTTTGTCCGGACTGTTGAAGTAGGCCCGCGGGAACCAGCGCCGGGCCAGTTCCTTCACGGAGGAGACATCGACGATCCGGTAGTGGAGGTAGCTCTCCAGCGTCGGCATGTCGCGCAGCAGGAAGCCGCGGTCGGTGCCGACGGAATTGCCGCACAGCGGCGCCTTCCCCGGCTCCGGCACATGCTGCTTGATGTACGCAAGCACCTGTGCCTCCGCCGCCTCCAGCGTCGTACCGCCGTCGAGCTCCTCCAGCAGCCCGGAGGCGGTGTGCATCTGGCGCACCACCTCCGGCATGGTGCCGAGCGCCTCGGCCGGAGGGCGGATCACCACATCCACCCCGTCGCCCAGCACATTCAGCTCCGAGTCGGTGACCAGGGCGGCCACCTCGATGAGCGCGTCATTCGCCAGCGAGAGTCCGGTCATCTCGCAGTCGATCCACACCATGCGATCGTTCATACATCTCACCCTACGGGGCGCTCCCGCTGTCCGGGCAGCACGGGGCGGCCCGGACCCCGGCCGACCGGGGATTCCGGCAGCCGGGAGGCGTAGGCGTCCGACTGCGGTTTGCCCGCTTCGGCCGCTTCCGCGGTCGCCAGCCCGTGGCCGGCCAGCGCGGCGGCGGCGTACCGCTCCCCGCTGCCCGCGCCGAGCATCGCCCGCTCGCGCTCCGGCCGCTCGGCACGCTCCGGTCTGAGCGCGGGCTCGGGTCCCCCGTTCTGCGGCCGGCGCGCGCGGTACGCCGCACGGTAGGCCGCGGGCGAGGCGCCCAGCTGTCGCCGGAAGTGGCCGCGCAGGGCGACCGGCGAGCGGAAGCCGCAGCGCCCGGCGACCTCGTCCACCGAATAGTCGGAGGTCTCCAGCAGCCGCTGGGCCTGGAGCACCCGCTGGGTGATCAGCCACTGGAGCGGGGCGCTGCCGGTCAGCGAGCGGAAGCGCCGGTCGAAGGTGCGCCGGCTCATATACGCACGCGCGGCCAGCGTCTCCACGTCGAACTGCTCGTGGAGATGTTCCAGCGCCCAGGCGACGACCTCGGCGAGCGGGTCGGCGCCGATCTCTTCAGGTAATGACCTGTCCAGGTAGCGCTGGTGTCCCATGTCGGACGCGGTCCGGCGGGGCGGCACGACGAGCCGGCGGGCCAGCGCGTTCGCGGCGTCCGCGCCGTGGTCGGTGCGCACGATGTGCAGACACAGGTCGATACCGGCCGCTGTTCCCGCGGACGTGAGCACATCGCCGTCGTCGACGAAGAGCTCGCGGGGGTCCACATGGACGGACGGGTAACGCTTGGCGAGCGTCGGTGCGTACATCCAGTGGGTGGTGGCCGGGCGGCCGTCGAGCAGTCCGGCCGCGGCGAGGACGAACGCCCCCGTGCACAGCCCGACGATTCTGGCGCCTTCTTCATGCGCGCGGCGCAGCGCGTCGAGCGCCGCAGGCGGCGGCGCCTGGGTGATGGATCGCCAGGCCGGCACGACGACCGTCCCGGCACGGGAGATCGCCTCCAGCCCGTAGGGGGCGGAAAGTTCCAGCCCCCCGGTCGTGCGCAAAGGCGCATCTTCGCCCGCGCACACAAGCAGCCGATACCGCGGAACGCCTGCGTCCTGTCGGTCGATGCCGAAGACCGAGAGCGGAATGGAGCTCTCGAAAATGGGGCCGCCGCTGAAGAGGAGCACCGCGACTATTTCGCGGCGTCGTCGGGCGGCGAGCTTGCGTGCGGCATCTGGTACGGCAGCGGAGTCCTGGCTCATGGCACTTAAGCCCCCCTCGGTCGTCTCGCCCTCTCGGTCCTGCACAGTTCCCCCGCCATTGCTACCAAGATCGAATCTACTGTGTTCCGTGAGGATGGAGTGCCAAGTTCACCACCCGCTGGTATGTCGATATGGCAACTTGGCGCGAAGCATTCGATCACGAAGCGTTCCACTCGTCGGGCCTACATGGGAAGTACGCGTCTCGGCTCTGCCCGTTCGCAGTAGGGCACAACCATGCCCAGCGGTCCTTTCCTCCCTGCTCACACCAGGGTTGAGGGGTGCCACGGGCAAGGTGTGGACCTCGGCCGGAAGTTGGCTGAAAACGGTCGCGCGCAGACTTGCAGGCGCCTCAATCGACCGGCGTACGCCTTTCGATGTGCCGGCCGCCCCCGTGCGCTGTCGTCCCTGAACGTCCGCTTCTGTCCCGGTGTCGTCCGACCTCACGCACGCGGACCCGTGCGGCGGTCCGTTCGGAATGCCGCAACAGCGCGCGACAGGCGCCGGTCACCGCGGCCAGACCGGCGGCGGCGCCGGCCGCACCGGCCCAGGAGCCGCCGCTGAAGATCAGTACGAGGGGCACCAGGGCACAGCTGAACGCGCCCCAGCGCACCACATCGCTCACTGGGTCGGGTGATCTGTCGGACGGCAACGGCACCGCGCACTCCCCTCGGACGGGCTGCTACTACAACGCGGCCGACGATCATGGGTCACCGCGAGGGGTACGTACGGGGGCAGGCCGGGGCATTGCTATCCGCGCCACGCTCCGGCATGCTCCCGGGGAACGTTCGAGGCCCCACCCACCTCGCACGGGCGCTCCGCGTCCGTGGCGGGCTCTGGGCAGCGGGGGAGTGGCGCCGTACTCTTGGGGTATCGGGTTGGGAAGATGATTCCCAGTCGTATCGTTCCTCTTTGAACTATGGCTCCCGCACTTCGGACGAGTCAGCTCAGTCAACTGCCGGATCAAGTCAATCGCCGTTCCCCGTTCGCCCCTCCGCAAGAGGACGTCCTCGCCGAGACACCAATGGCCGGTCATGAAATCCCCGAACCCGCGGACCGCAAGCAGGTCGCCGATCCCATGGCGGACCTCGAAGCGGCGGAAAAGACGCGCCACTCCTGCGACCCCGCCTTCCGGCACGGCGTCGTGGTCGGCTTCGACGGCTCCATGTCGAGCGAGCGCGCATTGGCGTATGCAATCGGTATGGCCCGGCGCCTGGGCTCCGGTTTGATCATCGTCCATGTGGCCAACCGGCTGCCGACGACCGTCTGGGCGGGCTGTGAGCCCCCCGTCTTCGTGGACGTACCGGATCACCGCACCGAAGTGCTCGGCCTGGAGCTGGCCTGTGCGGATCATCTCACCGAGGTGCCCTGGATCCTCGTCGAGCGCGGCGGGGACATCTGCCATGAGCTGGAGGAGGTCGGCCGGGAGTACGAGGCCGACGCGATCGTGGTCGGCTCCACGCACGGCATCGTCGGCCGGATCTTCGGCTCGGTGGCCGGCCGGCTGGCCCGCCGGGCGCAGCGCCCGGTGATAGTGATTCCCTGACGGGCCCTCGGGGCGGCCCGCGCCCTTCGGCGTCCGCTCAACTCCCCGTGCCGCACCGCCTCTTCAGGCGATCTTTCTCCCCGTCATCAACACAGGTGCGGGGGCGTCATGAGGATTGTGCGCAGCCGCATTTCCGCCGACGCGGCAAGGTGCATCGGGCGTCCGCGAGGGGTAGAAAACCGTCACGTGGGGCGCGCCGCGTCACGGGCCCGGCGGCCGCGCGCACGGCAACTTCGTGCTGCCGGCCGGGAGGTGACGGCTCCCGGGGCGGCGGCATCCCGCCGGCGTATGGGCGACGCCGGTACAGGGGAGGCGGCGGCTCCGCGCGCGTATGGTGGCACGCCCGCGGAGCCGCGGCCCCTTCTCGGGGTTACTCCACCGTGACGGACTTGGCCAGGTTGCGGGGCTTGTCGATGTCGCGGCCGAGGGCCAGGGCCGTGTGGTAGGCGAGGAGTTGCAGCGGGATGCCCATGAGGATCGGGTCCAGCTCGGGCTCGTTCTTCGGGACGACGATGGTGTGGTCGGCCTTCTCCTGCTCCTGGTGGGCGACGGCCAGGATGCGGCCGCTGCGGGCCTTGATCTCCTCCAGCGCGGCGCGGTTCTTCTCCAGCAGGTCGTCGTCGGGGACGATCGCGACGGTCGGCATGGCGGGCTCGATGAGGGCCAGCGGGCCGTGCTTGAGCTCCGACGCCGGGTAGGCCTCGGCGTGGATGTAGGAGACCTCCTTGAGCTTCAGAGAGGCCTCACGGGCCACCGGGTAGCCGCGCACCCGGCCGATGAACATCATCGACTTGGCGTCCGCGTAGGCGGCCGACAGCTTCTTGATGTCCTCCTCGCCCTTGAGGATCTCGTCGATCTGCGCGGGCAGCTTGCGCAGGCCGTCGATGATCCGCTTGCCGTCCGCGACCGACAGGTCACGGATCCGGCCCAGGTGCAGGGCGAGCAGCGCGAAGGACACCACCATGTTGGTGAAGCACTTGGTGGAGACCACGCAGACCTCGGGTCCGGCGTGCACGTAGATGCCGCCGTCGGTCTCCCGGGCGATCGCCGAGCCGACCACGTTCACCAGGCCCAGGACCCGGGCGCCCTTGCGCTTGAGCTCCTGGACGGCCGCCAGGACGTCGTAGGTCTCGCCGGACTGGGAGACCGCGACGTAGAGGGTGTCGGGGTCGACGACCGGGTTGCGGTAGCGGAACTCGGAGGCCGGCTCGGCGTCCGAGGGGATACGGGCCAGCTCCTCGATCATCTGCGCGCCGATCTGGCCCGCGTGGTACGAGGTGCCGCAGCCCAGGATCTTCACCCGGCGCACCCCGCGCGCCTCGCGGGCGTCGAGGTTCAGGCCGCCGAGGTGCACGGTGGAGAAGCGGTCGTCGATCCGGCCGCGCAGCGCGCGGTCCACCGCGTCCGCCTGCTCGGAGATCTCCTTGTGCATGTAGGTGTCGTGGCCGCCCAGGTCGTACGACTCGGCCGCGTACTCGACGGTCTCCGGAGCGGACGTGGTCCGCGAGCCCTCGGTGGTGTACGTGCGGTAGTCGTCGGCCTTGAGCGTGGCCATCTCGCCGTCGTCGAGGGTGACGACCTGGCGGGTGTGCGAGACCAGCGCGGCGACGTCGGAGGAGACGAACATCTCGTGCTCGCCGATGCCGAGGACGACCGGGGAGCCGTTGCGGGCCACCACGATGCGGTCGGGGAAGTCGGCGTGCAGGACGGCGATGCCGTAGGTGCCCTCGATGTGCCGCAGCGCCTCGCGGACCTTCTCCTCCAGCTTCTCGGCGGTGGAGCGGCCGATGAGGTGGGCCAGCACCTCGGTGTCGGTCTCGGAGGCGAAGACGACGCCCTCGGCGGTCAGGCGGGCGCGCAGGTCGGAGGCGTTGTCGATGATGCCGTTGTGGACGACCGCGACCTTGCCCTCGGTGTCCCGGTGCGGGTGGGCGTTCTCGTCGGTCGGCGCGCCGTGGGTGGCCCAGCGGGTGTGCGCGATGCCGGTGGAGCCCGCGAAGCGCTTGGGCAGCCGGGACTCCAGCTCGCGGACCCGGCCCTTGGCCTTGGCGGTCTTCAGGCCGCCGGTGGCCTTGCCGGTGCC
This sequence comes from Streptomyces sp. bgisy130, assembly GCF_057708345.1. Lineage (NCBI taxonomy): Bacteria > Bacillati > Actinomycetota > Actinomycetes > Kitasatosporales > Streptomycetaceae > Streptomyces > Streptomyces sp. bgisy130. The sequence goes on from NZ_JBYISA010000009.1 coordinate 186,278, forward strand.
CTTGGCGTGGATGGCGATGCCCGCGGAGTCGTAACCCCGGTACTCCAGGCGCTGAAGGCCCTCGAGGAGCAGCGGGGCGACATCACGTTTGCCGATGTATCCAACGATCCCGCACATACAGTGACCCTCCCAGTAAAGCGTTGTGGCAATGGTGCGTGCTGCCCGGCGTCCCGGGCGTGGCCGTCAGCCGTAGACGATGCGGCGCAGCTGGCGGGGCGAGAGACCGGGCGGGGCCACGGCGCGGTGCGGCATCTCGTGGCCGATCCGTTCGAAGATCGCCTCGTTGCGCAGTCCCTGGGACTGGAGCTCCCGATGGCGGCGGCGGACGAATTCCTCCGTGGTCTCGTCGAAGTACGCGAGCACGTCCAGCACCACCCGGGCGGCCTCACCGCGCTGAAGCGGTGTGCTGCGCACCAGGTGGTCCACCAGGTCTTCGTGCGGCGCTTCAGCGCTGCGGTGACGGCGTTCGAGCACCCGTAGATACTGCGGGGCGGCGCGAGGAATCGCAAGAAATCTGCCCGCTATCGGGCACGTCCCCGATTTGGCGGCCGGAAACTGGTCTGAACCTTGACCGGAATCGAGGCTCACGGTACGCATGGTCACCGTTCGGTCGCTCCATGCCATGCACCATGCCATGCACGAGGTTCGCCGAAGGGACCGTCGATGAGACGACGCAGACTGCTGTTCTCGCTGCTGCTGGTCGCGGCGGCGGGGCTGGGGACCGCCGCCGTACCACCGCAGGGCGCCGCCGGGGCCGCTCCCCGGGCCGCCACCCCACTGGACCGGGTGATCCCCGCGCCCGCGTCCGTACGCGGCGGCGGGGAGGCCTACACCCTCGGTGACCGCACCCGCATCCGGGTCCCCGGCGGCTCCGGGGAGGCCAAGCGGATCGCCGGCTATCTGGCGGCGCTGCTGCGGCCCGCCACCGGCCTCGCCCTCCCCGTCACCACCAAGGACGGCCGGGACGGCATCGTCCTGCGGCTCGGCGGCAGCGGCACCGGCGGGCTGGGCGCCGAGGGCTACCGGCTGACCTCCGACGGCCGTGCGGTCACCCTCAGCGCCGCCCGCCCCGCCGGCCTCTTCCACGGCGTCCAGACGCTGCGCCAGCTGCTGCCCGCCGATGTGGAACAGCGGCGAGCCGCGCGCGGGCCCTGGCGGATCGCCGGCGGCACCATCGAGGACTCCCCGCGCTACGGCTACCGGGGCGCGATGCTCGATGTCTCCCGGCACTTCTTCACCGTGGCGCAGGTCAAGCGGTACATCGACCAGCTCGCCATGTACAAGATCAACAAGCTGCATCTGCATCTCTCGGACGACCAGGGCTGGCGGATCGCCATCAAGTCCTGGCCGCGGCTGGCGACTTACGGCGGCTCCACACAGGTCGGCGGCGGCCGCGGCGGCTACTACACCAAGGACGACTACCGCGAGATCGTCCGCTACGCCGCGTCCCGCTATCTGACCGTCGTCCCCGAGATTGACATGCCGGGCCACACCAACGCCGCGCTGGCCTCCTACGCCCCGCTCAACTGCAACGGCCAGGCACCGCCGCTCTACACCGGCACCGAGGTCGGCTTCAGCTCCCTGTGCGTGCCCAAGCAGGAGACCTACGACTTCGTGGACGACGTCATCCGTGAGCTCGCGGCGCTGACACCCGGCCGCTACCTCCACATCGGCGGCGACGAGGCACACTCCACCAGCCATGCGGACTATGTGGCCTTCATGGACAAGGTGCAGCCGGTGGTCGCCAAATACGGCAAGACCGTGGTCGGCTGGCACCAGCTGACCGGCGCGCACCCGGCGAAGGGCGCCGTCGCGCAGTACTGGGGCTACGACAAGACGGGCGCGGCGGAGCGGCAGCAGGTCGCCGACGCCGCCCGGAGCGGCACCCGGCTGATCCTCTCGCCCGCCGACCGCGCCTACCTCGACATGAAGTACGACAAGAACACGCCGCTGGGCCTGGCCTGGGCCGGCTATGTCGACGCCCGGCGCTCCTACGACTGGGACCCGGGCCGCTACCTCCAGGGCGCGCCCGCGGACTCCGTGTTGGGCGTGGAGGCGCCCCTGTGGTCCGAGACGCTCTCCACCTCCGCGCACATCGAGTACATGGCGTTCCCGCGGCTGCCCGGCATCGCGGAGCTGGGCTGGTCCCCGGCGAGCACCCATGACTGGGACGGCTACAAGGTCCGGCTGGCCGCCCAGGGGCCGCGCTGGGACGCGCTGGGCATCAACTACTACCGCTCGCCGGAGGTGCCCTGGCCGGCGCGGTGAGACGGCTGTGCCGGGCGTCGTCGGACGCCCGGCACGGCACGCGGAGTCCTCAGACCCGGTCGGCGGCGATCATCAGGTACTGGAAGCTGCCGTTGCGGTACGCGGTCAGGAAGGTCTCCTCGATCCCCGTGACCAGGTGGTCGGCCTCCCGGCGCAGTTCCCAGTACGGGAGCGCGGCCGCCGTCAGGTCCTCGACGTGCACCGGGACCAGCCGGTTGCGGGCCATGGCGCGGAAGTACGCCGACCGCGGGTGGATGTCGCAGATGTAGTGGGCGTTGATGAGGGACACCTCACGGGAGGCGCGCCCGTAGGCGTCGTTGTAGCAGCCGGTGATCACCACATAGCGGCCACCGCGCCGCAGCAGCCGCGCGTGCTCGGCGAACAGCAGGTCCAGCTCGACGTACATGCTCGACTCGTTGTTCCAGGACGCCGCGTACGCGCCGGAGGTGAAGCCGGTGTCGAGCATGTTGCGGTGGTGGTAGCGCACCTTGTCGTCGATTCCGCGCTTGCGGGCCTGCGCGTTGGCGAAGTCGGCCTGCTTGGCGGAGATGGTGGCGCCGTCGGTGTGACAGCCGTGGCGCAGATGCGCGACCACGCTGCCGCCGCCGCGCCCGCACCCGGCGTCGAAGACGCGGTCGGTGGGGGAGAGATCGCCCAGGTGGGAGGCGAGGAGCTCGGCCTGGGCGTGTTCCAGGCGGTGCAGTTCACCGGTGACCCGTTCCCGGCGCCGGGCGGGGTCCGGCTCGTTCAGCACCGAGCGGTCGGCGTCCCCGATGCCGTAGTGATGGTGGTACAGGTCGTCGATCTTGCCGAGTTCGAGGTTGACCGGGTTTTCCTCGGCGTTCCAGTAGTCCGCGACCCGTGACTGGTACGTGGACTGGGTCGGCACCGGCGTGCGGGCGGTGTCGGCGTGAGCGATGGTCAACGGTGACTCCTTGCTGTGGTGCGCGGAACGGTCTACCAGTAGTGGGGCAGCTGGTAGCGGTCGGTGTTGGTGGCGTGCCACTCGTGGTTGCCGGCCACCCAGTCGGCCAGGCTCCGGACGTAGCGTTCGAGGAGGGGTGAGGTGGCCGACAGCGGGGCCGACTCCGTCTCGAACGCGGCCATGACCTGGTTGTGGATCTCGACGCTCTTCAAGTAGGCGTCCTTCAGGCCGCGTCGGTCGTTGGCGGCCACCACTTGGGGCAGGTTCAGATGGTCCGGGTCACTCGCCAGCTCCCTGGTGAAGGAGTACAGGTCGTTGACGATGGTCGTGGCGTTGCACGCCAGCGCGGTGACCCGCTGGACCTCGGGGCGGGCGTAGAGCGCCTCGGGCAGTTCGTAGCCGTCCACGGCGTCGACGATGGACAGACAGGGACGGAAGTTGTTGAACTGCCGCATGACGAGGTACTCCCAGACCCGCGGCGTGTGCCGGGTCTCCGCCCAGGCGGCCTCGGCGAGATAGCCCAGGTGCAGCCGGGCGATGTCATGGACGAACCGGTCGGTCTGGCTGGGGGTGGCGAGCGCCGCGTAGTCCTTCAGCGCCCAGTGGTACGAGCGCAGCGGCCCGTCCGCCTGCACGCCGTGCCGCCACTCCTCCTCCAGCTCGGGAGTGCCGTGCAGCGGGTCCAGGGCCGACTGGGCCATGATCAGCCGGCCGCCCAGGCCACGGTGGGCGCCGCCCTTGCCCTCGTCCTCCTCGCAGTAGCAGTTGTCGACGATGTTCTCGGCCAGCAGCAGCTTGCCCGCGACGGTGAGGCGTTCGAGGTCGGCCGCGCCGGGATGCTGGAGGACGACCGCCCGGCCGAACTGGAACTCGGTGAAGTCGCCGCTCCACTGCGCGGGGAACAGGTCCAGCTCGCTGGCCCAGGTCTCCAGTCTGCGGTCGATCTCCGCGGCCTTCTCCGGGTCGGCGGGGGCGACGGGCCGGTACCTGAGCCCGGGGACGGCGCCGCCGGGGCGGCGGGTCCGCAGGGTGCGGGCGAGGTTCGGCGGGCCGGGCAGCGACCACGCGGGGGCGGTGTTCGGGGGGGTGCTCATGGTGAGGGGCTCCACCTGGTCAGTCGGCGCTCCGGCCGATCTGGACGTTCTCCAGGACTCCGACGGCGTCGGGCACGAGGATGGCCAGCGAGTAGTAGGCGGTGACGAGGTAGCTGATGACGGCGGACGGGTCGATGCCCATGAACCGGACGTTCAGGCCGGGCTGGTACTCCTCGGGGATGCCGGTCTGGTGCAGGCCGACGACTCCCTGGTCCGCCTCGCCGGTACGCAGCGCGAGGATGCTGCTGGTGTGCGAGTCGCTGATCGGGATCTTGCCGCACGGGTAGATCGGGACCCCGCGCCAGGCGGGGACCTCGTGCCCGTCGACGTGCGCCGTGCCGGGCACCAGGCCGCGTTTGTTGCACTGCCGGAAGAAGGCGGCGATCGCCTTCGGGTGGGCCAGGAACAGCCGGGTCTTGCGGCGCATGGACAGCAGCTCGTCCATGTCGTCGGGGGTGGGCGGGCCGGTGTAGGTGCTGATCCGCTGGCCGTAGTCGGCGTTGTGCAGCAGGCCGAACTCCCGGTTGTTGACCAGCTCCCACTCCTGGCGCTCGCGGATCTCCTCCACGGTGAGCCGGAGTTGCTGCTGTGTCTGGTCCATGGGGTCGTTGTAGAGGTCGGCGACCCGGCTGTGGACCCGCAGCACGGTCTGGGTCAGTGAGAGCTCGTACTCGCGCGGGGCGAGGTCGTAGTCGACGAAGCCGGACGACAGCGTCGGCTCGCCGACGTGCCCCGCCCGCACCGGCACCTCCGCCTCGCCCTTGCGGTTCATGGGGCGCTGCTGCCGGTCCGCGTACGCCGTCAGGTGGGCGGCCAGGGACGGCACCCGGTCGGTGAACTCCCGGACCACGTCCCAGGGCAGCACCATCAGCACGCCCGCCGTCTCGGCCCGGACCGAGCTCAGCCACCGCGGGTCGTCCCGGCCGATCGCCTCGTCCCCCATCTGGTCGCCGTCCGTGACGACGCCGATGACCTCCTCCTCGCCGTATTTGCCGGCCGTGTAGCGGGCGAAACGGCCGTGCACGACGAGGTACGCCTCGGTGGCGGGCTGCCCGGCCTCGAAGAGGACCTGGCCGGCCCGGACCTCCCGGACCCGGAAGCGGCCGGCCAGCTCCTTGAGGACCTCGGTGTCGGGGTAGCCGCGCAGGACGGGCAGTTCGGTGAGCGTCTGCGGGATCACTCTGATGTCGTCCGCGCCGTTCTGCTCGAACTGGACCCGGCCCCGGCCGACGCGAAGCGTCAGGCGCCGGTTGACCCGGTAGGCGCCGCCCTTGACGTCCACCCAGGGCAGCGACTTCAGCAGCCAGCGCGAGGTGATGGCCTGCATCTGGGGTTCGGACTTGGTGGTGGTCGCCAGTTGGCGCGCGGCCTGGGTGCTGAGGCTGGTGAGCGCGCTGTCTGCGGGTGGTGCGAGAGCGGGCTCTGCGGTGGTGGAACCGGTGACACCGTCCGGTACGGACACTTTCCCTCCCGGGACATGAACAGATATGAGCAAAACGGCCGGTGGTGAGCAAAGCGGCCGTGTGCAGGAGCAAGCCAAACAGGAGGGACGGCAGTGCCGGTACGGCGTGAAAGGGGGCGACCTCGCATCCAGGAGTCATAAACCTCCGGGCGTTGCAGACGGATCATGGTGGTGCGCCCGCACGCCCTCCCGCCGCCGCATGCTCCGCACGCACGGGGGTACAGGCGCGGCCGCGCACAGCGGCGGCCGGGCGCCGGGCGGACGAGCGGGCGGACGGGAGCAGCGCCGGCGGGCGCGGGCGCGGCCGGGGGCATGGGCGAGGGCGGGGCCGGACGGGCGCAGCAAGCGCAAAGAGGCGGCGGCCCGGTCGCCTGACGCGACCGGACCGCCACCCCTCACTTCACCGGGCCCTGCCCGGGACGCGCCCTAGACGACGCCCAACTCCCGCGCGATCAGCATCCGCTGGACCTCGCTGGTGCCCTCGCCGATCTCCAGGATCTTGGCGTCCCGCCACATCCGGGCGACCGGGTACTCGTTCATGAAGCCGTAGCCGCCGTGGATCTGGGTGGCCTCGCGGGCGTTGTCCACCGCGATCTCGGACGAGTAGAGCTTGGCGAGCGCGGCCTCCTTCTTGAAGGGCTCGCCGTGCACCAGCCGGGACGCGGCATCGCGCCAGGCCAGCCGGGAGGTGTGGGCGCGCATCTCCATGTCGGCGAGCTTGAACTGGATCGCCTGGTTGCTGCCGATGGCGCGGCCGAAGGCGTGCCGCTCCTTGGCGTAGCGCACCGACTCGTCCACACAGCCCTGCGCCAGGCCGGTGGCCAGCGCCGCGATGGCGATCCGGCCCTCGTCGAGGATCCGCAGGAACTGGGCGTAGCCGCGGCCCTCCTCGCCCAGCAGGTTGGCGGCCGGGACCCGCACATCGGAGAACGACAGTTCGCGGGTGTCCGAGGCGCTCCAGCCGACCTTGGAGTACGGGGCGCCGACCGTGAAGCCCGGGGTGCCGGAGGGCACGATGATCGAGGAGATCAGCGGGGAGCCGTCGTCCTTGCGGCCGGTGACGGCGGTGACCGTGACCAGACCGGTGATGTCCGTACCGGAGTTGGTGATGAAGCACTTGCTGCCGTTGATCACCCAGTCCCCGCCGTCGCGCACCGCGGTCGTCCGCGTCGCGCCGGCGTCCGAGCCGCCGTCCGGTTCGGTGAGGCCGAAGGCGCCGAGCATCTCACCGCTGCACAGCTTGGGCAGCCACTCGCGCTTCTGCTCCTCCGTGCCGAAGTGGTAGACCGGCATGGCGCCCAGGGAGACGCCCGCCTCCAGGGTGATGGCCACCGAGGAGTCGACCCGGGCCAGCTCCTCCAGGGCGATGCCGAGCGCCAGGTAGTCGCCGCCCATCCCGCCGTACTCCTCGGGGAAGGGCAGCCCGAACAGGCCCATCCGGCCCATTTCCTGCACGATCTCGTACGGGAACGCATGCTGCTCGTAGTACTCGCCGATCTTCGGGGCGACGACGTCGTGTGCGAACGCCTCGACCGTGCGCCGGAGTTCTTCCAGCTCTTCGGGGAGACGGTGATCCAGGGACATGAGGGTCACTCCTTGTGGGAGAGGGCACGGAGGGTACGGGAGGGGCTCGGCCGGCCCAGGGCCTCGGCCATCCACACGCTGGTGGCGGTCAGGCGGTCCAGGTCGACCCCGGTCTCGATGCCGAGGCCGTGCAGCATCCACACGAGGTCTTCGGTGGCGAGGTTTCCGGTGGCGCTCTTGGCATACGGGCAGCCGCCGAGGCCGCCCGCCGAGGCGTCGAGGGTGGTGATGCCGTGCTGGAGCGCGGCGAAGGTGTTGGCGAGGGCCTGCCCGTAGGTGTCGTGGAAGTGCACGCCGATACGGGAGGTGGGCACCCCGGCCTCGTTGAGGGCGGCCAGCAGGGTCTGCACATGACCGGGGGTGGCCACCCCGATGGTGTCGCCCAGGCTCAGCTCGTCGCAGCCCAGGTCGAGCAGCGCCCGGCAGACCCGGACGGTCTGCGCGACCGGCACCGGGCCCTCCCAGGGGTCGCCGAAGCACATCGAGAGATAGCCGCGGACGTGCACCCCGGCGCCCTTGGCCCGCGCGATCACCGGGGCGAACATCGCCAGCGCCTCGTCGACCGTGCGGTTGAGGTTGGCCTTGGCGAACGACTCGGTGGCGCTGCCGAACACCGCGATCCGGCGGGCGCCCAGGGCGAGCGCCCGGTCCAGCCCGCGCTCGTTGGGGACGAGGACCGGGAGCCGGTCCGGGCCGAGGTCGCCCAGCAGCGGGAACAGCTGCTCGGCGTCGGCGAGTTGGGGCACCCACTTGGGGTGCACGAAGCTGGTGGCCTCGACGGTCGGCAGGCCCGCGGCGGCGAGCCGGTGGATGAACTCCGCCTTGATCTCCGTGGGCACCACGGTCTTCTCGTTCTGCAAGCCGTCGCGCGCGCCGACCTCATGGATCCGTACGCGGCTGGGCAGCCCCTGCGCGCACATTTCCATCGGCAGTCCGGGTGCGGTCATCGGGCGCTCTCCTGCCCGCCCTCGGGGGCGCCCGCGGACGCGGTGGCCTCCTCGGGGCTCTCGTGCGGGGCGACCACGGCCAGGATCTGGTCCATGGCGACGGTCGAGCCCGCGGTGACGTCGAGTTCGGTGACGGTCCCGGCGTGCGGTGCGGAGATGACGTGCTCCATCTTCATCGCCTCGACCACCAGCAGGCCCTGGCCCGCGGCCACTTCGTCGCCGACGGCGACCTTGACGACGGTGACGGTGCCGGGCATCGGGGCGGCCAGGGTGTCCGCGCCGTGCGCCCCGGCGGCCCCGCGCAGCGCCGCGGCCACCGGGTCGTAGCTCGTCACCTGCCAGGAGTCGCCGTCCCGGCCGAGCCAGTCGCCGCTGTGGTGGAAGGTGTGCAGCACACCGTTGACGGTGACCCGTACGCGGCCGGGCTCCGGCTGCCCGGCTGGGGCGCCGGGGCGTACGTCGTGCGGCACCGGGTCGTGTCCCGGGACCCGCAGCCAGTGGCGGACCGGTGCGGGCTCGCCGCCGAGCCGGAAGCCGTTCGGCGCGGCGAACGGGTCGCGCCAGCCGCCGTCGGCCACCGCCGGCTCCAGGGCGGCCTGCCGCACCGCCGCGGCCGCCGCGTACACCTCGTCCGGTACCGTGCCGTCGACCAGACCGGCCGCCTCCCGCTCCACCAGGCCGGTGTCCAGTTGGCCGGAGACCACGTCCGGGTGGGCCAGCAGCCGCCGCAGGAAACCGGCGTTGGTGGTGACGCCGAGGGTGACGGTCTCGGCCAGCGCGGCCCGCAGCCGGCGCAGCGCGCTCGCCCGGTCGGGGCCGTGGGCGATCACCTTGGACAGCATCGGGTCGTAGCGGCTGCCGACCTCCCCGCCCTCGGAGAGCCCGGAGTCGGTGCGCACCCCGTCGCCCTGCGGCTCGTGGAGCGCGAGCACCGTGCCGCCGGTCGGCAGGAAGTCGCGGGCCGGGTCCTCGGCGCAGATCCGGGCCTCGATGGCGTGCCCGGTGAGGGTGATGTCCTCCTGGGCGAACGGGAGCGGCTCACCGGCCGCGACCCGCAGCTGCCACTCCACCAGGTCGAGTCCCGTGATCAGCTCGGTGACCGGGTGCTCCACCTGGAGGCGGGTGTTCATCTCCATGAAGTAGTAGGAGGCCGGGTCCTTGCCCGGGACGATGAACTCGACGGTGCCGGCGCCGCGGTAGCCGCAGGAGCGGGCCGCCTGCACGGCCGCCTCGCCCATCGCGGCGCGGGTGGCCTCGTCCAGGAGGACCGAGGGGGCCTCCTCGATGACCTTCTGGTGGCGGCGCTGGAGGGAGCACTCGCGCTCGCCGAGGTGGATCACGTTGCCGTGGCCGTCCGCCAGCACCTGGATCTCGATGTGCCGGGGCCGGTCGATCCAGCGCTCGACGAGCAGGGTGTCATCGCCGAAGGAAGAGCGGGCCTCCCGGCGCGCGGAGGCGATCTCGTCGGCCAGCAGCGCCTCCTCGCGGACCAGCCGCATGCCCTTGCCACCGCCGCCCGCGGACGGCTTGAGCAGCACCGGCATGCCGATCTCGCGGGCCGCGGCGGCCAGTTGACCGTCGTCCAGCCCGCTGCCCGAGGAGCCGGGGACGACCGGGACCCCGGCCTCCCGCACCGTCTCCTTGGCGCGGATCTTGTCGCCCATCAGCTCGATGGCGTCGGCGGACGGGCCGATGAAGACCAGCCCGGCGTCCGTGACGGCGCGGGCGAAGCCGGCGTTCTCGGCGAGGAAGCCGTAGCCCGGGTGGACCGCCTGGGCGCCCGTACGGGCCGCCGCCTCCAGCAGCCGCTCCACGGACAGATAGCTCTCGGCGGCCGGGGCCGGACCGATCCGGACCGCGGTGTCGGCCTCGCGGACATGGCGGGCATCGGCGTCCGCGTCGCTGTACACGGCGACCGAGCGGATGCCGAGGGCGCGCAGCGTACGGATGACACGGACCGCGATCTCGCCGCGGTTGGCGATGAGCACGGTGTCGAAGTTGGTGGCCATACCTGTGGACATCCCTCTCACATCCGGAAGACGCCGTAGCCGGGCGCGGTGCTGTCCTTCTCGGGCAGCGGCGCGTTGGCACAGGCGGTGAGCGCCAGCCCCAGCACCTGCCGGGTCTCCAGCGGGTCGATCACACCGTCGTCCCACAGCCGCGCGGTCGCGTAGTAGGCGTTGCCCTGGGTCTCGTACTGCTCGCGGACCGGCGCCTTGAACGCGGCCTCGTCCTCGGCGCTCCACTCCTCGCCGTGCGCCTCCAGCTGGTCGCGCTTGACGGTCGCGAGGACGGAGGCGGCCTGCTCGCCGCCCATCACCGAGATCTTGGCGTTCGGCCACATCCACAGGAAGCGCGGCGAATAGGCGCGTCCGCACATGGAGTAGTTGCCCGCCCCGTAGGAGCCGCCGATGACGACCGTCAGCTTGGGCACGCGGGTGCAGGCCACCGCCGTCACCATCTTCGCGCCGTGCTTGGCGATCCCGCCGGCCTCGTACGAACGCCCCACCATGAAGCCGGAGATGTTCTGGAGGAACAGCAGCGGGATACCGCGCTGGTCGCACAGCTCGATGAAGTGGGCGCCCTTCTGGGCGGATTCGGAGAACAGGATGCCGTTGTTGGCGACGATGCCGACCGGGTGGCCGTGGATATGGGCGAAGCCGGTGACCAGCGTCGTCCCGTACTCCGCCTTGAACTCCGCGAAGCGCGAGCCGTCCACCAGCCGGGCGATCACCTCCCGGACGTCATAGGGCGTACGGGAGTCCGCGGGCACCGCCCCGTACAGACCGGCCGGGTCGGCCTTGGGCTCCTCGACGGTCCGCACGGTCCACGGGAGCGGCGCGCGCTCTCCGAGGGTGCCGACGATGGTGCGCACCAGGCGCAGCGCATGGGCGTCGTCCTCGGCGAGATGGTCGGTGACCCCGGAGGTCTTGGCGTGCACCTCGCCGCCGCCCAGCTCCTCGGCGGTGACCACCTCACCCGTGGCGGCCTTCACCAGCGGCGGCCCGCCCAGGAAGATCGTGCCCTGGTTGCGGACGATCACGGCCTCGTCGCTCATGGCGGGGACGTAGGCGCCACCGGCCGTGCACGAGCCCAGCACCGCGGCGATCTGCGGAATCCCCGCTCCCGACATCCGCGCCTGGTTGTAGAAGATCCGCCCGAAGTGCTCCCGGTCGGGGAAGACCTCGTCCTGCATCGGCAGGAAGGCGCCGCCGGAGTCGACGAGGTAAAGACAGGGGAGACGGTTCTCCAGGGCGATCTCCTGCGCCCGCAGATGCTTCTTGACCGTCATCGGGTAGTACGTGCCGCCCTTGACCGTGGCGTCATTGGCGACGATCACCGTCTCCCGGCCGGAGACCCGGCCGATCCCGGCGATCACGCCCGCGGCCGGTGCGGCCCCGCCGTACATCCCGTCCGCGGCCAGCGGCGCCAGCTCCAGGAACGGCGAGCCGGGGTCCAGCAGGGCGTCCACCCGGTCGCGGGGCAGCAGTTTGCCGCGGGCGGTGTGCCGCGCCCTGGCCTTCTCGCCGCCGCCCAGCCGGGCCGCCGCGAGCTTCTCGCGCAGCTCGGCGGCCAGCTCGCGGTGCGCGGCCTCATTGGCCCGCCAGGAGTCGGACGCCGGATCGGCGGTACTCCCCAGCACCGGTGCCTGCTCCATCAGTTTGAGCCCCCTTGCTCGATCGCCTGCCCCGGTGCCGCGGTCCGCGGCGGCCGGGCCATCCGGGTTAATGGGCGTTAACCTCACTGCCTTCAGGTTAACGAGCACTAACCCGGCTGTCTACAATCGACGGCATGAGCAATGCGCAGTCCGCCGCCCCGACCAGCCGCCGCGAGCAGATCCTCAAGGAGGCCGCCCGGCTCTTCGCGGAGCGCGGCTTCCACGGCGTCGGTGTCGACGAGATAGGGGCGGCCGTGGGCATCTCCGGCCCCGGCCTCTACCGGCACTTCGCCGGCAAGGACGCGATGCTCGCCGAGCTGCTGGTCGGGATCAGCGAGCGGCTGCTCGCGGGCGGCCGGATGCGGGTCACGGAGGGCGGCGGCAGTCCCGAGGCGGTGCTGGACGCGCTGATCGACGGCCATATCGACTTCGCGCTGGACGACCGGCCGCTGATCACCCTGCACGACCGCGAGCTGGACCGGCTACGGGAGGCCGACCGCAAGCGGGTCCGCCAGCTCCAGCGGCAGTATGTGGAGCTGTGGGTGGAGGTTGTCCGCCGGGTCCACCCGGGCCCCTCCGAGGACCGGGCCCGCGCCGCGGTGCACGCCGTCTTCGGCCTGCTCAACTCCACCCCGCACCTCGGCCGGCCGGGCGCCCTCCCGGGCCGCACGGAGATGGCCGAGCTGCTGCACCGGCTCGCGCTGGGCGCGTTCGGCGCGGTGGCCGGCGAGCAGGCGGCGGGGGAGTCGATGGCGGCGGTGGTGCCGGGCGCGTAGGCCGTACTCGGGCAAGAGGTTCGTCCTCCGCCCACTACGGTCTCCGGGTGACCGAATCTCAGACCTTGCGTGCCACCCGTGAGTCCTACGACGCCCTCGCACCCACCTACGCGCAGATGTTCCACGACTCCCTGCGTGACCGCCCACTGGAGCGCGCCCTCCTGGGCGCCTTCGCGGAACTGGTGCGGGCGCACGGTGACGGCGAGGTCGCGGACCTCGGCTGTGGGCCGGGGTACGTCACGGCGCACTTGCACAGGCTGGGCCTGAACGCCTTCGGCGTCGACGCCTCCCCCGTGATGGTCGGGCTCGCCCGCGAGGCGTACCCCGGACTTCGCTTCGAGGTCGGCTCGATGGCCGCGCTGGACCTCCCGGACGGCGCGCTGGGCGGGGTGCTCTCGCGGTGGTCCGTCATCCACACCCCGCCGCAGGACCTGCCCGCCGTCCTGGCCGAGATCGCCCGGGTCCTGGCCCCCGGCGGGCACTTGTTGATCGACTTCCCCGCCACCGACGGCCCCCACCACGAGACGCAGGCCTACGACCATGCGGTGGCAACGGCCTACCGCTGGTCCCCCGACCGTCTAGCCGCGCTCCTGCGCGGCCACGGGCTGGCCGAGGCGGCCCGCACGGTGATCGAGCCGAAGCCCACCGACCGGCGGCAGTTCCAAGAGGTCCAGCTCCTCGCCTGCAAGGCGTAGACCTCGACGGCGGCACGGGCGGCCTCGCGGGCCATGCGGTCGCCCGGACGGCTCCCGGGTGTGGCCGGCGCCTCGCACGGATTTTCGTTGACCTCTGGACAGCTTAGGTAACTGGCCGGTAGCTTTCGCTGAGCAAGCGCTTAGCCATGCGCTTGGACCGGCGACCTGGAGGAGGCGACGTAGCAATGCGCCGTACGGTGTTCAACGAGGATCACGAGGCGTTCCGCGAGACCATACGGGCCTTCATCGAGGCCGAGGTCGTCCCGGTCCACGACGAGTGGTTCGCCGCCGGTCAGGCCCCGCGCGACTTCTACTACAAGCTCGCCGAGCTGGGCGTCTTCGGTATCCGCGTCCCCGAGGAGTACGGCGGCGCCGGCATCGACTCGCACAAGTTCGAGGCCGTGATCTACGAGGAGACCTCCCGCGCGGGCGTCACCTTCGGCGGCTCCGGCGTGCATGTGCTGCTCGGCCTCCCGTACATCCAGATGCTCGCCACCGACGAGCAGAAGAAGCGCTTCCTGCCGAAGTTCGTCAGCGGCGAGGAGATGTGGGCGCTCGCGATGACCGAGCCGGGCACCGGCTCCGACCTCGCCGGCATGAAGTCCACCGCGAAGCTGTCCGAGGACGGCACGCACTACGTCCTCAACGGCGCCAAGACCTTCATCACCGGCGGCGTGCACGCCGACCGCGTCATCGTCTGCGCCCGCACCGCGGCCCCCCGCGAGGACGACCGCCGCTTCGGCATCTCGCTCTTCGCCGTGGACGCCAAGTCCGCCGGCTACTCCGTCGGCCGCAAGCTGGACAAGCTCGGCCTGAAGATCTCCGACACCGCCGAGCTGGCCTTCGTCGACGTCAAGGTCCCGGTCGAGGACCTGCTGGGCGAGGAGAACAAGGGCTTCGCCTACCTGGGCCTGAACCTCGCCTCCGAGCGCTGGGGCATCGCCTTCGGCGCGTACGCCCAGGCCAAGGCCGCCGTCCGGTTCGCCAAGGAGTACGTGCAGGACCGCACCATCTTCGGCAAGACGGTCGCCTCCTTCCAGAACACCAAGTTCGAACTGGCCGCCTGCCAGGCCGAGGTGGACGCCGCCGAGGCCGTCGCCGACCGCGCGCTGGAAGCCCTGGACGCCGGCGAGCTGACCCCGGCCGAGGCCGCCTCCGCCAAGCTCTTCTGCACCGAGGTCGCGCACCGCGTCATCGACCGCTGCCTCCAGCTGCACGGCGGCTACGGCTTCATGAACGAGTACCCCATCGCCCGCCTCTACGCCGACAACCGCGTCAACCGCATCTACGGCGGCACCAGCGAGGTCATGAAGTCCATCATCGCCAAGTCCATGGGCCTCTAGGCCGTAAGGGCACCGCGCACGTGAACGACGCACTCCGGTCCCTGCTCGGTCAGCTCTCCCTGGAGCGGATCGAGCAGGACATCTTCCGGGGCGAGAGCCGCGCCTCGGTCGTGCCCCGGGTCTTCGGCGGCCAGGTCGCCGCCCAGGCCCTGGTCGCGGCCGGGCGCACGGTCCCCGCCGACCGGCCGCCGCACTCCCTGCACGCGTACTTCCTGCGCCCCGGGGACCCCGGCGCCCCCATCGTCTACACCGTCGACCGCATCCGCGACGGCCGCTCCTTCACCACCCGCCGGGTCGTCGCCGTCCAGCACGGCCAGCCGATCTTCCACCTCTCCGCCTCCTTCCAGACGGCCGAGGAGGGCCTGGAGCACCAGGAGCCGATGCCGCCGGCACCGGACCCGCTGGAACTCCCCACCGCCGCCGAGGCGCTGCCCCGGCACGCCGCCGAACGGTTCCTCGCCCCGGACGTCGCCGAACGGCTCCTGGAGGCCCGTGCCGCGATCGACCTGCGCTACGTCGACGAGCCGCCCTACGTCACCGTCGGCGAGCCCCGCGAGCCCCGCTCCCAGGTCTGGTTCCGCACCCAGGGCAAGCTCGACGACGACGGCGACATCCCCCGCCCCCTCCTGGACATCTGCCTGGTCACCTACGTCTCCGACATGACCCTGCTGGACTCCATCCTGCTCGCCCACGGCCGCGGCGGCTGGGCGGTAGGCGACGTCGTCGGCGCCAGCCTGGACCACGCGATGTGGTTCCACCGCCCCCTGCGCGCCGACGAATGGCTCCTCTACGACCAGGAGTCCCCCACCGCCCAAAGCGGCCGCGGCCTCGGCAAGGGCCGCATCTTCACGGCGGAGGGACAGCTGGCGGTGTCGGTGATTCAGGAGGGGGTTATCCGGGTGCCGCGGGATTAGGGCACGCCGACGCACCCCAAGATCGGCCGGTGGGCCGGGCTCCCCGAGTTCCGTGGCTCGGGGGGACCGGCCCATCGGCGTTCGTCGCGCTCCGCGCGGGCGGTCGCCGCGGTGGTTCGCCGGGGCCGACAGGTGCCTTGAAGGAAGCGGGCCGCATGTGCCTTGAGGCGCGTCGTCTTCGGTTCTCGGCACAGTCATCCGATCTTGATCTCGTAGCGCAGCCGCTGAAGGTGTCCGGGCATCGCCATCCTGTCGACCTGGATCGGCCGGCCGTGTGCGTCCAGCGTGACCCGTGTCAGCTGGAGCACCGCTTCGTCGGCGCCGGTCCGCAGCTCATCGCGTTCCTCGTGGCTGGGCATCCGGGCGATGACGTCCTCCTGGACGCTGGCGCCGACGTGCCCGAGATCGGCGAGGAGCGAGATCGCGCCGCCGGGGATCTTGGCGGTCCCGGCCAGGCGGGTCCCCCGGGCGATATGGACGGGGTAGTAGGTGTCGGTCAGTTCGCAGGGCGCGTCGTCGACATACATCACGCGACGGCGTACGACGACGCTCTCGCCCTCCCCGATTCCCAGGAGTTCCGCGATCTCGGCCGGTGCCGCGATCTCCCCTGCGTGGACGATGCGTTGGCTGCCGCGGCGGCCACGGGCGGCGGTTTCCGCGCCCCAGGCATCGGACTGCCCCTTCTCACGAGGTGTCAGATACGGCATCGAGGTGCTGACCCACTCGCTGGTACCCACGCGTCCTCCTGGCGTTTGGTGATCTCAACCCATTGCCTACACGGTAAGCAGCAGGCTGAGGCCCCCACAGTCGTCGCGCCCGTTTCCCTCGACCGTGACGGCGTGACGTCGTTACGGCGTCACGCGGACGACCCGCGCCGCTTCGGTCAGCGCCAGTTGCCACGGATAGCCCTCTGGACGCCCCTTGCCCGGCTCGTTGGGTTCGAAGCCGCCGGGCCCGTACAGCACCGCCACGCCCGCGTCGCGCAGTGTTGCCACTGACCGGTCGAACTGGGGGTGTTGCACATACGCGGTGTTCACACAGGGCATGGCAACCGTGGGAATGCCCTTGCCGATGCCCTCGGCAACCACCCCGATCACGAAGTGGTGGGTGAGTCCGAGCGCCCAGGCGTTGAGGGAATTGAAGGTGACCGGTGCGAACACGATGACGTCGGCCGGCGGCCACACATCAGGGGCGGTCGGCTGCTTGTACTCGAACCGGACCGGGTAACCCGTCAGCTCTTCCAGCAGTGGCACCTCTTCGCTGAGCCACCGGGCCGCTGTGGGCGTCAGGCCGATGCATACATCGAATCCGGCCGTGTGGGCGCTGCGTGCCACATCGGCGAATTGCTGGACGGGCGGGGCGGCGGAACCGAACAGGTAGAGCACGGGACGACTCATCACGCCATCCCACCACAGCCTTGTGCCGTGAGGCCGATGGATCGGAAGCGGAGAGCACTCCTCCGTTCGCCGGCGCGGGTACCGTTCCGCATGGCTGCGAGGACTGGAGAGCGGTATGCCTTCACTGCACGACAACCACACGGGCGCACGCATCGCACACACGCGCAAGGTCCGGCGCCTGACCCAACGCGAGCTGGCCGACCTCGCACACGTCTCGTACAGCACGTTGACCAAAGTGGAGCAAGGAGTCCTGCCCGCGAGCCCTTCGGTGCTCGGTGCGTTGGCCCGTGCCCTTTCATTGCCGGTGACGGAACTGACCGGACAGCCCTACCTCGAAGAACTCCGCCAGGATCAGCTGGACGGCCTGATCCACCCGATTCGCGAGGCACTCAACATCTATGACCTCGACCCCGACCCGGACGTATCCCCGCGCACGGCAGAGGAGTTGGCAGCCCATGCTGACCGGCTGTGCGCCATGGTGCGGGCCACGAACATCAAGCAGGTTGCCGCCGAACTTCCCGGCTTGATCCACGAGGCCACGACGAGGGCGCACCTGCATCCCACGGATGGGAACTGGCGGCTGCTGGCGAGCACGTACCGCACCGCGTATGACGTGACGGCGAAACTGGGGTTCTCCGACCTGGGCATGGTGGCGCTCGACCGGATGGGCTGGTCGGCCGAGCGTGCCTCGGATGCGGTGCTCAGTGGTGTCCGTCAGTACATGCGCGGTGTGGCGTACCTGCGGGCAGGCGACTACCGCACCGGGCAGCGACTGGTCCGGCTTGGTCTGACCGACCTGGATCAGGCTGCTCCCGGGCGGGTGCTTGACGCGGTCACGGGACAGCTGCATCTGGGAGCCGCCGTTCTGGCGGGCCGCGACAAGGACAGGAACGCCGCAGAGGGGCACCTCGATGAGGCTCGGCGCATCGCGGAGCGGACCGGTCCTGCGGAGAAGGTCCACTGGCTGTCCTTCGGGCCGACCAACGTCGGAGTTCACCGGGTCAGCGTGCTCGCAGAGCTGGACCTCTATCCGGAGGCCGTGCAGTGCGCGCATGAGATCACGATTCCGGACGGGTGGCCGCCGTCCCGGCTGGCGCACCACCATGCCGAGGTAGCGCGGGCACTGATGTGGACGGGACGCACGGACACGGCATTCAAGAGCCTGCTGAAGGCCCGCAAGGTCGCCCCGCAGCAGACGCGATACCACCCGACCGTGCGGGAGACGTACGCCGGTCTGGACGCGGCCAGGCGCAGGATGCCCGACACCTTCAGCAACTACGGCTCGTGGCTCCGTATGTGACGTTCTGAGAGCCCATGGCCGGAGCTATCAGCGATGACTGATAGTTCCGGCCTTCCGCTGTCGGCACGCTGAGAGGGTCGGAAGACCCCCGCGACCGTGTTGGGACGGCCCGGGGGCATGGCCAACCTGAGGAAAGCAGGTCGACATGTCGCACGCTATCGCCCGGATCTTCGAGTTGCTGCTGCGGCTGTTAGCCGGCCTGGAAGTCGGGACAGAGGTGACCGCGCGATGAGTGAGTCACCGACCACGCGCCTGCTGCCGTGGGTGAGTCCCGATGGCAAGACCTGCATCCTGCTGAGCGACGGCGGGGGTGAGGGCGGCTTGTCCCGGGTCGCGGACCGGATGGAAGACGTACAGCTGGAGATGGCGGACGGGCTGCTCGATCACGCCGCCGACATGCTCGGGGACGACACGGCGACGAATCCGCAACTGCGTTACCTCGGAGAGCAGTTGAGCGCGGCGCTGCGGGATGTGCGCCGTGTCGCGGAGTGCAGGAGGGTGCGGCTGAGCACCGGCGGGTAGCAAGTGCAGGGCACCACGCACTGAATGAAGGAGAGTAAACGGGATGCGCATGCAGATCATTACCGCTGCGGATGGCGGGCAGCAAGGAGGAGAAGACGGCGGGGACGGGCACCCTGGCCAGCCTTGGACGCCGCCCCCGCCGCCGCCCCCGGACGGCGACATGCCGCCCGGTGACGGGACGCACCGCAAGTGAGGCTCAACCCTGAGCCGGAGCGCCGCGTCGGTGACGAGCTGGCGCGGTCCCTCCTCGAGGCGGGAGCGCTGACGCCCGATTGGGTGGAGACATTCAGAGCCGTTCCCCGGTCGCTGTTCCTGCCGGACCTCGTCTGGGCGCACGACATGGCGACCGGCCGAAGTGTGCCCGTCTCCCGGAGCGACGACCCCGCGGGGTGGGAGCGGGCCGCGTACGCGAACGTCCCGCTCGTCACCCAGTGGGACGACGGAGCGCACATGGGCAGCGAGCCCGGGACCGTCCCGACCAGTTCGGCGAGCATGCCGTCGGTCGTGGCGGCGATGCTGCGCGACCTGGACGTGAGCGAGGGAATGCGGGTGCTCGAAGTAGGCACCGGCACGGGGTGGAACGCCGGGCTCCTCGCTCACCGGCTGGGCAGCGGGAACGTGGTCAGCGTCGAGATCGACGCGGCGGTCGCCGAGCAGGCCCGAGGAGCGTTGCTGCGCGCCGGGCTCCACCCCGAGACAGTTCACGGGGACGGTGGGGACGGGTGGCCGGACGGGGCGCCGTATGACCGGGTGATCGTCACGGCAGGGGTGCGAGCCGTTCCGCCGCGCTGGTTGGAGCAGACGCGGCCGGGCGCGGTCATCCTCGCCCCCTGGGGCACCCATTACAGCGACCAGGACGCACTTGTCCGGTTGACCGTGCGCGAAGACGGCTCCGCGTCGGGCCCGTTCGTGCGCATGGTCGAGTTCATGAAGCTGCGGGATCAGCGCCTGGACTGGAACCGGTTCAGGGAGCACGTTCCGGATTTCCCCGGCGACGCCGACGTTTCCGGTACGACGGTCGCTCTGGCGGACCTGGGGGATCGCTATGAGCCCGCACGGTTCGTCCTGGGGCTGCGTGTGCCGCACTGCGCCCATGTCATCAACAAGCCGGATAGGGGCGGGGGGACCGCGAACGCGTGGTTCTTCGATCTGAGGAGCCGGTCATGGGCCGCCGCCGTGTTCCGCAGCGGCGAACCGGACGCCACGGTCTACCAGTCGGGCCCGCGTCGCCTGTGGGACGAAGTGGAGGCGGCTCACCGATGGTGGGTCGGCCGGGGCGCGCCGGACCACACGCGGTTCGGTCTCACCGTCACCGCGGAGGGGCAGCGGGCATGGCTGGATGACCCGGCCGACTCCTGGGCCGTGTGAGGAACGGAACCGGCCCCGTCCCGGCGCACCCACCGGGCTCCGCCGTCATCCGCCGGCGTCGCCGGCCGCGCCCGGCCGTTCGGCCTCGGCCAACTTGGCGCGCAGATGGGCCCGTTCGGGATCGGTGCCGGCCAGGTCGAGTGCTTCGCGGTAAGCCGTTGCCGCCTCGGGCCGTCGGCCGAGGCGGTGCAGCAGGTCTCCGCGGGCGGCCGGGTAGGGGTGGTGGCCGCGCAGCCGCTGTTCGTCGGCGAGTCCGTCGAGCAGTGCCAGGCCCGCCTCCGGGCCGTCGCGCATGGCCACCGCCACCGCGCGGTTCAGCTCGACAACGGGGGACGGGGTGAGGGCGAGCAGTACGTCGTAGAGGGCTACGATCTGCGGCCAGTCGGTGGTCGCGAGGTCGGCGGCCTCGTCGTGCAGGGCGGCGATGGCCGCCTGTACCCCGTACGGGCCGGGCGGCCCTGCTGTGAGCGCGGTGACCACCAGGGCACGACCCTCCTCGATCATGGTGCGGTCCCAGCGGCCGCGGTCCTGGTCGTCGAGCAGCACGAGTTCGCCGTGCGGCCCGGTCCGGGCGTCGCGTCGTGCATGGGTCAGCAGCATCAGGGCGAGCAGGCCGCAGACCTCCCGCTCGGCGGGCAGCAGCCGGCGCAGGATCTGCGCCAGCCGGATGGCTTCCTCGGCGAGGTCGGGCCGCTGGAGCCGTGGGCCCGAGCTGGCCGCGTAACCCTCGGTGAAGATCGAGTAGATGACCTGGAGCACGCCGGGCAGGCGCTCGGGCAGCTCGTCGGCGCCGGGGACGCGGAACGGGATACGGGCCTCACGGATCTTCTTCTTGGCCCGTACGATCCGCTGGGCCATCGTCGCGGTGGGGACCAGGAAGGCCCGCGCGACCTCGGGCGTCGTGAGACCGGCCAGGCAGCGCAGGGTCAGCGCCGTACGGTCCGCCGGTGCGAGCGCCGGGTGGGCACAGGTGAAGAACAGCTGTAGCCGGTCGTCGACGAGACCGC
Organism: Streptomyces sp. bgisy130; assembly: GCF_057708345.1. Classification (NCBI taxonomy): domain Bacteria; kingdom Bacillati; phylum Actinomycetota; class Actinomycetes; order Kitasatosporales; family Streptomycetaceae; genus Streptomyces; species Streptomyces sp. bgisy130. The sequence goes on from NZ_JBYISA010000009.1 coordinate 207,538, forward strand.
CGTCGGCGTCCGCGGGCGGGGCGGGGTCGGCGCGGTCCGCCTCCACCCGCAGGATGGCGAGGCGCGCGGCGCGTGCCTGGTCCCGCCGCAGGTGGTCGACGGCCTTCCGCCGCGCCGTGGTCAGCAGCCAGGCGCCGGGCCTGGCCGGGACGCCCTCGACCGGCCAGTGCACCAGCGCCGCCTCGACGGCCTCGGAGGTGACCTCCTCGGCCAGGTCGAGGTCGCCGAAGCGGCGGACGAGGGAGGCCAGCAGCCGGCCGCGCTCCTCGCGGAACACCGACTCCACCGTCGGCCGGTCCGGCGGTTGGTGGGGTGGCCGGTCGGGCGTGCCGGGTCCTCCGCCGCCCCCGCCTCCCTCGCCTCGCATGTCAGGCCCCGAAATCGGCGACCGGACGGACCACGACCGAACCGCTGCCCCGCGCGCCGGGGCAGCGGGCGGCCCAGTCGAGGGCGGCATCCAGGTCCGGTACGTCGATCACGTAGAAACCGCCGAGGACCTCGCGGGATTCGGCGAACGGCCCGTCGGTCACCTCACGCCTGCCGTCCTGACCGACCCGTACCTTCGTGGCGGTGATCAGGTCCGCCAGCGACTCCCCGGAAACCAGGATCCCGGCGTCCTTGACCTCCTTGTCGTAGGCCATCCAGTCCTCGACGCTGCACTCGGCGGCTCCGCCGTTCTCGTCGACCGCACCGGCGTGGATCAGCAGCATGTACTTCATGGTCCGACTCCTGTCAGCTTCGCTCGCGCCCCGCGCAGCGGGCCGCCGTACATCAGGACGACGAATGGGAAGCGGTCAGATCGACAGTGCCCCAGAAGTTTTTTCCGGGCCAGGGTCAGCACCCGTGCCGATCCCCATCCGGGGTGCCGTGGCGCCGGTCGGCCAGAGCGGTGATTCCTGCTGTGGCGGCGGTGGCGAGGTCGGTGACCATCGCGTCGTCGACGGGCAGGGTGAGGAGGTACGGCAGCGCCCTGGCCGCTCTTCGTGCTCGGGTGTGCCCTGCTGCTGATCGGAATCCGCCGCGCCCGTCGCGCCCGTCGCGCCCGCCGCGACAACCCCGCGCCCAAGGGCCGGGCTGCCACCGGCGTGAACAGTTAGCGTGCACGGTCCCTGAGACCGCAAGATGCCGAGCCGGGAGCCGAGCCACGGGGGTGTTCGGCTCAGGGCGGCCTCAGAGTTCAGGGCTTTTCTCGGAGCTCAGGGCGGCCTCAGATCAGACCCGCCGCCTCCAGCAGGTACGTGGTCAGCGGGTCGTAGTGGCGCGGGCTGAGGACATGGTCGTCCAGGGGGATCGTCACCTGGAGGGTGCCCTCGGACTCGGCGAGGAAGAGGGCCGGGTCGTTGCAGTCGGCGAAGCCCACGGCGTCGATGCCGCGCTGGCCCGCGCAGCCGGCCCAGCCGTGATCGGCCATCACCAGGTCGGGGAGTGGGCGTCCCGCGCGCTCCAGGCCATCCAGGACGGCGGCCATCGGCTCGGGGGAGTGGGTGTGCCAGAGCGTCGCACCGCGCTCCAGCATCGCCACGTCGCCGAACTGGAAGACCATGCCGTCGTCCGCCCGCAGGCCGTCCGGGATGACGACGATCTCGCAGCCCGCCGCGCGCAGGGCCTCGGCGGTCGCCCGGTGGACGTCGAGCAGACCGCCCGGGTGGCCGGTCGCGAACAGCACCCGGTGCTGCCCGGCGGCCGCCTTGCGCAGCACCGCGGCGGTGCGGTCCAGCGCGTCGACCGTCAGCTCCGGGTCGATGGTGTCCTGCCCCTGCCGGTGGTGCGGATCGTCGATGACGCCGCACCGCTCCGCCATCACGGCCAGCACGTCCTGCTCGTCCGTCCACCGGTCGCCGAACTCCAGGCCGAACCAGTAGTGGCGGTCGCCGTTGGCGAGCCTGCGGTAGTGGGCGAGGTTGTTCTCGCGGGGGGTGGCGACCTCACCGGCGATCCGGGTCCGGACGAGATGATCGACGAGTTCGGCGCGCGAGGGGGCAGCGGCTGCGGAGGCTATCGGCATAGCGCCCATTGTGCCCGTACACCTGTTCCGGGGCGGGGGAGTTCCGCAGCGCGGACACCCGGGTGCGGATGCCGGAGCGGCGGCACCGCCCTGCGGACACCGGTCGTGGCTGGTCACCGCCGTGGCGGGCCGCTGGACAAAATGTCGAACGACCCCTGCCCCGGGTACGCACATGTCCATGGGCCCGGCGGCCGGCGCTCCCTAACCTCACGGTCATGACCACCGCAGCCAGCGCCTCCAACGGGCCCGTGGGCCCCGTCGACTCCTCCCGCGTCCCGCGCTACGCCGGGCCCGCGACGTTCGCCCGCCTGCCCCGCCTCGACGAGGTCGGCGGCCGGGCCGATGTGGCGGTCGTCGGTGTCCCCTTCGACACCGGCGTCTCCTACCGCCCCGGCGCCCGCTTCGGCGGCAACGCCATCCGTGAGGCGTCCCGGCTGCTGCGCCCGTACAACCCGGCCCAGGACGCGTCGCCCTTCGCGCTCGCGCAGGTCGCCGACGCCGGGGACATCGCCGCCAACCCCTTCAACATCAACGAGGCCGTGGAGACGGTCGAGGCCGCGGCCGACGACCTGCTGGCCTCCGGCGCCCGCATGATGACCCTCGGCGGCGACCACACCATCGCGCTGCCCCTCCTCCGCTCCGTCGCCAAGAAGCACGGCCCGGTCGCGCTGCTGCACTTCGACGCGCACCTGGACACCTGGGACACGTACTTCGGCGCCGAATACACCCACGGCACCCCGTTCCGCCGCGCCGTCGAGGAAGGCATCCTCGACACCTCCGCGCTCTCCCACGTCGGCACCCGCGGCCCGCTCTACGGCAAGAAGGACCTCGACGACGACGAGAAGATGGGCTTCGGCATCGTCACCTCGGCGGATGTCATGCGCCGCGGCGTCGACGAGGTCGCCGACCAGCTGCGCCAGCGCATCGGTGACCGCCCGCTGTACATCTCCATCGACATCGACGTACTGGACCCGGCCCACGCCCCGGGCACCGGCACGCCGGAGGCGGGCGGCATGACCTCCCGCGAGCTCCTGGAGATCCTGCGCGGCCTGTCGTCCTGCAACCTGGTCTCGGCGGACGTCGTCGAGGTCGCGCCCGCATACGACCACGCGGAGATCACCGCCGTCGCCGCCTCGCACACCGCGTACGAGCTGACGACGATCATGTCCCGGCAGATCGCGGCGGGGCGGTAGGGGGAGTAGCCACCCCTCCGGGCCGGAGGGGTGGCCAGGTGCGTGGCCGGGTCCGCGCGCTAGACGCGGTCGGAGAAGTCGGCGTCGCCGAAGACGCGCTGCCAGCAGTCCGAGGCGAACGCCTCGGCGTCGACGGTGGACAGCCACTCCTGGAGGGTCGGCTCCAGGTCGTCCACCGACCAGTCCGAGGCGAACCACCAGTAGTAGAGACGCACCATGAGGACGAAGTTGCGCAGGCTGGTGGCGGCCAGTGCGTCGGTGAGACCCGAGGCGCCGTCTTGCAGGACCCTCCCGCTGCCGCCCTCCAGGAGCAGCCGCGCCCCTTGCCATTCACCGAGGCGGTAGTAAGGGCCACGGGCCACGTCAGCTGTTCGGTGTGGTGACGCGGGCGAATTCAGGTCCGCCCAGTCGGCTTCTTCCAGGGGTTCCGTGGACAGGTCCAGGAGGGACAGTTCGAGGAACTCGCCCCGCAGGAACGGCAGTCCCGTCTCCGTCAGGAATGTCCGTGTCTCCGTGTGAGTGATGCCGTGGGGGACGGCGGTGGCGGGTACGCGCCGGAATGTGCCGGCCGGCCACACCGAGGCGTACCAGGCCGGGGTCGGCCGCACCGCTTCCGGCGGGAAGGGGGCGGAGCCGGGCTTCGTCGTCGTACGGATCATGTTCTTGAGCACGCCCGGTGCCTGCTGCGCGGATTCCTCCGGATCGATGTCAATGACGAAGACACTGTCCTCGGACACCATCACGGCGCGGTTTCCGCGACGCGCCGCGCGGCGTACGAAGCGTGGCATCCGAGGGAGGTCTACCGCGCCTTCCGCCTCGCCGGCGGGTCGCCAGCCCGACAACCCCTGGTCCGCCAGGGTCTGTTCCGCCGCGCTGCGGTCCGTCTCCAGGGGTGCCGGCAGTCGTTCGCCGCGCTCCATGCTCCAGGTCTGGGGGTTGCCCTGCGGGTCCCAGGCGGTGGCGATCTCTCCGGCGGGCGTCCCGGCCACCTGAAGCCGGCGCACATGGGGGCGACGTACGAGGTGCCAGGTGGTCAGGGTGCCGGGCGCGGTCCCGTTTGCCCAGAGCGTGCGCCAGGGGGCCCGTATGTGGGGGGCTGCTGCCCAGAGCTGTGATGCGGCAGGGGGGCCGGCCTGATGTCCGCGGCCGCCACCGCCTTCGTCTTCGGCCGGTGCGGCGCTTACTTCGCCCTCTTCGTTCCCTTCATTTCCTTTGTTTCCTTCACTTCTTTCGCTTCCTTCGTTCTGTTCGGCCCTTTCCACCATCAGGGAGTGGTGAAGGAGGGCCAGCCATTCGCCCGGGGAGGAGGACACCACGCCTCGCTCGGTCAGGTAACGCAGCCGGAAGGAGCGGCTGTTCAGTGGAACGGGGCGCTGAAAATACATCGACTCGAATGCTTCGAAGAGCGTTCGGTGGTCCAGCTGTGCCAGCAGGCGCAGATCGCCGAGCAGGTCATCGAAGAGGCCGGCGGCGGCCGCGTGACCGGGCAGGGCGGTGCGCGTGTAATTCCGCACGCTGTCGTGGTCTTCGGTTGCGGCGCTGAGCGCGTCATAAATGCGGTGGTGCATCTCGCGGGCTTCGTCTGCCGGCAGGGAGCGGCGGTATTCCGTGGCCATTGGCTCGTGCCGAAGGGAGACGACAGAGGTGCCGAAATCGTCCTGATGGGACTCGTACCGGGGAGAGTTGGTGGTGGCGTCGGCTGCGATCAGCTCCTGTAGCTGCTGCTCCGTATGCGGATCTCCGGTCGCCGAGCACAGCAGGGACCACACGGGCAGCGGAACGTCCCGTGCCTCGGCCAGAGCGAGGGCGCGGGCTGCTCCGGAGGCCGGGCGCTCCGGGGCGGGGCCGGCCTCCGCCGTACGGGCGAGGGTGAGGTGACGCCCGGCGTACGAGGCGACCGCCGCCGGTGCATCCTCGACCTCGACCAGCAGCCGGAGCGCCACGCCCGGCTTCGGATAGCGCCGTAGCAGATCGACCAACTGCCCCACGACACGTTGCGGTTCGACCGTCGTGCGCAGCCGTCCCGCCCATTGGGTATTCGCCAGCAGCACCACGAAATTCCGCGAGATATGACGGACCGCGTCCGCGAATCCGGTGTCGTAGCGGTGTGGCTGAGTAGCGCCGCAGCGCTCCGCCAGCTCTTGTGCGATTTCTTCCACGGGACGTCCGGCGCAGTCCACGAACACACTGTCCGCCGCGCGCCCGGCCACCGTGCGCAGCAGCTCGGATTTCCCCGTGCCGGGCTCCCCGCCGATCCACAGCCAAGCCGTGCGCTCACGCGGTTTGTCGATCCACAACAGGCTTCTCCGCAAGGCGACATCCGGGGAGACCGCTTGCGGCTCGGGTGCTGGGTTGGTCATGGTCGGATGCCCGCATGGTTCGCGCTTGATGTAGATGTGGGCGATGTCATAGGAGCACGGATTCGCCGGAACCAGCATCTTCAGTCACGAGACGACACCCTTTCCGCGGAGATCACGAGTCGTTCTCGAAGATGTACATCCAGGCGTCGGACTGCGAGCCGGTGTCGTCGATCATCCAGAGTTCTCCGCTGACGTGCTGGCGCAGCGCGTACTGCTCGTCGCTGTTGTCGACCGTTGCGGAGATGCGCAGGCCGATCAGCCACTGGGCGGTCATGGCGAGGAAGTTCTCGAGGGAGGACGCCACCAGCATGCCGTCGACCGGGTCGTCCTCGTCGCCGGGGACCCGGTAGACCTCGCCGGCGGTGCCGTCCAGGACCACGTCACCGCCCATCCACCGGCCGAGGTGGAAGAACGGCCCCTCGCTGTCGGGGTCTTCGGGCGCGTCGTCCGGCCAGGGGAATTCGGTCAGGAACGCGTCGTCGCCGGGGTTGAGGCGCAGGCCGCTCTCGTCGAACGCGGGGATGCCGAGGCCGGCCAGGACCTGGCGGGCGCCGTCCTCCTCCAGGCCGGGTGGCAGTTGGTCCTCCTTGACGGGGTGGAACGCGGCCTCGCTCACGACTGCGCGCAGGTCCGCCGCGGCGGGGGGTGCGGCGTGCCGCGGGGTGGTCGGGCCCGCCGCCGCGTACGGCCCGGAGAGCGGGGCGCGGCCGGGGGTGCCGGCTGTCTCCTCCCAGCCCTTGGCGGGGGCCAGGGCGAAGAGCCCACCGGGGCCGCCCAGGATCGCCAGGTCGCCCACGGTCAGTACCGGAGCGAAGAGCAGGCTCGGATGTCCCATGTCGGTGGCGGGGACGGCGTCTTCGAGTTCGGCGAGCGTGGTGATCGCGCCCGCAGCGTCACCGGCGCCCGACGCGTCCGGCCGGGTGAGGGCGGTGTGGGCGTCCTCCGGGACGACGGAGTCCTCCGGCCAGGGACCGGCCAGCGGTTCGCCGGTCTGCGCGTCCCAGATGCTGACGTCCACCTCGGGTGTGCCGAGCGCGGCCACGGCGGGCCGGCCGTGCCAGCGGACCTCGGCCGTTTCGCCGACCACGCCCGGTGCCAGGAACGACGCGTGGAAACCGCCCGGCGGACGCCAGCGGGTCCACACCGCCTTCCACGGGAGGCGGATCCCCGAGGCGAGGAGCCCGGCCACGAAGTCGTCGTCGCCCCGGGCGGTCGCCATCAGGTGCAGCCAGGCGGCCCAGGCGGGCTGCGTGGCCGGGACCACCCCGTAGTCCCACAGGTACGCGGCGTCCGCCGCGGCGGAGTTGCTGCCGATGCCGCCGTAGTGTGCGCAGCGCGCGGCATCGAGCAGGGCCGTCTGCGGCAGATGGGCCACCAGATCGCCCCGGGCGACCAGTTCGTCGAGGGTCCGCGTGGTCCACTTCTGCTCGTGGTCGGCCTGCGCCGCGTGCATGGCCAGCCCCGCGGCCGCGTACGTGCCGAGCGCGCCGCTCGCCGCCCAGCCGTCGGGGTGGGCCAGTTCCGGAGCGAGCGTCCGCAGCCAGGCCGTCATATGGCGGTTCACCCGGGTGACGGTTTCCGGGGCGGTCTCGCGCCGCAGTGACCCGGCCACCGCCTCGTCGACGAAGCCGACACCGTCGTCACGTCGCACCAGCCACCGGTCGTGCTCGGCCAGCACGGCCTGGAGCGCGTCCTCGGTGGCCTGGAGCGCCTCCTCGGTGACCGGGCGGTCGTCGTCCGCGCGCAGTCCCGCCACGAGTGCCGCCCAGGCGCGCGGCGGCACCGTACGCGGCTCGGCGAGCGCCAGGGCGCGCACCTCGTCCGGCCAGGCCGGCGGGGCGGGCGCCGGGTCCGCTCCGGCCGGCTCCAGCCGGAGGCCGGCGTCGCCGGAGCGCAGCAGACCGGGCGCGTCCACCTGGGCGATCACCTGAAGCCCGGTGCGCGCGCACAGCGCCTTCAGCGTTCCGGTCAGCAGCCGCTCCGCCTCACAGGAACGACGGGTACGGCCCATCCGGTGCACCTGCGTGAGCAGCACCAACCGCCGTTCCGGCAGGACGCGCACCTCGGAGATCCACCTGAGGCCGCCGTACCGCCGGGACTCCAGCCCCAGCGCCGCCAGCACCTCCGCCAGCACCTCCTCCGCGGTGCGCTCCGCGGCATCGACCAGAACGCTCGACGCGACCTGCGCCCCCACCTCCCGCAGCACCCGCCCACCGTCGGCCGCGCCCGCACCGACCAGGCTCAGCCAGCCCCCCGGCGCCAGCGGGTCGGCGGTGTCCTGCCACCACCGCACCAGCCGGCCGGCCGCCGCCTGTACGGAAACGGTCTCCAGCACCGGGGTGTTACTGCTCATCGCTGCGCTCCTCGATTACGGCTTCGGCAGCATAGGCACCGCGTGCGAGCTGACGATGAGCATGTGGCGGCGGATTGCGGCAGATCGCGGCGGGGTGGCAGGGGAGGCCGGCGCCAGGTCCGTCACGCGCAACGAGCGGCCCGGGTACGGAGCACGCGCAACGACCGGCCCGGGTACAGGTCAGGCGGGCTTCAGTCCGGGCAACTCCCAGCCGCCGGCGATCAGATCGGATTCCAGGCTGCCGGAGAGGATCGCCTTCCAGGTGGCGCTGTCTTCGACGATCGGGTCGACGTGGGCAGCCCATTTCCGGGCGCTGCTCTGCGCGTCACGTTCCTCGTCGGCGGTGGGGAAGGCGCTGAGCCGGGCGGCCCGGCAGAGCCACAGCAGGGAGACGTACTGGCGGAGGCTGCCGGCGATGACCGGTTCAGTGGATCCGCCGGAGAGGCCGTCCTGGATGACCTGGCCGGTGGCGCCGTCCAGGTAGGCGTCGGAGCCGAGCCAGGTCCCGATGGGGAAGAAGGGGCCATCGCCGTTCGGGACGATCGCGGCCCCGGCCGGCCAGTCGGCGGGGGACAGGCCCGTTTCGTCGATCGCCGCCAGTGTCGCGAAGTAGAGCCGGCCGTACAGGGCGGGCAGACCGATGTCGGTGAGATAGCGGCGTGCGGTGTCGTCGAGGCCGGCCGGCAGGGCGTCGGCGGTGAGGGTGCGGCAGGCGTTCGGGCCGAAGGCCGCGGCCAGGGCGGCGGGGGAGGGGCCGTGGGGGGAGGCGAGTTCCGCCGGGATGTTCCAGAGGGCGGATGTCGTGTGCGGGGCGACCAAGGGGGGCCTCCAGCGCGCCGGGCCGGTGTCCTCGTCCGGTGTCGAGGCCGGTCGCAGGTCGTCAATGGCGAACAGGCCGCCGCGTCCGCCCAGTGCCCATCGGCCGGCATCCACGCGGCGGTGGCAGAGCACGCTGCGGGGCAGGCGGAGGGGCGCGCGGTCGGCGGCGTCCGCCGGGTCCTCCGCGCGGACCCGGAACGCGCCGCGGCCCTCGGCGCTTTCGACCTCGCCCTCGTCGTCGAAGAAAAGGTCGATCACGGCCGGCGTGCCGAGTTCCGTACCGTCGGTCACACTCCAGACGCGTTCGAGGACTCGTTCATCGCCATCCGGGATGGCGTATTCGCCGTCGTGGAATGCCGGGAGCACACGCTGGCCGGCCACGGCCGTTGTGCTGCCGAGCGTGCCGGATTCCAGGTAGTCGACGTTGCCGGCCTCACCCGGGAGCGGGCCGAACGCGGCGTACGGGCGCCGGCGCGACCAGGCCGTTCGCCAGGGCAGGGCAATTCCGGCGGTGGCCAGCCGTTCCGCCGCTGCCGTGTCGCCGCGGTTGAGCGCGGCCCAGTGCAGCCAGGAGACCCATTCGCCCTGTGCCGAGGGCGCGATTCCCTCGGCTTCGAGGTAATGGATGTCCGAGGCGACTCCGCCCTGGGGGACGCCGTGCTTCCACTGGCGGGCCAGCGCTTGCAGGAGTGCGTAGCGGGTGGAATGGGCGAGGGCCGGTGCGTTGGCGAGCAGGCCGGGCAATTCGGTGCCGGACAGGGCGGCATGCAGGGCCGCGGTCTGCGTGGCATAGGAATGCACCGGGTCGGGTGAAGCGCGGTCGGTGAGGTGGCCGACCAATTCCTCGGTGAGGGCGCGTTGCCGGTCCGCGGTCAGGGGGTGCGCGGCACGGATGAGGTGTTTGATTCCGTCGCTGCGAAAGCCCACCACGGTCTCTTGGGATTCGTCATCCGTAATGTGGCGTTCGAGCAGTTCGCCGGGGAGAGCATCGGCAAGTGCCGACAGTTCGCGAACGGTTGCGGAGATGCCCAGCGCTTGGGCGAGCAACGCCCAGACCTGGAGCGGGACGTGACGGGTCTCCGCGGCGGCAAGGGCCCACAGGGCCGGATGCGCGGCGAGCAGCCGATCGACCGGTTCCCCGGGCGTCGCATCCGATTCCAGGAGGACGTCATTGCCGCGGGTGACGGCTACCCTTTCGTGGTCCGCGTCGGCTTCGACCACCACGCGTACGCAGCTGCCGCTCTGCACGCCGAGCTTTCCGGCCAGTACGACGCCCACGCGGAAAGGCTCGTCGGAACTGAACAGCGGGCCGGCCCATTGGGCATTCGCCAGCAGGACGATCGACTCCCCGCGGTGCCGGGCGAGGGCGTCGATGAGTGGATCGCGGCTTCGTGCGGCAGTCGCATCCAGCCCGAGACCGTCGAGCGCGGCGGTGGCCACTTCGTCGGCGGTCCGGCCGAGGCAATCGACGGTGACGGCCGCCGGAAAGCGCTGCTGCACGTCGGCCACCAGTCGCGTTTTCCCGGCTCCGGGCTGCCCCGCCACTTGCAGTACGAGACCCTTCCGGCGTGGCTCCGCAAGCCATCCGGCAACCGTCTGAAGTGCCTCGGCATACTGCACGTGCTGAACTCTCCGATCCCTGGGCAACATATGAACCCGTCAGTATGAGGCTACCTTCATCCACACTCGGAGCATTTCGCCACGGGCACGGTGCATGTCCTCGTCCCGCTTGTCCCTCGCCTCTTGCCTGGCTGCATCGATTGCCTCATTGAGTGCCGCTTCGGTGTGTCCGTCACCGAGCTGCTCGCGGATTTGCTCTATCCGCTCCGGTGAAAGGCCCCCCAAGCGGTATCCGGCCGCGTAGTAGATATCCGTCGAGTTATTTCGGTCCGGCAGACTGGGGCGTTGCTCTTCCGGGATGTCGTGGTAGTTCGTGCGCTCCTGGTTTTTGGGGCGTTCGAACTCGTGCGACAGATAGTAGGAGCAGTTCGCTGATGCCGGGTGGGTCTGGTCCCCACAGGGCTCGAACTCCGTGTACATGGCGGTGGCTTGGTATGTATTCGGGTGCTCGGCATCCAGCTTTCGGAACGCCTCGCCGAGAACTGGCTCGGAGTGGTCGGGGGAGTGGCCGAAATCGTTGGCCGGTACCGAGGAGTCGATGATGTAGTGCGTCTCGGTGGTGCCGTCCGCGTTCTTCTTCTGGACTTCCAGAACCGCGTAGTTCTTTCCGGAGAAGTCGGGGCGTAGCCTGTTTGCGGTGGCCTGGACCGCCGGATCTTTGCTCTGAGCAGGAGCGTCCACCTTCTTGTTCCAGAGGGAGGTGAACTTCCGCTTTTCCTTACGCATTTCCGCGGATGCGTCAGGATCGCCGCCCCTGGAAATGATTTCCTGGGCCGCTGCGTACGTGCGGGCCAGCGGCGCGGGATCAGTCAGCTGGCCACGCTTGGGATTGTGCCGGGAATGGATGTGGGAACCGCCGGACTCGTCCACGGCATGTGCGTTGTGGAACTGGTGGCTCATGCGAGCGATGGCGGCCACCGTGGCGAGTTGGTCGTGCTTCTTCATCTCACCGAAACCGGGGAGCAGGTCCTTCAGCCGGGACTGCGTGAGGGGACCGTGTGCGGATTCGTCGATGACCTTCAGCAACGGGGGGCGTGGATCGGGATCGGCACCCGGCGCGGCCCAGTCGTTGAGTTTCTCGATGACCGGGTCCAGGCTGTGCTGTCGTACGTCGTTGCTCCGGCGCACTCTTGACTGCGAATCATCCGTCCGCATGTCGTAGTGCTCATGAGTGCCGTCACCGGGTTGCCGACTTCCGTACGGCGTGCTCCCCTCGGCCCGGGCACTGTCGTAACGATCGCGCGTGACTTCGTCGCTGCGCGCGCGCATGGCCTGTCGCTTCGCGGCCCTCTCGGCCGGTGATTCCGTGGCAGGTTTCTTACCGTTTTTGTTCTTGCCGCTCTTGCTGTCCTTGTCGTCGTTGTTGTTCTTGTCGTTCGAGTTGCTTCCCGACGGGTCGGGTGGGGGAAGCGTGCCGGGATTGCGGGGCGGGGGGACTTCGGCAGAGCGCCCAGGGGCGGGCTGAGTCGGCGCCTGCACCGGCCTCGTCGGGTCGCCGTGGTGAGGTGCGGTCCCTTGCGCGGGTTCCTGGTGAGGGCGGGTGGTGCGTCCGTCCCCGTCGGAATCGCTGGAAGGCGGCGCCGTGTCTGAATGCGTTGCGGGAGCGTGGTGGGTGGAGCCGCGCGGTGACTCGTGCGACGGGGTGGCGTCCGGCGAGTCCTGGTGCGGACGCTCGGTGTGCGGAGAGTCGGAGTGCGGGGGCGACGTGGCCTGATTGCCCCGGGAGTCGTGTGTGTCCTGGGAGCCCTGGGTGTCCTGACTGTGGTGGGCGTTGTGGGTGTCGTTTCCCTCGGCGTGGCGGGGTGTGTCCGCCGCGTGCCGGCTGCCCTCGTGCTGCTGGTGTTCCGCCGTCTGCTCGTGGTGCGGCTGTTGTTGCCGGTCCTGGTCGGGTTGCTGACCGGGGGTTTGGTTCTGGTGCTGTCCCTGCTGTCCCTGCTGTCCCTGCTGGGGATTCTGTGGGTTTGGGTTCTGTTGCGGGTGGGTTTGTGGCTGCTGCTGGTTCTGCTGAGGGTTCTGGCCCTGGTTGTTGTGCTGCGGGCTCTGATGCTGGCCCTGGTGTTGTCCCTGGCCCTGGCCTTGCCCCTGCTGCTGGGCGGTGGCGGGGTCGAAGGGCTTGCGGTCGGCGTCCAGGGTGAGGTGCCAGACGCCGTCGGCGTTGGTGTGGATGGGCTGTTGGCTGATCTGGCCGGTCTGGCTGTCGACCCAGACGACCCGGCCGTTGTGGTTGACGGCGTTGAAGACGTGGGCGCCGCCGCCGGAGCCGTCGGGGTTCTTGGGCCAGGTGACGAGGACGGCGGCCGCCGAGCCGTGGCCGGACTGACGGAGTTCGTCGGCGATGCGCTGATAGCTGTCCTGGGAGTTCTGGCCGGAGTGGCGGAAGTTGGTGCCGGCCCAGTTCTGGATGTTGTTGGTGCCGTCGCGCTCACCGCTGACCCGGTCGAGGCCGCCGTGGCCGTCGTTGTCGTAGGTACGGGGTGCCGAGACCTGCGGGTTGCCGTACCAGGACTCCATGAACGAGCGGGTGCAGTCGGCGCAGTTGTTGGAGCGGCCGGGGACGTTCGGGCCGCCGTCGTTCTGGAGCTGGGACCAGGGCTGGAAGGGGTCCGCGTGACGCTGCGGGCTGCCGTCCGGATTGCGCGGGAACTGGTTCTCCAGCGCCTGCTGGTCGTCCGGGAACGGCGAATACAGGCCGCTGGGCTGGTGGTTGAGGCTCGCCCGGACGTCGTTGAGGCTCGGCCGCGGGGGGTGGTTGGGCGGCGCGGGCTGCTGCTGTTGGTGCGGCGGCTGCTGGTTCTGGGGCTGTTGGTTCTGGTAGTGGTGCTGGATCGGGGGCTGGGGTTGGGGTTGGGGCTGCGGCTGCTGGTGCGGCTGTTGCTGTTGCTGTTGGTTTTGGGGCTGCGGTTGTTGGTTCGGCTGTTGCTGTTGCTGTGGGTGCTGCTGAGTCGGCGGCTGCGACTGGGGCTGGTGGCTCTGGAGCGTCGGCTGCTGACGGGGGTCCGGGCGGTCCGGCTGCGGCTGGCGCGGGTCCGGACGAGGCGACTGCTGCTGCGGCTGCTGTTGCTGCGGACGCTGCTGGGTGGGGTCGTGCGGTTGCTGCTGCGGAGGACGCTGGGTGTTGTCGGGGCGCGGGGTTTCCGGACGGGGGGCGTCGGGGCGGGGGGTGTCCGGACGCGGCGGAGCCTGGTCGGGGCGCTGCTGACGGGGGTCCGGGCGGCCGTTCTGGGGGTTGCGAGGGTCGTCCGGGCGCGACGCGTCGGGGCGGGGAGTGTCCGGGCGAGTGGCATCGGGGCGCGATGCGTCGGGACGTGGCGTGTCCGGGCGGGTGGCGTCGGGCCGGGTGGTGTCCGGGTGCTGGTTTTGCGGGTGCTGCTGGTCCGGCCGTACGGGCTGCGTTTGGTCCGGATGCGGTTGCGTCTGGTCGGGGCGTACGGGCTGGGTCTGGTCCGGATGCGGCTGGTTCTGTTCCGGGCGCGGGCCCTGCTGGTTGTGCTGGGGTGCCTGGCCGGACTGGGGGTCGTGGGGAGGCTGTTGGTTTTGGTTCGGGCGGGGGCCGTCGAGGCGGGGGTTGTAGGGGGGTGGTTCGGGGCGGCGTTGTTGGGTGGCGTCGTGGATGCTCTGGGAGCCGTCGGGGCGGCGGTTCGGGCCCGGTGCGGTGGTGTTGGGGCGGGGGCCGTCGAGGCGCGGGTTGTACGGGGGCGGTTCGGGGCGGCGCTGCTGGGTGGCGTCGCGGATCGCCTGGGAGCCGTCGGGGCGGCGGTTGGTGGGTCCGGGGGTGTTCCCGCTGGACGGTGTGCCGCCGTGTGGGGCTCCGGACTGGGGGGTGGCCGGGCCGCCCTGGGAGGGCACGGCGGTCGGCATGCCCATCACCGGGCCGGCGGTCTGCGGGGTGTTCTGGGGGGACTGCTGGGGCGTGGACGGCGTGCCGGTGTCCGCCGCGTGCGTGGTGGGCGCGGGAGCGGTCAGCGTGTCCGCGGACTGTGTGGTGACCGTGGTGTCGTCGTCATCGCGGACGTGCGGCATCGGGTCGCCGGGGGCGGGGTCCCGCTGTCCGATGGGCGGGCCGGACGAGCCGGAGTGCTGTACGGGGGCGCCCTGGGAGGGCACGCCCACGTGGGGTGTGGAGGGCCGTCCGCCGCCGTTGCCGCTCTGGGAGTTGTCGCCGTTGGAGGAGCTGTTGCCGCTGTTGTCGCCGTGGGGTGTGGTGGCGCCGTCGCTGGGCGGATTCCCGGACACCGGGTCGGGGGTGGGCGACGGCTGCTGGGGCGACTGTGCCGCGTCCGGGTGGGAAGGGCCGTCCGGGGTGGGTGAGTTGGACTGGGGCGACGACGCGTGGTCCGGGGCGGGGCCGGAGTCCGGGGACGGGCCGGGGGTCGGGGTGGTCCCCGAGTCGGGGGTCGGTCCGGCGTCCGGGTGGACGGACGGGCCGGGTGCCGGCTGGGTGCTGACCGAGTCCGGGCGCGAGTTGTCCGGTGTGTTGTCCGGGGTGGGGTGGGTGCTCGCTGAGTCCGTGTCCGGGCGGGAGGTGTCCGGGGTGGGGCCGCCCGCGTCGGGGGTGGCGCCGGAGTCCGGGCGGGGGCCGGCGGAGTCGGGGGTGGGGCCCGTGTCCGGGGTGTGCCCGGAGTCGGGGGTGGGGGAGTTCCCGTACGGGTTGTGGTTGTTGCCGCCCGCGTAGCCCTCGTCGAAGGCGGTGCGCTGGTCCGGGGGCGGCAGCGGCTGGGCCTCGGGTGTGGCGCGGTTGCCGTCCGGGCCCGGGGCGCCGCCGTCGGAGGTGGTGGCGGGACCGCTGCCGGAACCGCTGTCCGTGGAGGTGTCGCCCGGGCGGGGGGAGTGCGAAGGGCCGCCGGAGTTGGAGTCGGACCCGGAGCCGTTGCCCGAGCCGCTCCCGTTCGCCCCGGACCCCGATCCCGAACCGGATCCTGACCCCGATCCGGACCCGGACGCACTGTCCGTGCCGGTCCCGCCGCCGTCGGACCCGGACCCACTGCCGGCATCGGAGTCACTGCCGGCCCCGGACCCGGCCCCGGACCCGGCCCCGTCCGACCCGCTCCCGGCCCCCGACCCGCTGCCCGATCCCCCGCCGTCACCACTCCCGTTGCCGCTCCCGGCCCCCGTGGACCCGCTCCCGGACCCACTCCCGGCCCCCGTGGACCCGCTGCCGCCCCCGTCGTTCCCGCCGCTGTCCTCGCTGCCGCCCTCGCTTCCGCCCCGGCCGGCGGCGTTCTCCAGACCGTTGCGGGCATGGTGGCCCGCTCGGCTGCCCGCCCCGTCGCGGAGGGACTCGGCGAAGGTCTGGCCGGAGTTCTTGAGTGCCTCCACGCCCGCCTCGGCGCCGGTTTTGGCGCTTCGGCCGACGTCGAAGCCCTGCTGGGCGCCGAAGTGCATGTTCATGCCCTGCGCGATGGCGTCGGAGACCATCGCCTCCAGCGCCGAGACGGCCGGCTCCTTGACCGTTTCGACGATCGCCTCGACCAGCGCCTCACGCGCTTCCTTCAGGATGCGGCGCACGATCAGCCGGGTGGCCTGGGTGGCCGCGGCCGCGCCGATTTCGGAGAGGCCGAAGGTGAAGGGCGCGGCCGCTTGAGCCGCGATGATCTCTGCCGCGAGGATCGCCAACTGGGCGATCACCGCGGCTTTCATCCCGATGATGACCCCGGAGCCGGCGTCCAGCGCGAACGCGATGAGTTCGGCGGCGCTACGGGCGTCGTCGAGGTAACCGGAGCCGTTGCCGGAGTACTTCTCCCAGGTCTTGCTGAAGCCGTCGATGCTGTCGCCGGAGTTGGCCGACAGTACGTTGCCCGCCGCGGTCACGCCCTCGGACTGCAACTGCTCGACGGCGCTGGCGAACTCCCGCCACTGGGTGGCGGAGTCGATCATCTTGTCCTCGTCGCCCGTCGGCCAGTCGTAGCCGAGCATCTCGAGTACCCACTCGAGCCAGTCAGGAAGCATGAGCGACATGGCGGTAATCCCCCGGGAAACGGTAAAGCTTGGTCACGATCGGGACGACGCGGGCGCGGGTGAGTCGAGTGAGTCGGGTGAGCCGGGTGGGTCGAGTGAGTTGATGGCGCGTCAGACCTGAGGCGACTTGAGGGCGATGATCTGCTGGCTCTCCGCCTCGGCGTTGGCGATGTGCTGCTTCATCAGGGAGTCGTTGAAGTCCTCGTCGGCCTGGTGGTTGTCGGCCATGGTGTTCAGGGCGCCGCCGATCTCCTGGAGCTTGGCGGCCAGATGCCCCATGGATTCGTACATGCCGTCGCGCAGGCCCTCGTAGACCACGCCGAACTTCTCGCCGATCTCGTCATCGCCCCAGGGCGGAGTGTCCTTGCCCTCCAGGCCGGTCAGCGCGGTCTTCAGCTTGGTCACCGCGCTCTGATAGCGCTTTCCGACGCTGGTGAAGTCCTTGCCGCCGGACTTCAGTGACGGAATGTCGGCCTGGAGCCCATCCCCTGCCATGGCGTCCCCCGTTCGCTGGAAGTGTCGTCACGACTGCACAACGTTCAACGAGTCTAGTGGGGCAGGCCCGTGCCGCCTCAAGGAGTGCGCTGTCACAAGGGTGTCACCGATGGCGGGGCCGCGCTCCACCCGGGGCCCCGGGGCGGGCGGTACGTCAGGAGGTGCGGCATGCGCCCCGTTTGGCCGCGCGGGCCGCCGGGCCGAACCGGCCGCGCGGCCCGCCGGGCGGATCCGGTCGTACGGTCCGCCGGCCCGAAAAGGCCGCGCCCGGCGTCAGCCCCGCGAGGCGTCCCGGTCGAGGGAGCGGAGGGCGAACCACAGCTCCATACGGACGTCGGGGTCGTCCAGGTCGGTGTCGAGGAGGCCGGAGATACGGGTGATGCGCTGGCGGACGGTGTTGCGGTGGATGCCGAGGGCGGTGGCGGTGCGGTCCCAACTCCCGTGCAAGGAGAGCCAGTTGTGGAGTGTGGCGAGGAGGGGTGGGGAGTCGGCCAGCGGGGCGAGCAGAGCCTGGGCGTGCTGCCGGGCATCCGTGGGGGCGACGAGGGAGGTGCCGAGGGCCGCGGCCTGGTCCGCCTCCGACCCGCGGGGTACCAACGCGCTGCATTCGGCGCAGGGCGCCGGCGGGCTGGGGTACGGCTACCCGGCGGCGCTGGGCGTGGCCGTCGCCGATCCGGCGCGGCCGGTGCTGGCGGTCTCCGGGGACGGCGGCGCGATGTACTCGATCGCCGAACTGGCCACCGCCCGGCAGTACGACCTGCCGGTGACCTGGCTCATCGTGGACGACGGCGGCTACGGCATCCTGCGCGAGTACATGACCGACGCGTTCGGCGAGGCCACCGGCACCGAACTCACCCGGCCGGACTTCGTGGCCCTGGCCGGGTCGTTCGGCATCCCCGCGGTCCGGACGAGCCCGGAGCGGCTGGGTACGGACCTGGCGGCGGCGCTGGCGGCCCCCGGCCCGTCGGTCGTCGTCCTCCCGGCCCGGCTGCGGATGTTCGCGCCCACCCATCTGGAGTCCTGAGGGCAGGCCGCCGGACTACGCCTCCGACGGGCCGCCGCCCGCCCCCACCCGCCCCTGGAGCAGCCGGGACAGCGCCGCGTGGACGTCCTCGACCGAGCGGTCCGGCTGGAAGGACTGCCAGTCCAGGGCGGCCACCAGGACCATGCCGAGGAGGGCGGAGGCGGTGAGGGGGATGTCGAGCTCGTCGGAGAGTTCCCCGTCCCGTACGGCGTCCCGGAGGACGGACTCGACGACGGCCTGGGCCCGGCCGCGTACGGAGGTGAGGGTGTCGCGCCAGGTGCGGTTGGTGCGCCAGAGTTCGGCGACGTAGAGCTGGATGAGGGCGGGGGAGCAGGCGATGAAGTCCAGGCCGGCCCGGATCATCGCGTCCAGGGCGTCGACCCGGGTGCCGCCGCGGGCCGCCGTGGCGTCGGCGGCCCGGCGCAGGGAGTCGGCGAGCAGATCGATGCCGTCCCGCAGCAGCTCCTCGTAGAGGACGTTCTTGCTCGCGAAGTTGTAGTAGACGGTGCCCTTGGCGACGCCGGCGCGGTCGGCGATCTCATCGACGGTGGTGGCGGAGAAGCCCTGTTCCGCGATGAGGGTGACGGCGGCGTCGAAGAGCCGGCGGCGCGTCGAGCTGCGCCGGGGGCCGGGGGCGGCCCCCGGGGCGGTGCCGTCGCCGGCACCGCCCCGGGAGACGGGGAGCCCGTTCACAGGCTGAGCTCCGGATGCAGGTCCTTCATCCGGACGACCTGCCGGCTGCGCGCCGCGAGAGCGGTGAGCGCCAGCGCGCCGAGGGTGAAGACCACCAGGACCACACAGCCCTGCTGGACGATGGCGAGGTCACCACCGGTGATCAGCCGGCGCAGGCCGTCGACCACGTAACTCATCGGCAGGAAGGGGTGGATGGCGGCGAAGAAGCCGGGGCTGGTCTGCACCGGGTAGGTGCCGCCCGCCGAGGTCAGCTGGAGCATCAGGACGACCAGGGTCAGCACCCGGCCGGCCGGTCCGAAGAACGCGCCCAGCAGCTGGATGATGGCGGTGAAGCAGGCCGTGGCCAGCAGCAGGAAGCCGACGGTGCCGGCCGTGCGGGCCATCTCCAGGCCGAGGCCCCAGTGGAGCACGGCCATCAGGGCGAGCACCTGGACGACGCCGATGGCGTAGGCCGGCAGATAGGAGCCGAGGGCGATCCGCCAGCCCGGGGCGCCCGCGGCCAGGGCGCGCTTGCCCAGCGGCTGGAGCAGCATGAAGGCGACCATCGCGCCGACCCAGAGGGAGAGCGGGATGAAGTACGGCGCCAGGCCGGTGCCGTAGTTGGGCGCCTTGTGCAGCGACTTGGCGGCCAGCTCGACCGGGTCGGCCATCACCTCGGTGCGGGTGTCGCGGTCCTTCTTGTTGTAGTCGGGGATCTTGGAGACGCCGCTGTGCAGCCCGTCGGACAGCTGGTTGCTGCCGTCCTTGAGCTTGAACAGGCCGCCGGTGAGCTTGTCGGCACCGTCCTTGGCGACGCCCAGGCCGTTGTGGAGCTTGCCGGCGCCGTCGGCCAGCGTGCCGATGCCGTCGGCGAACAGCCCGGCGCCCTGGGATACCTTGTGGGCGCCCGCGTTGAGCTGGTTGATCTGGCCGATCGCCTTGTCCGCCCGGTTCGCGATGCCCGGGGCCTGCTCGGCGACCATCGCGGCACCGTGGTGCAGCTCCCGCACCTTGGTGCGCAGCTGCCCGAAGTCCGTGTGGGCGACGGTGTCGTTGACCTTCTCCGCCGCGTCGGCGGCGAGGGCGGTGCCGTCGGCGATCGCCTTCAGCTTGGGGCAGTCGGGGTCGGTGTCGACGAGGCCCTTGCAGCGGCTCTGGTAGAGCTCCGCGGCGTTGTCGGCGTTCTCCCGTGCCTGGCGGGCGGCCTTTGCGGAGTCCCCCGGCAGCCTGCCGAGGTCCTCGTCGAGCTGCGCGGTGAGGTCGGCGACGATCTGTGCCTTGCGGCCGATGTCCTTGCCGTGCTCGCGGAGGTAGGGCAGGTCCCTGCTGGCGATGCCGTGGACCTTGTCGGCGAGCTGCTGGGTGCCGTCCGAGACCTTGCGCGCGCCCAGGCTCAGCTGCCGGGCCTTCGTGGCGGCCTCCGCCGCGCCCTTGCTGATCCGGTCCGCGCCCTTGTCCAACTTGCCCAGGCCGTCGGCGAGTTCACCGGTCTTGTCCTTGGCGGTGCCGAGACCGTCGTCGAGCTTCCCGGCGCCGTCCGCCGCCTCGGCCGTCTTGTCGTGCAGATCGGAGAACGAGATGAAGATCTTGTCGAGCATGGCCCGCGACGAGCTGGCCGAGGTCTTGGCGCGGACCTCGGAGAACACCGTCTTGGAGATCGAGCCGACGACGTAGTTGTTGGCGTCGTTCGTCCGGACCTGGAGCGCGCCGGTCTGCGGGGTCTTCCCGGAGCTGGAGGCGATCCGCTCGCTGAAGTCCCGGGGGACGGTCAGCGAGAGGTAGTACGTGCCGTTCTCCACACCCTTGGCGGCGTCGGCGGCACTGACGTCCTCCCAGTGGAACTTCTTGCTGTCCTTGAGGTTCTCGGCCAGCTCGTCGCCCGCGTGGATCTTCTTGCCGCCCGTGGTGGTACCCCGGTCGTCGTTGACGAGCGCCACCGGGATCTTGTCCAGGCGGCTGTACGGGTCCCAGAACGAGCAGAGGTACAGGGCTCCGTAGAGCAGGGGGATCAGCGTCAGGGCCACCAGGCCCAGCCGGGGCAGCTTGCCCCTGCTGAACCGCCTGAGCTCAAGCGCGGCCAGCTTCGGCGAACGCATCCGCTGCCTCCTCCTTGGTGGTGTGGGGGTCGTCCTGGACGGGGGCGGGAGTGGCTTCGGCGGGCTCGGCGGCCTCGGCGGGTCCGGCTGCCCCGGCCGCTTCGGTGCCCGTGCGCGCGGTGCGGACGATCAGCGCGTCCTCGGGTGCGCCGTCACCGGCGGCCACGACGGTGAGGCCCTCGCGCGAGAGGTCCCGCAGCAGCTGCCAGATCTCGGTGCGCTCGGCGTCGGCGAGCTTGAGGTCCACATCGTCGACAGCCAGCAGCTGCGGGCCGTGCATCAGCCCGAGCGCGACGGAGAGCCGCAGCGCCTCGATCCGCTCCAGGTCGCGCACGGCGGTGCGCAGCCCCTTGGGGAGGGTGCCGGGGTCGAGCCGGGCGGCCGCGAGGGCGGCGTCGACCCGGGCCCGGGTGGCCTCCTTGTGGCGCTTGCCCCAGGGGAGCGAGACGAGCGGCGAGCCCTGGATGCGGGGGCCCAACAGGGCCTGCTCCTTGAGGTGTTCGCCGACCGTGAGGGCCGGTTCGAGGTCGGCGACGCCCGGCACATGGGCGAGGGCGGTACGGCTGCGTACCGACCCCATCCGCTTGGGCAGCGGGAGTCCGGCGACCGTCGCCTCCCCTTCCGTGATCCGCATCCGGCCGGTGAGGGCCAGCAGCAGACAGGTGCGGCCGGAGCCCGAGGGGCCCTGGACCGCGATCAGCGTGCCCGGTTCCGCGGTGATGTCGACCGCTCGGAAGGCCCATCCCCGTGGGCCCTCCACTCCGATTCCGCCGGCGTGGACCGCCGCCCCCTGGCGGGTGGTGTTCACCGACACCCCTCCCCTTTTGATCTGACTGGTCAGTCTAAAAGTGTGCCCTATGGAGGGTCGTGTTGACCAATCGGACCGCACGGGCTGGAGCCGGTCCCGTCGATCCCGTGACCCGAACGGCCGAGCCGCCCTAGGGTGCAGGGCAGGCGGGGGCCTGATGATGTCCATGGTGAGTCCGTGCCGCGGCATGCGGCGCGGACCGCGCACAGACGACGGAGAAGCATGCATCCTTCGCCACAGCACCCCGTGGACCGGCCGCCGCAGCAAACGGCCGGTCCGTCCGCGCCGCGCTCCCGCAAGCTGGTCGCCCCTCTGCTCGCCACCGCGCTGATCGCGGTCCTCGCACCCGTCTCGGCCTCCGCCGCGGCGCCCGCCCCCGCGCCGGAACCGGCCGGCGCCGCGCAGGGTCCCTGCATGAAGGGCGACGGCTGGACCGCCACCGCCACCAGGATCGACCCGAAGGACAGTCACCACGCCTTCGTGGGCAACGGCTACCTCGGACAGCGGGTGCCCCCCAACGGCACCGGCTACGCGGCACCCGGCGGAACGACCGGCTGGCCGCTCAAGACCCCTGAATACGACGGCTCGTTCGTCTCCGGGCTGTACGCCAAGGGACCCAAGGACCTCAAGGGCCGGCAGGCCATCGCCGCGATCCCCACCTGGACCACCCTCGACGTCGCCACCGGCGGCGCACACCCCGACACCTTCTCCTCCGCCACCGCCCCCGGCCGGATCTCGCACTACCGTCAGACGCTCTCCCTGCGCTGCGGATTCGTCCGTACGTCGCTGACCTGGACCGCCGCCGACGGCCGCGTCACCGACCTGGTCTACGACGTGCTCGCCGACCGCACCGACGCCCACACCGGTGCCGTACGCCTGCGGATGACGCCCCATTGGAGCGGCGCCGCCACGGTCACCGACGGTCTCGACGGCCGCGGCGCCCGCCGGATGACCCCGTCCGCGGACGGGGCCGCCACCAAGGGCGCGGAGACGGGAGGGAAAGAGACCGGCGGCAAGGAGGCCGGAGGTAAGGAGACCGGGGGCAAGGAAGCCGGCGGCAAGGAGGCCGGCGGTGCGGCCACCGGCGGCACCATGGACGTCGGTTTCCGCACGGACGGGACGAAGACCGAGGGGGCGGTGGCCTCCACCCTGCGCACCGGGCCCGGCGTACGCGCCAACCCGCCCCGGCCGACGACGCAGGACAAGCTGAGCAACCGGCAGCAGGTGTCCTTCCCGGTCCGCAGCGGCCGCTCGTACGAGCTGACCAAGTACGTCGGCGTGGACACCGCCCTCACCTCCCGCACCCCGCGCGCCGCCGCCGACGCCGCCTCGCGCCGGGCCGCCGACCGCGGCTGGGACGCCCTGTTCGCCCGGCACAGCGCCGCCTGGCAGCGGCTGTGGCGCAGCGACATCGAGGTCAAGGGGCAGCGGGACCTTCAGAACTGGGTGCGCGCGGCGCAGTACGGCCTGCTGGCCAACACCCGTGCCGGCAACCGCAACAGCATCGGCCCCACCGGCCTGACCAGCGACAACTACGCCGGCGAGATCTTCTGGGACGCCGAGACCTGGATGTACCCGGGCCTGCTCGCCGCCCACCCCGCCCTCGCCAGGTCGATCGTCGACTACCGCTACAAGACGCGGGCCGGGGCCGCCGCCAACGCCCGCAAGCTGGGCTACAAAGGGCTGTTCTACTCCTGGACCAGCGGCAGCAAGGGCGATCTGTGGAACGAGTGCCACAGCTGGGACCCGCCGCACTGCAAGACCCAGAACCACCTCATGGGCGATATCTCCCTGGCCACCTGGCAGTACTACCTCGCCACCAAGGACACCGCCTGGCTGCGGTCCCGCGGCTGGCCGGTCCTCAAGGGCATCGCCGAATTCTGGGCCTCCCGGGCCACCCGTAACACCGACGGCAGTTACTCCGTCAAGAACGTCGCCGGTCCTGACGAGTACAGCAACGGCGTCAACGACGGGGTGTTCACCAACGCCGGGGCCGCCACCGCGCTGCGGCATGCCGGCCGGGTCGCCGCGATCCTCGGCGAGAAGGCACCGGCCTCCTGGAAGGCCATCGCCGACAAGCTGCGCATCCCGTACGACAGCAAGAAGCAGGTCTTCGAGCAGTACGCCGGGTACAAGGGCACGACCATCAAGCAGGCCGACACCGTGCTGCTGATGTACCCGCTGGAATGGCCGATGTCGCAGACCCAGGCGGCCCGCACGCTGGACTTCTACGCCGGGCACACCGACCCGGACGGCCCGGCCATGACCGACTCCGTGCACGCCATCGACGCGGCCGGGATCGGCGAGGCCGGCTGCTCCACGTACACCTATCTGCTGCGGTCCATCAAGCCGTTCGTCCGCGGGCCGTTCCACCAGTTCTCCGAGGCGCGCGGCGAGAAGGCCGGCGCCTCCGACCCGCACGCCGGTAAGCCCGCCCAGGACTTCCTCACCGGCAAGGGCGGCTTCCTCCAGACCTTCACCCACGGGCTGACGGGGCTGCGGCTGCGCGAGGACCGGGTGCGGCTCGACCCGATGCTGCCGCCGCAGCTCTCCGAGGGCGTCACCTTGCGCGCACTGCACTGGCAGGGGCGGACCTACGACATCGAGATCGGCGCGCACCAGACCACCGTGCGGCTGACCGCCGGGGCGCCGATGCGGATCGAGTCGCCGGAGGGCGAGAAGATCGTCAGCCGGGGGGTGCCCGCCGTCCTGAAGACCCGCCGCCCGGATCTGGCGGCGACCTCGAACGCGGCCCGGTGCACCTCGGCCACCGCGACCTCGGAGGAGCCCGGCCTTTACGCCGGCGCCGCGGTGGACGGCAACACCACCACGGCCTGGGTGCCCGACGCCGCCACCGGCACCCTCACCGTCGACCTCGGCCGGACCACCCGCATCGGCCAGATCACCCCGCACTGGAACGGCACCCGGCCCCGGTCCTACAACGTCCAGGTCTCCCAGGACGGCAAGCACTGGACCGGAACCGGATACGCGGGCCGCACCCCGGCCCGGTACGTACGGGTCACGGTGCACGGTGACCCGGGCACATCGGCCGACGGCAAGCCCAAGCCGCATCCGGGGATCTCGGAGCTGACCGTGGAGCGGGTGCCGGACACGACGGGGGAGCGGGGGAAGTAGCCCGCCGCGCCCCCTGAGTAACGGCCCGCTGGGCGACGGCCCCGTTCCGGACGATCCGGAACGGGGCCGTCCGCCGTGCCGGGGGCGGTGCGCGCAGAGAAGTTTGTGACAGCGGGATGAAAACCGCGCCACGCGGTGTTAGCGCCCTCGAACAGTTCGAAAAAGTGTCGATGGGCGGGAGGCACCGGGTGGCGGGGACGGACAGGGAACGAGCGGGCTGGGCGCGGCGGCTGACCCGCGACTGCTGGCAGTACCGCAAAGACGTGCTGCTGGCCCTCGGCTCCTCGCTCGCCGGGATGGCCGTGCTGGCCCTGGTCCCGCTCGTACCGAAGCTGATCATCGACGATGTCATCGTCCGGCAGGCGCGCCCCATCGGCCCCTGGGCCGCCCTCATGGTGGTGGCCGCGCTCGTCGTCTACGTCCTCACCTACATCCGCCGCTTCTACGGCGGCCGGCTCGCCCTGGACCTCCAGCACGATCTGCGGACCCGGATGTTCGGCGCGATCGCCCGGCTCGACGGCCGGCGGCAGGACGAGCTGAGCACCGGCCAGGTCGTCGGCCGCGCCACCAGCGACCTCCAGCTGATCCAGAGCCTGCTCTTCATGCTCCCGATGATGATCGGGAACGTCCTGCTGTTCGCGGTCTCGCTGGCCGTGATGGCGGTGCTGTCGCCGCTGCTCACCGTCGTCGCGCTGGCCGTCGCCCCCGCCCTGTGGTTCATCGCCAAGCGCAGCCGCGCCCGCCTCTTCCCCGCCACCTGGTACGCCCAGGGTCAGGCGGCCGCGGTGGCCGGTGTCGTGGACGGCGCGGTCGCCGGGGTGCGGGTCGTCAAGGGCTTCGGGCAGGAGGAGCAGGAGACCGGGAAGCTGCGCGAGGTCAGCCGCCGGCTGTTCGCCGGACGGCTGCGCACGGTCCGCCTCAACGCTCGCTACACCCCCGCCCTCCAGGCGGTCCCCGCGCTCGGCCAGGTCGCGATGCTGGCCCTCGGCGGCTGGATGGCCACCCAGGGACAGATCACCCTCGGCACCTTCGTCGCCTTCTCCACCTATCTGGCGCAGCTGGTCGGACCGGTCCGGATGCTGGCGATGATGCTGACCGTCGGCCAGCAGGCACGGGCCGGTGTGGAGCGGGTCTACGAGCTGATCGACACCGAGCCCACACTCACCGAGCGGCCGGACGCCCATGAGCTGCCCGCCGACGCCCCGGCCACCGTCGTCTTCGACCGGGTGACGTTCGGGTACGCGCCGCCGCACGGGGGCGAGGGGGCGGGCGACGGCACCGGCCCCGCCCCGGACGTCCCGGCCGCCGCCCGTCCCGTCCGCCCGGTCCTCGATGACTTCTCGCTGCGCATCGAGGCCGGCGAGACCGTCGCCGTGGTCGGCACATCCGGCAGCGGCAAGTCCACGGTCTCGCTGCTGCTGCCGCGCTTCTACGACGTCTCCGCGGGCCGGGTCCTGGTCGGTGGCCACGACGTACGCGATCTCACCCTGGACTCGCTGCGGGCCGCCATCGGCCTGGTCCCCGAGAGCAGCTTCCTGTTCTCCGACTCCGTGCGCGACAACATCGCCTACGGCCATCCGGACGCCACCGACGCCCAGGTCCGCGCCGCGGCCCGCGCCGCCCAGGCCGACGGCTTCATATCCGAGCTCCCCCAGGGCTATGACACCAAGGTCGGCGAGCAGGGGCTGACCCTCTCCGGCGGCCAGCGCCAGCGCATCGCCCTGGCCCGCGCCATCCTCACCGACCCCCGGCTGCTGGTCCTGGACGATGCGACCTCGGCGGTCGACGCCCGGGTCGAGCACGAGATCCATGAGGCGCTGCGCGGCGTCATGGCGGGCCGTACGACCCTGCTCATCGCGCACCGCGCCTCCACCCTGGCGCTCGCCGACCGGATCGCGGTCCTCGACGGCGGGCGGCTGGTCGACCTCGGCACCCAGGAGGAGCTGGCGGACCGCTGTCCCCTCTACCGCAGGCTGCTGACCGACCCGGAGGAGCTGGGCGGCGTCGAGCGGGACCCGGCCGGTGCGCTGGCCGGTGCCTTCGACGGCGAGTTCGCCGCCGACGGACCCGGGGACCCGGAGGCGGACCCCGACGGTGTACGGGACGGCGCGGCGCCCCGGGCCGGGGCGGACGGCACCATCACCCCCGAACTGTGGGTCCGCCGGGAGCAGGAGGCCGAGGCGGGCGGAGCCGGGATGGCGGCCCGCGCGGCCGCCGCGGCCGGCCCCGGCATCGGCGCCGCGATGGCCGGACTGCCCGCCACGCCCGAGCTGCTCTCCCAGGTCGCCGCGCTGCCGCCCGCCACGGACACCCCGGACATCGACGAGGACCGGGCCGTACGCCCCGAGCGCTCCTACGGCCTGCGCCGGCTGCTGGACGGCTTCGGCGGGCCCCTGACCTTCGCGCTGGCGCTGGTCACCGTGGACGCACTCGCCGGGCTGATGCTGCCGGTGCTGATCCGGCAGGGCATCGACGACGGCGTCCGCCGCGGCGCGCTGATCGGTGTCTGGACGGCCGCCGCCGTCGCCCTCGTCGTGGTCCTGGCCCAGTGGGCCGCGCAGATCGGCGGCAACCGCATGACCGGACGCATCGGCGAGCGGATCCTCTACGCCCTCCGCCTCAAGATCTTCGCGCAGCTCCAGCGCCTCGGGCTCGACTACTACGAGCGGGAGCTGACCGGCAAGATCATGACCAGGATGACCACGGACGTGGACGCCCTGTCCACGTTCCTCCAGACCGGTCTGGTCACCGCCCTGGTCTCGATGCTGACCTTCTTCGGCATCTTCATCGCGCTGCTGGCCATCGACCTCCAGCTGGCCCTGGTCGTCTTCGCCACCCTCCCGCCGCTGATCATCGGCACGTACTTCTTCCGCAAGCAGAGCGTGCGGGCCTACGAGCTCGCCCGCGAGCGGATCAGCGTCGTCAACGGCGACCTCCAGGAGAGCGTGGCCGGACTGCGGATCGTGCAGGCGTTCCGGCGCGAGGGGCAGGGCGCGGAGCGGTTCGCCGCCCGCAGCGACGCCTACCGGCAGGCCCGGGTCCGCGGCCAGTTCCTGATATCCGTCTACTTCCCCTTCGTCCAGCTGCTGTCGTCCGTGGCGGCGGCGCTGGTGCTGATCGTCGGCGCCGGCCGGGTCGGCTCCGAGACCCTCACCGCCGGTGCGCTGGTCGCCTACCTGCTCTACATCGATCTGTTCTTCGCCCCGGTCCAGCAGCTCTCCCAGGTCTTCGACGGCTACCAGCAGGCGTCCGTCTCGCTCGGCCGGATCCAGGAGCTGCTGCGCGAGCCGACTACCACCCCGGCCGTCGAGCGGCCCCGCGCGGTGCCCGCGCTGCGGGGCGCCATCACCTTCGACGATGTGCACTTCCACTACGGCGGCGACGGCGAGGAGCCGGCGCTGGCCGGTATCGCGCTGACCATCCCGGCCGGCCAGACCGTCGCCTTCGTCGGCGAGACCGGCGCTGGCAAGTCCACGCTGGTCAAGCTGGTCGCGCGCTACTACGACCCGTCCTCGGGCGCCGTCCGGGTCGACGGCACCGATCTGCGCGAGCTGGACCTGACCGGCTACCGCCGCCGCCTCGGCGTGGTCCCCCAGGAGTCCTATCTCTTCGCCGGCACGGTCCGCGACGCCATCGCCTACGGCCGCCCGGACGCCACCGACGCCGAGGTGGAGGCCGCCGCGCGGGCCGTTGGCGCCCACGCGATGATCGCCACCCTGGACGGCGGCTACCTCCACGAGGTCGCCGAGCGCGGTCGCAACCTCTCGGCCGGCCAGCGGCAGCTGCTGGCCCTGGCCCGCGCCGAACTCGTCGACCCGGACGTGCTGTTGCTCGACGAGGCCACCGCGTCCCTGGACCTGGCCACCGAAGCGGTCGTCAACCAGGCCACCGACCGGCTCGTGGGGCGCCGGACGACCCTCGTCGTCGCCCACCGGCTGACCACCGCGGCCCGCGCGGACCGGGTCGTGGTGCTCGACCAGGGCCGGATAGTCGAGGACGGCAGCCACGGCCAGCTACTCGCCCGCGAGGGCCGCTATGCGGAGCTGTGGCGCACCTTCACGGGCGAGGAGGAGGAGCTGGCGGCCTGAGAGGAGGGCCCCCGGACGGGACGGTCCCCGGCCGCAGGAGCCCGGGGACTGTCCGGAGGCCCGCGGAGGCCCGCGTTCCGCCGGACGGCCGATCCGCCGAACGGCGCCGAGGGCTGGTGGCACCCCCGCCGCGCCGATAGGTTCAGCCCGACCTTTGCTATCCCAAGGGGAGGGTGCATGCGCAAGGCCACCAGATGGCTGCTGTCGCTCGCGGTGCTCATAGGCACGGCGGGAGCCGGCAGTGCTTCGGCAGGAGCGGCCACCGCCGCCGAGCCGAAGACCGAGGACATCAAGGACCGGATCCTGGCGATTCCGGGGATGAGCCTCATCGAGGAAAAGCCGGTCGACGGCTACCGCTACTTCGTTTTGAATTACACCCAGCCGGTTGACCACCGGCACCCCTCGAAGGGGACCTTCCAGCAGCGACTGACCCTGCTGCACAAGTCGGTGGACCGGCCGACGGTGTTCTTCACCTCCGGGTACAACGTGAGCACCACGCCGTCCCGCAGCGAACCCACCAAGATCATCGACGGCAATCAAGTCTCGATGGAATACCGGTACTTCACCCCGTCGCGGCCCACGCCCACCGACTGGAAGAAGCTGGACATCCGGCAGGCCGCCAACGACCAGCACCGTATCTTCCGGGCGCTGCACCGTATCTACGGCAAGAACTGGATCGACACCGGCGGCAGCAAGGGCGGTATGACCGCCACGTACTACCGCCGCTTCTTCCCGCACGACATGAACGGCACCGTCGCCTATGTCGCGCCCAATGACGTACGCAACGACGAGGACTCCGCGTACGACCGCTTCTTCCGCACCGTCGGCACCGAGAAGTGCCGCACCGCCCTCACCGCCATCGAGCGGGAGGCCCTGATCCGCCGCGGGGAGATGGTCAAGCGCTTCCAGAAGTGGGCCGACAAGGAGAAGCAGACCTTCACCAAGGTCGGCAACGCGGACCGGGCCTACGAAGTCATGGTCACGGACCTGGTGTTCGGGTTCTGGCAGTACCAGCCGGCCGAGACCGCCTGCGCCGAGGTGCCCAAGCCCACCGTCTCCACCGACGAGTTGTGGAAGTGGATGGACACGGTCGGCGGCTTCGACAGCTACACCGACCAGGGCATGGAGCCGTACACGCCGTACTACTACCAGGCGGGCACCCAGCTCGGAGAGCCCGGCTACGGCTACCCGCAGCTGTCCGGTCTGCTGAAGTACCCCGGCATCAACAACTCCCGGTCGTTCGTGCCGAAGGACATCCCGATGCGCTTCGACCGGCGCGCCATGCCCGACGTCGACCGCTGGGTGCGCCACCACGCACAGCGGATGATGTTCGTCAACGGTGAGTACGACCCGTGGAGTTCGGAGCACTTCGAGGTCGGCAAGGGCGCCCGGGACTCCTATGTCTTCACCGTGCCCGGCGGCAACCACGGCTCGAACATCGCGAAGCTGAAGGAGGCCGACCGCACCAAGGCCACCGCCGAGCTTCTCGACTGGGCCGGTGTCCAGGCCCCGGCCGGCAAGCCCACCCCGCTGGCCCCGGACAACAAGAAGCTGGACAAGCAGGAGATCCGGCGGATGCCGCTGCTGCGGCCCTGAGTCCGCCACCCACCGCGGGCCGCGGCGTCCCGCGGCCGCGGTGCGGTGACGGACCGAACGGCGCGCTCCCCGAGGGACCGGGGGAGCGCGCCGGGTCCGGGCGGCTCAGTAGGTCAGCCCGTGGCCGATCTGGTAGAGCGCCCGGGTCGGGGCGTCGGCGCGCATTATGGGGACGGGCAGCCGGCCCGCCGGACTCCGCCGCCCGGCGATCACCCGGGCCGCCGCCCGCAGCTCCACATCGGTCCAGGAATAGCTGGCCAGGGCCGCCGTGACCCCGCTCAACTGGGCGATGTCATACGGGTTGCGGACCGCCAGCTGCACCACCGGCTTACCCGTGGCGAGCAGCGCCTCGACCAGCTTCCGCTGGCCGGAGGACGCGGTCACGTTGTAGGTGGCCACCACCACCGCGTCCCGCTCGCGGAGCGCCGCCACCGCCTCGTCGATCCGCTGCTGGTTCGGCGTCTGGCCCGTGGACAGGGCGGTGGCCGTGAAGCCCAGCTCGGTGAGCGCCCGCGCCAGCACCGTGGTGGGCGGACCGCCGGTCCCGGACGGCGCGGCCGCGTCGACGCCGGCCACCAGCACCCGGCGCTCCCGGAGCCGGGACAGCGGCAGGATGCCGGTGTCGTTGCGCAGCAGCGTGGTGGTGCGGTCCGCGATCCGGTCGGCGGTGGTGAGGTGGGCGC
Source organism: Streptomyces sp. bgisy130 (assembly GCF_057708345.1). Taxonomy (NCBI): domain Bacteria; kingdom Bacillati; phylum Actinomycetota; class Actinomycetes; order Kitasatosporales; family Streptomycetaceae; genus Streptomyces; species Streptomyces sp. bgisy130. The sequence continues at coordinate 238,440 of NZ_JBYISA010000009.1, forward strand.
GGGTGCCCACCACCCGGTCGACGGCCCGGTGGGTGGTGTACGGGTCCTTGAAGAGTCCGCGCTTCTCCTTGAGCAGCAGAATGCGCAGCAGCTTCGCGTCGAGGTCCCGCTCGGCCAGCTCACCCTCCTTGAGCGCGGTGAGCACGGCACCGTGCGCGACGGCCAGGTCCGGCGGGTTCAGCAGCTGGTCGACCCCGGCCTTGAGGGCCAGCACCGGTACCCGGGCGTCGCCGTACTTCACCCGTACGCCCTCCATCCCGAGGGAGTCGGTCACCACCACACCGTTGTAGCCGAGGCGTTCACGCAGGATGCCGGTGAGGATCGGGCGGGAGAGGGTGGCCGGGTCCTCGCTCGGGTCGAAGGCGGGCACCACGATATGCGCCGTCATGATCGAATCGATACCGGCGGCGATCGCGGCCTGGAAGGGCGGCGCGTCCAGCCGCTCCCACTCCTCGGCACTGTGGTGGATGTACGGCAGCCCGACATGGCTGTCGGTGTCGGTGTCGCCGTGCCCGGGGAAGTGCTTGGCACAGGAGGCGATCCCGGCGCCCTGATAGCCCTTCACCTCGGCGGCGACCATACGGGCCACGGCCTGCGGGTCCGCGCCGAAGGAGCGCACACCGATGACCGGGTTGGCGGGGTTGACATTGACATCGGCGTCCGGCGCGTAGTCCTGCCGGATGCCCAGGGCGAACAGCTCCTCGCCGGCGATCCGGGCCGCCGTACGGGCATCGTCGCGGGAGCCGCCCGCGCCCAGCGCCATCGCCCCGGGGAACAGCGTCGCGGGCGCACCGACGCGGGCCACTATGCCGTGCTCCTGGTCGGTGGAGATCAGCACCGGCACGGGGACGCGCTGGGCGGCGGCGGCCTGCTGGATGCCGTTGGAGAGATCGGCGATCTGGTGCGGCTCACGGGTGTTGTGCGCCCAGCCGAAGTAGATGATGCCGCCGACGTGGTACTTGGCGATCAGCTCGGCGGCGTTGGCGACGCCGATCTCCTTCTGGTTCGCGGCGGCATCGGCCGGGTCGGGGTCGGTGGCGGAGTGCCCGTAGACCCGCATGACGAAGAGCTGGCCGACCTTTTCCTCCGGAGTCATACGGGAGATGAGGCGGCGCAGCCGGGCCCGGGTGGCGGCGGACGGGGCCGGGGACGGGGCCGGGACGGCGGGCCGGTGTCCGATGCCGGGGGCCGTGCCGTGCGCGGGGCCGGCACCCGCGCCCGTGGCAGCGGCGGCCGCGGCGGCCGCGGTGGTCAGGACGGTACGTCTGGAGTGCATCTGCGCTCCTTCCGGAGGGCTTCCTCGGCTCATTGAAGGAAACTTCCAAGGAGACACGGATAGCCGGAAAACTATTGTCGGTCAATGACGCGATCCGTGGTGGCGCCCAGCTATTGCGCGGCGGCGGGGGATGTGTGATGGGGCGTCGGGGTGCGGGGCCGTGGCGGGGCGCGACCGGAGGAGGTGGGGGGCGTGCGGGGTGGAGCGGCCAGGGCGCGGGGCCGGGTGGGCGACGGCGAAGGCGCTGGGCGGCGGCGTGCGGGTAGGCCGACGAAGACGCGGGGCAGGCGGGCGACGGCGTGCGGCCGGCCGGCCGGTCCGGATCCGCCGCCGCCCGCCACACCCCGACTCAGGAAGCCGCGGGCCCGTCTTCCAGGAGCCGCTGGAGATGGGCGCGGCCCGGGGCCAGCAGGGCGGGGAAGTCGGCCGCCCCGGGGTACCAGCGCTTCTCGTACTCCCAGCACAGCCAGCCGCCCGCGCCCTGGTCATAGGTGCCCTCGGGGGCCGGTACCGGGCCGTGGGCACCGGCGGGGGGCCGGCCCAGGGTGTCCAGGGCGGCGGCCAGCGGCACGGCGCCGACACCGAGCGGGACCGGTGTGCGGTCCTCGGCCGAGGCGACGTCCTTGACCTGGACATAGCCCAGATGCGGGGCGAGCGCGGCATGGGTGTCGGCCGGCTCCTCGCCACCGAGCCAGCTGTGCAGCACATCCCAGAGCGCCCCGATCTGACGGTGGCCCACGGGGCCCAGCACCCGGGCGGCATCCGCGCCCGTACGGTGCGAGTCATGGGTCTCCAGGAGCACCCGGACGCCGCGTTCGGCCGCGAGCGGGGCCACCGCGGCGAGCCGGCGGGCGGCATCCGCGTCCGCCTCGTCCGCCGGGCGCTCCCCGCCGCCGGGGAAGACCCGGACATACGGCGCCCCCAGATCGGCGGCGAGCCACACCAGCTCGCTCAGCTCCTGCGCCAGCTCCTCCTCGCCCGCCGCGTCCCGGGCCGCGGCCACCCGGGCGTAACCGGCGACGGCCAGGATCTCGACCCCGGCGTCCGCGAACTGCTCGCGCACCGCGGCCCGTTCCCGCATCCCGATCAGCGGATGCACCGGTTCCTCCGGATGGGCCCGCAGCTCCACGCCCTGATATCCGGTGTCGGTGGCCAGCCGCAGCACGTCGGCCACCGGCATGCCGGGCACACCGAGAGTGGAGAAAGCGAAGCGCATCGCGGGGGCGGTACCGGGTGCGTTGCCGGTGCTGACCATGCCTGGCTCCTCCTCGTGGTTCACACCATCGTCGTCCGTCCCTTCCACCCTGCCCGCAATGCCCGGCGCATCACAGGACCAGCCGCCAGTCCTGGCCGACCAGGTCCTGCCCGAAGCTGTGGTGCGCCGACTCGGCGACCAGCTCGAACCCGGCCCGCTGATAGATACGGCGGGCCGCGCCGAGGACGGAGTTGGTCCACAGCACCATCTCGCCGTATCCGGCCTCCCGGGCGAACTCCACGCAGGCATCGACGAGTTGATGCCCCACCCCGTGCCCGCGGGCGTCCGGCTCCACCAGCAGCAGCCGCAGCCGGGCCACCCCGGGCCGCTCGTCCCGTACACACATCACCGCGCCCGCCCGGCGCCCGTCCAGCTCCGCTATCCAGGTGCGGTCCCACCGCGGGTCGAAGCCCTCGGCGTACTCCGCGATGATCCGGGCCACCAGCGCCTCATAGCTCAGATCGAAGCCGTACTCGGCGGCGTAGAGGGCGGCGTTGCGCTCGACCATCCAGCCGAGGTCCCCGGGGCGCGCCGTGCGCAGCGTCACCTCGGCCGCCCGGCCCTGGGGCGGCGCTTCCGCACCCTCACCGAGCAGGGCACGGATGGTCCGCATCGAGTCCACCAGCCGGGCCCGGTCCTCGTCCGGGAGCCGCTCCAGCAGCGACCCGGCGGCGTCCTGCGAGCGCTCCTCCAGCAGGCCGGCCGCCTCCCGGCCGCCGTCGGTCAGCGTGATGCGCTGCCGGCGGGGATCCTGCTCGGACCTGCCGCGGGTGATCAGCTCGCGGTCCTCGAACTTGCCGAGCAGCCTGCTCAGATAGCCGGCGTCCAACGACAGCGAGGCCCGCAGATCCGCGGCGTCCACCCGCTCGTGGTGCGCGACCTCGTAGAGCACTCGGGCCTCGGTGAGGGTGAACGGGGTGTAGAGATGCCGCCCGTAGTCGAGGGCGCCGATCAGGTTCGTGTAGAAGCGGTTGAATCTGCGCAGCTCGCGGACCTCGGGCGCGGCCTCGCGCGCCGCGCCGGATGTCATGTCGGATGCCGTCCCGGTTGTCATCGTCGACCCCTCACCCTTGACTGAGTCAAGGATAAGCGAAGGAGGCCGCACCGCGCACGGCAATTTCGCACCCTGTTGATAACCCCGCCTGCGGGCTAGCGTCCTCGCGGGAGAGTACGTACCGCCAGACGCTCCCCACCCGCCGCGAGCGAGGGAGGCCGGGCCGTGCCACACACGACCGTACGCATCGCCATGAACGGCGTCACCGGACGCATGGGACACCGCCAGCATCTGGTCCGCTCCGTCCTGGCCCTGCGCGACCAGGGCGGCCTGGAGCTCGCCGACGGGACCCGGATCCGGCCCGAGCCCGTCCTCGTCGGCCGCTCCGCGCACAAACTGCGGGCGCTGGCCGACCGCCACGGCGTGGAGCACTGGAGCTGCGACCTCGACTCCGTACTGGGCGACGACACCATCGACGTCTACTTCGACGCCCAGATCACCGCCGCCCGCGAGGAAGCGGTGGGCAAGGCGATCGCCGCCGGAAAGCATCTGTACGTCGAGAAGCCCACCGCGGGCGGCCTCGCCGGCGCCCTGACGCTGGCCCGGCTGGCCCAGGAGGCGGGCGTCAAGAACGGTGTCGTCCAGGACAAGCTCTTCCTGCCCGGCCTCCGCAAACTCCGCCGCCTCGTCGAGAGCGGCTTCTTCGGCCGCATCCTGTCCGTACGGGGCGAGTTCGGCTACTGGGTCTTCGAAGGGGACACCCAGCCGGCGCAGCGCCCCTCCTGGAACTACCGCGCCGAGGAGGGCGGCGGCATCGCGGCCGATATGTTCCCGCACTGGGAGTACCTCCTGCACGAACTGTTCGGGCCGGTCAGAAGCGTCCAGGCGCACCTCACCACCCACATCCCGCGCCGCTGGGACGAGTCGGGCACCCCGTACGACGCCACCGCCGACGACGCCGCCTACGGCATCTTCGAACTGGCCGGCGGCATCGTCGCGCAGATCAACTCCTCCTGGGCGGTCCGGGTGCACCGCGACGAACTCGTGGAATTCCAGGTGGACGGCACCGAGGGCTCGGCCGTCGCCGGACTGCGCCACTGCCGCATCCAGCACCGCGCCGGCACCCCCAAGCCCGTCTGGAACCCCGACGTCCCGGCGCCCGAACCGTTCCGAGAGCAGTGGCAGGAGGTCCCCGACAACGCCGACTTCGACAACGGGTTCAAGGTCCAGTGGGAGCTGTTCCTCCGGCATGTCGTACGCGACGAGCCCTGGCGCTGGGACCTGGCGGCGGGCGCGCGCGGCGTCCAGCTCGCAGAACTGGCGCGGCGGTCCTCGGCGGAGGGACGCCGCCTGGACGTACCGGAGCTGAGCCGGTGAACGCCCCGGCGCTCCCCTCCCGTTCCGCGCCGGACCCCGTATCCCCGCCCCCTTCCGCGCCGCCCCCCTTGCGCTCCCGTACGGTCTTCGCCGCCGCCCATGTGGTCGCCGATCCACACGCCGACACCACCCCGGACGGCCCGGCCGCCGTCGACTGGGACACCACCCTCGCCTTCCGGCGCCACCTGTGGGCGCACGGCCTGGGCGTGGCCGAGGCGATGGACACCGCGCAGCGCGGCGCGGGCCTGGACTGGGGCGCCGCCGCCGAGCTGATCCGCCGCTCCGCCGCCGAGGCACGCGCGGTCGGCGGACTGCTCGCCTGCGGCGCCGGCACCGACCAACTCCCCGCCCACGGCGCCTCCTTGGCCGAGATCCGGGACGCGTACGAGGAACAGCTCGGCACCGTCGAGGCGGCCGGCGCCCGGCCCGTCCTGATGGCGTCCCGTCAGCTCGCCGCGGCCGCCACCGGCCCGGACGACTACCGCGAGCTCTACGGCCACCTGCTCCGCCAGACCACCCGGCCGGCCGTCCTGCACTGGCTCGGCCCGATGTTCGACCCGGCGCTGGCGGGCTACTGGGGCAGCGCGGAACCCGACGCCGCCACCGGGACGCTCCTCGCCATCGTCGCCGACCACCCCGGCAAGGTGGACGGCGTCAAGATCTCCCTGCTGGACCCCGCCCGGGAGGTACGGCTGCGCCGCCAACTGCCCCCGGACGTACGGTGCTACACCGGCGACGACTTCCACTACCCCGAGCTGATCGCGGGCGACACACACGGCTTCAGCGATGCCCTGCTGGGCGTCTTCGACCCGCTCGCCCCCCTGGCCGCGGCGGCCGTCCGCCGCCTCGACACCGGGGACACCGCGGGATTCCGGGCCGCCCTGGACCCCACCGTCACGCTCGCCCGGCACCTCTTCGCGGCACCCACCCGCCACTACAAGACCGGTGTGGTCCTGCTGGCCTGGCTGGCCGGTCACCAGCCGCACTTCACCATGATCGGCGGCCGCCAGTCGGCCCGTTCGCTGCCGCATCTGCGGCGCGCCCACCAACTGGCCGACGCCCTCGGCCTGTTCCCGGACCCGGAGCGCGCCGCCCACCGGATGCGCACCCTGCTCGCGGTGTACGGGGGAGACGGCGCATGAGCCACGGCACCCCGTCACTCCTCGACCGTCTCAGCCTCAACCAGGAGACCGTCCGCCAGTGGTCGCTGCCCCAACTGGCCGACGGCTGCGCACGCGCCGGCGTACGGGGCGTGGGCCTGTGGCGCGCACCCGTGCAGCAGTACGGAGTGGCCGCGGCCGCCCGGCTGATACGGGACGCCGGGCTGCGGGTCAGCAGCCTGTGCCGGGGCGGGTTCTTCACCGCCCTGGACCCGGGCGAGCGGGCCGCCGCCCTGGACGACAACCGGGCCGCCCTCGACGAGGCGGCCGCCCTCGGGACCGACGCCCTGGTCCTGGTCTCCGGCGGACTGCCGCCCGGCAGCCGGGACCTGGCCGGCGCCCGGGAGCGGATCGCGGACGCGCTGGGCGAGTTGGCCCCGTATGCCGCCGAGCGGGGCGTGCGCCTGGCGCTCGAACCGCTGCACCCGATGTACGCCGCGGACCGGTGCGTGGTCTCCACCCTCGCCCAGGCCCTGGACCTCGCCGAACGGTTCCCCGCCGACCGGGTCGGGGTGGTCGTGGACACCTACCACCTGTGGTGGGACGACACGGTCGGCACGCAGATCGGGCGCGCGGGCGGCACCGGCGGCGCGGCCGGTTCCCGGATCGCCGCCTTCCAGCTCGCCGACTGGGTCACCCCGCTGCCCGAAGGCGTCCTGCTGGGGCGCGGGCAGCTCGGGGACGGCTCGGTGGATCTGCGGTGGTTCCGGGAGCGGGTCGAGACGGCCGGCTACCGGGGGCCGGTCGAGGTGGAGATCTTCAACCCGGCGCTGTGGGCCCGGGATGGCGCCGAGGTCCTGGCCGAGGTCGTGCGGCGCTTCCGGACGCACGTCGGCTGACCGCCGGACGATCGCCGGACGACCGCCGGACGACCGGGGGAGCCGCCCCTCTACCGCCCGGGAAATAACTCCGCGGAAGTGTGCAACCGTTGGCCGCCCGTAAAGGTCATAGCTGACGTTGGTCCCGAAAAGGGGAGGGATCCGGGGGGATCCGGGGCCGGCATGGAGGGGGAATCGAGGGGCCCGACCATCGGACGGGCCCCTCGATGGGAAGCCGGCGTTCCGGCCCGGCGCGCCGCCGGACCCGCGCGGTGTCAGACCCCGGCGGTACGGTCGGTGCATGGTCAACACAGCCGTGATCGAAGGGGTCCTGGAGCGGATCACCTACGCCAATGAGGAGAACGGCTACACGGTCGCGCGGGTCGACACCGGCCGCGGCTCCGGCGATCTGCTGACCGTCGTCGGCGCACTGCTCGGCGCGCAGCCCGGCGAGTCGCTGCGCATGGAGGGCCGCTGGGGCTCCCACCCGCAATATGGCAAGCAGTTCACGGTCGAGAACTACACCACCGTCCTGCCCGCCACGATCCAGGGCATCCGCCGCTATCTGGGCTCCGGCCTCATCAAGGGCATCGGCCCGCGGATCGCGGACCGTATCGTCGAGCACTTCGGCACGGACACCCTCGACATCATCGAGCGCGAGCCCGGCCGCCTCGTCGAGGTACCGGGCCTGGGCCCCAAGCGGACGAAGCTGATCGGCGCGGCGTGGGAGGAGCAGAAGGCCATCAAGGAGGTCATGGTCTTCCTCCAGGGCGTCGGCGTGTCCACCTCCATCGCGGTGCGGATCTACAAGAAATACGGCGACGCCGCCATCTCCGTCACCCGCAACGAGCCCTACCGCCTGGCCGCCGACGTCTGGGGCATCGGCTTCCTGACCGCCGACCGCATCGCGCAGTCCGTGGGCATTCCGCACGACAGCCCGGACCGGGTCAAGGCGGGCCTCCAGTACGCCCTGTCGCAGTCCACCGACCAGGGCCACTGCTTCCTCCCCGAGGAGCAACTGATCGCCGACGCGGTGAAGTTGCTCCAGGTGGACACCGGCCTGGTCATCGACTGCCTGGGCGAGCTGGCCGCCGACCCGGAGGGCGTGGTCCGCGAGCAGGTACCGGGCGGTGCGGACGGCGCGCCGCCGGTCACCGCCGTCTATCTGGTGCCGTTCCACCGCGCCGAGATCTCCCTGGCCGGCCGGCTGACCCGGCTGCTGCGCACGGACGAGGACCGGATGCCGGCCTTCCGGGACGTCGACTGGGACAAGGCGCTGGCGTGGCTGGCCCGGCGTACGGGCGCCGAGCTCGCCCCCGAGCAGCAGCAGGCGGTGCGGCTGGCGCTGACGCAGAAGGTCGCGGTGCTCACCGGCGGCCCCGGCTGCGGCAAGTCCTTCACGGTCCGCTCCGTCGTCGAGCTGGCCCGCGCCAAGAAGGCCACGGTCGTGCTGGCGGCGCCCACGGGCCGGGCGGCCAAGCGGCTCTCGGAGCTGACCGGGGCGGAGGCCTCCACGGTCCACCGCCTCCTGGAGCTCAAGCCGGGCGGGGACGCCGCCTACGACGCGGACCGGCCGCTGGACGCCGATCTGGTGGTCGTCGACGAGGCCTCGATGCTGGATCTGCTGCTCGCCAACAAGCTGGTCAAGGCGGTGCCGCCGGGCGCCCATCTGCTGCTGGTCGGGGACGTCGACCAGCTCCCGTCGGTGGGCGCCGGAGAGGTGCTGCGCGATCTCCTCGACGGGTCCGGCCCGGTGCCGGCGGTCCGGCTGACCAGGATCTTCCGTCAGGCTCAGCAGTCCGGGGTGGTCACCAACGCCCACCGCATCAACTCCGGCACCCCGCCCCTGACGTCCGGAATGACGGACTTCTTCCTGTTCGCCGAGGAGGACGCCGAAGAGGCCGGGCGGCTCACGGTGGATGTCGTGGCCCGCCGCATCCCGGCGAAGTTCGGTCTCGACCCGCGCCGGGACGTCCAGGTGCTCACCCCGATGCACCGCGGCCCGGCCGGCGCCGGCGCGCTGAACGGTCTGCTCCAGCAGGCCGTCACCCCCGCCCGCCCCGACCTGCCCGAGCGCCGCTTCGGCGGCCGGGTCTTCCGTGTCGGCGACAAGGTCACTCAGATCAGGAACAATTATGAAAAGGGCCGCAACGGCGTCTTCAACGGCACGGTCGGGGTGGTCACCGCACTGGACTCCGACGAGCAGCGGCTGACCGTGCGCACCGACGAGGACGAGGAGGTTCCCTACGACTTCGACGAACTCGATGAACTCGCCCATGCCTATGCCGTGACGATCCATCGCTCGCAGGGTAGTGAGTATCCAGCGGTGGTGATTCCGGTCACCACCAGTGCCTGGATGATGCTTCAGCGCAATCTGCTGTATACCGCCGTGACCCGGGCAAAGCGTTTGGTGGTGCTGGTCGGCTCCCGGAAAGCCCTGGGACAGGCCGTCCGCACGGTATCCGCCGGTCGGCGGTGTACGGCGCTCGATCACCGGCTCGCCGGTGCGATGTGATGTCACCCCTCTTTCCCATTCGGGGCGAAGAGGGGCAGGATGGGCGCTCAGGCGGCACTGAGTGCCGCAGACAGGCCCTATGGCCGACCCCGAGTGCACATCCAAGGCCCAAATGGGGGAAGGTATAGGCAGTCAGGGCACCTCGAAGAAGAGGCACAACGTCGGTGAGGGATGACGTGAGCGACAACTCTGTAGTACTGCGTTACGGGGACGGCGAATACAGCTACCCGGTCGTCGACAGCACTGTTGGCGACAAGGGCTTCGATATCTCGAAGCTGCGCGCCCAGACCGGTCTGGTGACCCTGGATTCCGGTTACGGCAACACCGCGGCGTATAAATCCGCGATCACCTATCTCGACGGTGAGAACGGCATTCTTCGTTACCGCGGGTACCCGATCGAGCAGCTTGCAGAGCGCAGCACGTTCGTCGAGACCGCGTACCTCCTCATCAACGGCGAGCTGCCCACCGTCGATGAGCTGGCGAACTTCAAGCAGGACATCACCTACCACACCCTGCTGCACGAGGATGTCAAGCGCTTCTACGACGGCTTCCCCCGGGACGCCCACCCGATGGCGATGCTGTCGTCGGTCGTCAGCGCGCTGTCGACCTTCTACCAGGACAGCCACAACCCGTTCGACGAGCAGCAGCGGCACATCTCCACGATCCGGCTGCTGGCCAAGCTCCCGACGATCGCGGCGTACGCCTACAAGAAGTCGGTCGGCCACCCGGTCGTCTACCCGAGCAACGACCTCGGGTACGTCGAGAACTTCCTGCGGATGACCTTCTCGGTGCCCGCCGCGGACTACGACCTCGACCCGGTCGTGGTCAGCGCCCTGGACAAGCTGCTGATCCTGCACGCCGACCACGAGCAGAACTGCTCCACCTCCACGGTCCGCCTGGTCGGCTCCTCGCAGGCGAACCTCTTCGCCTCGATCTCGGCCGGTATCAGCGCCCTGTGGGGTCCCCTGCACGGTGGTGCCAACCAGTCCGTGCTGGAGATGCTGGAAGGCATCCAGCGCGACGGTGGCGACGTCGACTCCTTCATCCGCAAGGTGAAGAACAAGGAAGACGGCGTGAAGCTCATGGGCTTCGGGCACCGCGTCTACAAGAACTTCGACCCCCGCGCGAAGATCATCAAGGCGGCGGCGCACGATGTCCTCTCCGCGCTCGGCAAGTCCGACGAGCTGCTGGACATCGCCCTGAAGCTGGAGGAGCACGCGCTCTCCGACGACTACTTCGTCGAGCGCAAGCTCTACCCGAACGTGGACTTCTACACCGGTCTGATCTACCGGGCGATGGGCTTCCCCACCGAGATGTTCACCGTGCTCTTCGCGCTCGGCCGGCTGCCCGGCTGGATCGCCCAGTGGCACGAGATGATCAAGGAGCCCGGCTCCCGCATCGGCCGCCCGCGGCAGATCTACACCGGCGCCGTCGAGCGCGACTTCGTGCCGGTCGAGCAGCGCTGACCGCTGCCCTCCGAGGCAGCCCGCAGGCATAAAGAAGCGCCCCGCCTCCGGATCCCCCCACGGGTCCAGAGTGCGGGGCGCTTCCCGTGTCCCGGTTGGATTCCCCCCACGGGATCCGTCCGGGCGTTCCGGGTTGCACCGCGATCTGCCGGGACGCGCACGTTCGGGAGGGCCGCTCAAAGCTCCCCGGGCACGTCGCCCCGGCCACGCGTAGCCGGGCACGATCCCCCAAGACCAGCACGGCTGTTGCAGTGCAAGCCCCGCCGGGGTGCCTGCACTGCCCGGTTAGACTCACGACCCCCCTCAATGGTTACGTTCCCATGAGTGTGATCTGGGTCTCTTGCCATATGGGGGCGAATGCGGTCAAGGGATCCCATCTGGAGATCGAGGCCCTGCGGTATGGGTGTTGTGTCAGTTGTAAGGGCTATGTGAAATTTCGTAGCCGCAGACTGTTCATGACCACGAAGACCGACGAGAAGGCCATCGCCGCACCCGCGATCATCGGGTTGAGCAGTCCGGCCGCGGCCAGCGGCAGCGCCGCGACGTTGTAGCCGAACGCCCAGAACAGATTCCCCTTGATCGTGCCGAGCGTGGCCCGCGCCAGCCGGACGGCATCCGCCGCCACCCGCAGATCACCCCGCACGAGCGTGAGATCACCGGCCTCGATCGCGGCATCCGTGCCGGTCCCCATCGCCAGCCCCAGATCCGCGGTGGCCAGCGCGGCCGCGTCATTGACCCCGTCACCGACCATCGCGACCGTACGGCCCCGGGCCCGCAGCCGCTCCACCACCGCCACCTTGCCCTCGGGCAGCACCCCGGCGATCACCTCGTCGATCCCGACCTCGGCAGCCACCGCCGCCGCGACGGCCTCGTGGTCACCGGTCAGCAGCACCGGGGTCATCCCCAGCCGGCGCAGCTCCCGCACCGCCGCCGCGCTGCCCGGCTTCACCGCGTCGGCGACCGTCAGCACCCCGCGCGCCCGGCCGTCCCAGGCCACCACCACGGCCGTCCGGCCCGCGGCCGCGGCGGCCGCCAGCGCCTCCCGCAGCTCCGGCGGCAGCACGGCCCCGGCCTCCTCGGCCAGCCGCGCCCGCCCCGCCAGCACCCGGTGGCCGCCGACCGTCCCGCGCACCCCCAGCCCCGGCACATTCCCGAAATCCGCCACCGCCGGCAGCGCGCCCACCCGGCGGGCCGCACCCTCGGCCAGGGCGCGGGCCACCGGATGCTCCGAGGCGTCCTCCAGCGCCCCCGCCAGCCGCAGCAGCTCGTCCTCCGCGACGCCCGGGGCCGCCACGACCTCCTGGAGCCGCATCCGGCCGCTGGTGACCGTGCCGGTCTTGTCCAGCAGCACGGTGTCCACCCGGCGGGTCGACTCCAGCACCTCCGGACCCTTGATCAGGATGCCGAGCTGGGCGCCGCGCCCGGTGCCGACCATCAGCGCGGTCGGCGTGGCCAGCCCCAGCGCGCACGGGCAGGCGATGATCAGGACCGCCACCGCGGCGGTGAACGACGCGGTCACCTCCCCGGTCGCCAGCAGCCAGCCCGCCAGGGTGCCGGCCGCGATCAGCAGCACCACCGGAACGAAGACCGCGGAGACCCGGTCGGCCAGCCGCTGCACCGCGGCCTTCCCGTTCTGGGCGTCCTCCACCAGCCGCGCCATACGGGCCAGCCGGGTGTCCGCGCCGACCGAAGTGGCCTCGATCTCCAGCCGCCCCGACGCGTTCACCGTCCCACCCGTGACACCGTCACCCGGCGCGACCTCCACCGGGACGGACTCCCCGGTCAGCATCGACGTATCCACCGCGGCCGCGCCCGCCACCACCCGCCCGTCCGTGGCGATCTTCTCCCCGGGCCGGACCACGAAACGGTCGCCGACCGCCAGCTCCGCCACCGGAATCTGCACCTCACGCCCGTCCCGGAGGACGGCCACGTCCTTGGCGCCCAGCTCCAGCAGTGCCCGCAGCGCCGCGCCCGCCCGCCGCTTCGAGCGGGCCTCCAGATACCGCCCGAGCAGCAGAAACGCCGTCACCCCGGCTGCCGCCTCCAGATAGATCTGGGTCCCGGCGTCCGTACGGGACACGGTCAGATCGAAGCCGTGCCGCATCCCCGGCATCCCCGCGTCGCCGAAGAACAGCGCCCACACCGACCAGCCGAACGCGGCCAGTGTGCCGAGCGAGACCAGGGTGTCCATGGTGGCGGCGCCGTGCCGCAGATTCGTCCAGGCGGCCCGGTGGAACGGCAGGCCGCCCCAGACGACCACCGGCGCGGCGAGGACCAGCGAAAGCCACTGCCAGTAGGGGAACTGGAGCGCGGGCACCATGGCCAGCACGATCACGGGCACGGCCAGTACAGCGGAGACCGTCAGCCGCTGCCGCAGGGGGCGCAGATCCGCCCGCTGATCCGTGTAGAGGTCCGCGCCGCCGGCCAGCGCCACATCGGCCGACCCGGGGGGCTCCGGCGGCGGTGCCGGGGGCCGCGCCGTGTAGCCGGTCCGCTCGACGGTGGCGATCAGATCCCCGACCGAGACCCCGGCCCCGTAGGAGACCTGCGCCTTCTCGGTCGCGTAATTGACCGTGGCCACCACGCCGGCCATGCGGTTGAGCTTCTTCTCGACCCGCGCGGCGCACGAGGCGCAGGTCATCCCGCCGATGGCGAGCTCGACCCGCGCCTCCGCGGTGGACCCGGACATGGGATCAGGCCGCCTGCCCCACGAGCTCGTAGCCGGCCTCGTCGACGGCCGCCCGGACGGCCGCCTCGTCCAGCGGGGCCTTCGACGTGACCGTCACCAGGCCGGTGGCCGCGACCGCCTGCACTGCACTGACCCCGGCGATCTCGCCGATCTCCGCCGACACCGCACCCTCGCAGTGGCCGCAGGTCATGCCGGTGACGCGGTAGGTGGTGGTCACCGCCCCGACCTCGACGTCGGTGCCGCCGGAGTGGCAGGAGCCTTCCGGGGTGCAGCAGGAGCTGTTCTCAGCCATGGGGACTCTCCTTGTGGTGCTGATGCGTTCCATGTGGTGCAAGTGTCGGAGTGCCGAAGCGTGCCACGCGAGACCCCGGCAACCGCCTCTGCCCCCGACCTTAAGCACACTATACCCCTAGGGGGTATCAATCCAGGCCGTCGGCGCACCCCGTGCTCGAACGGGTCCCCCTCCGCGTTGCCGCGCGCCCCACCACGCGTCAGCCTTGGGATACGGGCTCGGGGCGGATCCGAGGAGGCGGCCGGATGGACGTACTGGCCCTCTACGGCCTGCTGGTGCTCACCACACTGCCGCCGCTGGTCCCCAACTCCGCCCTGCTGGTCTCCGCCGGCGTGCTCGCCTCCCGCGGCGAACTCTTCCTGCCGCTGATCCTGCTGATCGTCGCCGGCAGCGCCCTGCTCGGAGACCTGCTGATGTACCTCGCCGCGCGGCGGTTCGGCGGACCCGTACGGGCCTGGATGCGCCGCAAACCCCGCCGCCGGGCACTACTGGACTGGACCTCCGGCCGCATCCAGCGCTACGGCCTGCCGTTCGTGATCGCCGTACGGTTCCTGCCCAGCGGGCGGATCGCCGGCGCGCTGGCCTCCGGCGTGCTGCGCTACCCGCTCCGCAAATACGCCCTCGGCGCCGGCATCGCCGAAGCCACCTGGGCCACCTACTCCGTCGGCCTCGGCTACCTCGGCAGCGCCACCACCGGCCGCCCGCTCTACGCCGCCGCCATCGGCTTCGGCGTCTCCTGCGCGGTCGCCGCGGTCGGCGCCGCCATCCAATGGGCCGCCCGCCGCCGCACCCTGCGCGACCCCTCGGAAGGCGCCGGCGAAGGCGAGGGCGGCGGCCCCCACAACGGCGGCGAGGAACCCGGCGGCCGGGCATCCTCCGTGGCCGCCACCTGACGGGCCCACCGGCGCCCGGCGGCCGGGACCGCGGCGACCCCGAGCGCCCTCACACCCCCGGACCACTGCCGCCGGCCGGGACCCGGACATCCGCCACGGCCACCGGCTCACCGCTGCGCCGCGAACGCTCGCACGCCTCGGCGACATACAGCGCCTCCAGCGCCTCCGCCGGCGCACACGGGCTCGGCGCCCGGCCCGCCGCGACCTCGGCGAAGACGCCCAGCTCCGTGACGTAGGCATCGTGGAAGCGCTCCATGAACGTGGCATACGGCTCGGCCGCCCGCCGCCACGACAGCTCCGGCTCCGCGGACGTCAGCGGCGCCCGGTCGTCCAGCCCCACGAAGCGGGCCCCCTCGGAACCGCACACCTCCAGCCGGACGTCATGGCCGGCACCGTTGTAGCGGGTCGCTGTCACCGTGGCCAGCGTGTCGTCGTCGAAGCGCAGCAGCGCCGCACAGGTGTCGACATCGTCGCCGTCCGCGAAGAAGGACGCCCCGCGGTTGGCGCCCTGCGCGTACACCGAGACCACCTCACGGCCGGTGAGCCAGCGCAGGATGTCGAAGTCATGGATGCTGCAATCGCGGAACAGCCCGCCGGAGGTGGGGATATACCCGGCCGGCGGCGGCGTCCGGTCGCTGGTGCACGCGCGCAGGGTGTGCAGCCAGCCCAGCTCGCCGGAGCGCAGCGCCTCCCGGGCGGCCCGATAGCCCGCGTCGAAACGCCGCTGGAAACCGATCTGTACGGGCACGGTGCCGGCCCGCGCCCGCTCCACCACCCCGACCGTGCCGGGCACATCCAGCGCGACCGGCTTCTCACAGAACACCGGCACCCCCGCGTCCAGGGCCTGATGGATCAGCGGCGCGTGGGCGCTGGTCGCGGCGGTGATCACCACACCGTCCAGGCCGTCCGCGTACATCTCCTCGATCCCCGCGGCGGCGCGCACGCCCAGGGTGTCCGCCAGCGCGGCGGCCCGCGCGGCGTCCAGGTCCGCGACGACGACATCGGTGACGCCAGGGACGCTCCGGAGGGTGGCGGCGTGGAACGCGCCGATGCGCCCGGTGCCGATCAGACCGATCTTCATGCCTGGGGTCCCTTCCGGTGGCTGTGTGCGTTGGAACGGGCCATGTGTTGGAACGGTCCAACTGCCCGCGATACCCGCACCCTGCATGTCCTGATGTCCGCATGTCAACCACCTTGCAGGGGCGCAAGGTTGCGCATTGACGCCGACCTGCGCCGATGGAAGGATTTCCGTTCATGGAACGGTCCAACGGGTCCAACGGGCGACTTGAGGCGCAAGCCGACGCGCGGACCGGCGTGCGCCCGGGTGCGGGTGCAGGCCGGCCGCCCACGATCCGTGGAGTCGCCGAGCGCGCGGGCGTCTCCAAATCGCTGGTCTCGCTGGTGCTTCAGGGCTCACGGCGGGTCAGCGACAGCAAGCGGCAGGCCGTGCTGGACGCCATCGAGGAGCTGGGCTACCGGCCGAACGCCGCCGCCCGCAGCCTGGTCGCCCGCCGTACGCACACCGTCGGGGTGCTGCTGAACGATATGCGCAACCCCTGGTTCGTCGAGGTGCTCGACGGGCTGAACTCGCTGCTTCAGGCGCACGGGCTGCGGATGCTGATGGCCGACGGGCGGCTGGACCGCCGGGCCGGCCAGGACTTCGCCCGCACCTTTCAGGAGCTGCGGGTCGACGGCCTCGTCGTCGTCGGTACCCTCCCGGACACCGACGGCCTCGCCGAGGTCGCCGAACGGCTGCCGACCGTCATCGCCGGCAACCACGAACCCCGGCTGCCGCACACCGACCTCGTCGCCAACGACGACGAGCGCGGCGCCCGGCTCGCCACCGAGCACCTCATCGGCCTCGGCCACCGGCGGATCGCCCATATCGCCGGCCAGGGCCTGGTCGGTGAGCTGCGACGGCGTGGCTTCGAGGCCGCGATGCGCGCCCACGGCCTGGCCGGGAGCGCCGTCGTGACCGGCGGCGACGGGACCGAGGAAGGCGGCTACCGCGCCGCCGTGCGGCTCCTCACCCCACCGTCCGCCCCCGCACGCCCCGTTGCCCGGCCGCCGGCCGCCCAACGCCCCACCGCCGTCTTCGCGTTCAACGACATCTCCGGTGTCGGTGCGCTGTCCGCGGCCCAGGAGTTGGGCCTGCGCATACCCGCCGACCTCTCCCTCGTCGGCTACGACAACACCTACCTCGCCCGCATCCGCCACCTCTGGCTGAACTCCGTGAACAACGCCAGCCACGAGGTCGGCCGGCGCGCGGCACGCTGCCTCCTCGACCGTATGGAGCGCCCCGACGCCCCGGCCGGGCAGCAACTCGTCGCCCCGGAACTGGAGATCAGGGGCTCGACGGCAGCACCGCGGTCTGATTGACCCGTAGCGGCAGGGTGCGTCCGGCCGCGCTGCCGCCCGGGCCCCGGTGCCGCCCTGGGGCGCCGGAGCCGGGGCCGGTCCGGTGGCTCAGCGCCGGCCGCGTTGGCCCGGCCGCTGCGCCACCCACCTTCTGACCGTGTCGGCGAACCAGTACGGTTTTCCGCCCTCCACCAGATCCGGTTCGGGCAGCAACCCGTGCTTGCGGTAGGAGCGCACGGTGTCCGGCTGCACCTGGATGTGCGCGGCGATCTCCTTGTACGACCAGAGCTTGCGGTCGGTCATCTCTGCCACCTCCTGAGTGCCGTACGCAGGGTCGGCCCGGAGAGCCGGCAGGGGGCTGGGTACGGCCTGGTGATCACTCACCCTGTGCCTGGACAACGACACCGAGTAACCATCGGGGAGGGGCTGTTGAACGGCTGTGACGTAAGGCGCGCGTAACGGTGACAGCGGTGACGCGGGGCGGACGGCTGTGACGGGGGCGGGACGATCAGGGGCCGGGCGGACGCTCCCGTACGGGGTGGGGCGGGGCGCTCTCGTACAGGGCGGGGATGGGGTGACGCGGGACGGGGTTGCGGGCTGCCGGTGCGGCCCCGGCGCCGTGGGCACACAGCCGTGTGGCGGGCCAGTGCCCCGGCTGGGGAACCGGCCCGCCACAAGGGTGTTGCCGACGGTCGGAAGCGGATCAGGCGTGGTACAGCGCGTACCAGGTCTTCTTGCCGACCTTGCCGTCAGCGGTCAGGTGGTGCCGGGACTGGAACTTCTTCACCGCGGCCCGGGTCTTGGGGCCGAAGTACCCGGTCACATCTCCCCAGGGGAGATAGCGGCGGTTCGCCAGCAGGCACTGCGCCTGCGAGACGCGGTCGCCGCGCTGACCGTAGACGGTGAGGGCGTTGCCGTTGTAATAGGCGCAGGCGGCCAGGGTGTCGGCCCGTCCGCCGGCCGGAGCGTCCGCGGACGCCGGGCCGGTGAGCAGTCCCGCGGTCAACAGGCCCGCGGTCGCGGTGAGGACGGCCGTGCGCTTGACGGTTCGGCTGAGTGCGTTGGTCTTCACGAATTCCACCGTTTCCCCCGTTGGATGTGATTCCACCCACTGTGACGCGGGGAATGCGGTCCGTGGTTCCCGGCGATTTCCGGCGATTCCCGCCAAGTGGCGACCGGCCGGAGTCCTGGTGGTTCCGGCCCGCCGCGTAGCCGGTTCCCGCCGCTGCTCCGTCAGTTGCCGTCCGCCGTCCCGTCAGCTCGTGACCGGCGCGTGCCCCGCCGCCTTCCGCAGCTCGTCCTCCAGATCCTCCAGCGCCAGCCCCTTCGTCTCCGGTGCGTACCGCCGGCAGAACACCAGGGACAGCACACACATCGCGCCGAAGAACCAGAAGGTGGTGCCGGCGCCGACCGCGTCGAGCAGCAGCGGAAAGGCCAGCGCCACCGCGAAGTTGACCAGCCACATCATGAACACCGCGGCACCCATGGCCAGTCCACGCACCCTGAGCGGGAACATCTCGGCCAGCAGCAGCCAGACCCCGGTGTTGAGCGTGCCCTGCATGAACGCCATGTAGAGAACCATCAGGCCCAGGACCAGGATGCTGACGGCGGGGGAGTGCGGGAGGTGGAAGGCGGCGCCGAGCAGCGCGAGCGAAACGGTCATCCCGGCCAGGCCGGTGAGCAGCAGCGGCCGCCGGCCGACCCGGTCGATCAGGGACATCCCGAGCGCGGTCGCGAGCACCGAGATCACCCCGATCGCGATGGTGGCGGTGATCGAGGCACCGGTGCCCAGCCCCGTCGATGCCAGGATCTTCGGCGCGAAATACACCACGGCGTTGACGCCGGTGATCTGCTGCACGGCCGCCAGCCCGATACCGACCAGCAACAGCCGCCGGATCCACGGGGTGCGCAGCTGCTGCCGGCCGTCGCGCCGGGCGTCGGCCTCCAGACCGCGGGCCTGATCGATCCGGGCCAGCTCGGCGGGTACGTCCCCGGCGGGCAGCGTACGGCGCAGCACCCCGGCCGCCTCGTCCTGCCGCCCCTTGCTGAGGTACCAGCGCGGGGTGTCCGGCAGGAAGAACAGACCGACGAACAGCGCCACGGCGGGCAGCGCCGCCAGACCCAGCATCCAGCGCCAGGCCGCCCACTGCGCCAGGAAGGCATTGAGGAGATAGGCGAGCAACGGGCCGCTGACGATCATCAGCGAATTGAACGAGACCAGCCGGCCCCGGATGTGCGGGGGCGCGATCTCGGAGAGATAGAGCGGAGTGATCACCGACGCGCTGCCGACGGCGAGGCCGAGAACGAAGCGCGCCACGGTCATGAACGGCACATCGGGCGCGAGCGCCACGGCCAGCGCCCCGCCGATGAACACGGCGCCCGCCCACAGCAGCGAGTTGCGCCGGCCCAGCGCATCGGACATCCGCCCACCGATCAGCGAGCCGAAGGCCGCGCCGATCAGCAACGCGCTGGTGATGACGCCCTCGCCCAGGGATGTCAGGCCGAAGTGGCCCTCCATGAACGGGAGCGCGCCGGATATCACCCCGGTGTCGTACCCGAACAGGGCGCCGCCGAGGGCGGCGACGGCCGCAATGCCCACGATGAAGCGTCCGGCGCGCCGGGCCCGCCCACCCTCACCCGGGCCGGCGGACACCAACTGGCCGGTCGGAGCCCCCATCACCAGCCCCGCCCCGCCGGGCAGCCGATCCCCCCGGCATCAGGAGCGGGGAAGGGGCGCGGGGGGAGGGGCAGGGACGGGGTGGCGTGCATGGGGTGGGACCTTTCGGCGGATCGGGGGTGGGCGTGGCGGCCCGGGGGCATGGGTGCGACGGCCCGGTGGGCCGGGGATGGGTGTGGCTCGGGGGAGGTGAGGAGTCACCTCCCAGCGGCCGGCCGCCTCACCGATACAGCGCAGGCCGCTCGATGAGTTCGACCGCGATCCGCTCGCCCGTCGTCTGGGCGCGCACCCCCGCCTCACACACCGCCGCCGCGGCATAGCCGTCCCAGCAGCTGGGGCCCTCGACCTCGCCGCGCCGGGTGGCGTTCACCCAGCGCTGCACCTGCCGGTCGTAAGCCTCCTCGAAGCGCTCCACGAAACCGGGGGTGATCGCACCGCCCCAGCGGCCCGCGGTGTTGCTGAACACCCCGTGGTCGTCGCCGATCCTGGCCGTGCCGCCCTCGCAGACCGCCTCACAGCTGACCTGGTAGCCGAAGCCGCAGTTGACGAAGAGTTCGGTGTCCACGACCTGGCCGCCCGCCGTCTCGAAGAGGATCAGCTGGGGGTCGCTGAGGCCCTCCGGGGCGTTGCCGGTGGGGGCCGGGCGCAGCACCCGCACCGCGGTGATCTCCTCCTCCAGCAGCCAGCGGGTCACATCGATCTCATGCACCAGCGAGTCGTTGACCATCATGGCGTTGGTGAAGCCGGGCGGGGAGTCCGGGTTGCGGTGCTTGTTGTGCAGCATCAGCGGACGGCCGTAAGTGCCCTGGTCCAGAAGGGACTTGAGGGTGCGGTAGTCGGCGTCGTAGCGGCGCATGAAACCGACCTGGACCCGGCGGTGCCCCAGCGCCTGCTCGGCCTCCAGCACCCGCAGCGCGGAAGCGGCGTCCGGCGTCAGCGGCTTCTCGCACAGCACGGGCAGATCCCGCGCGAAGGCGTCCAGCAGCGCCGCCTCGTGTGCGGGCCCCGGCGAGGCGATCAGTACGGCATCCACCCCGGGGTCGTCCATGGCGGCGGCCGGGTCGGTGTAGGCGGTGCACCCTTCGACGCCGTCGGCGAGGTGCTTGACCCGCGCCGCGTCGATGTCGACCACCGCCGCCACCCGGGCGCCGCTGATCACCTCGTTGATCCGGCGTACGTGGTCGGCGCCCATCCGGCCGGTACCGATGACCGCCACACCCAGCGTTTCGTGCGAAGTCATGATGTCCACAAGTCCTTACGTGGTTCGGAGTGCGAGGGATACCCTGAGAACGGAACTGACTACTCTCCGTAATCGTTGCCGGGGTAAGAGGAGGAGGCGTCGCGAGGCGGGCAGATGAGGCGCCGGCGGCTCACGCGCCGCACGAGCGCAGGAAGCGGCGGGTGCGTTCGGCGATGGGGAAGGGCTGGTCGGGCGGGCAGGGGTACATGTCCTGCTCGACGATGGCGAAGAGGTCGACGTTCAGCTCCTGGGCGGCCTCCAGTACGGGCGGCAGCGCCGGTACGCCGAGCGGTGGTTCGCACATCACGCCCTGCTTGACCGCGGGGCCGAACGGCGTGCCCTTGGCGACGACGTCGCTGAGGATGTCCGGGTCGACCTGCTTGAGGTGGAGGTAGCCGATCCGCTCGCCGTAGGTGCGGATCAGCTTGACGCTGTCGCCGCCGCAGTAGGCGTAGTGGCCGGTGTCCAGGCAGAGGTTGACCAGGTCGGAGTCGGTCGCGTGCAGGAACCTCTCGACATGCTCCTCGGTGTCGATGTGGGTGTCGGCGTGCGGGTGCACGACGATGTCCAGCCCGAACTCGTCGCGCACCTGCTTGCCCAGCCGTTCCATGCCGGTGGTCAGCTGCTTCCACTGCTCCGTGGTCAGCTCGCGCGGCTCGATCTCCTCGGCGGTCTTGTCGTCGCGCCAGAAGGAGGGGATGACGACGAGGTGCCGCGCGCCCATCGCCTGGGTGAGGGTGGCGACCTGGGAGACGTGTGCCCAGGTCTTGTCCCATACGGACGGGCCGTGGTGCAGGGAGGTGAAGATCGTGCCGGCCGACACCCGCAGGCTGCGGCGGGTGATCTCGTCGCGCAGGACGGCGGGGTCGGTGGGCAGGTAGCCGTACGGGCCGAGTTCGATCCACTCGTAGCCCGCCTCGGTGACCTCGTCCAGGAAGCGCTGCCAGGGGACCTGCTGGTCGTCGTCGGGGAACCAGACTCCCCACGAGTCGGGTGCGGAACCGACGCGGATGCGGTCCAGGACGGGCTGGGCGGCATGGGGAACGGACATGCTGCGGCTCTCCTCTCGCCGGTCGGCGGTGACCGGGAGGCGCTGGGGTGGGGTTGTGGGGCACAGCCTCTCTGCCGCCCCGGGGAGTGTCAAGACTTCGTCCTGACATAAGGACTTAAGGACTTTGTCGTTTGGGGGGGCGTAGGGGCGAGTGGGGTGCATGTGGGGCGCGGGCCGGCGGTGGCATCCCCGGGGCGTGACCTCCTCGTGTGCCTCGTTCAATGTTTTCCCTGACGTCAGTATGTAAGGACAAATTGTTGACAGGGTCTGGCTCTCCCCGTTAGACCTTTCCTCGGAGCCGAACCCGCCGAACCCGCCGCGCCGGGCGACCCGAAGGGGCGCACATGACCCAGCCGTACGACCTGATCACCATGGGCCGGATCGGAGTCGACATCTACCCGCTTCAGACCGGTGTGCCGCTGGCCCAGGTCGAGACCTTCGGGAAGTTCCTCGGCGGTTCCGCCACCAATGTCGCGGTGGCCGCCGCGCGGCTCGGGCGGCGCAGTGCGGTCATCAGCCGCACCGGCCGCGACCCGTTCGGCGATTACGTACACCAGGCGCTGCGGGACTTCGGGGTGGACGACCGCTGGGTGACCTCCGTCGACGCCTACCCGACGCCGGTCACCTTCTGCGAGATCTTTCCGCCGGACGACTTCCCGCTCTACTTCTACCGCCGGCCGAAGGCCCCTGACCTGGTCATCCGGCCCGAGGAGCTCGACCAGGACGCCATCGCGGCGGCCCGGATCTTCTGGATCACCGGCACGGGGCTCTGCGAGGAGCCCAGCCGCAGCGCCACCCTTGCCGCGCTGGAGGCTCGCGCCAAGGTGGGCACCACCGTCTTCGACCTCGACTGGCGGCCGATGTTCTGGGGCGGTGAGGGCGGCGCCTCCGGGGACGGCGGGGCGACCGGGGCCGCGGCGATGGCCACCGCCCGCCCGTATTACGAGGCGGCGCTGCGGCATGTGACCGTGGCGGTCGGCAATGTCGATGAGGCCGAGGTCGCCACCGGGCGGCGCGAGCCCAAGGAATGTGCCCAGGCGCTGCTGGACATGGGCGTCGAACTCGCCGTCATCAAACAGGGCCCCAAGGGTGTGCTCGCCGTCCACCGTGACGGCCGTACCGCCGAGGTCCCGCCCACCCCCGTCGAGGTCGTCAACGGTCTGGGCGCCGGCGACTCCTTCGGCGGGGCGCTGTGTCACGGGCTGCTCGCCGGCTGGGAGCTGGCGCCGATGATGCGCTACGCCAACGCCGCGGGTGCCATCGTCGCCTCCCGCCTCGCCTGCTCCTCCGCGATGCCGACGGCCGACGAGGTCGACGCCTTCCTGGCCGACCGGTGACCCCCGCTGCCGGGCCCCCTCCAACCCCCGCCCCGCCCGCGGTCGGCCGCACCCCCTCCACCTGTGTACTCAAGAAGGTGAGTTGAGCCTTGACTCCTCGGATCAGTGACCTTGCGACGCTGCGGGCCCGGCATCCTGAAGCTGTCGCGGAGGCCGCCGCCCGTCGTGCCCGCCGTCCGCTGCTCGGCGACAGCGGTCGGCTGATGATCGTCGCCGCTGATCATCCGGCCCGTGGCGCGCTGGCCGTCGGTGACCGGCAGCTGGCCATGGCCAACCGTTTCGACCTGCTCGAACGTCTGGTGCTGGCGTTGTCGCGGCCCGGTGTGGACGGGGTGCTGGCCACCGCCGACATACTGGAGGACCTGCTGCTGATCGGCGCCCTCGACGGCAAGGTCGTGATGGGCTCCATGAATCGCGGCGGGCTGGCCGGTGCCTCCTTCGAGATGGACGACCGGTTCACCGGTCACCGCCCCGAGGACCTCGCCCGGCTCCGCTTCGACGCCGGCAAACTGCTGCTGCGCATCGACTACCGCGACCCCGGTTCGCTGACCACCCTGGAGGCCACCGCCCGCGCCATCGACGCGATGGCCGAGCGGCGGCTGCCCGTCTTCGTCGAGCCGTTCCTCTCCTCCCGGGCGGACGGCGTGGTCCGCAACGATCTGAGCCCCGAAGCCGTCACCCGCTCGGTGGCCATCGCCTCCGGGCTCGGCGGCACCTCCGCCTACACCTGGCTCAAGCTTCCGGTCACCGACGACCCCGAGGCCATGGCCCGGGTCTGCGAGACCACCACCCTGCCGACCGTGCTGCTCGGCGGTGACATCGGCAGCACCGTCCAGGACCAGGAGGCCGCCTACGAGAAGTGGCGCAAGGCGCTGCG
The DNA here is from genome assembly GCF_057708345.1 of Streptomyces sp. bgisy130. Classification (NCBI taxonomy): domain Bacteria; kingdom Bacillati; phylum Actinomycetota; class Actinomycetes; order Kitasatosporales; family Streptomycetaceae; genus Streptomyces; species Streptomyces sp. bgisy130. The sequence continues at coordinate 262,715 of NZ_JBYISA010000009.1, forward strand.
GCTGCCGACGGTGCAGGGCCTGGTCGTCGGCCGCTCCCTGCTCTACCCCGCCGACGGGGATGTCGCGGCCGCCGTGGACACCGCCGTCGGCCTGCTGTGAACGCCGCGTATTCCGCAGGAGACTCGAGATATGAGCACTGAATTCCATCTGGGGGCCGGAGCCGCGGCAGCGGGCCCGTACGCCCTGGACATCGACCCGGAGCGGGCCGGCTGGGGCTACTCCTCGCTGCGTGTCCTGGAGCTGCCGCCCGGTGCCCACCACTCCTTCGCCACCGGCGACAGCGAATGGATCGTGCTGCCGCTGTCCGGCGGCTGCACGGTGCTGACCGACGACGGCGAGACCTTCGAACTGACCGGCCGGGAGAGCGTGTTCAGCGGGGTCACGGACTTCGCCTACGTCCCGCGCGACGCACAGGTCCGGATCGAGGCCGCGGCCGGCGGCCGCTTCGCGCTCACCGGCGCCCGCTGCGAGAACCGGCTGCCCGCCCGTTACGGTCCGGCCTCCGGCGTCCCCGTGGAGCTGCGCGGCACCGGCAACTGCTCGCGCCAGGTCAACAACTTCGGCGCGGCGGGCACCTTCGAGTGCGACCGGCTGATCGCGGTGGAGGTGCTCACCCCCGGCGGCAACTGGTCCTCGTACCCGCCGCACAAGCACGACGAGTGCCGCCCCGGCGAGGAGTCCGAGCTGGAGGAGATCTACTACTTCGAGATCGAGTCCGCGCACGGTACGGACGGGGTCGGCTACCAGCGGGTGAGCCCCTCGGGGCGTGGCCGCGGCACGGAGGTGCTGGCCGAGGTCCGCAGCGGTGACGCCGTCCTGATCCCCGACGGCTGGCACGGCCCGTCCATCGCCGCGCCCGGCCACGCCATGTACTACCTGAATGTGATGGCCGGTCCGGGGGCCACGCGTGAGTGGCTGATCTGCGATCACCCGGACCACGGCTGGATCCGTTCCACCTGGCCGGAGCAGCCGGTCGACGCCCGACTCCCCCTCTACGAAGCGCCCGCAGGAGCCGCCCGATGAACGCCCCGACGACGCGCCGGCTCACGGTCGCGCAGGCCCTGGTCGAGTTCCTCGCCCACCAGTACACCGAGCGGGACGGCCGCCGGCACCGTCTGATCAACGCCTGCTGGGGCATCTTCGGCCACGGCAATGTCGCCGGTCTCGGCCAGGCCCTGCTGGAGTCCGGTGCCGCGTCCCGGCAGGGGACGGCCCCCGGGACCCCGGTGCTCCCGTACCTCCAGGGCCGCAACGAGCAGGCCATGGTGCATGCCGCGGTCGGCTACGCCCGGCAGTGCGACCGGCTCTCCGCCCAGGCCGTCACCACCTCGATCGGCCCCGGCGCCACCAACCTCGTCACCGGCGCCGCGCTGGCCACCATCAACCGCCTCCCGGTCCTGCTGCTGCCCGGCGACACCTTCGCCAGCCGGACGGCAGACCCCGTCTTGCAGCAGTTGGAGGCCCCGCACGCGGGGGACGTGTCGGTCAATGACGCGCTGCGCCCGGTCTCCCGCTACTTCGACCGGGTCACCCGGCCCGAGGCGCTGATCCCGGCCGCCCTCCAGGCGATGCGGGTGCTCGCCGACCCCGTCGACACCGGCGCGGTGACCCTCGCGCTGCCGCAGGACGTGCAGGCCGAGGCGTACGACTGGCCGGTGGAGTTCTTCGCCGACCGGGTCTGGCGCGTCGCCCGGCCGCTCCCCGACGCCGATGCCCTCGCCGACGCGGTCCGGGCGATCCGCGGGGCCCGCCGGCCGCTGCTGATCGCGGGCGGCGGGGTGCACCACTCCGAGGCCGAGGACGCGCTGTGCGCCTTCGCCGACGCCACCGGCATCCCGGTCGCGTCCACCCAGGCCGGCAAGGGCTCGCTGCGCCACGACCACCCCGCCGACATCGGCGGTATCGGCCACACCGGCACCGCCACCGCCGACGCCCTCGCCCGCGAGGCGGACCTGGTCATCGGTGTCGGCACCCGCTACACGGACTTCACCACCGCCTCCGCGACGCTGTTCGCTGCGCCCGGGGTGCGCTTCCTGAACCTCAACATCGCGCCCTTCGACGCGCACAAGCTCGGCGCCGCCCCGCTGGTCGCCGACGCCCGCGCCGGACTCGAAGCGCTCACCAAGGAGCTGTCCGGGCACCGCGTCGACGCCGCGTACGAGGCCGGCTACGCAGCGGCGAAGGCGGACTGGGAGCGCCGGGTGGACGCCGCGTTCGGGGCCGCCGACCCGTCCGTACGGCCGTCCCAGACGCAGGTCCTGGGGGCGCTGGACGCCCTCGTCGACGACACCGACATCATCCTCAACGCGGCCGGGTCCCTCCCCGGTGACCTGCACAAACTCTGGCGGGCCCGGTCCCGCAGGCAGTACCACCTGGAGTACGGCTACTCCTGCATGGGCTACGAGATCCCCGCCGCGATCGGGGTGCGGATGGCCGCGCCGGACCGGCCGGTGTGGGCGCTGGTCGGCGACGGTACGTATCTGATGAACCCCACCGAAATCGTCACCGCGGTCCAGGAGGGCATCCACATCAACCTCGTCCTCATTCAGAACCATGGTTACGCCTCGATCGGCGGGCTCTCGCAGGCGACCGGCGGCGAACGCTTCGGCACCGACTACCGCTTCCGCGCCGCGGACGGCACCTACACCGGCGCGCCGCTGCCCGTCGATCTCGCGGCCAACGCCGCCTCGCTCGGTATGCGGGTGCTGCGCGCGGCCACGGTCGGTGAGCTGCGTGCCGCGCTCGCCGAGGCGCGTGGCGCGAACCGGCCCACATGTGTCTACGTCGAGACCGAAACGGCTGACACTGTGCCGGGCGCGCCGGAGGCACAGGCCTGGTGGGATGTTCCTGTTGCCGAGACCGCGACACGTCCGGCGGCGGTGGCCGCCCGCGAGGAGTACGACCGGCACGCCGCCGGGCGCCGCCGCCACCTCTGACCCCAGCCCGAAGCCGTCAGCCCAGAAAGGCCCCCCGCATGAAGACCATCAGCCACTGGATCGGCGGCAAGCCCGTCGAGGGCGTCTCCGGCAACTTCGGCCCGGTCTACAACCCGGCCACCGGCGCCCAGGAGAAGCAGGTCGCCTTCGCCTCGGCCGACGAGGTCGACGCGGCCGTCCGCGCGGCCAAGGAAGCCTTCCGGACCTGGGGCGACAGCTCCCTGGCCAAGCGCACCTCGGTGCTGTTCAAGTACCGCGAGCTGCTCGACGCGCACCGCGAGGAGATCGCGCAGCTGATCACCGCCGAGCACGGCAAGGTGCACTCCGACGCGCTGGGCGAGGTCGCCCGCGGCCTGGAGATCGTGGAGCTGGCCTGCGGCATCCCGGAGAAGCTCAAGGGGGAGCTGTCCACCCAGGTCTCCACCCGGGTCGATGTGGCGGCGATCCGCCAGTCGCTCGGTGTGGTCGCCGGCATCACGCCGTTCAACTTCCCGGCGATGGTGCCGATGTGGATGTTCCCGCTCGCCATCGCCTGCGGTAACACCTTCGTCCTCAAGCCGAGCGAGAAGGTGCCCAGCGCCGCCTTCAAGCTCGCCGAGCTGGCCGCCGAGGCGGGGCTGCCCGACGGTGTGCTCAATGTCGTCAACGGCGACAAGGTGGCGGTCGACGCCATCCTGGAGCACCCGGACATCGCCGCGGTCTCCTTCGTCGGCTCGACCCCCATCGCCCGCTACATCCACACCACCGGCACCGCCAACGGCAAGCGGGTACAGGCGCTGGGCGGCGCCAAGAACCACATGCTGGTCCTGCCGGACGCCGACCTCGACCTGGCCGCGGACTCCGCGATCAACGCCGCGTACGGCTCGGCGGGTGAGCGCTGCATGGCGATCTCCGTCGTCGTGGCCGTCGGTGACACCGCCGACCCGCTGATCGGCAAGATCAAGGAGCGCGCCGACAAGCTGCGGATCGGCCCCGGCGACGACCCGGCCTCCGAGATGGGCCCGCTGATCACCAAGGTGCACCGCGACAAGGTCGCCTCGTACGTCGAGGGCGCCGCGGCCCAGGGCGCCGATGTCGTCATCGACGGCAGCGGCTACACCGTCGAGGGCTACGAGGACGGGCACTGGATGGGTGTCTCCCTCCTGGACAACGTCACGCCCGAGATGGACGCCTACCGCGACGAGATCTTCGGCCCGGTGCTGTCCGTGGTCCGCGTCGAGACCTACGACGAGGCCATCGCGCTGATGAACAACTCGCCGTGGGGTAACGGCACCGCGATCTTCACCCGGGACGGCGGCGCGGCCCGACGCTTCCAGATGGAGGTCGAGGCCGGCATGGTCGGCGTGAACGTGCCGATCCCGGTGCCGGTCGGCTACCACTCGTTCGGTGGCTGGAAGGACTCGCTCTTCGGCGACCACCACATCTACGGCAACGACGGCGTGCACTTCTACACCCGCGGCAAGGTCGTCACCACCCGCTGGCCGGACCCGTCCGACGGTGGTATCAACCTGGGCTTCCCCAGCAACCACTGAGGACGCCCTGACGGACCCCCGGCCGGACCCCCGCCGGCCGGGGGTCCGGCATGTCCGGCCGCCGAGGTCTCCCCGGCGGCCGTGGCGGGCCTGTGAAGACCCCAGGTCCAGGGGAGACCGCGGACCGGGGCGTTGCTACCGTGCTTCCTCGCGTAGCACGGAAACAACGGGGGATGACATGCCTCAATCGATGGCGCTCGCCAAGGGCGCCCGTATCACCGGCGGGATCTTCTGCCTGCTGTTCTTCCTTTTCATCGCCACGTGGATGGTGGTCGACCTCAGTGAGTTCGGCCTCGACGGGGTCTGGGAGTCCTGGACGTTCCAGAGCTCCGGCGGCGTCAACCAGGTCACGAACCCGTTCCATTTCGGACTGGCCCTGGTCCAGTTGGCGGCGGCGTTCACGGCGTTCGCGGGGCAGCGGGTGGCCGGCGGGCTGCTGGCCGTCGCCACCACCCTCACCTTCGGCACCGTGCTCCAGGCCCTCGTCAGCGTCGGCAACCACACCAGCGACGACCGTTGGTTCCGGCACGCCGAAACGGCCACCGATACCTTCGACGGCGTCTTCCTCAGCAGCCTGGGGATGTTCCCGCTGACCCTCGTCGCGGGCATCGTGCTGCTCGCCGGGATGCGTTCCTGGCCGCGCGCCACCCCCAGCGACCCGCCGCTGCGCCCGGCCAGGACGGCCGGTGTGGTGGCCGGTCTGGTGCTCGGCGCGATGGTGCTGCTCAACCTGGTCTTTCAGGGCTACCTTCTGGTCGAGGGCGGCACCGAACACTTCGCCCTGTTCTACCTCGGCAAGGGTGTTCTCGGCGCGCTGCTGGGCCTGTCCTCCGGCTGGTCCTCCCTGCTCTTCCTCACGCTGATCGCGCCGGCCGCGCTCAACAGCCTGCTGCGCGGCGCCGCGGCCCGCGGGCTGGCCATCGGGCTGGCGATGGTGCTGCTGCCCGGCGCCCTGCTGTCGGTGATCGGGATGGCCGGCAACGGCACCCTGTTCGACCTGTCCGGCCCCGCGCCGGGCATGAGCGTCATTAGCCACCTCCAGCTGGCGCTGGACCTGTTCGGCTCGGTGGCCCTGCTGTTCCTGATGGGCCGTGGCGAGCCGGTCGCCCCGGCCTGGTACCCGCCGTCCCAGGCCCCGCAGTTCGCCGCCCCCGGCTTCGTCCCGCCGCCCGGCCCGCAGGCCCCGCCGGTCTGGCAGCCGCCCGCCGGACCGGTGCCCCCGGTCAGCGGCCCGCCGATGCCGCCGCCCGGTGCCCCGCCGATGCCGCCCGGCACCCCGCTGCCCCCGCAGGGCGGGTTCGGGCCGCCGCAGTACTGACCGGGGCGGTCGTGGAAATCAACTGGGGGCGGCGGCCCGCCGGTTGATACGGTGCGGCGGCGCGCGCCCGCGCGCGATCACTGCCGGACGAGGGAGGTTGATGAATATGGCCCGCCGGACGCCTCATCAGCATGCCCTTGTCCGGGCCGCCGCCTGAGCGGGACGCCTGAGCGCCCGATGCCCTGAGCGCGGCCCGGTCGTCGACGAACGACCAGGAGTGACGCGTGTCTTCCTTTCTTTCCTCCGGCTCCTCCGGCTCCTCTAGCTCCTCTGATTCCCCGGACTCCCTGGATTCCCCGGACTACCCGGATTCCCCGGACTGTCCGGACTCCGCCTTCTCGCTGCACGGTGCGGAACTGCGCACCGCGCGGCTGCTGCTGCGGCCCTGGACCGACGGTGAGCTCGCCGCCGTGCTCGACGGCACACCGCAGCCGCACTGGGCGGCGGACTTCCCCGCCGACGGCGACCGGGTCATCGCCGGTTTCACCGCGGGGAACCCCGACGCCCGTGGTGTGTACGGCCAGCGGCAGATCCTCGAACGGGACGGCGGCCGGGTGGTCGGCGCCATCGGGTTGTTCTGGCCGCCGCGCGAGGGCTCGCTGGAGTTCGGCTACGGCATCGTGCCGTCCCGGCGGGGCCGCGGCTATGCCACCGAGGCCGCCCGCGCCATGGTGGCGTTCGCGCGCACGGCACCGGGCGTGCATACGGTCCGCGCGGACGTGGAGCTGTCCAATCCGGCGTCCGGCCGGGTCCTGGAGAAGGCCGGACTGGTGCGCTGGAGCAGCGATGACCGGCTCGCGCGATACCGGCTGACGGCGCCGGAACCGGCCGCCGGCTAGTCCCCGTACGGCACGCTGCCGGGGCCCGTAGGACGAGCCCCGGCAGCGTGCCCGGTGCGGAAAGGGCCGGTGGCGGCGGGGCTGTGGGGCCGGGAGGTGAACCGTTGTTTACTGCCGGTTTATGACCCCTTTGTGCAGGATGGCACCTGCCTGCCAACTGTCCTGTGCCTTACGGCATCTGAGGAGGAATCAGTCATGCCTTTACCTCTTGCCCCGATGCCGGTCGTGGTGCCCCCTTCGCCGGCCCCCCGGGGCTGAGCGCCGTGGCACCCACTTCCCAGGCGCCCGCCTCCCGGGCACCCGCACCGCCGGCCCTGCCGCCGGCGCCCACCATGGGTCCCGAGCCGCGGCGTCGCCCGCCGCCGTGGCTGCGGCCGACCATCCGGATACGGCTCACGCTGCTGTACGGCGGCATGTTCCTGATGGCCGGGGTCGTCCTGCTCACGCTCATCTACATCCTGACGGCCAAGGCCCTCGAGGAGGGCACCCCGGAGTTCCGGATCTTCGGCACCAACGTCCGGGTGGGCAATGTCAGTTGTCCCGGTCTGCCGTCGCTCGGCACGGTCGGCGAGATCAACGCGGCGATCAGCGACTGCCTCCGCGACCAGCGTGCAGGGGCGCTGCACCGCTTCCTGAACCATTCACTGGCCGCTCTGGTG
>NZ_JBYISA010000010.1:0-268925 GCF_057708345.1 Streptomyces sp. bgisy130
CCATCGAGCGCGTCATCGGCGTCCCGGGCCAGCCGGTCGGCGATGGCGGTGCCGCCGACGCCGTTGAGATAGGCGGACACCCCGAGCTGTACGACCTTGCTGAAGGTCTGGTAGTGCGCGCTGCGCGGGCGCGGTGCGGCCGCCATCAGCGCCGCGTGCAGGGTGCGGGGGTCGGGCCGGGGCTCCGGCCGCCCCGTGGCGCCGTGCTCACCGCGTTCGGCGTCGTCGGGCGGCAGCGGGCAGTGCGGTGCCGTGGCCGCCTCCCGGTAGGCCGAGTCGCGGGTGGCCGCGAACCCCCGCTCCAGCAGACAGCGTTCGCTGCCGGGGCCGGTCAGCGCCTCGATCAGGGACCGCGCGCCGGCGGGCCGGGTGCTGCCGGCCGCGAGGGCGAGATTCTGCCCGCCCAGCACGGACATCCGTTTGCCGTCGCTGGGGCGGGCCGGCAGCTGGGTGACGTCGAACTGCTCGCCGGGTGTGAGCTTCTCGGCGACCGAGGCGTATTCGACCGGCCAGTTGCGCATGAACAGCGCGCGGCCGTCGGCGAACCAGCGGCGGCTCTCCGTCTCGTCCATCGTGGTGGCCTCGTGCGGCATGATCGAGTCGAGCCGGAGTTTGAGGTCGGCGATGCCCTGCTGGAGCGCGCCGACCTGCGCGCCCTTGGTGAAGCTGGTGGCGTCCGGGTCGCCGCCGTTGACCCAGGCCGACTCCAGGGTGTTGACGGTCAGCCCCTCGTAGGGCCGCAGCTGGGCGACCATGCCGTACATCCTGGGCCGCTGTTTCTTGTGGCCGGAGGCAGCGTCCCGGGCGGATTCGCGGTTGTAGTCCTGCGCCACCTCGGTCGCCACGTCCTTCAACTCGCCCCAGTTGGACGGGGCGCCGTGGCCGTACGCGCGAAGGATGTCCTTGCGGTAGTAGAGCAGCCCGGCGTCGGTGTTGAAGGGCACCCCCCATACCTTGCCGTCGTACTCGACCGTCTTGGCCACGCTGTCCAGGAAGTCGCCGTTCAGGGCCGTGGCCCAGGGACGGATCACGCCCGCCTCGGCGAACTCCGCGGTCCAGGCGACATCGAGGTTGAGCACGTCGTAGCCGCCGTTGCCGGACTGGCCGGCCGCCAGCAGCTGGCTGCGCTGGCCGTCGGCGGTGTCCGGGAGTTTGACGATCCGGACCGTACGGCCGGTCCGCCGCTCCCAGTCGTGGATCAGGTCCTGACGGACACCGGAGCTGCTGAGGTCACTGCCGGTGGCGAGGACGATCGCGCCCTTCTCCGGGACGAGTTGCTCCCCCGGTGCGCAGCCGCTCGCCGCGAACATCAGGGCGAGACAGGCCAGGGCGGCGGGTGCGGCGGTGCGTGGTGCGGTCATCGGTCCCCCTTGGTGGCCGTGCCGATGGAGGCGATCCGTCCGGCCAGGGTGTCGACGGCCTGCGGGCCGCCGGGCACACACTGGCCGTGGGAGGCGTCGGCCAGCCGCTGGAGGGCGAAGGTGTCACAGCCGTTCTTGCCCAGCGCCAGCGCCAGGACGGGCACTTCGGGGCCCTCCTCGACGAGGGTGCCGAGGGTCCGCTCCACGCCCGCCGCGCGCCCCGGGCCCGCACCGTCGTCCTGGTCGAGGATCAGCACGATGGCCTTGTTGGTGGCCGGGGACTTCTTCATCCTGCGCACCGCGCGGGTCAGCGCTTCCTCCATCGCGGCCCCGTGCTCGACCAGTTCGCCGCCCGCGATCCGGTTCAGCGCGGCCCGGCCCGGTGCCGGGTCGGCGCTGCCGGGCGCGACGAGCTCGCGCACCGCGTCGGCGTCGGTGGGGTGCCCGCGGTCCGGGAAGGCCCACAGGCCGTAGGTGTGGCGGGCGCCGACCATCTCCAGGACGCGCCCGGCCGCGCGCAGGGCGGTCGGCAGCCGGCCGCCGTCGGCCATGGAGGTGGAGGTGTCGAGGAGGATCAGCACCTGGCTGGACTTCTGGGCCTTGTCGTAGCCGTCCAGTACCTGGGAGACCTGGTCCGGGTCCGCTGTGAAGGGGACGGTCGGGGCGAGGGGGCTGACGTCCGCGCGGCTGTCGAGCAGCGGTGAGCCCGCCCCCGGGCCGGTGCCGTGCACACCACGGTAGCCCTGGGCGGTGAGGGTGCGCCGGCCGCCGTCCGCGGCGCGCAGCCAGGTCGCGAAGCGGGCCACGGCGGCCTGCCGTGGGGTGGCGTCCCGGGTGCCGTGCCAGTCGACCCGGATCAGGGGGTGGTCGAGGGCGGGGACGTCCCGGGGGTAGTAGGCGACATAGCGGCTGCGGAGCGGGAGCGGGGCGTCCAGGGCCGGGCAACTGCCGGTGGCGCGGCCGAGGTTGTAGTCGGCGAGGGACTTCTCCGAGACCAGGGGGGCGGACTTCGTACGGTCGACGGAGCCGGCGGCGTCCGCGTCGGGGCGCAGCGAGCACAGCAGTTCGGTGCTGCCCGCGTACTGGCTGCCGGGGGCGGACAGCCGCTCCTCGGCGTGCCGGGCCAGGGTGAGGTCGGGCGCGCCGGACGAAGCGGCGTCCGAGCCGTCGTGGGTGAGGTAGAGGCCGAGGGTGTGCAGCAGTCCGGTGCCGGACAGCACCGGGCTCGGCCGCAGCAGCCGGAGGTCGCGGTGGGTGCGGTCGGTGCCGGTGAGCAGCTCCCGCCAGGAGGCGCCGGCCGGTTCGACGTCGTCCAGCCGGCGGTGTGCCGGGATGCCGACGACCAGGGGGGTGTAGGCGACCGGGGCGCTGTAGTGCAGGGTCGCCGGGGAGCCCTTGGCGGGCATCCCGCGGCGGGCCTCGTAGTAGTCGGCGGTGGATTCGGGGATCCAGATGTCGGGCTGGGGTCCGGGCCGGTAGAGGGGGTCGATGCCCTTGTCGTCCGGTCCGTCCTTGCCGGTGCCGTGGGCCTCGCCCTGCCAGCGGTCGGCGGCGGCGAAGCCCTGGTCGACCTGGTCCTTGGCAGCGGAGTAGACGGTGATCTGGGCGCGCCGGCAGCCGTCGGGGAGGTCGCCCTCGCCGTTGAGGGGCCGGGTGTTGGCGTCGGACATCTCGTAGTCGAAGGCCGCCTGGCGCAGCGCGGGTTCGGCCTCGGGCGCGGTGAGCAGCCGCAGTTCGAGGGCGGGCGGGCAGGCTGCGGCGGCGCCCGGGAGGTTCAGCAGGACGACGCCCGCGGTGGCCGGTACGGCGATGATCGCCAGCACCATCAGGATCCGGAACCAGTGCCGGAAGGAGGTGTTCAGCCGGCGCCGTAAGCGGATCCGCAGCGGGGTGGGGGGCCGGATGCCGGGGGTGGCGAAGGACAGGATGACGTCGTCGACGGTGTTCTGCTTGGCCGAGCGGGGCTCCCAGACGTCGCCCATCGGGGTCTGCTCGCCGGCCAGTTGGTCCCGCAGCTCCCGGACGAGGTCCTCGAAGGTGACGAACCGCTTGCCGGGGATGCCCTCTTCCAGGATCTGCCGCAGGGCGCGGGTGAAGACACTGCCGCCGGTGGGCTCCTCGCCGCTGAAGATCCGGCGGTTGGGCTGTGCGGCCATCAGCAGCGACGTGGGGGTGCGGCAGGCGTGGAAGGCCTCCCCGGCGTTGCCGGCGTAACAGCACTCCAGGACGATCACGATCCGGTCGGCCCGCGCGTTGTCCAGGTAGGACAGCACGGTGTCCTGCCAGGAGACGGTTTTGTGCCGCCGTTCCGACGCACCGACCATGAGCTGGAGATTGCCGCCGTCCCGGCCGACCCGGCCGTGGCCGGAGAAGTACACCAGCAGCAGTCCGCGGGCCTCCTGGGTGACGGCGTCCAGGGCCTGTTCGACCTCCCAGGGCTCCTGGGGCCGGCAGATGACGACCTCGCCCTTGGTGAAGAGGTCGGTGCCGGGGGCGAGCAGGACGCGTTCGAGTTCCTGGGGGTTGTCCCGTACGGCGGGCAGCGGCCGCAGGTGGCGGTAGTCGTCGACGCAGATCAGCAGCGCCCGGTTGACCTTGCCGCGTGCGTCGTATTCGGACATCCGGCTCAGTCCCCGGCGGTGCTGCCGCCCCCGTTCGCCGGGCTGCCGGGATCGGGGCGTTCGGGGGCCGGGGCGCCCGGTCCCGGGTCGCCCAGTGCGCGCAGTTCGCCGTCCCCGCCGCCGACCGCCACGGCGGGCCGTTCGCCGGTGTCGCGTTCCTCCCTGCGGCGGCGCAGCCACTCGCGCAGGGCGATGCTCAGGCTCTTGGTGATCTCGGCGGCGACCGCGCCGACCACGACCAGGATCAGGTCGTCGACGCCGATGGCCATGTCGCCGGGGCCGTCGTCGCGCTCCCCCGCCGGCCGCAGCTCCCAGTCGTGCGGCCGCCCGTTCAGCCAGGGCTCGCGCTCCAGCCACGCCTTGAGGTCCTCGGCGTCCTGGTCAGGATTGTTCGTGCCCGTGATCCTGATACGGATCTCGTGACGGTCAGCGCGCTGCGGCATCCCCCGGCCCCCTTCCGGCGGCCCCTTCGCCGCCGTGCACCAGATAGTGACGCGGGATCAGGTGCGCGGGCAACCGTCCGTGACCCCCCAGCCACGCTGTGGCGTGCGCCACAGCGCCTGCCACGGGGCAGCGTCGCAGGTCAAGGGTGAGTTGACGGCGTTCGCGGGGCGTGGTGGACTGCCGGAGCCAATCGGCGACAGCAGAGGAAGTCCGGTGCGAATCCGGCGCGGTCCCGCCACTGTCACCGGGGAGCGTTCCTCCAGCGAAGGCCACGGTCCGCCTCGCATACGTCGGATGACGTACGCGGGACTGGAAGGCCGGAGGACACGCCGATCCGGGAGCCAGGAGACTCTGGTCGCCGTCACGTCGAGCCAGGGCGCGGACCCTGAGTGAGGACATACCGCCATGCCCGGCCGCCCCTTGAGATCGCCACTGCCCGCTGCCGCAGGGCTCCTTCGGGGCCGGGCGGGACGTCACGGACGCGCCCTGACGGCGGTCTGACCCGATGCGCGGCGAACACGCGGGATATGCGTGCGGCGCGGCCCTCGGCTTTCTCGGCGACCTGATCGCGGCGGATCCGCGGCGCGGCCATCCGGTGGCCGCGTTCGGCCGGGCCGCGGGCGCCGTCGAGCGCCGGCTGTGGCGCGACCACCGTGGTTACGGGGCGGCTCATGCCGTGCTGTGTGCGGGCGGGGCCGCGGCCGGTGCGGCGCTGCTGGAGCGCGCGGTGCGGGGCTCGGCTTCCGCTTCTCTGCTGTCGCTCCGTGGTGGCGCCCGGGTCGCGCTGACTGCGGCGACGGCCTGGGCCGTGCTGGGCGGCACCTCGCTGGGCCGGGAGGCACGGGCCGTCGGCGGGGCGCTGACGGCGGGTGATCTGGACGTGGCACGGGAGCGGCTGCCGCATCTGTGCGGGCGCGATCCGCAGGCGCTGGACGGGCCGCAGATGGCCCGTGCGGTGGTGGAGTCGGTCGCCGAGAACACCTCCGACGCGGTGGTCGGCGCCCTGGTATGGGGCGCGTTGGGCGGAGTGCCCGGTCTGGTGGCGTTCCGTGCGGTGAACACCCTGGACGCGATGGTGGGGCACAAGTCGCCGCGCTACCGCCGCTTCGGCTGGGCCGCGGCCCGGCTCGACGATCTCGCCGGCTGGCCCGGCTCCCGGCTGACCGCCGCGCTGACCGTGCTCGCCGGCCCCGACCGGCGCGGTGCGCTGCGGGCCTGGCGGGCGGACGGCGGTGCGCATCCGAGCCCCAACGCGGGCCCGGTGGAGGCGTCGTTCGCGGGTGCGCTGGGCGTACGGCTGGGCGGCACGCTGGCGTACGGCGGGCGGGTGGAACACCGTCCGGTGCTCAACGGCCCGGCGCCGCCGGTGGCGGTGGACGACATCGAGCGCGCGGTGCGGCTCTCCCGGCGGGTAAGTGTGCTGGCACTGGCGACGACGGTGGCGGCGCGGGCGGCGGGCGGCGCCGCGCGGGCTGTGGTGGCCCGGGGGGCGTTGGCTCGGGGGGCCAAGGGGCTCGGGCGTGAGGCGGGCGCGGTATGAGGCCGTCCGTTTTTTCCCCGCCGCCCACCCCCCTTCGGGGGGTGGGCGGGTGTAGTGACCCGAAGCGCAGGAGGAGGAGGAGGAGCCGGTGAACGGGCGGTTGAAGGCAGCCGGCGGGGCGGTCGGCGGTGGCCTGTTGGTGGCCGGGACGACGTCCGACGCCGGTAAGAGCGTGGTGACGGCCGGGATCTGCCGCTGGCTGGTCCGGCAGGGCGTCCGGGTGGCGCCCTTCAAGGCACAGAACATGTCGCTGAATTCGTTCGTCACGCGCGAGGGCGCGGAGATCGGACGGGCCCAGGCGATGCAGGCCGCCGCGGCGCGGGTGGAGCCGACCGCGCTGATGAACCCCGTCCTGCTCAAGCCGGGCAGTGACCGCAGCAGCCAGGTGGTGCTGCTGGGGAAGCCGGTGGGAGAGCTCAGTGCCCGGGGGTACTTCGGGGGGACGTCCCAGGGGAAGACGCAGTACGCGGGCCGCCGGGAGCAGTTGCTCGGGACGGTGACCGACTGCCTCCAGGAGCTGCGGCGTACCCATGACGCGGTGATCTGCGAGGGCGCCGGCAGTCCCGCCGAGATCAATCTGCGGCGCACCGACATCGTGAACATGGGCCTCGCACGGGCCGCCCGTATCCCGGCGGTCGTGGTCGGTGACATCGACCGCGGCGGGGTGTTCGCCTCGTTCTTCGGCACCACCGCGCTGCTGTCCAAGGAGGACCAGGCGCTGGTCGCGGGCTATCTGGTCAACAAGTTCCGGGGCGATGTGACGCTGCTGGAGCCGGGCCTTGCGATGCTGCGCGGCCTCACGGGGCGGCAGACGCTGGGCGTGCTGCCCTTCGCGCACGGGCTCGGCATCGACGAGGAGGACGGCCTGAGGGTGTCGCTGCGCGGCGCGGTGCGCGAGAGCGTGGTGGCTCCGCCGCACGGCGCGGATGTGCTGCGGGTGGCGGTCTGTGCCGCACCGCTGATGTCGAACTTCACGGACGTGGACGCGCTGGCCGCCGAACCGGGCGTGGTGGTGCGGTTCGTGGACCGGCCCGAGGAACTGGCCGACGCCGACCTGGTGGTGCTGCCGGGGACCCGGGGCACGGTCCGGGCGCTGGCATGGCTGCGGGAGCGCGGGCTGGCGGACGCGATCACCCGGCGGGCCGCCGAGGGGCGCCCGGTGCTGGGCATCTGCGGCGGCTTCCAGATGCTGGGCGAGCGCATCGAGGACGAGGTCGAGTCGAGGGCGGGCGTGGTCGACGGGCTGGGGCTGCTGCCCGTACGGGTGCGGTTCGCGGCGGAGAAGACGCTCGCGCGGCCGGCCGGCGAGGCGCTGGGCGAGCCGGTGGAGGGCTACGAGATCCACCACGGTGTCGCCGAAGTGACCGGCGGGGAGGAGGCGTTCATCTCTGATGACCAAGGGCGCAGCCTGGACGGCTGCCGGGCCGGCTCCGTATGGGGCACGCACTGGCACGGGTCGCTGGAGAGCGACGGCTTCCGCCGGGCCTTCCTGCGGCGGGTCGCGGCGGACGCGGGCCGGGCGTTCGTCCCGGCCCCCGACACCCGGTTCGGCGTGCTGCGCGAGGAACAGCTGGACCGGCTGGGCGATCTGATCGAGGAGCACGCGGACACCGGCGCGCTGCTGCGGCTGATCGAGGAAGGGGTGCCGGAGGGACTGCCGTTCGTGCCTCCGGGGGCGCCATGAGGGGTACGCACAGGACGAATACGGAGCTCGACGGCGACGTGGAGGACGACACAGCATGACGACCGCGCACAACACGACCCCGCAGTACCCCTTCACCGCGGTGGTCGGGATGGCCGATCTGCGGCTCGCGCTGCTGCTGAACGCGGTGAGCCCCGCGGTGGGCGGCGTACTGGTCCGCGGGGAGAAGGGCACCGCCAAGAGCACCGCCGTCCGGGCGCTGTCGGCGCTGATGCCGGCCGTGGACGTGGTCAGCGGCTGCCGCTTCGCCTGCGCCCCGGCCGCCCCGGACCCCGGCTGTCCCGACGGGCCGCACGGGACGGGCGGCGTCGAGGAGCGCCCGACGCGGATGGTCGAACTCCCCGTCGGCGCCTCCGAGGACCGGCTGGTCGGCGCGCTGGACATCGAGCGCGCGCTGTCGGAGGGCGTGAAGGCCTTCGAGCCGGGCCTGCTGGCGGACGCGCACCGCGGCATCCTGTACGTCGACGAGGTCAATCTGCTCCATGACCACCTCGTGGACCTGCTGCTGGACGCGGCCGCCATGGGCGCCTCGTACGTGGAGCGCGAGGGTGTCTCCGTGCGCCACGCGGCCCGTTTCCTGCTCGTCGGGACGATGAACCCCGAAGAGGGCGAGCTGCGGCCGCAGTTGCTGGACCGCTTCGGGCTCACGGTCGAGGTCGCCGCCTCGCGCGAGCCCGACGAGCGGGTGACGGTCGTCCGGCGGCGGCTGGCCTACGACGCCGATCCGGCCGGTTTCGCGGCGGAGTGGGCGGCCGAGGAGGACGCGCTGCGCGGGCGGATCGCCGCGGCCCGGGAGCTGCTGCCGCGGGTGACGCTGGGCGATGCGGCGCTCCGGCAGATCGCCGCGACCTGTGCCGCGTTCGAGGTGGACGGGATGCGCGCGGACATCGTGATGGCGCGTACCGCCACCGCGCTGGCCGCCTGGGCGGGGCGGACGGACGTCCTGGAGGAGGACGTGCGACAGGCGGCGCTGCTGGCGCTGCCGCACCGCCGGCGCCGCAACCCCTTCGACGCCCCCGGCCTGGACGAGGACAAACTCGACCGGACGCTGGAGGAGTTCGGCGCGGACGAGAACGCCGACGAGAACGCGGACAAGGACACGGACGGCGACGACGACCCGGAGCCGGACGGTCCGGACGGCGGCCCCGACGGGGGCGGTCCGGACGGAGGCGGTCCGGAGGGCGGCGGGCATCCGCCGCAGGACGGCGGCCCGGAGGAGGCGCCGCTTCCCCCGGAGGCCGAACTCCCCCACCAGCAGGAGCGGGAGGCCCCGCAGACCCCGGAGAAGGCCGAGCCCGAGAGCGCGCCTCAGGGGGGCGCGGCCGGGGAGAAGGCGGCGGTCGGGGCCACCGAACCGTTCCGCACCCGGCGCCTGGATGTGCCGGGCCTGGGCGAGGGCGCGGACGGCCGCCGCTCCCGGGCCCGTACCGCCCACGGCCGGACGACCGGCGCCCGCCGCCCGCACGGTGCCCTGGGCAAGCTGCATCTGTCGGCGACCGTGCAGGCCGCGGCGCCGCACCAGCGGGCCCGTGGCCGCAGCGGGCGGGGGCTGGTGGTGCGCCGGGACGATCTGCGCGAGGCGGTCCGCGAGGGGCGGGAGGGCAATCTGGTCCTGTTCGTCGTGGACGCCTCCGGTTCGATGGCGGCCCGCAAGCGGATGAGCGCGGTCAAGGGCGCGGTGCTCTCGCTGCTGCTGGATGCCTACCAGCGGCGCGACAAGATCGGCCTGATCACCTTCCGCGGCACCGGCGCCGAGCTGGCGCTGCCCCCGACGTCCTCGGTCGAGGCGGGTGCCGCGCGGCTGGAGCAGCTGCCGACGGGGGGCCGTACGCCGCTGTCCGAGGGCCTGCTGAAGGCCCATGAGGTGCTGCGGGTGGAGCGGATGCGGGATGCCTCGCGGCGCCCGCTGCTGGTGGTCGTCACCGACGGCCGCGCGACCGGCGGCCCGGAGCCCGTCGTCCGGTCCGCCCGCGCCGCCCGGCTGCTGGCCGCTGAGGGCACCGCGTCGGTGGTCGTGGACTGTGAGGCGGGCCCGGTGCGGCTGGGTCTCGCGGGCGAGCTGGCCCGTGAGCTCCAGGGCACCGCGATCACCCTCGACGAACTGCGCGCGGACAGTGTCTCCGCGCTCGTACGGACCGTGCAGGGCAACAGGAAGGCCGCGTAATGCCGCAGGGACAGCCGTCCGTCGTACCGAACGACGGGCTCACCACCCGCCAGCGCCGCAACCGTCCGCTGGTGTTCGTCCACACCGGGCAGGGCAAGGGCAAGTCCACCGCCGCCTTCGGGCTGGCGCTGCGCGCCTGGAACCAGGGCTGGCCGGTCGGGGTGTTCCAGTTCGTGAAGTCGGCGAAGTGGAAGGTCGGCGAGGAGCGGGCGCTGAAGGTGCTCGGGGAGTCCGGTGAGGGCGGCACCGTCGCCTGGCACAAGATGGGCGAGGGCTGGTCCTGGGTGCAGCGCGACATCGCCTCCAGCGAGGACGCGGCGCGCGAGGGCTGGGAGCAGGTCAAGCGGGATCTGGCCGCGGAGACCTACAAGCTGCTGGTGCTGGACGAGTTCGCGTATCCGCTGAAGTGGGGCTGGATCGACACCGAGGAGGTGGTGTCGGCGCTGCGCGACCGTCCCGGTACGCAGCATGTCGTCATCACCGGGCGGGGCGCCCCCGAGGCGCTGCTGGACTTCGCCGATCTGGTGACGGACATGACCAAGGTCAAGCACCCGATGGACACGGGCCAGAAGGGCCAGCGGGGCATCGAATGGTGAACAGGGAGCACAGCGCGTGAGCGGCGGGTCGATTCCCCGGCTGGTGATCGCCGCGCCGTCGTCGGGCGCGGGCAAGACGACGGTGGCCACCGGCCTGATGGCGGCGTTCGCCGAGGCCGGGCTCACGGTGTCGCCGCACAAGGTGGGCCCGGACTACATCGACCCGGGCTACCACTCCCTGGCCACCGGACGCCCCGGCCGCAATCTGGACGCCTACCTGTGCGGGCCCGGCCGGATCGCGCCGCTGTTCCTGCACGGCGCGGCGGGCGCCGATCTCGCGCTCGTCGAGGGCGTGATGGGGCTGTTCGACGGGGCGTCCGGAATGGGCGAGCTGTCCTCGACGGCGCAGGTGGCGAAGCTGCTGCGGGCGCCGGTGGTGCTGGTGGTGGACGCGTCCTCGCAGTCCCGGTCGGTGGCCGCGCTGGTACACGGCTTCGCGTCCTGGGACCCGGAGGTGCGGCTGGCCGGGGTGATCCTCAACAAGGTCGGCTCGGACCGTCACGAGGAGCTGCTGCGGGAGGCGATGGACTCCTCCGGTGTGCCGGTGCTGGGCGCGCTGCGCCGGGACGGCCGGGCCGGTACGCCCTCCCGGCACCTGGGCCTGGTGCCGGTCGCCGAACGGCGGACCGAGGCGGTGGAGTCGGTGGCCGAACTCGCCGCCCGGGTCCGCGAGGGCTGTGATCTGGAAGCGCTGCTGGCGCTGGCGCGTACGGTGCCGGAGCTGCCGGACGCGGCCTGGGACCCGGCGGCGCAGCTCGCACCGGCCGGCGATGCGCCCACGCCGCAGAAGCCGCTGATCGCCGTCGCGGGCGGTGCCGCGTTCACCTTCTCCTACGCCGAACACGCCGAGCTGCTGGCCGCCGCGGGCGCCGAGGTGGCCCCGTTCGACCCGCTGCGGGACGAGCAACTGCCGCCCGGCACACAGGGGTTGGTGATCGGCGGCGGCTTTCCCGAGATGTACGCGCCGGACCTGTCGGCGAACGCCCCGCTGCGCGCCGCGGTGGCCGGACTGGCCGCCTCCGGGGCGCCGGTGTCCGCCGAGTGCGCCGGGCTGCTGTACCTCTCCCGGTCCCTGGACGGGAAGCCGATGTGCGGAGTGCTGCCCGCCGAGGCCCGGATGACCGAACGGCTCACCCTCGGCTACCGCGAGGCGGTGGCGCTGCGGGACAACGCGCTGGCCGCGGCCGGCACCCGGGTGCGCGGCCACGAGTTCCACCGCACGGCGCTGGAGCCGGGCGCGGGCGCGGATCCGGCGTGGGGGCTGACGCATCCGGAGCGCCGGGTGGAGGGCTTTGTCTCCGGCGGGGTGCATGCCTCATATCTGCATGTGCACTGGGCCGCCGAACCGTCGCTGGCCGGGCGGCTGGTGGCGAGCGCGGCACGGAGCGCGGCGGCATCGGGGGGCGCGCGATGAGCGGCGTACGGCTGGTGACCGGCGTAAGGCCGGTGGGCAGCGGCCGGCACCCGGGCCGGGGAGCCGTAGCGCTATGACGCACCGGGCCCCCGACGCGACCGACCAGACCGACGGGACCGACGGTGCCGCGGCGCCGCTGGTCGTCGGGGTCGGGGCGCGCCGTGGTGTGCCGATGGCCGAGGTGCTGGAGCTGATCGCGGCCGCCCGCGCGGCGGCG
The DNA here is from genome assembly GCF_057708345.1 of Streptomyces sp. bgisy130. Classification (NCBI taxonomy): domain Bacteria; kingdom Bacillati; phylum Actinomycetota; class Actinomycetes; order Kitasatosporales; family Streptomycetaceae; genus Streptomyces; species Streptomyces sp. bgisy130. The sequence goes on from NZ_JBYISA010000010.1 coordinate 12,060, forward strand.
GGGTGTACGGACCGGCCGGTCGTCGCGCTGGCGACGGTCGCGGCCAAGGCGGCGGAGCCGGGCCTGCTCGGGGCGGCCCGCCGGCTGGGGGTGCCGTTGCGGTCGTTCCCGGCGGCGGCCCTGGCGGCGGTGCCGGTGCCCGGTCCGTCCGGCGCCGCGGCGGCCGCCGTCGGGACGCCGAGCGTGGCCGAGGCGGCGGCGCTGCTGGCCGCCGGGCCGGGCGCGGAACTGCTCGCCGGCAAACGGAAGTCGGCGCCGCGGGACCGGCCGCCCGGGGCAACCTGTGCGCTGGCCGGGCCCGCTGTAACGGAGAGCGGTGCCCTTACCGCTGGTAGGAGGGAGCGGCCACCGACCGCTCTTCCGCTGCGGATATCGTCATGACCTCCCCCAACCCGCCCCGCCGTGGCCCGGATCGGTGGACGGGGGCGGTCGCCGGCGACCCGGCGCCCGGCAGCGGACCCACCGGTACCAAGGAGACCTAGTGACGACCTCTCCCGCACTGCTCATCGCCGGTCACGGCACCCGCGACGAAGGCGGGGCCGACGCCCTGCGCGCCCTGGTGCATCTGCTCGCCGAGCGCCACCCCGAGGTGCCCGTCGCCGGCGGGTTCTTCGGCGTCCCCGGCTCGCCGCTGCCGCTGTCCGACGCCGTCGACGGTCTCGTCGAGCGGGGCGCCAACCGCCTCGCCGTCATACCCCTGCTGACGGCCCCGACCGGCCCGGTCCCGGAGGCGCTGCCCACGGTGCTGGCGCAGGCGAGCGAGCGCCACCCCGGGCTCGCCCATGTCTGCGGCGCCGAACTGGGGCCGCACCCCAAGCTGCTCGACGTACTGGAGCGGCGGCTGGACCAGGCACTGGGCAGCGGCGCCCGCAAGCCCGCGGACCGGGCCCGCACCACGGTGCTGCTGGTGGGCCACGGCGCGACCGATCCGTACGCCAACGCCGAGGTGGCCCGGGCCGCGCGGCTGCTGTGGGAGGGGCGCGGCTTCGCGGGCGTGGAGACCGCGTTCGTCGCGCAGGCGGCACCCGACGTCCCGGCGGGCCTGGACCGCTGCCGGGCGCTGGCGGCCGCGGCGGGCGCCGGCGAGGCGGGCCGGATCGTGGTGCTGCCCTACTTCCTGCTGCCCGGCGGCCCGGTGGAGCGGCTGCACATGCAGGCCGAGGGCTGGGCCGCGGCGCACCCCGGCACCGACGTCTTCGGCGCGACGGTGATCGGCCCGGAGCCCGAGGTGGCCGACGTGATCATGGAGCGCTACCGCGCGGCGGTGGCGGGCGAGCCGCCGTTCGGCGCCGCGCCGTGCAGTTGCCGGGCGGCGGCGGAGGACGCCCGGCGGGCACACGGCGCGGCCTGGCCGGGCGCTTCCCTGACCGCGGGCGCCGGGGAACGGTGAGCATGCCCCCACGCACCGCGGCCGCCCGGCTCCCGGACCCCGGCCCGGCCGCCCCGCACGAACCCGATCTGCGGCATCACGGCGACGCCGAGGTACGGGGCGCGGACGCCGGGCTGACGGATCTGGCGGTCAATGTCCGCACCGGCACTCCCCCGGCCTGGCTCAAGGCGCGGATCGCCGCGTCGCTGGACGGTCTCGCCGCGTACCCCGACGGCCGTGCGGCCCGCCGGGCGGTGGCGGCGCGGCACGGGCTGCCCACCGAGCGGGTGCTGCTCACCTCGGGGGCCGCGGAGGCGTTCGTGCTGCTCGCGCGCGCCGTGCCGGCCCGTCGTCCGGTGGTGGTGCATCCGCAGTTCACCGAGCCCGAGGCGGCGCTGCGGGACGCCGGGCACGTGGTCGGGCGGGTGCTGCTCGACGCGCGGGACGGCTTCCGGCTGGACCCGGCCGCGGTGCCGGAGGACGCGGATCTGGTCGTCGTCGGCAACCCCACCAACCCCACCTCGGTCCTGCACCCCGCCCAGGTGCTGGCCTCCTTGGCGCGGCCGGGCCGGACGCTGGTGGTGGACGAGGCGTTCATGGACGCGGTGCCCGGTGAGCGGGCGGCGCTGGCCGGGCGCACGGATCTGCCGGGGCTGGTGGTGCTGCGCAGCCTCACCAAGACCTGGGGGCTGGCCGGGCTGCGGATCGGCTATGTGCTGGCCGCCGCGGACACCGTCGCCGCCCTGGAGCGGGCCCAGCCGCTGTGGCCGGTCTCCAGTCCCGCCCTGGCCGCCGCCGAGGCGTGCTGTACGCCGCGGGCGCTGGCGGAGGCCGCCGCGGCGGCCGAGGAGATCGCCGGGGACCGGGCTCATCTGTTGGCCCGGCTCGGCGAGTTCCGGCAGATCCGGACGGCGGGGCCGGTGGCGGGCCCGTTCGTGCTGATCCAACTGCCGGCGGCGGACCGGGTGCGGGCCGCGCTGCGGGACCGCGGCTTCGCGGTGCGCCGTGGAGACACCTTCCCCGGCCTGGGCCCCGACTGGCTGCGGCTCGCGGTGCGCGACCGGGCCACGACGGACCGCTTCGTGACGGCCCTGGGCGAGGTGCTCGGGTAGCGCGCGGGCCTTCCCCGGCCGGCCCCGCCGGACCGCGCTGCGCGGGGTTCCCGGCGGGGGTGGGGTGTGCCGTACGGTCCGCGGCCCGCACGGCACACCCCGGGCCGTACACCGCGCGCGACGCCCCCACAGCACCGGCGCGGTGTACGGGGTCGGTCAGCCGCGGCCGCCCTGCGGTGCGGCGCTGCGGCGCCGGCGGGCGAAGGCCATCGCACCGGCGCCCGCGGCGAGCAGCAGCCCGGCGCCACCGGCGAGGTACGGGGTGGCCGAACTGCCGCCGGTCTCCGCGAGGTTCTGGGTGCTGGTCCCGGAGCCCGTCTGCGTCACCTCGGTGCCCTTGCCGCCGGCCGGCTCGGTGCCACCGCCGGTCTGGCCGCCGCTGGTGCCGCCGGAGCCGTTGTCCTCGGGTGCCTTGCCGCGCGGCGTGGTGCAGGTGGCCTTGGCCAGCGTGACCCGGCCGTGCACATCGGCGACGTTCAGCTTCAGCGGGTTGACGGAGACATCGAGGTCGAGGGCGGTGGCCGCGGCGCCCTTGGACGTGACGTTCTTCTTGGACAGGTCGAGCCGCACCTGGCCCACCCCCGGCACCTTGACCTTGGTCGTGCCGCCCGCGGTGAGCGTGACCTTCTGGCCCAGGACGCGCACCGTGCCCAGCACGTTCGCCTCGGCCCGGGCCCGCGCGCCCGCCTCACAGACCGCCTTGGCGGTGACCTGCTGGACCTCGATCACGGACAGCAGCGGCAGACCGGGCAGATGCACCTTCGCCCGGACGAGGTTGGCGTAGCCCTCGGCCTTGCGGCGGTCGGCGGTGGCCCGCGCGGTGGCGGCGTCGGCGCGCAGCACGCTGAACGGCTTGCCCTGGTCGATGCCGTCGAGCTTGACGGTGAGCGCGGTCTTGTTGGCGGAGGCCGGGGCGTGCACCTCGTTGAGGGCGACGTTCAGCGGGACATCGACCGTCTTGTTGAGCAGCCCGACGTTCACGCCGGTGCGCAGCACGACCGCGTCGGCGGTGCCGCGGGCCGGGCCATGGTCTCCGGTGGCATGCGCGGGGACGGCGCCGAGGAGGACGGCGGGACCGGCCGTGAGCGCGGTGGCGACGAGGGTCGCGGCGAGGCGTCGGGGCATGCCGGAGGAGCTGGTGGGACTGGTGGACACGTGTGTGGAACCCTCACAGGAGAAATGGAGCCGCCGGCCGCGCCAATGGGGGACATCGCGCGGGCCGACGGCATCGACCCGCACATCGTGTCCGTACCGAGGGTGAACGGGCAGCCACGTGGCGTCAGTTCATCCCAATGGGTGGTTTCCGTGCCTGTATTCGATTCCTGCGACACGAGGCACCACGGGCGCCCCAGCCGCCCCACCTCCCGGGTGACCCGCGTTGACCGGGCAGGTTCACCGGGTCACCCCGGCGGCTAGGGTCTTTCGTTCGGACCAGGCCGGATCAGGGAGCGGGGTCTGGTGCGTGCAGCTGCAAGGCGGAGGAGGGAGTCGACGCGGAGCGTCGGCGAGTGACGACAACGCCGCAGATGCGCGTGCCAGACCCCGCGAGCCCGGCCTGGTCCAAACGACAGGCCCTACCCCACGATCCGCCCGCGCAGCACCACCCGGTGCGGCGCCGCCAGCACCCGGACGTCCTCGCGCGGATCGCTCCCGTAGACCACCAGGTCCGCCGGGGCGCCCTCGGTGAGGCCGGGGCGGCCGAGCCAGTCCCGGGCGCCCCAGGTGGTCGCGGAGAGGGCCGCCACGGCGGGTAGCCCGGCCCGGGTCAGCTCAACGACCTCCTCGGCGACCAGGCCGTGGGCGAGCGAGCCGCCGGCGTCCGTACCGGCGAAGACGGGCACTCCGGCGTCGTAGGCCGCCCGGACGGTGTCGTAGCGGCGGTCGTGCAGGCGCCGCATGTGGTCCGCCCAGCGCGGGAACTTCGCCGCGCCCCCGTCCGCGAGCCGCGGGAAGGTGGCGATGTTGACGAGCGTGGGGACGATGGCCACGCCGCGCTCGGCGAACAGCGGGATGGTCTCCTCGGTGAGCCCGGTGGCGTGCTCGATGCAGTCGATCCCGGCCTCGACGAGCGGGGCGAGGGTCTCCTCGGCGAAGCAGTGTGCGGTCACCCGGGCGCCCAGGCGGTGGGCCTCGGCGATGGCAGCCTTGACCGCTCCCGGGGGCCAGCAGGCCGCCAGATCGCCCGTGGAGCGGTCGATCCAGTCACCGACGAGCTTGACCCAGCCGTCGCCGCTGCGGGCCTCCTGGGCGACGTAGGCGACCAGGTCCTCCGGCTCGATCTCGTGCGCGTAGTTGCGGATGTAGCGCTTGGTACGGGCGATGTGGCGGCCGGCGCGGATGATCCGCGGAAGGTCCTCGCGGTCGTCGACCCAGCGGGTGTCGGAGGGGGATCCGGCGTCGCGGATCAGCAGGGTGCCGGCGTCACGGTCGGTGAGCGCCTGCTTTTCGCTGGTGGGGGCGTCCACCGGGCCGTGCGCGTCCAGGCCCACGTGGCAGTGGGCGTCGACCAGGCCCGGCAGGGCCCAGCCCGTCACGGTGGTGGCATCCCGTGCCATCACCGGCCGGTCGAATGTCACCCGGCCGCCGACCACCCACAGCTCGTCGCGCACCTCGTCCGGTCCGACGAGGACCCTCCCCTTGAGGTGCAGCACCGCACCTTCACTCATGGACGTCATACCCGCACTGTAGGCGGCGCGGTACGGCGGCCGGCCGCGGCGGTCGCAGCCGTTGCCCGGCCGCATTTCCGCGGCCGTTTTCCGGGAACGCGGCACTCCGCCGGACTTTCGTCCCGGACCGTTCTCCGGGCACTCTCCGTGCGGCTTCCACTACCCTCGCCGCACAGTTCTCCGCGCGTTCTCCGCGACTCTCCGTACGTTTCGCGCAGTGTTCCCGAAGATCGCCTCGCGCATGTTCTTGCGGGTCTTGTCAGGGACTTGCCGCGCAGGTTTCCATGGGTCTTCCGACCCGCCTTCCGGCGGCGAATTCCCAATTTCTCAGACGTACAGCTTCCCGTATTCTTCTGCCCGCTTTTCCGCACCTCAAACGCCAAGATTTCGCTAGTGCCAAGTTCCGTAATTCGGACGGATCTCATGGGTGTTACGGAGCTGTGACCGACTACACAACGTGTCCGTTTCACCCCGAACCTCCCGGTCAAATGGGGACATCTCGCGGTGGCATCGCGCGTACGGGCGCCCACGCGCGATAACACACCTCGGCCGCTTCCGTAACCCCTGCCCGCGATGCAATTTCCTTTTTCCCTGGGTAAATTTAATTCCCATGACCGCCGCACAAGCAGACCATGCCGGTGCCCGAAGCGATATCAGAGAATTTCCGGAGGGCTTCAAGCTCGACACCCCACGCGTGGAGGACGGAGCCGCGATCTGGCGCATCGCCCGAGACTCGAAGGCGCTGGATCTCAACTCCTCGTACAGCTACCTCCTGTGGTGTCGCGACTTCGCCGCCACCTCCGTCGTCGCGCGCGACACGGAGGGCGAGCCGGCCGCCTTCATCACCGGATACCTCCGCCCGGAGCGCCCGGAGACCCTCGTCGTCTGGCAGGTCGCCGTCGACGACGCGCACCGTGGGCAGGGGCTGGCGGCCGCACTCCTGGACGGGCTCGCCGCCCGGGCCAGGGACGAGCTGGGCGTACGTTTCGTCGAGACCACGGTGACCCCCGACAACACCGCATCCAACCGGTTGTTCGCGTCCTTCGCCGAGCGGCACTCAGTGCCCCTCAAGAGCGAGGTGCTCTTCGACGCAGGGCTGTTCCCGGAGCAGGGCCACGAGCCGGAGGTGCTGCACCTCATCGGCCCGTTCGAGCCACCGGCCGGCACGGGGCACTCCTGACGCACCCAGGACCGCGCGGCGACGACGCCGCAGCGGTCGTGCGGGACCCGGCACCACACCCCCGTGACACCGCCGGTACCGCCCAGCCCCCTACAGACTTCTCATCCTTTCGCCACTCATCTCCCAGGAGCATGCTGTGACCATCACCCAGCCCGATCTGAGCGTCTTCGAGACCGTGGAGTCGGAGGTCCGCAGCTACTGCCGTAGCTGGCCCACCGTCTTCGACCGTGCGCAGGGCAGCCGCATGACCGACGAGGACGGCCACACCTACCTCGACTTCTTCGCCGGCGCCGGGTCACTGAACTACGGCCACAACAACCCCGTCCTCAAACGCGCCCTGATCGACTACATCGAGCGGGACGGCGTCACCCACGGCCTGGACATGTCCACCACGGCCAAGCGGGCGTTCCTGGAGTCGTTCCAGAACATCATCCTGCGGCCCCGTGACCTGCCCTACAAGGTCATGTTCCCGGGCCCGACGGGTGCCAACTCCGTCGAGGCCGCGCTGAAGCTGGCCCGTAAGGTCAAGGGCCGCGAGTCGATCGTGTCCTTCACCAACGCCTTCCACGGCATGTCGCTGGGCGCGCTGGCCGTCACCGGTAACTCCATGAAGCGGGCCGGCGCCGGTATCCCGCTGGTGCACGGCACCCCGATGCCGTTCGACAACTACCTCGACGGCACCTACCCGGACTTCCTGTGGTTCGAGCGGCTGCTGGAGGACCAGGGCTCCGGTCTGAACACCCCCGCCGCCGTGATCGTCGAGACGGTCCAGGGCGAGGGCGGCATCAACGTCGCCCGTGCCGAGTGGCTGCGCGCCCTCGCCGACCTGTGCGAGCGCTGGGACATGCTGCTCATCGTCGACGACATCCAGATGGGCTGCGGCCGTACGGGTGCCTTCTTCTCCTTCGAGGAGGCAGGCATCGTGCCGGACATCGTCACCGTCTCGAAGTCCATCAGCGGCTACGGCCTGCCGCTCGCGCTCACCCTGTTCAAGCCTGAGCTGGACATCTGGGAGCCGGGCGAGCACAACGGCACCTTCCGCGGCAACAACCCGGCCTTCGTGACCGCCGCCGCGACGCTGGACACCTACTGGGCCGACGGCCAGATGGAGAAGCAGACTCTCGCCCGCGGTGAGATCGTCGAGGCACACCTGAAGGCGATCGCCGAGGAGCACCCGGACACCATCGCCGAGTACCGCGGCCGCGGTCTGGTGTGGGGCCTGGAGTGCAACGACAAGCCCCTGGCCAACAAGATCGCGGCCCGCGCCTTCGAGCTGGGCCTGCTGATCGAGACCTCCGGCCCGGAGAGCGAGGTCGTCAAACTGCTCCCCGCGCTGACGACCACCCCCGAGGAACTGGACGAGGGACTCCGCATCCTCGCCCGCGCGGTCCGCGACTGCGCCTGATCGGCCCAACGGCCCCAGAGATCCTTACCGTTCCACAGAAAGGCACCGAGTCACCGTGATCGTCCGATCCTTCAAGGACATCGAAGGCACCGACCGCCACGTCAAGGCCAAGTCCGGCACCTGGGAGAGCAAGCGCATCGTGCTCGCCAAGGAGCGCGTCGGCTTCTCGCTGCACGAGACCACGCTGTACGCCGGGACCGAGACGTCGATGTGGTACGCGAACCACATCGAGGCCGTACTCTGCGTAGAGGGTGAGGCCGAGCTCACGAACGATGAGACCGGCGAGAAATACACCATCACGCCGGGCACGATGTACCTGCTCGACGGGCACGAGAAGCACACCATGCGGATCAAGGAGGACTTCCGCTGCGTGTGTGTCTTCAACCCGCCCGTCACCGGCCGCGAGGACCACGACGAGAACGGGGTCTACCCGCTTCTCACCGAACCGGAGTCTGAGCCCGAGACGGTCTGAGGCGCCGCCCGCCTGCTGCCCCGTCCGGCAGCACCCAGGAGGCATGCACGCGCACGTAAGCCAGATTCCGTACGAGAGGAGAGGAAGGCAACACCATGACCACCGCACCCGAGCGCACCGCCGACCTGTACCCGACCCGTGGGACCGCTGAGGTCATCACCCCGCGGAAGGACCCGGTGGTGTGGTCGCAGCCCGGAACGGCCGGCCCCTTCGAGCCGTCCGAGCTGAGCGACTTCGAACGCGACGGCTTTTTCGCCATCGGGGAACTGCTCACGCCGGAAGAAGTCGCGGTGTACCGCGCCGAACTGGACCGGCTCGTGCTCGACCCGACGATGCGCGCCGACCCGCGCTCCATCGTCGAGCCGAAGTCACAGGACGTACGGACCGTGTTCGAGGTGCACAAGATCAGCGAGGTGTTCGCCAAGCTGGTCTCCGATCCGCGGGTGGTCGGCCGGGCCCGCCAGATCCTCGGCTCGGACGTGTATGTCCACCAGTCACGGATCAATGTGAAGCCGGGCTTCGGTGCCTCCGGCTTCTACTGGCACTCCGACTTCGAGACCTGGCACGCCGAGGACGGGCTGCCCAACATGCGCACCGTGTCGGTCTCGATCGCGCTGACGGAGAACTACGACACCAACGGCGGCTTGATGATCATGCCCGGCTCGCACCAGCACTTCGTGGGCTGTGAGGGCGAGACGCCGAAGGACAACTACAAGCGGTCACTCCAGATGCAGGACGCGGGCATCCCGTCGGACGAGGTGCTGACGAAGATGGCGGACAAGCACGGGATCCGTCTCTTCACGGGTTCGGCCGGCTCGGCGACGTGGTTCGACTGCAACGCCATGCACGGCTCGGGCGACAACATCACGCCCTACCCGCGCAGCAATGTCTTCATCGTCTTCAACAGCGTGGAGAACGAAGCGGTGGAGCCGTTCGCGGCACCGGTCCGGCGCCCGGAATACATCGGGGCCCGCGACTTCACTCCGGTGCGTTAGGGGACGTTCGCACCGGTGGCGCGGCCGCCGCACAGCAGGTCTGTGCGGCGGCCGCGCCGTGTTTACGGGCAGGTGCGCAGGGCCCCTCCAGGGCGCCCGCACCCGACCGCCGGCCCTCAGACCTCCAGCGCCGGATAGTCGAGGTAGCCCGAGTCGTCGCCGCCGTAAAAGCTGGCCCGGTCCGGGGTGTTGAAGGGCCCGCCGAGCGCCAGCCGCCGGGGCAGATCGGGGTTGGCGAGGAACAGCGCGCCGTACGCCAGCAGATCCGCCGCGCCCTCCTCGACGAGTGACAGCTCCTCGGGACCGGTGGGCCGGCCCTCGGTGGCCGGGTTGAGCAGGAACGTCCCGCCGAAGCGCTTGCGCAGCCGGGCCAGCAGCTCCAGGTCGAACACATCGCAGGTGTGCAGATAGGCCAGGCCCAGCGGGGCGATGGCCTCGACCAGGGTGGTGTAGGTGGCCTCGGGCGCGGGCTCGTCGATGTCGTTGAAGGGGTTGCCGGGCGACAGCCGCAGACCGGTGCGGTGCGCACCGGCCTCGGCGGCGACGGCCTTGACGACCTCGATGGCGAAGCGGGCGCGGGCCTCGTCGGAGCCGCCCCAGGCGTCGGTCCGCCGGTTGGCGTTGGGCGCCAGGAACTGGTGGATCAGATAGCCGTTCCCGCCATGGAGCTCCACGCCGTCGAACCCGGCCTCCAGGGCGTTGCGGGCCGCGGCCGCGAAACCCTCGATGGTCCGGTGGATCTCCTCGTCGGTCAGCTCGCGCGGGGTGACGAAGTCCGTCGGGCCGTCCTGGGTGAAGCCCTGGCCGGCCGCGGCGACCGCGGAGGGCGCGACCGGCACCAGGCCGTCGGGCAGCAGCACCGGGTGACCGATACGGCCGCCGTGCCACAGCTGGGCGAAGATCTTGCCGCCCGCGGCGTGCACGGAGTCGGTGACCCGGCGCCATCCGGCGACCTGCTCCGGGGTGTGCAGTCCCGGGGTGAGCGGGTAGCCACGGCCGACCGGCTCGGTCTGCGATGCCTCGGTGATGATGAGTCCGGCGGAGGCCCGCTGGGTGTAGTAGCGGACCATCGACGGGGTCGGGACGCCCTCGGCGCTGGCGCGGTTCCGGGTCATCGGGGCCATGACGAGGCGGTTGGCGAGGGGGATGCCGGCGAGGTCTATCGGGTCGAACGCGGTGGTCACTGCGGGCCTTTCCTGCGGTCCGGAACAAGATCGTTTCCCATTACACCAGCTGCCGCATCGCCGCCCGCCCGCCCCCTGTTCCCCGCCCGCGCTACCCCAACAGGGCCAGCAACCGGTCCACGTCATCCGTCGAGTTGTAGAGGTGGAAGGCCGCGCGGAGCAGCCCGCCGCGCACCGAGATCCGCACCCCCGCGGCGGCGGCCCGGTCCTCCGCGTCCGCGATCCCGGGGGTGGAGACGATCGCCGAACCCGGCGCGGGCCGCGGCGTCAGACCCCGCTCGGCCAGCCCCGCGCGGTAGTGGTCGGCGAGCGCCGTGTTGTGGGCATGGACGGCGTCCACGCCCAGTTCCTCCAACAGGCCGAGGGACTGCTCGGCGCCGATGTAGGAGAAGTGCGCATAGGGTTCGTCGAAGCGCCGGGCGGTGGCCGCCGGCTGGATCAGCCCGTAGTTGGACGCGCCGATGTCCTCCCCCGCGACCCAGCCCGCATGCAGCGCGGCCGGCCACTCCGCGCCCCGCCCGTAGTCCCCGCCGAACGCCATGAAGGTCGCCCCGCGCGGGCACAGCAGCCACTTGAACGCCCCGGCGACGACGAAGTCGAAGTCGGCGGCGCGCAGCGGCAGCCAGCCGGCGGCCTGGGTGAGGTCGAGGTAGGTACGCGCCCCATGGGCCCGGGCGGCCTCGCGCACCGCCGCCATATCGGCGATCCGGCCGTCCAGCGACTGCACGGCGCTGAAGGCGACCAGCGCGGTGCCCGGGCGCACGGCGTCGGCGAGCGCCTCCAGCGGCACGGTGCGCAGCTTGATGCCCGGGCGGGCGGCGAGCGGATTGACCAGGGAGCTGAAGTCGCCCTCGGGGGCCAGCACTTCGGCGCCCTCCGGGAGCGTGGCGGCGACGAACGCGGACTGCACCGCGACCGAACTGCCCAGGGCGACCCGCTCGGCGGGCACGTCCAGCAGCCGGGCGAAGGCGGCACGGGAGGCGGTGGCGGCGGCGAAGTAGTCGCGGCCCATGGTGCCGTAGGAGGCGGACTCCACCAGGGCCGCGCGCAGGGCGTCGGCGCTGCGGCGCGGGAGGAGTCCGCTGGAGGCGGAGTTCAGATAGGTCGTCTCGGGCGCGAATTCGGCCCCGCCGAGTGGCTCACGTCGATGCATGTCCCCACTCTGCTCGGCCGCTCGCGCCGCGTAAATGGCGTATCTGCCGGGCCGGCCCGCGACAGCTCCTTATCGGCGCAGGTCACGCCGGGTGCGCACGGACCGGCCCCGGCTCATTTCCCGGGCACGGCGCAGCCGTCGTCGGCGCACACCGGGGCCGAACCGGCCGCGTCACCGGCGGCCTGCGGCTGCCCGGCACCGTCGGTCTGTGACTGGGCTCCGTCGGCGTACGCACGCTCCAGGGCCTCCCGGAACACCTCCGCGGGCTGCCCGCCGGAGATGCCGTACCGGCGGTCGATGACGAAGAACGGCACCCCCGTGGCACCCAGCTCCGCGGCCTCCCGCTCCTCGGCGCGCACCTCCTCCGCATACGCCTCGGGATCGGCCAGCACCCGCGCGACCTCCTGGGCGGGCAGCCCCGCGCCGACGGCGATCTCCTGGAGCACGGCGGGATCACCGAGCCGCCTGGCCTCGGCGAAGTTGGCCCGGTAGAAGGCATCGAGCAATGCCTCCTGGACACCGTGCTCCCGGGCGAGGTGCAGCAGCCGGTGCAGCGCGAAGGTGTTGCCGTGGATCCGGTCGGACCGGTAGTCCAGCCCCTCCCCCGCCGCCGCCTCGGCGACCCGGGCCTCCATCGCCTCGGCCTGCGCACGGCTCACGCCGTACTTCCTGGCGAGCATGTCGACCACCGGGATATCCGTGGCGGCCGGCGCATCCGGGTCCAGCTCGAAGGAGCGGTGCACCACCTCGACACCATCCCGGTGCGCAAAGGCCGCAAGCCCGGCCTCGAACCGGGCCTTGCCGATGTAACACCAGGGACAGGCGATATCCGACCAGATTTCGACGCGCATGAGCTGACTTTCCTCGGGGTGGGTGTGCGGCCGGTGCAACGTCGGGGGTGGGGGCAGTATTCCCGGGCGGAACGCCCGGCCTTCGCGTACGCCCCGGATCAAGAGCGTGCCGATCGTCCCGTACCTCGTGGATCTCCCGTGGGGGAAGGAGGCAGGGCTTCTTGAGCCCGCACGCAGCGGGGGCAGCCGCACGGGGGCCAGACTCCCGATGCCTCGGGGCCGAGGGAGCTGTCAGTGCCGTCGGCCGGGTACGTGACCAGGGCCTCCCACGTCTTGCAGGAGTCACGGGAGACCCGCACGGTCATGGTCACGGGCGGTTCCCCACGTGGTCACGGTGGTTCCGGAGGCGCACGTTCGCGTCCGTTGCGGCGGACAGGTCACCGCGTTCGCGAGCTTCCTGGCGCCGCACGGCGAGGTCGCCGCAGACGGCGCAGCACTCCACAGGGGTGGGCTGAAGCTCTGGCAGCGAAAGGAAGACCGCTGCGCCGACACCGCCTCCGGGTGCCCCCTCATTGCCTGTGGTCACGTACTCCGCCTCTCTCTGGCCGGCTCCTCAGCGCTTCGATGCTCTCGCCGCAGAAGGGACATAACGACGACGCTTCAGACGTCGCCGGGGCGTCACTCGGGAGGGCGTCAACGACACCTGCGTGGGCGTCAAACCGGTGTCATTCGGAGGTGATTCGGTCTAGCTTTGACGTCATGACGACGACCGCTGTGGTGCCGAATGATGTGCTGCGGGCCGTACGGCTGGGGCTGCGCATGAGTCAGGACGAGTTGGCGACCGCGTTACGGCGCGCGGGCGTCGAGCTGGGAGAACCCAACGAGGCATCAAAGCGCTTGGTACAGCGCTGGGAATCCGGGGTCAGCAGGACGCCGAGGGGTGTGTACGCACGGGCCCTGGAGCGGGTGACGGGCCGCCCCGTGGAAGCCCTCGGGTTCTGCCTGCCGCTACCGATGGCACGGGTTCACGCAGATGGGACAGGAGGGCATGACATGGATGCCGGGGCGGAGGGCGTCGCCGCTGCGGGAGTGGGCCCGCAGAAGGCCACGCGGCTGGGCGAGGAGGCTTTCACGGGCGTGTGGCTGAGCCGGTACGAGTTCTACTCCTCCAGCAGGGAAGCCACGTACGAGGGCCGGCACCACGTGGTGATCGTGCAGCACGGGAACCGGCTGACCGCGCAGAGCCTGCCCGGTGCGAGCAGCAACCCGGACAGCCCTCTCACGCTGGACCTCACCGTGGACCGCAACATCATCACCGGTACGTGGGTGGAGCAGACGGCCACCGACGGCTACTACAACGGTGCCCGCTACCACGGCGCCCTCCAGATGCTGGTCGAGCCGACCGACCGCCGCATGGCGGGCAAGTGGGTCGGATTCGGCAAGGACTTCGACGTGAACACCGGTCCCTGGGAACTGCGCCTGGTGGATCGCTCGACCGGCAAGGCCGCGCTGGAGCGGTACAGCGCCCCGCCCGAGTGACCCGGTTCCTCAGCGGGGTGGCCTGCTGTCCGGCGGGTACCGTCCCCGCATGACCTCGTCACAAGGATTTCTCGGGTTCTGGGAGACGACCGGGTCCGCCAAGACCTTCACCCACCCGCTCGACCCGGCGCTGCTGGACGCGTATGTGCCGCGGAGCGCGCGGGTGCTGGACTACGGATGCGGCTACGGGCGGCTGACCGCCGAGCTGGCCGGGGCCGGGTACCGCGCGGTGCGTGGGGTGGATGTCTCGGCGGCGCTGATCGCGCGGGGGAAGCGGGAGCATCCGGAGCTGGAGCTGCTGCGCTGTCCCGGTTTTCCGCTGCCGTTCGGGGACGGTGCATTCGATGCGGCGCTGCTGTTCGCGGTGCTGACCTGTGTTCCCCGGGACGCGGACCAGACGGCGATCGTCGGGGAGCTGGGGCGGCTGGTGCGGCCCGGTGGGGTGCTGTATCTGAGCGATGTGCCGTTGCAGGGGGATGCGCTCAACCGGGAGCGGTATGCGCGGTTCGCGGAGCAGTACGGGACGTACGGGGTGTTCGAGACGCCGGACGGCGGGGTGTTCCGGCACCATCCGCCGGAGCGGCTGCGGGGGCTGGTGCGGGAGGCGGGCTTCTCGGTGCTGAAGGAGCGGGCGGGGTCGGTGGCCACGCTCGACGGGCGGACGGCCGAGCGGCTTCAGATCATTGCCCGGCGGGAGCCGGTGCCGACGGAGGTGTCGCCAGGTCCAGCGTCAGGGTGAGGTGGGTGGCGTCCGGAGCGGGGCGGCGGTCCGGGTCGGGGCGCCAGCCGAGCCGGGTGTAGAAGGCGCGGGCGCGGTGGTTGTGCCAGAGCACGTCGAGGACGGCCCGGGAGACACCGGCCGCGTGCCAGGCCCGTAAGCAGGCGTGGTGCAGGGCCAGGCCGACGCCGGTGCCCCAGTGTCCGGGGTCGACATGGAGCTGGTGGAGGGTGACGGCCGGCCGGTGGCGGTCGTCGGCGCGGTGGCGGTAGGAGGCCACGCCGACCACGGTGCCGCGGCGGGTGGCGCAGAGCGCGGGGGTGTCGCCCCGGTCCAGGTCACGGGCCCAGGCGTCGTGCCATCGGGCCCGTTCGGCGGGGACGTCGAAGGGCGCGTCCGGGAAACGGGCGCGGTGGTACGCGGCACGGGCCCCGGAGTGCAGGGCGGCGATCGCGGCCAGCTCGGCGGCGGTCGCGGGGCGGACCAGAATCGCGGTCTCGTCGGGCGCGGGGCCGACCGGGAGAGCCTCGCCTGGCGCGGCACGGACCTGGAGGGCCTCGTCGGAAGCAGCGCGAGCCTGGGCCTCACCCGCCTCGGCGCGGACCTGGAGGCCCTCGTCAGGAGCAGGGCGCACGACCGCTATGCGCCCTCGGCGCGGCCGTCGACCCGGCGCGGCAGGCCGAGTGGGTTGTCCTCGCGCAGTTCGGGCGGCAGCAGCGCCGGCGGGGTGTCCTGGTAGGCGACCGGGCGCAGCCAGCGTTCCACGGCGCTGCCGCCGACGGAGGTGGCGGTGGAGGTGGTGGCCGGGTAGGGGCCGCCGTGGTGCTGGGCGGGGGCGACCGCGACGCCGGTCGGCCAGCCGTTGACGACCACCCGGCCGGCGAGCGGGGTGACCGCGGCCAGCAGCCGGGCGCCGCGGCCCGCGGCATCGGTGCCGGCGCTCTCCGCGTCGCCGAGCTGAAGGGTCGCGGAGAGGTTGCCGGGGAGCCGGGCGAGTACGGCGCCGATCTCGGCCTCGTCGGTGTAGCGGGCGACGACGGTGACCGGGCCGAAGCACTCCTCCAGGAGGAGGTCGTGCGGCCCTTCGGCGGCCAGGTGGGCGGCGGGGAGCGCGAGGAAGCCGGCGCTGACGGTGTGCTCGCTGCCCGCGCCGGGGGTGACCGGCGCGTGGACACCGGGGAGCGCGGCGCGGGTGCGGACCCCTTCGAGGAACGACTCCCGCATCCGTTGGTCGAGCAGCACCCCGGCCTCGGTGTCGCTGACCGCCGCGGTCAGCGCCGTCAGCAGCCGGTCGCCGGTCGCACCGTCGGGCGCCAGGACCAGGCCCGGCTTGACGCAGAACTGGCCGACGCCGAGGGTCATCGACCCGGCCAGCCCGGCACCGATCTGCTCGGCGCGCTCGGCGGCCGCGGCCTCGGTGATCACCACGGGGTTGAGGCTGCCCAGCTCGCCGTGGAAGGGGATCGGGTGCGGGCGGGCGGCGGCCGCGTCGTACAGGGCACGGCCGCCGCGCACCGAGCCGGTGAAGCCGGCCGCGCTGATCAGCGGGTGGCGCACCAGGTCGATACCGGCCTGGAAGCCGTGCACCAGATTGACCACACCTTCCGGCAGGCCGACCTCCCTGGCGGCGCGGTGCAGCAGCGCGGCACACAGCTCGGAGGTGGCCGGATGGTCCGGGTGTGCCTTGACGACGACCGGGCAGCCGGCGGCGAGGGCGCTGGCGGTGTCGCCGCCCGGTACCGAGAAGGCGAGCGGGAAGTTGCTGGCGGCGTAGACCGCGACGGGGCCCAGCGGGATCTTGTAGCGGCGCAGGTCGGGCCGGGGCGGGGTGAGTGCGAGGTCGGCGTGGTCGATCAGTACGTCGAGGAACGCGCCGTCCTCCACCAGGTCCGCGAAGGCCCGCAACTGGTAGGTGGTGCGGGCGAGTTCACCGGTGAGCCGGCCGGGGCCGAGCGCGGTCTCGGCGTCGGCGGCCTCGATGACCGCCTCACCCGCCTCGTCGAGCAGATCGGCGGAGCGGCGCAGCAGGGCGGCGCGTACGGTGCGGTCGGCCAGCGCGCCGCGGGCGGCGTGTGCCGTGCGGACCGCGGTGTCCACCTCGTCGGCGGTGGCCTCCACCGCAACCTGTTCCCGCTGCTTCCCGGTTCGGGGGTCGACACTCCAGACTGGTGCCGCTGCTGTCGCTGCCACCGTGCATTCCTCCCGGGCGATGCTGCCGAGTCGTTCCGCGCCTTGCCGCACACCGGAGCACGTTCGATATCGTGAACGCCGTCCCAGATGATGAACAACAACCGGGACTCTATGGCGGTCCGAACAGAGGGGTCAAGGGCGATGTCAGCTGCCGAAACCGGTGGATCGCAGGTCAAATCTGCGGTGCGGACGGTCGAGTTGCTCGAGTACTTCGCGGGTCGTCCCGGTATGCACAGTCTGGCCTCGGTCCAAGAAGCGGTCGGCTACCCGAAGTCCAGCCTCTACATGCTGCTGCGCACCCTCGTCGACCTGGGCTGGGTCGAGACCGACGCGACCGGCACCCGCTACGGCATCGGGGTGCGCGCCCTGCTCGTCGGCACCTCGTACATCGACGGCGACGAGGTGGTGGCCGCGGCCCGGCCGACACTGGACCGGCTCTCCGACGACACCACCGAGACCATCCACCTCGCCCGGCTCGACGGCACCAATGTCGTCTATCTCGCGACCCGGCAGTCGCAGCACTATCTGCGCCCCTTCACCCGCGTCGGCCGGCGGCTGCCGGCGCACTCCACCTCGCTGGGCAAGGCACTGCTCGCCACGTACACCGACGAGCAGGTCCGGGCGCTGCTGCCGCCGGCCCTCGCCCCGCTGACCGAGCACACCCTCACCGACCGCGAGCAGCTGATCGAGGAGCTGCACGCGGTACGCGAACAGGGCTATGCGGTCGACCGCGAGGAGAACACGCTGGGCCTGCGCTGTTTCGGCGTCGCCATCCCCTACCGCACCCCGGCGCGGGACGCGATCAGCTGCTCGGTGCCGGTGGCCCGGCTGGCCCCGGGGCACGAGCAGATGATCAAGGACGCCCTGTTCGACGCCCGCGACCGGCTGACGCTGGCCACCCGGCGGCTGTGAGGGGACCGACGGAGCGCTGACGGCCCCCTCCCCCGTACGGCGGAGGGGAATCGTCGGCGCGACCGAGGCCCGGCCGGCCGACCTCCGGAAGACTGGCCGCCATGAGCACCCGGACCACCCCTACGGCAGCCGAACCGAAGCCACCCCCACCGCCGATGAGCCTCACTTACGCTGTGCGGATGAGCGTCGGGGCGAGGGTGGTGGCGGGGGCCGGGGCCCGTTTTTTCGCCGTACGCGAGGCCGCGCGGTGCCGCTGATGGGCCGGCGCTGGGTCCATCTGGTGCTGGGCGGCGCGCTGTTGATGCCGTTCTTCCTGCTGGCCTCGGTCGTCGTGCCGCTGCTCGTGGACGGCGCCGACCCGTTGCGCGACCTGGGCTGGCAGTTCGTCGCGTTCGGCGGTGCGCTGCCGCTTGCCGCCCTGGCCGCGCTGCTCTTCCCGCTGCTGCGGCCGCTGGAGGTGGCCGCCGTACGGTCGCTGTGCGGGGTGCCGGCGGAGCGGCTGGCCGAAGGCCCGGCGGTCTCCTGGGCGGCCCGGCGGCGTACGGCGCTGTGGTTCGTGGCGCATCTGCTGGCCGGGGGGATCGTCAGCGGGATGACGCTGTCCGCGCCGCCGGCCGCGGTGGTGCTGCTGTTGCAGCCGTTCGCCGACCCCCTGCGGAACACCGCGCTGGGGGTGCCGGACCTCTTCCACGGCGTGCTGGGCCCGCTCGCCGGGCTGGCGCTGCTGGCCCTGGTGGTGGGCACGGCCTGGGGGGCGGGAGTACTGCTGGCCCGCGTCGCCCCCGTGTTGCTGGGTCCCACACCTGCCGACCGGCTGGCGGCCGCCGAGCGCCGGGCCGCCGAGCTGGCCTCCCGCAACCGGCTGGCCCGCGAGCTGCACGACGCGGTCGGACACGCGCTGAGCGCGGTCACCCTCCAGGCGGGCGCGGCCCGCCGGGTCCTGGACACGGACCCGGAGTTCGCCCGCCGGGCGCTGGCCGCCATAGAGGAGACCACCCGCGACGCGGTCGCCGAACTGGACACCGTCCTCGGCCTGTTGCGCGAGGAGGACGGCAGCGATCCGGCCGCGCCCGCGCCCACCCTGGACGGCCTGGAGGCGCTGCTCGGCCGTACCCGGGCGGCGGGCGTACCGGTCGAGGCGACGGTGGAGGGACCGTGCGCAGGGCTGGCGCCGGTGGTCTCCCGGGAGGCCTACCGGATCGTGCAGGAGGGCCTCAGCAACGCGCTGCGGCACGCCGGTCCGGTACCGGTCCGGCTGCATCTCGGCGTCGGGGAGGGCGAGTTGCTGATACGGGTGGAGAATCCGGTGGCGGGGGCGGTGAGCGGTGCGGCGGAGGCGGTGGCCGGTGCCGCGGCGGGCCCGGCGGACCGGCCGGGCGGGGGCCGCGGGCTGCGCGGGATCGCCGAGCGCGCACGGCTGCTGGGCGGGGCCGCCACGGCGGCGGAACGGGACGGCGTATGGCGGCTGACGGCCCGGCTGCCACTGACGGGGGCGGCGGCGGGGACGGGCACGGGGGCAGAGACGAGCACGGCGACGGGGACGGGAACGGGGACCGAGGAATGGTGAGCGGGCGGCGGATGGCACACGGCCGGTGGCCGGGTACGGGGATGAGCGGAGCATGACCACGACGCAGGACGACGACCAGCGGGACCACGACGGGCGGAGCCCCGACCGGCAGGCCCACAACGCGAACACCCCCCGCCCCCTCCGTATCGTGCTCGCCGACGACGAGCAGATGGTGCGCTCGGCGCTGCGCGCCATCCTGGGCGCCGAGGGCGATATGGAGGTCGTCGGCGAGGCGGCGACCGGCGCCGAGGCGGTGCCGCTGATCCGTGAACTGCGCCCGGACATCGTGCTGATGGACGTCCGGATGCCGGAGATCGACGGGATCCGGGCGACCGAGCAGGTGCTCGCCGGAATGGACCGGCCGCCGCGCATCATCGTGGTGACGACCTTCGAGAACGACGCCTATGTCTATGACGCACTGCGGGCCGGTGCCAGCGGGTTCCTGCTCAAACGGTCCGGCGCGGAGGACCTGGTGCAGGCCGTACGACTGGTGGCGCGCAGCGACTCGCTGCTGTTCCCGGCCGCGGTGCGCCAACTGGCCGCCCGGCACGCCGCACAGCGCGCCGCGGACGACGCGGTGCGGACGCTGCGGACCCGGCTGTCGGAGCGGGAACGGGCGGTGCTGCGGCTGATGACGGCCGGCATGACGAATGCCGAGATCGCGGACCGGCTGGGGGTGGGCCCGGCCACGGTCAAGACACATGTGGCCGGGGTGCTGGCCAAGCTCGGGGTGCGGGACCGGACCCAGGCGGTGATCGCCGCGTACGAGTGCGGGTTCGTGCGGCCGGGGTGAGGGGCGCCGGGACGGGGTGCATGAAGCCATCGGGGCGGGGTGCGTACGGCGCCCCCCACTCACCCCGCCCCGTCCGCCACCAGCCCCAGGCCGTGTTCGATCAGCCCGGCGAGCTCCTTCACCTGCGCGGGGGACGGTTCGCCGAGGGGCGGCCGGACCTCCCCGACGTCCCGGCCGCGCAGGCGGACGCCTGCCTTGACCAGGGATACGGCGTAGCCGCGGCCCTGGTTGCGGAGTTCGGCCAGGGGCCGGTAGAAGCCGTCGAGCAGCCGCTGCACGGTGGGGTCGTCGCCGGTGTCCAGCGCGCGGTGGAAGGCCAGCGCGATCTCGGGGGCGAAGGCGAAGACGGCGGAGGAGTAGCGGGCGACACCCAGGGCCCGGTAGGCGGGGGCGGTGAGTTCGGCGGTGGGCAGGCCGCTGAAGTAAAGGAAGTTCTCGTCGGGGGCCTCGGTGCGGACGGTGCTGATGATGCGCTGGAGCAGATCGAGGTCGCCCAGCCCGTCCTTGAGGCCGATGATGCCGGGGGTCCTGGCCAGGGCCGCGACGGTGGCGGGGGCGAAGACGGCGTTGTCGCGCTGGTAGACGATGACGGGGAGCGGGGTGGCGGCGGCGATTTCGGTGTAGTGCGTCAGCAGGCCCTGCTGGCCGGGGACGACGAGATAGGGCGGCAGGGCGAGCAGTCCGTCGGCGCCCGCGGCGTGTGCGAGCCCGGCGAACTGCACGGCGAGCGCGGTGCCGTAGCCCGTACCGGCGATCACCGGGACCCGGCCCGCGGCCTCCTCGACCGCGGCCGCGACGCAGTCCGCGAACTCCCCGGGGGTGAGCGCGTGGAACTCGCCGGTGCCGCAGCAGGTGAAGACGGCGCCCGCGCCCGCGCCGATGCCGTCGCGTACATGGGCACGGAAGACGGCCGGGTCCGGGGCGCCGTCCGGTCCGAACGCGGTCACGGGGAAGAACAGCGGTCCGTCGAGGCGGTCGGCGAGCTGCGGGGGCTTCCCGGCGGTGGCGGGGGGACGGGCTGAGGTCACGGGCGCTCCCTGGCGTAGTGCCTGTGCATGTTCCTGATCGACGTCCATATTTCTGAACTGCGCCAAGCTAGGGCAGTCGCACCACACCGGTCAAGGACCCACAACTGCCGTGCCACAAGCCGTTTCACACCACCCGTCAAGCGGCTTGACCGGCCAAGATCCGGCTTTCTACGGTCGTTGTCCATCCCTCTGAATGACGTCCGCACCCGCGGCCCTGCCGCCCGGCCGGAGGAGTCGCCGCCCATGACCGCACCCCGCACCGTCCTGCTCACCGGCGCCGCCGGCGGCGTCGGCACCCTGATGCGCGAGCTGCTGCCGCCCTTCGGCTACCGGCTGCGCCTCTTCGACCAGCGGCCCGTCGACGGCGAACCGGACGCGATCACCGCCGAGTTGGCCGACACGGAGGCGCTGCGCGCGGCCGTGGACGGGGTCGACGCGATCGTCCACCTCGCCGGTATCTCGCTGGAAGCCCCGTTCGAGAAGATCCTGCGCGCCAATATCGAGGGCACCTACCACCTTTACGAGGCGGCCCGCGCGGCAGGTGTCCGCCGGGTCGTCTTCGCCTCCTCCAACCACGCCGTCGGTTTCACCCCGCGCCCCGCGGACGGCTCCGCCGCCATCCCCGTCGGCACCCCCCGCCGCCCCGACACCTACTACGGCCTGTCCAAGGGCTTCGGCGAGGACCTCGCCTCGCTCTACTGGGACCTGCACGGCATCGAGACCGTCTCGGTCCGGATCGGCTCCTGCCGCCCGGAGCCGACCTCGGTACGGATGCTGTCGATCTGGCTCAGCCCGGCCGACTGCGCACGGCTGCTGGACGCCGCGCTCAGCGCGTCCGGCGTGGGCCACACCGTCGTCTACGGCTCCTCCGCCAACACCCGTCTGTGGTGGGACCTGTCGACCGCCCGCGCGCTGGGGTACACCCCGCGGGACGACTCCGAGCCGTACGCGGCGGAGCTGATCGCCGCCCAGGGCACGCTGGACCCGCGGAACCCCGCCCATGCCCATCTCGGCGGCTCCTTCTGCACCGACCCGCCCCAGTGGCCGCACTGACCGCCCGCCCCGCGGCCGTACCAGAGACCACACGGGGCACGCCACGGAACCCGTGCCGCCCACCAGGCGTCCTCGTCTACGTACCGAATCTCCGCGCAGGAACGAGGAACGCATCATGGGCATCGTCAGCTGGCTCGTACTCGGGCTGATCGCGGGCGTCATCGCCAAGGTTCTGCTGCCGGGACGGGACCCGGGAGGGCTCATCGGCACGACCCTGATCGGCATCGTGGGGTCCTTCATCGGCGGCTGGCTCTCCACCAAGTTTCTCAACGAGCCGATCCCGAAGGACTTCGGCGAGCCGAGAATGTGGGTCGCCTCGATCGCCGGGGCCCTGGTCCTGCTGATCGCCTACCGGCTGCTCTTCGGCAACTCCCGCGAACGCCGGTGAACGGGCCGGGCGGCCATCCGGCGGCAGGTAATGGAACCGCAAAGGCGCGCCGATCGTTGAGCCCGGCATGACCGCTATGACTCCTGGCTCGAACCTCCCGCTCAGTGCCGTGCGGGTGGCGGTGGATGTCACCGCCCCCGTGCGGCTGGACGTCTCGGGCCTGCTGCTGGCCGCCGACGGCAAGGTGCGCTCCGACGACGACTTCGTGTTCTACAACCAGCCCGCCGGGCCGGGCGTGACGCACTCCGCGGCGGCCGGCGGCGACACCATCACGGTGGACACCGCCGCGGTGCCCGACGGCATCGAGAAGATCGTGGTCACCGCGAGCCTGGACACCCCCGGCGCGACCTTCGCCGGCACCGAACCGACCGGCACGGTCCGCAACGCCGACGACGGCAGCGTCCTCGCCTCCTTCACCCCGCCGCAGCTCGGCACCGAGACCGCGCTGGTGGTCGTCGAGATCTACCGCCGCGCCGGCGCCTGGAAGGTCCGCGCGGTCGGCCAGGGCTACGCCAACGGCCTGGCGGGGATCGCCACCGACTTCGGCGTCAGCGTGGAGGAACCGGCCTCCCCGGCCGCACCGCCCGCCGCCCCGCAGGCACCCCCCGCTCCCCCGGCCGCGGCCCCGGCGCCCGCGGCACCCACCGGCCAGTGGGGACCTCCCGCCGGCGCCCCGGCCCCGGTCGCGCCGCCGGCCGCCGCCGCACCGGCCGCACCGGCCGCCGCCCCGGGCAAGATCAACCTCGACAAGGGCCGCGTCAGCCTCCAGAAGAACCAGACCGTCTCCCTGGTCAAGGGCGGCCGGCCGCTGCTCAGCTCGGTGCGGATGGGCCTCGGCTGGGAGCCCGCCTTCCGCAGCAAGAGCATCGACCTGGACGCCTCCGTCATCGCCTACGGCCCGGACCGCAAGAAGATCGACAACTGCTTCTTCGGCAAGCTGATGATCCTGGGCGGCGCGATCCAGCACTCCGGCGACAACCTCACCGGTGAGGGCGCCGGTGACGACGAGGCGATCACCGTCCACCTCGGCGGGCTGCCCCCGGAGGTCACGGGCCTGGTCTTCGTCGTGAACTCCTTCTCCGGCCAGAAGTTCTCCGATGTCGCCAAGGCGTACTGCCGTCTGCTGGACGCCCAGAGCGGCGAGGAGCTGGTCCGCTTCGACCTCACCCACTCGGAGCCCCGTACGGGCGTGATGATGGCCAAGCTCATCCGCCAGTTCTCCGGCGAGTGGGAGATGACCGCACTGGGCGAGTATGTCGACTCCCGCACGGTCCGCGGCATGGTGAAGCCGGGCGGCCAGGCGCTGTGAGCCGAGGACACCCGCTTCCCTGACGGTCCCGCCGCCGTCGGGGAAGCGGGCCGCGGCCCCTCACCCAGGCGGCCGCCACCCGCGCGAGCCCTGCGGAGGACGCCACCCGCGCCGGACGGTCACACCCCGCGGCGCCGCCGCCGGCCGGTGCTGCCTTCCCTGGTGCGTCAACGCTCCAGGATCGAGAATTGTCTCGTCCGTACCGTCGAGCCCGGCAACCTCTCCTCCCCCGTCCGCAGACCGCCAGGAGTCCCCCTCTCCGCACGCCCTTCCGCCACGCCTTCCGTCTCGCCCCGGCACGGCGGAGCCCGTCACGGCATGTCCCCCACGGCACGCATGAGGAGCGTTCGATGATGCAGCAGCCGCCGCCGGCCGGCCCCGCGGATCCCCCGGACGGCCCAGCGCCCCCGGACCTTCCGGAGCGGGTCGCGCGGGTCTACGGCGAGTTCGACCTCAGCACCGTCCCCGCCTTCGCCGGCGGGTTCATCAATTTCGGGTACTGGACGGGCCTGCACGGCCCCGCGGACCGCACGCTGACCCGGGCCGACCGGGTGCGCAGCGAGGAGGACCTCTACCGTCTGGTGCTGCGCACCTTCGACCGCCCGCGGGGCCGCACCGCCCTGGACGTCGGCTGCGGACGCGGGCTGGGCTGTGCGCTGGCGCTGCGGGAGTCCGGGTTCGGCACGGTCATCGGGCTGGACGCGCACCCCGACCAGATCGCCCGTGCCCGGAAGGCCAACGCGGACCTGCTCGCCGCGGCCGGGGAGAGCCCCGGCCGGCTGGAGTTCGTCCTGGGCGCGGCCCAGCGCATCCCGCTGCCCGACGGCTCCGTCGACTGTCTGTTCTCGGTCGAGGCGGCGCAGCACTTCCGCGATCTGCCCGGTTTCGCGCGGGAGGCCGCGCGGGTCCTGCGCCCCGGCGGCCGGCTGGCGCTGACCACGTTCTTCGCCCGCACCCGGGCGGCCGCCCGCGCCCTGCCCGAGCTGCTGCCCCCGTTCGCCGACGGCCTGGACGTCCCGCATGTGGTCGACGAGGTCGCCGCGACACTGACCGCGGCGGGGCTGCGGGACATGCGGGTCCGGCCGATCGGCGACGGGGTCTGGGAAGCCTACGACCGCTATATGGCCCAGCAGCCGGAGCTCCACGACGACGAGTGGCCGCGCCGCTATCTGACGGCGTATGAGACCGGTCTGCTGGACTACTACCTGCTGACGGCAGCGGCGGCCGGCTGAGCCGCCGACCGCCGCCCGCCGTGCGGCTACCGCTGCCGGCTCTGCCGCTGCCACGGGCCGGTGATGGCCAGCATGATGCCGGGCTCCTGGATGTTGGCGAACAGCGTCTGCCCGTCCGGGGAGAACACCGGCCCGGTGAACTCGCTGAACGCGGGCTCGGCCGCGGTACCGATGTTGAGGTCGTTGCGGGCGATCGGGTAGGTCCGGCCGTCGTCGGTGGCCCCGAAGAGGTGCTGGACGCCCTCGCCGTCCTCGGCGATGATCAGCCCGCCGTAGGGCGAGACGGTGATGTTGTCCGGGCCGTCCAGCGCGCCGTCCTTCGACGGGTCGGGGTTGACGCCCAGCAGCACCTTCAGGGTCAGGGTCCGCCGCCGCGGGTCGTAGAACCAGACCTGGCCGTCGTGCTGGACCGGGCTCTCGTCACGGGCGTAGGAGGAGACCACATACGCGCCACCGTCGGCCCACCACAGGCCCTCCAGCTTGCGGGCGCGGGTGACCTCGCCGTCCTTGAACTGCTTGCGCACCGAGACGTTACGGGCGTCGCGGTCGGAGACCTCGACCCAGTCGACGCCGTAGACGGTGCCGGCCTTGGTGGCACGGGAGAGGTCGTCGACGAACCGGCCGCCGGAGTCGAAGCACTTGAAGGCTTCCAGTACGCCGGAGTCGGCGGCGAGGGAGCGCAGCTGACCGCGGCCGTGGCGGAAGCCGTGCGGCGGGGTCCAGCGGTAGAAGAGGCCGTTGGGGCCGGCGGCGTCCTCGGTCAGGTAGAGGTGGCCGCGCCTGGGGTCGACGACGACGGCCTCGTGGGCGTAGCGGCCCAGCGCCTTGAGGGGCTTGGGGTCGAGGCCGGCCCGGCGGTCGTGGGGGTCGACCTCGAAGACATAGCCGTGGTCCTTGGTCATGCCGTGCTCGCCGGCCTTGTCCTCGGTCTCCTCGCCGGTGAGCCAGGTGCCCCAAGGGGTGGTGCCGCCCGCGCAGTTGGTGGAGGTACCGGCGACGCCGACCCACTCGCCGACCGGGCTGCCGTCCTTGGCGACCTCGACGACGGTGCAGCCGCCGGACGCCGCCGGGTCGTAGACCAGTCCTTCGGTCAGCGGCACCGGGTGCGGCCAGTTGGCGCGCGGTCCCTTCAGCTCATGGTTGTTGACCAGGAGGGTGGTGCCGCGCGGCCCCTCGAAGGTGCCGGTGCCGTCGTGGTTGGAGGGGGTGGACTCACCGCTGTCGAGCTTGGTGACCCCGGTCCGGGTGATGATCCGGTACGAGAACCCGACGGGCAGCGCGAGGATGCCGTCCGGGTCCGCGACCAGCGGGCCGTAGCCGATGCCGGTTCCGTCCGCCGCGCCCTCCTGGCCGCCGTCCGGTGTCTCCGCGCCGATGGCACCGGGCGCGGTGGCCAGCACGCCGACGCTGCCGGCCAGGGCTACCCCGGCACCGGTGAGGGCGGAACGCTTGGCGAAGTCTCTGCGGGTGAGCGGCATTGTCATCTCCTGGATGGCCGGATTCGTCTCCCCTTGCCTGCGGGCTCACGTTCTCGTGCGCCTTCGAACTCCAGTTGAACGTGATGCGACATCCGGGCAGCAGTTGGCACGCGGCGGCGCCTCCTCAGCCACCGGGCGGCCGCCCGGAGAAACAGACCGCGGCGCAAAGGAATGTCCGGCAGACCGGGGGCGCGCCCCGTCCGCCGGACATCCCCGGGTGCACCGCCCCGGTCCGGCCGTTCGCTGTGCTCAGCCCGACTGCCGCGCTGCGCTCAGCCCGATTGCCGCGAGCGCGCCTTGAACGCGGCCTTGCGGGCCTCCTTGGCGGCCTTCTTGTCCGGGTGCAGCCGGCCCATGGCCTCCAGGACATCGGCGGTGGCCGGGTGGTCCACCCGCCAGGCGGTGTCGAAGAACCCGCTGTGCTGGTCGGTCAGGCCCTGGACCAGGTCACGCAGCTCGGTCGTGGCGTCCTCGTCGGCGCTGTCCAGCTGGGCCGCGATGGTGTCCACCGTCAGCCAGAAGATCATCTCCTGGGACGGCTCGGGGATGCCGGACAGCGCGCGCTCGGCGAGCCAGACCCGGGCCAGGCCGCCGAGCTGCCGGTCGTCGAGCACCTCGCGCAGCGCGGCCTCGGCGTCCGGCGAGACCAGCGAGAGGGTCTGCTGGGCGGCGAGCCGGCGCCGCGGGGCGCGCTCGTCGTCCCCGCGGGCGGCGGTGAGCAGGTCCCGGGCGGCGTCCAGGGGGGTACGGGCGGCGAGCCAGAGCTCGGACTCGGCCTGGGCGAGCGCCTCGGGGTAGTCGGGCAGCGCGTCCAGGAGGACACCGGCGCCCTTGTCGCTGAGGTCGCCGACCGCGGGGGCGTGGACGCCCGCGTCCAGCATCCGGGCGCGCACGGCGTAGACACCGAGCGGGGTGAGGCGGACCAGGCCGTAGCGGGAGACGTCCTCGTCGGTGAGCGGCTCGGCGGCGGAGGTCCCCCCGGACTTCCGGGGAAGGGTCTCGCCGTCCTCGTCCAGCTCCTCGATGAGCGCCTCGTCGACGGGCTGGTAGGCGACCAGACCGATCGGCTCCAGCACCCGGAACTGGTCGTCCAGGCGCATCATCGCCTCGGAGACCTCTTCGAGGACATCGTCCGTGGGCTCGTCCATATCGTCCGGGACGATCATGGAGGCGGCCAGCGCGGGCAGCGGAACCTCCTGGTCAGGGCGCTCGTTCAGGGCCGTGAGCAGATAGAGGTTGCCGAGGATGCCGTCCAGCATCTCGGCCTCCTCCTCGGGGTTCCAGTCGAGCGCGTCCAGGTCCAGCTCGCCGCCCTCGGTGAGCTGGTCGGCGAGGTCGGCGAGGTCGGGGGCGGCCGCGTCGGCGAGCACGGTCTCCATGCCGCCGAGCCAGATGTCGAGGATGTCCTGCGGGCTGCCGGAGGTGAGCAGGCCCAGCTCCTCGCCGGGGGTGGCGATACCGGCCGCGGCGTCGTCGGGCAGGTCGGCGCCGTCCTCGCTCTCCTCGGTCTCCGCGATCTCCACCAGACCGGTGTCCACCGCGAGCTGCCAGGCCTCGGCGGCGTAGGCCGGGCCGTCCTCGTCACCGGCCAGGCCGAGGTGTTCGGTGGCGGCGGCCAGCGGCTCCGCCAGGATCTCGCCGCCGACGCCGACCGGGACGCCCCGCTCGGCCCAGCGGGCGAGCTTCGCGGCGCGGGCCATCAGCGGGGCGCTCAGCGCGTCCCGGGCCAGTTCCGCTTCGGAGTGCAGCCGCACCGGCGGCAGGGTGGGGCGGTCTGCGGACATCGGGTGCTCAGCTCCTCGGACGGACTACGGCTGGGGTACTCCCCCAGCTACCGCTGGGGGGACCCCCACCAGCGGTAGCTGGGGTGTGCGCCGCCCAAGCGTAGACGGAATTCTCCTCATCTCGGACGGTTCACCCCCGCGCCCCCTTCTGGTTACCCGCAGAAGCTTGACAACTCCCTTGCGTGCACAAGAGATTGACGCAGATCGACGCGCGTAGCGCGCGCCGGTCCCGCTTCGTATCGACGTTGCCCCAGCCACCCCCCAAACCCTCGGAGGCATGCATGCCGTCCCGTCGTTCGCTCCGCAGACCGGTCGCCGTCACCGCGGTGGTCTGCGCCGCCCTGGCCGGCGGACTGCTGACCGCCACCCAGTCCGCCTCGGCGGCCGGCGCCCGGATCCACGACATCCAGGGCAGCACCCGCATATCCCCGCTGGCCGGACAGCAGGTCAGCGAGGTGCCCGGTACGGTCACCGCGATCCGCTCGTTCGGCTCGGCGCGCGGCTTCTGGGTGCAGGACCCGCACCCGGACCGCGACCCGGCCACCAGTGAGGCGGTCTTCGTCTTCACCGGCAAGGACACACCGAAGGTCACGGTCGGTGACGCGATCACCTTCTCCGGCACGGTCAGCGAGTACTACCCCGGCGGCAAGGACGCCGGTCTCCAGTCGGTCACCGAGATCACCGACGCGACCTGGAAGACGGTCTCCGCCGACGCCCCGCTGCCGGCCGCCTTCAAGCTCAACGCGGCCTCGGTGCCGAACCGTTACGCCCCCGACGCGGACGGCAAGAGCATCGAACCCCTGAAGCTGCGCCCCGGCTCGTACGCCCTGGACCGCTACGAGTCACTGGAGGGCATGCGCGTCGCGGTGGCGAACGCGCCGGTCGTCGGGGCGACCAACACCCATCACGAGCTGTGGGTGACCGCCGAGCCGAAGCACCACCGCACGGCCCGCGGCGGCACGCTCTACGGCTCGTACGCGGACCCCAACGGCGGCCGGGTCAAGGTGGCGTCGCTGATCCCGTTCGCGCAGCAGCCGTTCCCGGTGGCCGATGTCGGCGACGCGCTGACCGGCACCACCGCCGGGCCGCTGGACTACGACAACTTCGGCGGCTACACCCTCCAGGCCACCGAGCTGGGCAAACTCGACGACAAGGGCCCGGAGCCGGAGAAGACCCGCAAGCAGAAGTCCGACGAGCTGGCGGTGGCCACCTACAACGTCGAGAACCTCTCCCCCAGCACCCCGCAGGCCAAGTTCGACCGGCTGGCCAAGGGGCTGGTGGAGCACCTCGCCACCCCCGATGTGGTCGCACTGGAGGAGGTCCAGGACGACAACGGCCCCACCAACAACGGCGTGGTCACCGCCGGGGCCACCCTCAAGAAGCTCACCGAGGCCATCAAGGCGGCCGGCGGCCCGGCGTACGAGTGGCGGCAGATCGACCCGGTCGACGGCCAGGACGGCGGGCAGCCCGGCGGCAACATCCGGGTGGCGTTCCTGTTCAACCCCGAGCGGGTCTCGTTCACGGACATCAAGGGCGGCGACGCCACCACGCCGGTGCAGGTGGTCGCCGACCACGGCAAGGCCACGCTGTCCGCCTCCCCGGGCCGGATCGCGCCGGCCGACCCGGCGTGGAAGACCAGCCGCAAGCCCCTGGTCGGCCAGTTCTCGCTCAAGAGCCGCCCGGGGAGCCGGGTGTTCGTGATCGCCAACCACTTCAACTCCAAGGGCGGCGACCAGGGTCTGGACAGCCGCTTCCAGCCGCCGGCCCGGAGCTCGGAGACCCAGCGCACCGCCCAGGCCGGGCTGGTGAATACGTTCGTCAAGGAGCTGCTGGCCAAGGACCCGAAGGCCGCGGTGGTGGTGGCCGGTGACCTCAACGACTACCAGTTCTCGCCGGCCCTGAAGGCCCTCACCGCCGGGGGTGTGCTCACCGACCAGGTCAACCGGCTGCCGGCCGCCGAGCGCTACGGCTATGTCTACAGCGGCAATTCGCAGGTGCTGGACCACATGCTCACCAGCCGCCCGCTGGCCCGTGCCGACTACGACATCGTGCACCTCAACGCCGAGTACGCCGACCAGGCCAGCGACCACGACCCGCAGGTGCTGCGGATGCGCCCGTAGCCCGGCGGAAGGTCACCGCACGTGACTCCCCCGTCACCCGTCCGGCCCACGCCCGGGGGCCAACTGCCGCCGGGGGTGCGGTACTGGGCAGGTAAGCACCATTCGGCGAGACATAGGGAGTCATCATGCCGAAGTCCCAGAACCGTAAGTCGGGCAACAAGGACCGTGCCGCCGAGCGGCGCGCCGACCAGCGGAAGCCGAAGTCGTCGGAGGAGTCCGCTTCCGAGCGGACCCAGGACCTGAAGCGTTCGCGGAACGGCCTGACTGGCGCGTGATGGGCCTGTGATGCCCGAGCGGCCGTCGCACCGAAGGGTGCGGCGGCCGCTGCGCGTTTCCGGGCCCCACTGGCGTAGTGATGCTTAACGAACTCATCAGAACAACTAAGTGGACGTGAATTATGAGGCGCCCCCACACTCCAGCCATGACCACGCTGACCGCCCCCCGCACCGCCGCACCGCCCTTCGGGCGCACCGCGGCCGCCATGATCACCCCGTTCACCGCCGACGGCGCGCTCGACCCGGACGGTGCGCAGCAGCTCGCCACCCGCCTCGTCGACGACGGCGGCTGCGAGGCACTCGTACTGAGCGGCACCACCGGGGAGTCCCCGACCACGTCGGACGCCGAGAAGGAGACCCTGCTGCGGGCCGTGGCCGAGGCCGTCGGCGACCGGGCGCGGATCATCGCGGGGGTCGGCACCAGCGACACCCGGCACACCGTCTCCCTGGCCCGCGACGCCGAACGGGCGGGCGCCCACGGCCTGTTGGTGGTCACGCCGTACTACTCGCGGCCCACCCAGGAGGCCGTCGGCCACCATCTGCGGACGGTCGCGGACGCCACCGGACTGCCGGTGATGCTCTACGACATCCCGGGCCGCACCGGCACCGCGCTGACCGCCCGGACCCTGCTGCGGCTGGCCGCCCATCCACGGATCGTGGCGGTCAAGGACTGCGGCTACGACCTGCTGAAGACGGCGAAGGTGCTGGCCGCGACGGACCTGGCCTACTACGCGGGCTGCGATGAACAGATCCTGCCGCTACGGGCCCTCGGCGGCGCCGGCTGCGTCAGCACGGTCGCCAATGCCGCGCCCCGGGCGGTGCGCGCCGTACTGGACGCCTATGACGCCGGCGACACGGCCGCGGCGGCCCGCCGTCAGCTCGCCCTGGTACCGCTCATCGAGGCGGTGACCGGCGGGGAGGCCCCCGGCACGGTCACCACGAAGGCACTGCTGCAGCACCTCGGGCTGCCCGCGGGACCGGTGCGCGGCCCGCTGCTGGCGGCGGACGCCGAGCTCACCAGCCGGCTGGTGGACGCGCTGCGGACGACCCTGGACCGGACTGCTGATGCGGATACCGCGGTGCCTGCGGGGGTCCCTGGTTAGGCGGGAAGGGGGCGGGCGGCGGCCCGAAGCCGTCCGGCGCGCCCGGCTGCCCGTACGGAGCCGCGGCCTGGTCCGGCCCGGCGGCCGCCTCGCCCCGCGCGGGCTCCGACGGCTCGTCCGGGCCCGGCACCAGATCGCGGACGAGCAGCGTCGCACCGGCGACCGCGCCCGGCATCAGCACCACCGCGACGAACGGGATCAGGAACAGCAGCACGATGGGGGTGCCGAAGCCGACCGCGAGCCCCTTGCGGCCGCGCAGCAGCCGGAGCCGCTCGCGCACCGGGATGTCCCGGCGCTGCATGGCCACCGAGGTCAGCTCGACGGCGAGGAAGAAGCCGGAGACACAGAAGCCGATGGCGGGGATCACGGTCTGCCCGATGACGGGCACGAAGCCGAGGAAGAACAGCAGGATGCCGAAGCCGGCGGCGCGCAGCAGCACATGCACGCTGTCCCGCAGCGCGATCCAGATCTCCTGCCACAGCGGCCGGTCCGGGGACGGCGGGCAGTTCCCCTCGGACTCCTCAACCTTCTCCGAGAGCGACTCGTAGAAGGGGTCGCCGATCAGCAGGGTGACCGCGGTGAACGTCAGCACCGACAGCATCAGCCCGCCGGCGAACAGCAGCGCCACGAACAACCCGCGCAGCAGCCCCTGCCAGGGCGAGCCCCAGCCGTCGGCGAACGGCGTCGCCCAGGCCGCGATATCGCCGGACCAGATGGCCAGCACGGTGAGCACCGCGGCATACAGCACCAGGGCGATCAGCGCCGGAATCAGCCCGAAACCCCACCACCGGCCGTGCTGGGCGACCCAGCGCTGCCCCTTGCCCAGATACCGCATCCCCGCTACAAGATCACGCATGGGCGCAAGCCTATCGGCGTCCGGCCGGGCCGGGCAGCGGGGTGGCGACAACAACGGCCCGGCGGGACGCCCGCCGGGCCGTGGTGCGACCGTGACCGCTCAGTTGTGGCTGTGCAGCACCTCGTTGAGGCCGCCCCAGTCCGCCTTGTTCGGGCGGGCCTCGACGGCGCCGGTGGTGGAGTTGCGGCGGAAGAGGATGTTGTCCGCGCCGGAGAGCTCCAGGGCCTTGACGATCTGGCCGTCGGGCAGCGTGACCCGGGTGCCGGCGGTGACGTACAGACCGGCCTCGACGACGCACTCGTCGCCCAGCGCGATCCCGATACCCGACTCGGCGCCGAGCAGGCAGCGCTCGCCGACCGCGATGATCTGCTTGCCGCCGCCGGACAGGGTGCCCATGGTGGAGGCGCCGCCGCCGATGTCGGAGCCGTCGCCGATGACCACACCCGCGCTGATCCGGCCCTCGACCATGGAGGTGCCCAGCGTCCCGGCGTTGAAGTTGACGAAGCCCTCGTGCATGACGGTGGTGCCGGCCGCCAGGTGCGCGCCCAGCCGCACCCGGTCGGCGTCCGCGATCCGCACGCCGGTGGGTGCGACATAGTCCGTCATCCGCGGGAACTTGTCGATGCCGGTGACCATCAGATGCAGGCCCTCGGCACGGGCGTTCAGCCGTACCGTCTCCACCCGGTCGACGGCCACCGGGCCGAGCGAGGTCCAGGCGACGTTGGACAGCAGGCCGAAGACGCCCTCCAGGTTCTGCCCGTGCGGCTTGACCAGCCGGTGGCTGAGCAGGTGGAGGCGCAGGTACGCGTCGTGGGCGTCCAGCGGCTTGTCGTCGAGGGAGGCGATGACCGTGCGGACGGCGACGACCTCGACCTCGCGGACCGGGTCGGGCCCGATCGCCTTGAGCACGGCGGCGCCCAGCAGTTCGGTGGCGCGCGCGTCGTCGAGGCGCTCGGTGCCGGCGGGGCCCAGGCCGTCGGTGGCGGCCAGCTCGGGCGCCGGGAACCAGGTGTCGAGAACGGTGCCGTCGGAGGTGACGGTGGCGAGCCCGGCGGCGACGGCGCCGGTCGTACGGGAGGCAGCAGCTTCGGTCATGTTCGAAACCTAACCGGAGGGCGCCCGTCGAGGCGAACCGGTCTCAGCGATCGGGCCGGTCCGTAGGGTCGCACCACCGGGTTCGTACGGGCACACAAGGCGCGCGCCGCCGGGCCGCCGGGGCCGCCGCTCAGCCCAGCACCCCGGCCAGCCCGGCCCGTACCGAACTGGGGTCGAAGGGCTGCCCGGTCAGCAGATGCTGGAGCGTCAGCCCGTCGGTGAAGGCCACCACGGCCCGCGCGGTCGGGACGTCGCCGATCCGCTGTCCGAGCAGCCGCACCATCTCGTCCAGACACTCCGCGGCGATCGGCCGCACCGCCTCGTGCCGCAGCGCCGCCAGATAGAGCTCGTACTCCAGCTCCATCCGCGAGCGGTCCCCGGCCAGGGTGTCCCCGACGAGCCGGGCGACCTCCTCGGCGAGCGGCACCGCCGGATCGATCCCCTCGACCCAGCGCGCGAACTCGGCCAGGCATACGCCGTTGACCTGCCGCAACGCGGCGACCAGCAGCTCGTCCAGGGTCGCGAAGTGGTACGTGGTCGAGCCGAGCGGGACATCCGCCGCGGCGGCCACCGAGCGGTGGCTGAGCCCGGCGATCCCGCGCTCGCCCACCACGGTGATCGCCGCGTCAATGATCCGCTGCCGCCGGTCCGGGTCGTAGCGCCGGGCCATCAGTGCGCCCCGCCCAGATTCAGCACCACGACACCGGCGATGACCAGCAGCACCCCGAGGACCTTCAGCGCACTGGCGCTCTCCCCCAGGAAGACCATCCCGATCGCGGCGATCAGCGCCGTGCCGACCCCGGCCCAGATGGCGTAGGCGGTGCCGACGCTCATCGTCCTGAGCGTCTGCGCGAGCAGGAAGAAGGCGAGCAGATAGCCCGCCGCGGTGTAGAGCGACGGCCACAGCTTGCTGAAGCCGTCGCTGTACTTCATCGCGGTGGTCGCAAGGACCTCGGACAGGATCGCGCCGGCGAGCATCAAAGGGGCCATGCGTACGAGCGTACACAACGTTGCGTACGGGTGTACATACCCCTGCGCGGGCCCCGGAACGACGGAACGGCCGTGCCCACCAGTGGTGACTGGCGGGCACGGCCGAACGCTTAAGGAGATCTCGTCAGACGTTGAAGCCCAGCGCGCGGAGCTGCTCGCGGCCGTCGTCGGTGATCTTGTCCGGGCCCCACGGAGGCATCCAGACCCAGTTGATCTTCAGCTCGTTGACGATGCCGTCCGTGGCGGACTTCGCCTGGTCCTCGATGACGTCGGTCAGCGGACAGGCCGCGGAGGTCAGCGTCATGTCGATGGTGGCGATATTGGCGTCGTCGACGTGGATGCCGTAGATCAGCCCCAGGTTGACGACATCGATGCCCAGCTCGGGGTCCACGACGTCGTACAGCGCCTCGCGGACCTCCTCCTCGGAGGCGGGCTTGGTGGTGGTCGGAGTCTCGGTCATGCGGTCTTCGCCTCCTCGGAGAGGGCCTTGGCCGTGGCGTCCTTCCAGGCCATCCAACTGAGCAGCGCGCACTTCACGCGCGCCGGGTACTTCGAGACACCGGCGAACGCGACCGCGTCCTCCAGCACCTCTTCCATGGCGTCATCAGGCTCAACCTGCCCCTTGGACTGCATCAGCTCCAGGAACGTCTCCTGGATCTTCTGCGCCTCGCCGAGCTCCTTGCCGACCAGGAGGTCGTTGAGCACCGACGCGCTGGCCTGGCTGATGGAGCAGCCCTGGCCCTCGTAGGAGACATCCTCAATCGTCGCGCCGTCGAGCCGCACGCGCAGCGTGATCTCGTCGCCGCACGTGGGGTTGACATGGTGCACCTCCGCGTCGCCGTCCCGAAGACCGCGCCCATGGGGGTGCTTGTAGTGGTCCAGGATGACGTCCTGGTACATGGAATCCAGCTTCACGGCTCAGTCAGTCCTCGTCCTCATCCGCTGTGCTTGGTTTACCGGCTGTGTCTGTCTAACCGAAAAAGTTGCGGACGTGCTCCAGGCCCTCGACCAAGGCGTCGACCTCGGCGGGCGTGGAGTACAGATAGAACGACGCTCGCGTGGTCGCAGGAATTCCGTAGCGCAGGCAGACCGGCCGTGCGCAGTGGTGGCCCACCCGGACCGCGATGCCCTGCTCGTCCAGCACCTGGCCGACGTCGTGGGGATGGATGTCGCCGAGCGTGAAGGAGATCGTCGCCCCGCGGTCCTCGGCCGTGCTCGGGCCGATGATGCGCAGGTCGGGGACCTCCAGCAGCCGCTTGACGGCGTACTCGGTGATCGCGTGCTCATGCACGGCGATGTTGTCCATGCCGATCGAGGTGAGGTAGTCCACGGCCGCGCCGAGGCCGACGGCCTGGGCGATCGGGGGCGTACCGGCCTCGAACTTGTGCGGCGCGGGCGCATAGGTCGAGGAGTGCATCGAGACGGTCTCGATCATCTCGCCGCCGCCGAGGAACGGCGGAAGGTCCTCCAGCAGCTCCTGGCGGCCCCAGAGGACGCCGATGCCGGTCGGACCGCACATCTTGTGGCCGGTGAAGGCCACGAAGTCGGCCTGGAGCGCCTGCACGTCCAGCACCATGTGCGGGGCGGCCTGCGAGGCGTCGATGCAGACCAGCGCGCCGACTTCCTGCGCGCGGCGGATGATCGTCTCGACCGGGTTGACGGTGCCCATGATGTTGGAGACCAGCGTGAAGGAGACGATCTTCGTCTGCTCCGTGATGACCTCTTCGATGTTGGACAGGTCGAGGCGGCCGTCGTCGGTGATGCCGAACCACTTCAGCTTCGCGCCGGTGCGCTGCGAGAGCAGCTGCCACGGGACGATGTTGGAGTGGTGCTCCATCTCCGTGATGACGATCTCGGTCTCGCGGTCCACCCGGTAGGGCTCATCGGCCCAACCGAGCATGTTGGCCACGAGGTTGAGCGACTCGGAGGCGTTCTTGGTGAAGATCACCTCGTCGCGGCTCGGCGCGTTGATGAAGGCAGCGACCTTGTCACGGGCGCCTTCGTACAGCGCCGTGGCCTCCTCGGCGAGCACATGCACGCCGCGGTGGACGTTGGCGTTGTGACGTTCGTAGTAGGCGTTCAGGGCGTCGAGAACCTGGCGCGGCTTCTGGGAGGTCGCCGCGTTGTCCAGGTACACGACCTTCTTCCCGTCATGAACCTGGCGGTCCAGAAGGGGGAAGTCCTTACGGATCGCCTCTGTGTCGAGGAGGCCCGGCAGCTGTGTCACGCGGTTGCGCCACCCTTCGTGTATGCCTCGTAGCCCTCGGCCTCGAGCTTGTCCGCGAGCTCCGCGCCACCGGACTCGGCGATCCGGCCGTTGGCGAAGACGTGGACATGGTCGGGCTTGATGTAGCGCAGGATGCGCGTGTAGTGGGTGATCAGCAGGGTGCCGACCTCGCCGGTCTCGCGGACGCGGTTGACGCCCTCGGAGACGGTGCGCAGCGCGTCGACGTCGAGGCCGGAGTCGGTCTCGTCGAGGATCGCGATGGCCGGCTTGAGCAGCTCCAGCTGGAGGATCTCGTGGCGCTTCTTCTCACCGCCGGAGAAGCCCTCGTTGACGTTCCGCTCCGCGAAGGAGGGGTCCATCTGGAGGCGCTGCATGGCCTCCTTGACCTCCTTGACCCACAGCCGCAGCTTGGGGGCCTCGCCGCGGATCGCGGTCGCGGAGGTGCGCAGGAAGTTGGAGACCGAGACGCCGGGCACCTCGACCGGGTACTGCATGGCGAGGAAGACGCCGGCCCGCGCGCGCTCGTCGACGGACATCTCCAGGACGTCCTCGCCGTCGAGGGTGACGGTGCCGCCGGTGATCGTGTACTTGGGGTGACCCGCGAGGGAGTAGGCGAGGGTCGACTTGCCGGAGCCGTTGGGGCCCATGATGGCGTGCGTCTCGCCCTGCTTCACGGTCAGGTCGACGCCCTTCAGGATCTCGCGCGGGCCGTTCTCGGCCTCGACGGAGACGTGCAGGTCGTGGATCTCAAGCGTTGCCATGGGGAACTCAGGACTCCTGGGTGACGGAGACGAGCACGTCGTCCCCTTCGATCTTTACGGGGTATACGGGGACGGGGCGCGTCGCGGGAAGGCCGTTCGGCTTGCCGGTGCGCAGGTCGAAGCTCGAACCGTGCAGCCAGCACTCGATCGAGCAGTCCTCGACCTCGCCTTCGGAGAGCGAGACGTTCGCATGCGAGCAGATGTCGTTGATCGCGAACACCTCCCCCTCGGTGCGGACCAGAGAGACGGGCGTGCCGTCGAGTTCCACCCGCTTGGGGGTGTCCTCCTCCAGCTCGCTGAGCGCCGCTGCGCGTACGTACGTCATGCCGCGGACGCTTCCAGCTCGGCCTCGATCTTGCTCATCAGACGCTCTTCGACGTCCGGGAGACCGATCTGCTGGACCAGCTCGGCGAAGAAGCCGCGCACGACCAGTCGGCGGGCCTCGTCGGCCGGGATCCCGCGGGCCATCAGGTAGAACAGCTGCTCGTCGTCGAAGCGGCCGGTCGCCGAGGCGTGGCCGGCGCCGACGATCTCGCCGGTCTCGATCTCCAGGTTGGGCACCGAGTCGACCCGCGCGCCGTCGGTGAGGACGAGGTTGCGGTTGAGCTCGTAGGTGTCCGTACCGGTCGCGGACGCCTGGATGAGGACATCGCCGATCCAGACCGCGTGCGCGTCCTGGCCCTGAAGCGCGCCCTTGTACGTGACGTGGGAGCGGCAGTTGGACGCCTCGTGGTCGACGAAGAGGCGGTGCTCCTGGTGCTGGCCCTCTTCGGTGAAGTACAGACCGTAGAGCTCGGCCTCGCCGCCGGGTCCCGCGTACGTGATGCGCGGGTGCAGCCGGACGAGGTCGCCGCCGAAGGTGACCACCACGGACTTGAAGGAGGCGTCCCGGCCGACGAGGGCGTTGTGCTGCCCGACGTGCACGGCCTGATCGTCCCAGTCCTGCACGGAGACGACGGTCAGCTTGGCGCCGTCACCGAGGAGGTAGTCGACGTTGGCGGCGAGCACCGCGTCACCGGTGTGGTCGATGACGACGACCGCCTCGGCGAACGCGCCCAGCTCGATGACCTGGTGGCCGAAGGCCGTGCCGCCCTCACCATGGACGGTGATCCGGATCGGCTCGGCGAGCACGGTCTCCTTGGGGACCGTGACCACCGAGGCCTTCTCGAAAGAGCTGTACGCCTGGGCGGCGACCCGGTCCACGGGCTTGCCTGCCTTGCCGACCCGCGGGTCGGTGCGGTCGACCAGCTCGTGGGTGACGCCCTCGGGAGCGGTGATGTCGATCTTCAGGTCAGGACCGCCGGCCACGGCGCTGCCGTCGTGCAGGCCCTTCAGGCGCGCGAGGGGCGTGAAACGCCACTCCTCCTCGCGGCCGTACGGCACCGGGAAGTCCGCCACGTCGTAGGACGGCGGGGCGCTCATCCTCGTGGCGACGGTGGACTCCGCCGCCACCGCAAGGGAGCCGGTGGTGGTGGAGCCCGCCGGGATGTTCTGAGCCTCAGCCATGGCTGTCGTAGTGCTCGCTTTCTGCAATCAGGGAGTCAGTCGCTGCTGGGGGCCGGCCGTCAGCCGACCGAGCCTTCCATCTGCAGCTCGATCAGCCGGTTGAGCTCCAGCGCATACTCCATCGGCAGCTCACGGGCGATCGGCTCGACGAAGCCGCGCACGATCATCGCCATGGCCTCGAACTCCGTCAGGCCGCGCGCCATCAGGTAGAAGAGCTGGTCCTCGCTGACCTTGGAGACGGTCGCCTCGTGGCCCATCGACACGTCGTCCTCGCGGACGTCGACGTAGGGGTAGGTGTCCGAACGGGAGATGGTGTCCACCAGCAGGGCGTCACACAGCACGTTGGACTTGGAGCCCGCGGCGCCCTCGCCGATCTCGACCAGACCGCGGTAGGAGGTCCGGCCGCCGCCTCGCGCCACCGACTTGGAGACGATGTTGGAGGAGGTGTTCGGCGCCATGTGGACCATCTTGGAGCCGGCGTCCTGGTGCTGGCCCTCGCCCGCGAAGGCGATGGACAGGGTCTCGCCCTTGGCGTGCTCGCCCATGAGGTAGACGGCCGGGTACTTCATGGTCACCTTGGAGCCGAGGTTGCCGTCGACCCACTCCATGGTCGCGCCCTCGTAGGCGACGGCGCGCTTGGTGACCAGGTTGTAGACGTTGTTCGACCAGTTCTGGATGGTCGTGTAGCGGCAGCGGCCGCCCTTCTTCACGATGATCTCGACGACCGCGGAGTGCAGCGAGTCCGACTTGTAGATCGGCGCCGTGCAGCCCTCGACGTAGTGGACGTAGGCGTCCTCGTCGACGATGATCAGCGTCCGCTCGAACTGGCCCATGTTCTCGGTGTTGATCCGGAAGTAGGCCTGGAGCGGGATGTCGACGTGGACACCCTTGGGCACGTAGATGAACGAGCCGCCGGACCACACCGCGCTGTTCAGCGAGGCGAACTTGTTGTCGCCGACCGGGATGACCGTGCCGAAGTACTCCTGGAAGAGCTCCGGGTGCTCCTTGAGCGCGGTGTCGGTGTCCAGGAAGATGACGCCTTGCTCCTCCAGGTCCTCACGGATCTGGTGGTAGACGACCTCGGACTCGTACTGCGCGGCGACACCGGCGACCAGGCGCTGCTTCTCCGCCTCGGGGATGCCGAGCTTGTCGTAGGTGTTCTTGATGTCCTCGGGCAGGTCCTCCCAGGAGGCGGCCTGCTGCTCGGTGGAGCGGACGAAGTACTTGATGTTGTCGAAGTCGATGCCCGACAGGTCGGAGCCCCAGTTCGGCATGGGCTTCTTGTCGAACAGCTTCAGCCCCTTGAGGCGGAGCTTGAGCATCCACTCCGGCTCGTTCTTCTTGCCCGAGATGTCGCGGACGACGGCCTCGGAGAGACCGCGCTTGGCGGAGGCGCCGGCCACGTCGGAGTCGGCCCAGCCGTATTCGTACTTGCCCAGGCCCTCGAGCTCAGGGTGAGCAGTCTCCGTGGGGAGCGTCATGCGGGGTTCCTCCCGGCCGTGCTTGCAGATGCTGTGGTGGTCTTACTGGTGCGTGCGGTGCTGTGAGCGGCCTTGCCGGCACCGGCCTTCGGAACGAAGGTCGTACACACCCCGTCGCCATGGGCGATGGTGGCAAGACGCTGTACATGGGTCCCGAGCAATCGGGAGAAGACCTCGGTCTCCGCCTCGCACAGCTGCGGGTACTGCTCGGCGACATGGGCGACCGGGCAGTGGTGCTGGCAGAGCTGTTCACCGAGCTGGGGATTGGGGGCGCTGCGCGCCGTAGCAGCGTACCCGTCCGCGGTCAACGCCTTCGCAAGGGCCTCCGTACGGGCCTCCGGCTCGGCGGCCTCGACGGCCTCGCGATAGCCCTCGGCCTGCGCGGCGAGGCGCGCGCGGGCGAACGCGGCGACGGCCGCCTCGCCCTTCTCCCCGCCGCCCGCGCTCTGCGCGATCCAGCGCAGCGCGTCGGAGGCGAGCTGGTCGTAGGCCTGGTCGAAGGCGTCCCGTCCGCAGTCGGTGAGGGCGAAGGCCTTCGCCGGGCGGCCACGGCCACGGGTGCCGTAGACGCGCTTCTCGCGGGGCTCGACGACGCCCTCCGCGGCCAGCGCGTCCAGATGCCGCCGGACGGCCGCCTGGGTCAGCTCCAGGCGCAGGGCGAGCTCGGCCGCGGTGGACGGACCGTGGTCGAGAATGGAGCGGGCGACCCGGTTG
Source organism: Streptomyces sp. bgisy130 (assembly GCF_057708345.1). Taxonomy (NCBI): domain Bacteria; kingdom Bacillati; phylum Actinomycetota; class Actinomycetes; order Kitasatosporales; family Streptomycetaceae; genus Streptomyces; species Streptomyces sp. bgisy130. The sequence goes on from NZ_JBYISA010000010.1 coordinate 53,506, forward strand.
CGGGTGCCCTGCTGTTCGTCGTGCGGCGCCGCGGCGTGGCTGGCGGGCCCTCGCCGCTCGGTCTTCTCGGGCGCGGAGGCGGCCGGCCCGTCGGTCTGCTCGACCGCGGGCCCTTCCTGTTCCTCGCTCGCGTATTTCACAACGCCATTGTTGCGTAATTCGTCAAAGCGATTCAAGCCTCGCCGGGCCACCGGCGGGTGGCCTCTATCACTTAGGGTTACCTAATTCAAGTACCCGGCGGAGCGGCGGAAAGCGGCGCCGACCTGCACGGGCGTCCGCCGGGCCGGCAGCGGCGCACCAGGGGTCGCGGGCCCTCGAAATTCGTTCGGTCACACACCGCCGGACGGGGAACGAGAGCGTTCCGGGCCCTCGCCCCCATTGAAGCCCGGCCCGCCACTCTCCGTAGACTGCCCGGCATGCCCAGCACCTCCCCGGGGGGCGACCCCCGGCCCCCCGGCCGCGAGCCCGCCGTCGAAATCACCGGCCTGGTCAAGCGCTACGGGACCAAGACCGCCGTGGACGGACTCGACCTGACCGTCGCACGCGGCGCGGTGACCGCCGTGCTCGGCCCGAACGGCGCCGGCAAGACCACCACCATCGAGACCTGCGAGGGCTACCGCCGCCCGGACGCCGGCCGGGTACGGGTCCTGGGCCTGGACCCGGTCGCCGACGCCGCCGCGCTGCGGCCGCGCATCGGCGTGATGCTCCAGTCCGGCGGCGTCTACGCGGGCGCCCGGGCCGACGAGATGCTGCGGCACACCGCCACCCTGCACGCCCACCCGCTCGACGTCGGCACCCTCATCGACCGGCTCGGCCTGGGCAGCTGCGGCCGGACCCCCTACCGGCGGCTCTCCGGCGGCCAGCAACAACGGCTGGCGCTGGCGATGGCCGTGGTCGGCCGCCCCGAGCTGGTCTTCCTGGACGAGCCGACGGCCGGACTCGACCCACAGGCCCGGCACGCCGCCTGGGACCTCGTACGGGAACTGCGCGCCGACGGCGTCAGCACCGTACTGACCACGCACTTCATGGACGAGGCCGAGCAGCTCGCCGACGATGTCGCGATCATCGACGGCGGCCGGGTGATCGCCCAGGGCAGCCCGGACGCGCTGTGCCGCGGCGGCGCGGAGAACAGCCTGCGCTTCACCGGCCGCCCCGGACTCGACCTCGCCTCGCTCCTCAAGGCGCTGCCCGCGGACAGCGCCGCCACGGAGCCCGCCTCCGGCGTCTACCGCGTCCACGGCAAGGTCAACCCTCAGCTGCTGGCCACCGTCGCCTCCTGGTGCGCCCAGAACGGCGTGATGCCCGACGCGATAGCCGTCGAGCGCCACACCCTGGAGGACGTCTTCCTGGAGCTCACCGGCAAGGAGCTGCGCGCATGACACGGCAGGGCCACGCGATCAACGGCCGGGGGTCCGGGGGTTGTCCCCCGGAACGGCACAGTCTGGAGCTCACCGGCAAGGAGCTGCGCGCATGACCACCACCGAGGCCGGTGGCGTCACCGGCACCTTCAGCCCGCGGCCCGGCGCGGCTCCGCTGCCCCGGATGATCCGCGCACAGGCGGCCCTGGAGACCAGGATGCTGCTGCGCAACGGTGAGCAGCTGCTGCTGACCGTGATCATCCCGACGCTGCTGCTGGTCCTGTTCTCCGCCGTCGACATCATCGCGGTGCCCACCGCCACGGCCGGCGGCGCGGGCAGCTCCGTCGACTTCCTGGCGCCCGGCATCCTGGCGCTCGCCGTGCTGTCCACCGCCTTCACCGGCCAGGCGATCGCGACCGGCTTCGAGCGGCGCTACGGCGTGCTCAAGCGGCTCGCCGTCTCGCCGCTGCCGCGCTGGGGGCTGATGACCGCCAAGACCTGTGCGGTGCTGGTCACCGAGGTCCTCCAGATCACGCTGCTGACGGCGGTCGCGCTGGCCCTGGGCTGGTCGCCGCAGGGCAACCCGCTCGCGGTCGCCGCGCTGCTCCTCCTGGGCACCGCCGCCTTCTCGGGCCTGGGCCTGCTGATGGCCGGCACGCTCAAGGCGGAGGCCACCCTCGCCGCGGCCAACCTGGTGTTCCTGCTGCTGCTGGTCGGCGGCGGCGTGATCGTCCCGCTGGAGAAGTTCCCGGCGGCCGCCCAGAGCGTGCTCGGACTGCTGCCGATCACGGCGCTGTCCGACGGGCTGCGCGAGGTGCTCCAGCACGGCGCCGCCCTCCCCTGGCCGGACCTCGGCATCCTCGCCGGGTGGGCGGTGCTCGGACTGGGGGCCGCGGCCCGGTTCTTCCGCTGGGAGTGAGCGGCCGGGCACGGCTCGGACGGGTGGTTCGGTCGCGAACGCACCCCTCGTGAAAGTTTGCACAAGGGGCCGCTTACGATGGCTCCCGTGCCGAACACGCTGAACCCCCTTGAGCTGATCGCCCGCCGCTGGCAGCCGTCCGCGGCCTTCGTACGACGGGCCGCGCTGGCCACCGTCGTGATGGCCGTGATCATCGTCGTCACGGGTGGCGCGGTCCGGCTCTCCCAGTCCGGGCTGGGCTGCTCGACCTGGCCCAAGTGCACGCCGGACAGCCTGACCCCGACTGCCGCGATGGGCATCAACGGCCTCATCGAGTTCGGCAACCGCCTGCTGACGTATGTGCTGTGCGCGGTCGTCGGGCTGTTCATCATCGCCGCCCGCGCCCGTCACCCCCGGCGCCGCTCGCTCACCCGGCTCGGCTGGGCGCAGTTCTGGCTCGTCATGAGCAATGCCGTCATCGGCGGGGTCACGGTCCTGACCGGCCTGAACCCGTACATCGTCAGCTCGCACTTCCTCGCGGCCACGGCGCTGCTCACGGTCGCCGTGCTGAGCTGGAAGCGGGCGAGTGAGGGCGACGAGGAGCCGCGCGACCTGGTCGCCCGGCCGGCGCGGCAGCTGGCCTGGCTGCTGGTGGCCGCGACCGGCGCGCTCACCGTCATCGGCACGGTCGTCACCGGCACCGGCCCGCACGCGGGCGACGCCAAGAAGGTCCACCGCATCCCGCTGGACTGGCAGGAGATCACCCAGCTCCACGTCGACTTCGTCTACATCGTCGTCGGCCTGTCGGTCGCCCTGTGGTTCACGCTGCGCGCCGTCAAGGCACCGGCCGCCCCGCGCCGGACGCTCCTGGAGCTGTTCGCCTGCATCGCCGCGCAGGGCGTCATCGGCTACGTCCAGTACTTCACGGGTCTGCCCGAGATCGTCATCGGGCTCCACATGCTGGGCTCGTCCCTGGTGTGGATCTGGGTACTGCGGGTCTGTCTTTCCCTGCGCGACCGCGGTCCGCTCCTGGAGGAGGACCCCGGCGAGCCCGCCCCCTCGGGCGAGCACGAGGCACCGGAGCCTCAGGCGGCCTCCGCGCTCAGCCGGTAGACCCGCCGCGCCGTCCCGAACCCGACCGTCTCGGTGATCCGCCGCCCGTCCCCGGGCCCGCACAGGCCCTCGTCGGTCCACTCCCGTACGAGCCGCGCCATGGCCCGTACGAAGCACCGGGCGCCGGTCACATAGAGCTCGGGCAGCCCCCGGGCCCCGGACGAGAACAGCAGCTTGCCGAACGGTGCCCGGCTCAGCGTCTCCTCTGGGCAGGGCCCGGCGTCCGCGTACACATGGGCGTGCGCCGCGGCGAGCTGAGCCGCCCGCCGGTGGTGCGGTGCCTCGGGCAGCAGGACGAGGTCCGAGCCGATGCCGGTGGTGGCGCGCAGAAAGGCCGCCAGCGGCTGTGGATCGGGGCAGTGCAGCTGCACCGGCAGACCGGTCGCCACCGCGCTCCACAGCAGATGCCGTACGAGCGCGGGCTCCCCGAGCCGCTCCCCGGGCCGGCGGCGGCGCAGCCAGCGGTCCGCGGCCCGCCGCACCTCACCGGCCTCCGGGGCGCGCCCCTCGCAGTGGGTGGCGCGGGAGGCGAAGGCGGTGGCGTGCTGGGCCGCGGCGTAGAGGGCCTCGGCGGTGTAGCCGATGAAGGCATCGACGCTGCCGGAGGTGTCGGCGACCTGCTCGGCGAGCGGTTCGAGCCGCACCACCTCGTGGGCGTGGGCCGCGGCGGCGGTGGCGAGTTCGGTGGCCGAGGTCAGATCGCTGGGCGCCCCGGCCGCCAGCAGGAACGTGCCGATCCCGGAGCCGCGCAGCAGCATGCGTCCGGCCCGGTAGGCGCCCATCTCGCGGCGGCGTGCCAGGTAGCGGGCGGGCGGGCAGTGCGGTTCCAGGCCGAGCAGCGGGGGGCACCAGCGGCGTATCGCGAGGCCGGTGAAGCTGTCGAAGTAGCTGGTGCCGGCGGGGGCCGGGCCATGGGCGCCGGCCGCGGCGGCGAGGTGGGTCTCGAAGGAGCCGAGGCCGAGCTCGTCGTGCACCGCGCCGAAGCTGTACTGATCGATGAGCGGTGGCTGATCTACCAGGAAGGGAAGGCCGTCCATCCGCTTCTCCTCGCCGAGAGCCCGCCGGACGCGGCCGAAGCGCCGCACCTGGTGGGCTTAACGGACGAGGTGGTGGTGAGGTAGCGGGCTCCGCTTCCGGCGTACGCTCCGGCGCACGGCGCCCGGGCAGCGCGCGTCAGGCGTTGGACGGGCCGCCGACCTGGATGCCCGCCATCCGGGACCACTCGTAGCGGCCGGTGCGGACCTTGGCGGCGAGGTCGCCGTCGAAGTCGTCCTGAAGGGTGATGCCGGACGCCGTGGCGGCGTCCTTGGCGGAGTCGAAGGAGTCCGCGACGAGGTTGCCCCACTCGCCGTTGGCCCCGACGAGGGCGATCCGGACGCGGCCGCGGCCGATGTGCGCGAGCTGGCCCTCGGCGCTGCCGCCGTGGCTGTCGGCGAAGGCGCGGATCTGCTTGGTGAGCCTGGCCGTGCGCCGGCCGGCCCGCTTGTCGGCCGCCGTGCCGGCCGCCGCCTCCACCTGCTCTTCCGCCTGCTGGGTGTCTGCCATACCCAGCATGCTACCCGCGAGTACTGCTTTTGGTGAGGGTGATCCCCCACACCTCTCAGCGAAGGAAGGGGTCCACGGCGACGGCGACGAACAGCAGCGACACATAGGTGATGGACCAGTGGAACAGCCGCATCTCCTTGAGCTTGGCGCCCGTGATGCCGGCCTTCGCGCGGGCCTGGAGACCGTGCGCCTCCTTGAGCCAGAAGGCTCCGCAGGCGAGCGCGACCGCGGTGTAGAACCAGCCGGTGTAGCCCAGCGGCTGGAGCAGCAGCGAGACCGCCACCATCACCCAGCTGTAGGCGACGATCTGCCGGGCGACGACCTTGTTGCCCGCGACGGCCGGCAGCATCGGCACCCCGGCCCGCTCGTAGTCGTCCTTGACCTTCATCGACAGCGGCCAGTAATGCGGCGGCGTCCAGAAGAAGATGACGAGGAAGAGGACGAACGAGGCCCAGGAGACGGAGTTCGTCACCGACGACCAGCCGATGAAGACCGGCATACAGCCGGCGATCCCGCCCCAGACGATGTTCTGGCTGGTCCGCCGCTTGAGGATCATCGTGTAAACGACGACATAGAAGAGCAGCGCACCGAGCGACAGCATCGCCGACAGCGGGTTGACGAGGACCCAGAACCAGGCCGTGGAGCCCACCGCGAGGGCGGTCGCGAAGACCAGGCATTCGCCGGGGCTCACGATGCCGGTGACCAGCGGCCGCTGGGACGTGCGGTCCATCAGCGCGTCGATGTCGCGGTCGAGGTACATGTTGAAGGCCGCGGCGCCGCCGGCGGAGAGGTAGCCGCCGATGCAGGTCGCCAGGACCAGCCACAAATCGGGCACACCCTTGGCCGCCAGGAACATCACCGGCACAGTGGTCATCAGCAGCAGCTCGATGACCCGTGGCTTGGTCAGCGCCACGAACCCTTTGACACGGGCCCCGAACGGCCGCTCACCGGGATTCCCGGGGACCTGAGAGAGCTCCCCCACAGCCTTGACGGCGTGGGCGGTGCCCCCACCCGCAGGACGGGATTCGACGGCCGTCACGCACACCCCTGGAAGTAACGTCAGCGGCCTCTGCCGCAGAAGAGAAAGGCATGCAAGCCCATCCAGCGGTGAAGACGCGGTGCAGGGCTTGCGCGTACCACGCCACTTTAGACGTTGGCCATACAGCGATCTTCGCGGGGGTGGGGTCGTGTTGGGCGGCGGGCGGGGTCGCACCCCCGGTACCTTTCCCCGGCCGTTCGCCCGGCGTTCAGGAGGCGAACCGGACCGCTGCCCGGCAGTCTGGTCGTATGGCTCGCGCAACTGGGACCGGAACGCCCGAAGTCCTGATTTGGTTGCCCAAAGCGACGGGCCGCGGTGACCGCGCCGCACCGACTGAGCGCCGAAAACACCGACTGAGCGTCGAAAAGACGCACGCACTCGCGGGGGTAGGCTCGACACCGCCTGGCGGACATACCGTCCGCGGCATTCGACATGTGGAGAGGAGCCCTGACTCAGGGTGAGCACCAAGCCGACCACCACAGATCTCGAGTGGACCGAACTGGATCAGCGGGCAGTGGACACCGTCCGTGTCCTGGCCATGGATTCCGTGCAGAAGGTCGGTAACGGCCATCCCGGTACGGCCATGAGCCTGGCGCCGGCCGCCTATCTTCTCTTCCAGAAGCTCATGCGGCACGACCCGGCGGACGCGAACTGGACCGGCCGCGACCGGTTCGTCCTCTCCGCGGGCCACTCCAGCCTGACCCTCTACGTCCAGCTCTACCTCGCCGGTTACGGCCTGGAGCTGGCCGACCTGGAGGCGTTCCGCACCTGGGGCTCGAAGACCCCGGGCCACCCCGAGTACGGCCACACCACCGGTGTGGAGACCACCACCGGCCCGCTGGGCCAGGGTGTCGCCAACGCGGTCGGCATGGCGATGGCGGCGCGCTACGAGCGCGGCCTGTTCGACCCCGACGCGGCGCAGGGCAGCTCGCCCTTCGACCACACCATCTACTGCATCGCCGGTGACGGCTGCCTCCAGGAGGGCATCTCCGCCGAGGCGTCCTCCCTGGCGGGCCACCAGAAGCTCGGCAACCTCATCCTGCTGTGGGACGACAACCACATCTCCATCGAGGGTGACACCGAGACCGCGGTCTCCGAGGACACCCTCAAGCGCTACGAGGCCTACGGCTGGCACGTCCAGCGTGTCGCGCAGCTGCCCAACGGCGACCTGGACCCGGCGGGTCTCGCCAAGGCCCTGGAGGCCGCCAAGGCGGAGACCGAGCGGCCGTCGTTCATCGCGATGCGCTCGATCATCGCCTGGCCCGCCCCGAACGCCCAGAACACCGAGGCCGCGCACGGCTCGGCGCTGGGTGACGAGGAAGTCGCGGCCACCAAGCGGGTCCTGGGCTTCGACCCGGAGAAGTCCTTCGACGTCGCCGACGAGGTGCTCGCGCACACCCGTGCCGCCCTCGACCGCGGCCGCGACGCCAAGAAGGAGTGGGAGAAGTCGTTCGCCGACTGGCGCGCCGCCAACCCGCAGCGTGCCGCGGAGTTCGACCGGATCGCGGCGGGCGAGCTGCCCGCGGGCTGGGAGGACCACCTCCCGTCCTTCGAGACCGGCAAGTCGGTCGCCACCCGCGCCGCGTCCGGCAAGGTGCTGCACGCGCTCGGCGCGATCATCCCCGAGCTGTGGGGCGGCTCCGCCGACCTCGCGGGCTCGAACAACACCACGATCGACAAGACCTCGTCGTTCCTGCCCGAGGGCAACCCGCTGCCGGGCGCGAACCCCTACGGCCGCACGATCCACTTCGGTATCCGTGAGCACTCCATGGCCGCGGAGATGAACGGCATCGCGCTGCACGGCAACACCCGCATCTACGGCGGCACCTTCCTGGTGTTCTCCGACTACATGCGCAACGCCGTCCGGCTGTCCGCGCTGATGCACCTCCCGGTGACGTACGTGTGGACGCACGACTCCATCGGTCTGGGCGAGGACGGTCCGACCCACCAGCCCATCGAGCACCTCGCCTCGCTGCGCGCCATCCCGGGCCTGAACATCGTGCGCCCGGCCGACGCCAACGAGACCGCCATCGCCTGGCGCGAGATCCTCCGGCGCTACACCAAGGAGTACGGCGTGGGGGCCCCGCACGGCCTCGCGCTGACCCGTCAGGGCGTGCCGACGTACCCCGCCAACGAGGCCACCGCCAAGGGTGGTTACGTGCTCTTCGACGCCGCCGGCCCCGAGGGGCAGGACGCCGCGCCGCAGGTCGTGCTGATCGGCACCGGTTCCGAGGTGCAGCTCGCCGTCGAGGCGCGCGAGCAGCTCCAGGCCGAGGGCATTCCCACCCGTGTGGTGTCGATGCCGTCCGTCGAGTGGTTCGACCAGCAGGACCAGGCCTACCGCGACAGTGTGCTGCCGCCGTCCGTCCGGGCCCGGGTCGCCGTCGAGGCCGGCATCGGGCTGACCTGGCACCGCTTCGTCGGTGACGCCGGGCGCATCGTCTCCCTGGAGCACTTCGGTGCCTCGGCCGACGGCAAGGTGCTCTTCCGCGAGTTCGGCTTCACCGCCGACGCGGTCGCCGCCGCCGCCCGGGAATCGCTCGAAGCCGCCGCGCGCTGACGCCCGTACACGACAAGTAGGAGATGCAGAACCCATGACAGACGCACTCAAGCGCCTCTCCGACGAAGGCGTCGCGATCTGGCTGGACGACCTGTCGCGCCAGCGCATCACGTCCGGCAACCTCGCCGAGCTGATCGACCAGCAGCACGTCGTCGGTGTCACGACCAACCCGTCGATCTTCCAGAAGGCCATCTCGGACGGCCACGGCTACGACCAGCAGGTCGCCGACCTCGCCGCCCGTAAGGTCACCGTCGAGGAAGCCATCCGCATGATCACGACGGCGGACGTCCGGGACGCCGCCGACATCCTGCGGCCGGTCTTCGACGCCACCGGCGGCCAGGACGGCCGGGTCTCCATCGAGGTCGACCCGCGCCTGGCGCACCACACCACCCCGACCATCGCCGAGGCCAAGCAGCTGGCGTGGCTGGTGGACCGCCCGAACACGCTGATCAAGATCCCGGCCACCAAGGCGGGCCTGCCGGCGATCACCGAGGTCATCGGCCTGGGCATCAGCGTCAATGTCACGCTGATCTTCTCGCTGGAGCGCTACCGCGAGGTCATGGACGCCTACCTGGCGGGCCTGGAGAAGGCCAAGGCCGCGGGCCTGGACCTGTCGCTGATCCGTTCGGTGGCGTCGTTCTTCGTGTCCCGTGTGGACTCCGAGATCGACAAGCGCCTGGAGAAGATCGGCACGGACGAGGCCAAGGGCCTCAAGGGCCAGGCCGCGCTGGCGAACGCCCGGCTCGCCTACGAGGCGTACGAGGAGGTCTTCTCCTCGGACCGCTGGGCCGCCCTCGACAAGGCCGGCGCCAACAAGCAGCGTCCGCTGTGGGCCTCGACCGGCGTCAAGGACCCCGCGTACAAGGACACCCTGTACGTGGACGAGCTGGTCGCCCCGGGCACGGTCAACACCATGCCGGAGGCCACCCTGGAGGCCACCGGCGACCACGGTCAGATCACCGGTGACACCGTGCGCGGCGGCTACGACGCGGCCCGGGCCGACCTGGCCGCGATCGCCGGACTCGGGGTCTCGTACGACGAGGTCGTCCAGCTCCTGGAGGACGAGGGCGTGGAGAAGTTCGAGGCGTCCTGGAACGACCTGCTCAAGTCCACGGAGGCGGAGCTCAAGCGCCTCGCTCCCTCGGAGGGCTGATCTCCCTTGACTGATTCCCACGGAGCCAACCCGCTCCGTGACGCCCTGGACCGACGGCTCCCGCGTATCGCGGGGCCGTCGGGCCTGGTCATCTTTGGCGTCACGGGCGATTTGTCCCGTAAAAAGCTGATGCCCGCCGTCTACGACCTCGCCAACCGGGGGCTGCTGCCCCCGGGTTTCTCGCTCGTCGGGTTCGCCCGTCGCGAGTGGGAGCACGAGGACTTCGCGCAGGAGGTCTACGCGGCGGTCAAGGAGCACTCCCGTACGCCGTTCCGCGAGGAGGTCTGGCAGCAGCTGGTCCAGGGCTGCCGCTTCGTCCAGGGCAACTTCGACGACGACGAGGCCTTCGAGACGCTCAAGGAGACGATAAACGAGCTCGACAAGGCGCAGGGCACCGGCGGCAACTTCGCCTTCTACCTGTCCGTGCCGCCGAAGTTCTTCCCCAAGGTCGTCCAGCAGCTGAAGAAGCACGGGCTGGCCGACCAGAAGGAGGACTCCTGGCGCCGCGCGGTCATCGAGAAGCCCTTCGGACACAACCTGGAGAGCGCACAGGAGCTCAACCGGATCGTCCACGAGGTCTTCCCGCCGCACGAGGTCTTCCGGATCGACCACTACCTGGGCAAGGAGACGGTCCAGAACATCCTGGCGCTGCGGTTCGCCAACACGATGTTCGAGCCGCTGTGGAACCGCAGCTATGTCGACCACGTCCAGATCACGATGGCCGAGGACATCGGCATCGGCGGCCGGGCCGGCTACTACGACGGCATCGGCGCCGCCCGTGACGTCATCCAGAACCACCTCCTCCAGCTGCTCGCGCTGACCGCGATGGAGGAGCCCGCCTCCTTCGAGGCGGACGCGCTGGTCGCGGAGAAGACCAAGGTGCTGGGCGCCGTCCGGCTGCCCAGGGAGCTCGGCAAGGAGACCGTCCGCGGGCAGTACGCGGCGGGCTGGCAGGGCGGCGAGAAGGCCGTCGGCTACCTCCAGGAAGACGGTATCGACCCCAAGTCGAAGACCGACACCTACGCCGCGATCAAGCTGTCGATCGACAACCGCCGCTGGGCGGGCGTCCCCTTCTACCTGCGTACCGGCAAGCGCCTGGGCCGCCGGGTCACCGAGATCGCGGTGGTCTTCCAGCGCGCTCCGCACTCCCCCTTCGACCACACCGCCACCGAGGAGCTGGGGCAGAACGCCCTGGTCATCCGGGTACAGCCGGACGAGGGTGTGACCGTGCGGTTCGGCTCCAAGGTGCCGGGCACCTCGATGGAGGTGCGGGATGTGTCGATGGACTTCGCGTACGGCGAGTCCTTCACGGAGTCCAGCCCCGAGGCGTACGAGCGGCTGATCCTCGATGTGCTGCTCGGCGACGCCAACCTCTTCCCGCGACTGGAGGAGGTGGAGCAGTCCTGGCGGATCCTCGACCCGATCGAGGAGTACTGGGACCGGCACGGGAAGCCCGCGCAGTACCCGGCGGGCACCTGGGGCCCGGCCGAGGCGGACGAAATGCTCGCACGAGACGGACGGAGCTGGCGTCGGCCATGAAGATCGATCTGACGGAAACCACCTCCAGCAAAATCAACAAAGCCCTGGTGGAGGGCCGCCGCGCGGTGGGCACTCCCACCAGCGGCATGGTGCTCACCCTCGTCATCGTCACCGACGAGGAGAACGCCTATGACGCCCTGAAGGCGGCCAACGAGGCGTCCCGTGAGCACCCCTCGCGCACCCTCGTCGTCATCAAGCGGGTCAGCCGGTCGCCGCGCGACCGCGCCAAGGCCCGGCTGGACGCCGAGGTGCGGGTCGGCACGGAGGCCGGCACCGGCGAGACGGTGCTGCTGCGGCTGTACGGCGAGGTCATCGACCACGCCCAGTCCGTGGTGCTGCCGCTGCTGCTGCCGGACGCCCCGGTCGTGGTCTGGTGGGCGGTGAACGCCCCGGCGGCCCCCGCACAGGACCCGCTCGGTGCGCTGGCCCAGCGCCGGGTCACCGACGCCTACGCCGACGAGCAGCCCATCCATGAGCTGTCCGCCCGCGCGGAGACCTACATCCCGGGCGACACGGATCTGTCCTGGACCCGGATAACGCCATGGCGCTCGATGCTGGCGGCGGCGCTCGATCAGGCTCCGTGCACGGTCACCTCGGCCGAGGTGACCGGCGAGGAGTTCAACCCCAGCTGCGAGTTGCTCGCCATGTGGCTGGCCGACCGGCTGAACGTCCCGGTCACCCGCAAGGTGTCCGAGGGCCCCGGTCTGACGGCCGTCCGGATGGAGTCCAGCATCGGCGCGATCGTGCTGGACCGCCCGGACGGCTCGCTGGCCACGCTCTCGATGCACGGCCAGCCCGACCGGGCGGTGGCGCTCAAGCGGCGGGAGACCGCCGAGCTGCTCGCCGAGGAGCTGCGCCGGCTCGACCCGGACGAGATCTACGCCCGGGCGCTGAAGTTCGGCGTGGACCGGCTCGGTCACGGCAACGGCGGGCAGCCGGCGGACGGGCAGCAGCCGGCCGCCGCCGAGGAGCAGGCATCGGACGGGAGCGGCCAGGCCAAGCCCGCGGCGAAGAAGGCCGCGAAGAAGGCGGCCGCCAAGTGAGTGCTCCGCAGGTCGTCGTGCACCGCGACAAGGAGCTGATGGCCAAGGCCGCGGCGGCCCGGCTGATCACGAAGATCGTGGACGCCCAGTCCGCCCGCGGCTCCGCCTCCGTGGTCCTGACCGGCGGGCGCAACGGCAACGGGCTGCTCGCGGCCCTCGCCGAGGCGCCCGCCCGGGACGCGGTGGACTGGTCCCGGCTCGATCTGTGGTGGGGCGACGAGCGGTTCGCACCGGACGGCGATCCGGAGCGCAACCACACCCAGGCCCGGGAGGTGCTGCTGGACAGCGTCCCGCTGGACCCGGCCCGGGTGCACCCCATGCCACCGTCGGACGGCCCGTACGGCCATGACGCCGACGCCGCCGCCGAGGCGTACGCGGCCGAACTCGCCGCCGCCGCGGGACCCGAGGACCACGGCCCGGTGCCGTCCTTCGACGTCCTGCTGCTGGGCGTCGGCCCGGACACCCATGTCGCCTCGCTCTTTCCGGAGCTGCCCGCGGTGTACGAGACGGAGCGGACGGTGGTCGGGGTGCACGGCGCGCCCAAGCCGCCGCCCACCCGTGTCTCGCTGACCCTGCCCGCGATCCGTGCGGCGCGGGAGGTCTGGCTGCTGGCGGCCGGCGAGGACAAGGCCAATGCCGCGGCCATCGCCCTCTCCGGTGCCGGTGAGGTCCAGGCCCCGGCGGCCGGCGCACGGGGCCGCAGCCGGACCCTGTGGCTGCTGGACGAGGCGGCGGCGTCCCAGCTGCCGCGCGATCTCTACCCGCCGGCTTCGGCCTGAGGATCACCGCAGCAAGGCCGTAGGCCCCGCGCCCCGAAGGGTGCGGGGCCTACGGCGTCAGCGCGACGGTCCTGCGGCGGTCCCGGGGATCAACGCCCGCGCAGCTCCCGGTACTTGGCGACCAGACCGGCCGTGGAGGCGTCCAGCCCCGGCACCTCGGCGCCCTCGGTCAGGGCCGGTTCGACGCGCTTGGCGAGCACCTTGCCGAGCTCCACGCCCCACTGGTCGAAGGAGTCGATGTTCCACACCGCGCCCTGGACGAACACCTTGTGCTCGTAGAGCGCGATCAACTGGCCCAGCACGGACGGGCTGAGCTCGCCGGCCAGGATGGTGGTGGTGGGGCGGTTACCCGGGAAGGTCTTGTGCGGCACCAGTTCCTCGGCCACGCCCTCGGCGCGCACCTCATCCGGCGTCTTGCCGAAGGCCAGCGCCTGGCCCTGGGCGAAGAGATTGGCCATCAGCAGGTCGTGCTGGGCGACCAGGCCCGGCTGGAGATCGGCGACCGGCTCGGCGAAGCCGAGGAGATCGGCCGGGATCATCTTCGTGCCCTGGTGCAGGAGCTGGTAGTAGGCGTGCTGGCCGTTCGTGCCGGGCGTGCCCCAGACGACCGGCCCCGTCTGCCATCCGACCCGGTTGCCCTGGCGGTCCACGGACTTGCCGTTGGACTCCATGTCCAGCTGCTGGAGATAGGCGGTGAACTTGGAGAGGTAGTGGCTGTAGGGCAGCACGGCATGCGACTGGGCGTCCCAGAAGTTGCCGTACCAGATACCGAGCAGCCCCAGCAGCAGCGGGGCGTTCTCCTCCGGCGGGGCGGTGCGGAAGTGCTCGTCGACGAGGTGGAAGCCGGCCAGCATCTCGCGGAAGCGCTCCGGGCCGATCGCGATCATCAGCGACAGGCCGATCGCGGAGTCGAAGGAGTAACGGCCGCCGACCCAGTCCCAGAACTCGAACATGTTGTCCGTGTCGATGCCGAACTCCGTCACCTTCTCGGCGTTGGTCGACAGCGCCACGAAGTGCTTGGCGACCGCCTCTCCCCCGGCGCGCAGACCGGTCAGCAGCCAGTCGCGGGCCGAGGTGGCGTTGGTGATCGTCTCGATGGTGGTGAAGGTCTTCGAGGCGATGATGAACAGCGTCTCGGCCGGGTCCAGATCGCGGACCGCCTCGTGCAGATCGGCGCCGTCCACATTGGAGACGAAGCGGAACTGCATGTCCCGGTGGGTGTAGGCGCGCAGCGCCTCGTACGCCATCGCCGGGCCCAGGTCCGAGCCGCCGATACCGATGTTGACGACGGTCTTGATGCGCTTGCCGGTGTGGCCCTTCCAGTCGCCGGAGCGGACCCGGTCGCAGAAGATGCCCATCTTCGTCAGGACGTGCTGCACGCCGGGGGTGACGCTCTCGCCGTCGCTCATGATGACCGCCGAGCCGGGCGCGCGCAGCGCGGTGTGCAGCACGGACCGCCGCTCGGTGATGTTGATCTTCTCGCCGCGGAACATCGCGTCCCGCAGCTCGGCCACGCCGGACGCCGCGGCCAGCTCGCGCAGCAGCCCCAGCGTCTCGTCGGTGACCAGGTGCTTGGAGTAGTCCAGGTGCAGATCGCCGACCTGGAGGGTGTAGCGCTCGGCGCGCGCCGGGTCGCGCTCGAACAGCTCGCGCAGATGCACCTCCGCCATCTGCTCCCGGTGCTTGCCCAGCGCCGTCCACTCAGGCATCTGATCGAGCCTGCTGCGGCCTTCTGCGTTCATCTCGGACATCAGCCTTCTTCATCTCGTACCGGCCCCGCCATCTCCCAACCTAATTGATCAGCGCCTGGTAGGAGGTATCTGTCCGCTGTCGGACGGGGCGCCGTCGGCCGTCTGAAGAACCGGTGTCAGCGCGACGGTGCCCAGGGCCAGCAGAGCGGCGGCCAGCAGCGCGGGGGCATTGGGCCCGAAGGCCGTGGCGGCCGCGCCGCCGCACACCGCGCCGAGCGGTGTCCCGGCGACGGAGACCGTACGGAAGGCGGAGCTGATCCGGCCGAGCATCCCGGCCGGACTGCGCTGCTGCACGGCCGTGGTCTCCAGGACGTTCCACACCATCCCGGCGAAGCCGAACAGGCCCAGGAGCAGCGCTGCGAGCCAGACCGAGCTCAGCGCCCCGAGGCCCACCAGGGTCACGGCCTGGAGCACTCCGGCGAGCAGCAGGGTGCGGCCCGCGCCGCCGGCCACGGCGACCGTCCGGACCGCGAGGAGCCCGCCCAGGACCATCCCGATGCCGTAGCCGGTGGTCACGACGACATAGCCGAAGTCCCCGGCGCCCAGCCAGCCCTTGACGACCACCACCAGGGTCGCGATCAGCGCGCCGATGCCGACATTGCCCAGCGCCACCGACACACAGAACGCGCGCAGCACCCGGTCGCGCCACAACTGCCGTATCCCCTCGGCGATTTCGCGCCGGACGGTGCGACCGGCGGTGGCCGGCCGCTGGGCCGGAGGGCCGGTGCGCAGGGAGGCGACGAGGGCGGCCGCGACGAGGTAGGTGGCCGCGTCGGCCAGAAACGGGAGTGCGGCACCGAGCGCGATCAGCACCGGGGCCAGCGGTCCGCCGACGAACCGGCCGGCCAGCTCCTGACCAGTCATCAGCCGGGCGTTGGCGGCGGCCAGTCGCTCCTTGGGCACCACCGCGGGCAGCAGGGCCGTGGCGGCGTTGTCGAACAGGGTCTGGAGGGTGGTGAGCGCGAAGGACAGCGCGAGCAGCAGCCCGATACCCGCCCGGTCGAGCGCCACGGCCACGGCGAAGCCGGCCATCAGCAGCCCGCGCAGCACATCGACCGCCCACATCGCCCGCCGCTGGTCCCCCTGGTCGGCGACCGCGCCGCCCAGCAGCCCGAAGAGCAGCCAGGGCACGAAGCCGCAGGCCGTGACGAGCGAGATCAGCAGCGGCGAATCGGTCAGGGTGTAAGCGAGCAGCGGCAGCGCCGTGCCGCGCAGGGCATCGCCAAGGCGGGAGACGGCGGCGGCGCCCCACAGCCGGCCGAAGCCGCCACGCGGGGCGAGCCCGCCCGCCGCTGTCGTGTGCCCCGCTCCGGTGCCCGTCCCGCTGTCCGCCATGCCGCCCCCCGTCCGCATCGTGCGCGTACGGAAAACGGTAGGGGCAGCCACTGACAGTGGCCCTCGGGCGACTTCCCCATCCGCTACCTCAGATGCGGCCGCGGAGCGCGCGGACGGCTCGCGGGAGGGCGCACGGACGCGGCCGGCCCGGCCGGAAGGGGTGTGTGTCCTTCCGGCCGGGCCGGCCGTGTCAGGTGCTGGTCCGTCAGATCTCGCCGCGGAGCTTGGCGAGTGCCTCCGCGAGGATCGCCTCACCGTCGGCGTCGCTGCGACGCTCACGGACATAGGCGAGGTGGGTTTTGTACGGCTCGGTGCGCGGCGGGTCCGGCGGGCTCTCCCGGTCCTTGCCTGCCGGGAAACCACAGCGCGGGCAGTCCCAGGTGTCCGGAACCTGCGCATCGCCGGCGAAGCTGGGCTGCGTCTCGTGCCCGTTGGAGCACCAGAAGGAGATGCGGGTGCGCGGCGCGGACTCGCCGCGCTCGGCCTCCCCCATCGGCCCCGCCCCGACCCGACTTCCTCGGATCGCGTTGCCACTTGCCACGGTCGTAACTCCCTGCGTAATGGTGCTGCACAGCCTCTCGCAGCAGCTGCGCTGCGGAACGCCCCAGTCTACGTAAGGCCCAACGCGCGTCCAGTGGCTGGAGTTACCCGTCCGAGGACGCCTCCCTCATGATAGGCCGCACCTCCGACACTGTGTCAGTTGCTGAGCTTCATCAGGATGCCGAGCACGACGATGCAGGCGAACCACAGCAGACCGATCACGATGGTGATGCGGTCGAGGTTACGCTCGGCGACCGAGGAGCCACCCACCGAGGACTGCATGCCGCCACCGAACATGTCGGACAGGCCGCCGCCCTTTCCCTTGTGCATGAGCACCAGCATCATCAGCAGCAGGCTGAAGACGATGAGGGCGATCGAGAACCCGATGACCACGGCTGGACCAACTCTCTAGGACTGACGGACGGACTTATGGATCACGATATACGGAACAAATGGTGCGGGGCCGGGGGCGGTGCCGCTGCACCGGTCCCGGCCCCGACAGGGTACGACGAGGGTTCCCCCTCGTCATAGCTGCTACTGGTCGCGGAAACGGACGATCTTCACGAACTCGTCCGCGTCCAGCGCCGCGCCGCCGATCAGCGCGCCGTCGACGTCGGGCTGCGCCATGATCGCCGCGACATTGCCGGACTTGACCGAGCCGCCGTACTGGATGCGGACCTTGTCGGCCAGCTCCTGGCTGTAGAGCTCGGCGAGACGGCCGCGGATCGCACCGCAGACCTCCTGCGCGTCCTCGGGGGTGGCGACCTCACCGGTGCCGATGGCCCACACGGGCTCGTAGGCGATCACGATGGTCTCGGCCTGCTCGGCCGGGATGTCCGCCAGACCGCCGTCGACCTGGGCGAGGGTGTGCGCGACCTGGTTGCCGGCCTTGCGGACGTCCAGGCCCTCGCCGACGCACAGGATCGGGGTGATGCCGTTGCGGAAGGCGGCCTTGACCTTGGCGTTGCAGATCTCTTCGTTCTCGCCGTGGTACTGGCGGCGCTCGCTGTGACCGATGGCCACGTACGCGCACTTGAGCTTGGCGAGCATCGGGCCGGAGATCTCACCGGTGTAGGCGCCGGAGTCGTGCGCGGAGAGATCCTGGGCGCCGTACTTGATCTTGAGCTTGTCGCCGTCGACCAGCGTCTGCACCGACCGCAGGTCGGTGAACGGCGGCAGGACCGCGACCTCGACGGCGTCGAAGTCCTTGTCGGCGAGGGCGAAGGCGAGCTTCTGGACGTGGGCGATGGCCTCGAGGTGGTTGAGGTTCATCTTCCAGTTGCCCGCCATCAGCGGGGTACGGTCAGTCACGTTGTTCAGTCCTCCAGAGCGGCGAGGCCGGGGAGCGTCTTGCCTTCGAGGTATTCGAGGCTGGCGCCACCGCCGGTCGAGATGTGGCCGAAAGCGGTCTCGTCGAATCCCAGCAGACGCACGGCGGCTGCCGAGTCACCGCCCCCCACGACCGTGAAGGCGGGCGAGTCCAGCAGCGCCTGGGCGACGGCCTTGGTGCCGCCGGCGTAGTCGGGGTGCTCGAAGACACCCATCGGGCCGTTCCAGAAGACCGTGCCCGCGTCGGCGAGCTTCGCAGCGTACAGCTCACGGGTCTTCGGGCCGATGTCCAGGCCCTCCTGGTCGGCCGGGATGGCGTCCGCGGCGACGGTCCCGGGGTGCGCCGGGGCCTTGGTCTTCAGGTCCGGGAATTCGGCGGAGATCAGCACATCGACGGGGAGCACGAACTCCACACCGCGCTTCTCGGCGCGCGCCAGGTACTCCAGGCAGGCCGGCACCTGGTCCTCCTGGAGCAGCGAGATGCCGACCTCGTGGCCCTTGGCCTTGAGGAAGGTGTAGGCCATCCCGCCGCCGACCAGGATGCGGTCGGCCTTCTCGATCAGCTGGTCGATGACGGCCAGCTTGTCGGAGACCTTGGCACCGCCCAGCGCGACGACGTAGGGGCGCTTGACGTCCTCGGTGAGCTTCCTCAGGACGCCGACCTCGGTGGCGATCAGGTCGCCGGCGGCGTGCGGAAGGCGCTTGGGCAGGTCGTACACGGAGGCGTGCTTGCGGTGCACGGCGCCGAAGCCGTCGCCCACATACAGGTCGGCGAGGGCGGCGAGCTGGTCGGCGAAGGCGCCGCGCTCGGCATCGTCCTTGCTGGTCTCGCCCGCGTTGAAGCGGAGGTTCTCCAGCACGGCCACCTGGCCGTCGGCCAGGCCCGCGACGACGGACCGGGCGGACTCGCCGACCGTGTCGGTCGCGAACGCCACGTCCTGCCCGAGGATGTCGCCCAGCCGCGCGGCGGCCGGGGCCAGCGAGAAGGCCGGGTCCGGGGCGCCCTTGGGACGGCCCAGGTGCGAGGCGACGATCACCTTGGCGCCGCGCTCGACGAGCTTGGCGATCGTCGGGGCGACGGCACGGATCCGGCCGTCGTCGGTGATGGTGGTGCCGTCCAGCGGCACGTTCAGGTCGGCGCGGACAAAGACGCGCTGTCCGGCGACCTGGAGGTCGTCGATCGTCTTCATGAGAAGTGACTCCGTGTTTGCGTAGCTCGGCCATGGGACGGGGCCCGTACGACGCTTCATCGCGTCATACGAGCCCCGTCCTCACATCTCGGTGCCTCGGGCGTCAACCAGTGATCAGAGCTGGCCGCCGACGAACGTGGTGAGGTCCACCAGGCGGTTGGAGTAGCCCCACTCGTTGTCGTACCAGCCGACGACCTTGACCTGCTTGCCCTGGGACATGGTCAGCGAGGAGTCGAAGGTACACGAGGCCGGGAAGTTCACGATGTCCGAGGAGACGATCGGGTCCTCGGTGTACTCCAGGATGCCCTTGAGCTGGCCCTCGGCGGCCTTCTGGAAGGCGGCGTTGATCTCGTCCTTGCTGACCTCGCGGTCGAGCTCCAGGACCAGGTCGGTGACCGAGCCGGTGGGGACCGGGACGCGCATCGCGATGCCGTCCAGCTTGCCCTTGAGCTGCGGGAGGACCAGGGCGGTGGCCTTGGCGGCACCGGTCGAGGTCGGGATGATGTTCTCCGCGGCGGCACGGGCGCGGCGCAGGTCGCTGTGCGGGAAGTCCAGGATGCGCTGGTCGTTGGTGTACGCGTGGACCGTCGTCATCAGGCCCTTGACGATGCCGAAGTTCTCGTCGAGAACCTTCGCCATCGGCGCCACACAGTTGGTGGTGCAGGAGGCGTTGGAGATGACGTGGTGCTGGGCGGCGTCGTACTTGTCGTTGTTGACGCCCATCACGATCGTGATGTCCTCGTCCTTGGCGGGCGCGGAGATCAGGACCTTCTTGGCACCGGCCGCGATGTGCTTCTCGGCGTCGGCCTTCTTGGTGAAGATGCCGGTCGACTCGATGACGATGTCCGCGCCGAGCTCGCCCCAGGGGAGGTTCGCCGGGTCGCGCTCGGCCATCGTCTTGAAGGTCTGGTTGCCGACCGTGATGGTGTCGTCGGTGTGGCTGACGTCCTGCTTGAGGCGACCCAGAATGGTGTCGTACTTCAGCAGGTGAACCAGGGTGGCGTTGTCGGTCAGGTCGTTGACACCGACGATCTCGATGTCCGCACCCTGCTCCAGGAGCGCGCGGAAGTAGTTGCGACCAATGCGGCCGAATCCGTTGATGCCTACGCGGATCGTCACGAACCGATCTCCTCGTTAGGTACGCCGATGGGGCACCGGCGAGCTGTATGGGCTGTCCCCGACCGCCTCCGACCCTACCCCCAATAAGAGACGTACGTGACATTGACAAACGGGCCTTCGTACCCTCAAACGAGCAGCCACAGAAGGGCTTCTGACCCCTCAAACGAGCGAGCCCAGAAGCGCTCCCGGACCCTCAAACGAGCGGTTTGAACTGCCCTCGTGCGCGCCCTCCCGCGCCTCCCCCGACGGCACCGTTTCGGGAGTGACGCCAGGGGCGCGCGGGGATGCCCGGCGGGGTGCGAGGCACCGGTCGTCAGCCGACCATGCCCTCGGCGAGTTCCTCGGTGAGGTTGGACTCGGTGCCGGGGATGCCCAGGTCCTGGGCCCGCTTGTCGGCCATCGCCAGCAGCCGGCGGATCCGGCCGGCGACCGCGTCCTTGGTCAGCGGCGGATCGGCGAGGGCGCCCAGCTCCTCCAGCGAGGCCTGCTTGTGCTCCATGCGCAGCCGGCCGGCCGCCGCGAGATGCTCGGGGACCTCCTCGCCGAGGATCTCCAGGGCCCGCTGGACCCGGGCGCCCGCGGCGACCGCGGCGCGCGCCGAGCGGCGGAGGTTGGCGTCGTCGAAGTTGGCCAGGCGGTTGGCGGTGGCGCGGACCTCGCGGCGCATCCGCCGCTCCTCCCACGCGAGCACCGACTCATGCGCGCCGAGCCGCGTCAACAGGGCACCGATCGCGTCACCGTCCCGGACCACGACGCGGTCCACCCCGCGCACCTCACGGGCCTTGGCGCCGATGCCGAGCCGGCGGGCGGCACCGACCAGGGCGAGCGCCGCCTCGGGCCCGGGGCAGGTGACCTCCAGCGACGAGGAGCGGCCCGGCTCGGTCAGCGAGCCATGGGCCAGGAAGGCGCCGCGCCAGGCCGCTTCGGCGTCACAGGTCGCGCCGGAGACCACCTGCGGGGGCAGCCCGCGGATGGGGCGGCCGCGGCCGTCCACCAGGCCGGTCTGGCGCGCCAGCTGATCGCCGCCGGCCACCACCCGTACGACATAGCGGCTGCCGCGCCGCAGGCCGCCGGGGGCCATCACCACCAGGTCGGAGCTGTGCCCGAAGATCTCCAGGATGTCCTTGCGCAGCCGCCGGGCGGCGATGCCGGTGTCCAGCTCCGCCTCGATCACGATGCGCCCGCTGACCAGGTGCAGACCGCCCGCGAACCGCAGGATCGACGAGACCTCCGACTTCCGGCAGCAGGTCCGGGTGACGGGGAGCCGGGAGATTTCATCCTTCACCGCTGCCGTCATCGCCATGGGCCGATCCTTCCATGCATCCGAAAAATACGGTCGTACGCGGCTGCCAGCAGCTCCGGGTCGTGCCGGTCGGGGGCTCCCCCGGCGCTCGACCGGGCGTCGTCTCCTTGTGCGGCGACCGCCGCCAGCTCGACCTCGCTGCCGACCAGCTGCTTCGCGGCAACCGTCAGACCTTCGGTGTCGGGCACGGCGGCCTTGTCGGCCAGCACCACGTCGAAGGCGAGTTTAGGGGCGTGTCGGGCCAAAACCTCCAAATGACGCTGCGGGGAGAAGCCATCGGTTTCGCCCGGTTGGGGCGCAAGGTTGAGCGAAAGGACCTTTCGGGCCTTGGTCTCCTCCAGCGCCTCCCGCAGCTCCGGCACCAGCAGATGCGGGATCACAGAGGAGAACCAGGAGCCGGGGCCGAGCACCACCCAGTCGGCGTCCCGCACCGCGGCGACCGCCTCGGGGACGGCCGGCGGGTCCACGGGGACCACATGGACGGACTGCACCTCGCCGCGGGTGAGCGCGACGGTGGCCTGGCCGCGGACCGTCGTGATCGCGTCCGGACGGTCCTGGTCATGACCCCTGACCTGGGCCTGGAGCTCCAGGGGCACCGCCGACATGGGAAGCACCCGGCCGTGCGCGCCGAGCAGCTTGCCGACCAGATCGAGCGCCTGGACATGGTCGCCGAGCTGCTCCCACAGGGCGACGATCAGCAGATTGCCCACCGCGTGGTCGTGCAGCTCGCCCTCGCTCTGGAAGCGGTGCTGGATCACCCGGGACCAGGTCTGGCCCCAGTCGTCGTCGCCGCACAGCGCGGCCAGCGCCTTGCGCAGATCGCCGGGCGGCAGCACGCCGAGCTCGTCGCGGAGCCGGCCGCTGGAGCCGCCGTCGTCGGCGACCGTGACGACGGCCGTCAGATCACCGGTGATCCGGCGCAGCGCGGTCAGCGAGGCGGACAGGCCCATGCCGCCGCCCAGCGCCACCACCTTGGGGGTGGCGCCCTTCGTCGTACGGACGCTGGGAACGAATCTGCGGACCCGGCGAAGCCGTGGTGTACGCCCGGTCACTCGCGCCCCATGTCCCGGTGGACGACGACGGTTTCCACTCCTTCGGACACCAGGCGGTGGGCGAGCTTCTCGGACATCGCGACGCTGCGGTGCTTGCCGCCCGTGCAGCCCACGGCGATGGTCACATAGCGCTTGCCCTCCCGGCGGTAGCCCTCGGCGACGATCCGCAGCAGCTCGGCGTAGCCGTCCAGGAACTCCTTGGAGCCGGGCTGGCTGAAGACGTAGTGGGAGACCTCGTCGTTGAGACCGGTGAAGGGGCGCAGCTCGGGGACCCAGTGCGGGTTGGGGATGAAGCGGCAGTCGATGACCATGTCGGCGTCGACCGGGAGGCCGTACTTGAAGCCGAAGGACATGACCGTGGCGCGCAGCTCGGGGACCTCCTCGCCGGCGAACTGGGCGTCCATCTTGGCGCGCAGTTCGTGGACGTTGAGGCTGGAGGTGTCGATGACCAGGTCGGCGTCGCCGCGCAGCTCGCGCAGCAGATCGCGCTCGGCGGCGATGCCGTCGACGATCCGGCCGTCGCCCTGGAGGGGGTGCGGGCGGCGCACCGACTCGAAGCGGCGCACCAGGGCCTCGTCGGAGGACTCCAGGAAGACGATGCGGCGCTTGACGTTCTGCGCGTCGAGGGTGGCCAGCGATTCCTTGAGGTTGGCGAAGAAGCGGCGGCCGCGGACGTCGACGACGACCGCAATCCGGGCGACATTGCCCTGCGAGCGGGCGCCCAGCTCGACCATCGGTGCGATCAGCTCGGGCGGGATGTTGTCGACGACGAACCAGCCGAGGTCCTCCAAGCACTTCGCGGCCGTACTGCGGCCGGCGCCGGACATCCCGGAGATGATCACCAACTCGGGGATCGCGGCGCTCTCGCCCTGGTCGGTCGTGCCCGTACTCACCTGTGCACCGTCTCTCTCGGTTTCCTGCGGTTCCTGCGGTGTACTCATCGGTCCTGCCCCCGTTCTGCTGACAACGCGGCCGGTGGGGCCCCGTCATCCTCAATGATCTCTCCTGTGGCGGTGTTCACCGCGGGGGCGGACGGTGCCGCCCCGGCCAGCGCCGCGGCGACCGTCTCCGCCGTCTTGCGGCCGACGCCCGGAACCTCGCAGATCTCGTCGATCGTCGCGGCCCGCAGCTTCTTCAGCGAGCCGAAATGCTTGAGCAGCGCCTGGCGGCGGGTGTCGCCGAGTCCGGCGACGGCGTCCAGCGGCGAGGACTTCAGCCGCTTGGTGCGCTTGCTGCGCTGGTAGGCGATGGCGAAGCGGTGTGCCTCGTCCCGGACGCGCTGGAGGAGGTAGAGACCCTCGCTGCTGCGCGGCAGCACCACCGGGTCGTCGTCCTCCGGCAGCCAGACCTCTTCGAGGCGCTTGGCCAGTCCGCAGACCGCGACATCGTCGATGCCGAGCTCGTCCAGGGCCCGGCGGGCGGCCGCGACCTGAGGGGCGCCGCCGTCGACGACCACCAGCTGCGGCGGGTAGGCGAAACGCTTGGGGCGGCCGTCCTCGTCGGTCGGGCGGCCGGCCATGGGGTCCGGCTCCGGATCGTCCGGGCCGGCGGCGACGGTCGAGGCGGTGGCGCCGTTGTCGTCGACGCGGACGTCGTCGGCCGGCTCCTCCGTCCACTCGCCGGCCTTCTGCTTCTCCTGGAGATAGCGCTTGAAGCGGCGGCCGATGACCTCGTGCATGGACCGGACATCGTCCTGGCCCTGGAAGGTCTTGATCTGGAAGCGGCGGTATTCGCTCTTCCGGGCGAGACCGTCCTCGAACACCACCATCGAGGCGACGACGTCATCGCCCTGGAGGTGGGAGATGTCGAAGCACTCGATACGCAGCGGCACCGAATCCAGGCCGAGGGCCTCGGCGATCTCCTCCAGGGCACGGGAGCGGGTGGTCAGGTCGGAGGCGCGCTTGGTCTTGTGCAGCGCCAGGGCCTGCTGGGCGTTGCGGGCGACCGTGGCCATCAGGTCCTTCTTGTCGCCGCGCTGCGGGATGCGCAGCGAGACCTGGGAGCCGCGGCGCCCGGTCAGCCACTGGGCGACCGGGTCGACGGGCTCGGGCAGCGCCGGGACCAGGACCTCCTTGGGGACGGCGTCGCCCCGCTCCTCGCCGTACAGCTGCTGGAGGGCGTGCTCGACCAGATCGCCGGTGGTGACCGCCTCGACCTTGTCGGTGACCCAGCCGCGCTGGCCGCGCACCCGGCCGCCACGGACGTGGAAGATCTGGACGGCGGCCTCCAGCTCGTCCTCGGCGACGGCGATCAGATCGGCGTCGGTGGCGTCGGCGAGCACCACGGCGCTCTTCTCCATCGCCCGCTTGAGCGCCCCTATGTCGTCACGCAGCCGGGCGGCGCGCTCGTACTCCATCTCCTCGGCCGCTTCCTGCATCCCGCGCTCCAGGCGGCGGATGTAGGCACCGGTGCGGCCGGCCATGAAGTCGCAGAACTCCTCGGCGAGTTCATGGTGTTCCTCGGCGGAGATCCGGCCGACGCAGGGGGCCGCGCACTTGCCGATGTAGCCGAGCAGACAGGGGCGGCCGATCTGGGCGGAGCGCTTGAAGACACCGGCGGAGCAGGTCCGTACGGGGAAAACGCGGAGCAGCAGGTCGACGGTCTCGCGGATGGCCCAGGCGTGCCCGTACGGACCGAAGTAGCGCACGCCCTTCTTCTTGGCGCCGCGCATGACCTGGACGCGCGGGAACTCCTCGTTGAGGGTCACCGCGAGATACGGATAGCTCTTGTCGTCGCGGTACTTGACGTTGAAGCGGGGGTCGAACTCCTTGATCCAGGTGTATTCGAGCTGGAGCGCCTCGACCTCGGTGGTGACGACGGTCCACTCCACGGAGGCGGCGGTGGTGACCATCGTGCGGGTACGCGGATGGAGGCCGGCCAGGTCCTGGAAGTAGTTGGCCAGCCGCTGGCGCAGGCTCTTCGCCTTGCCGACGTAGATGACCCGGCCGTGCTCGTCGCGGAACTTATAGACCCCCGGCGAGTCGGGGATCTGTCCCGGCTTGGGTCGATAGCTGCTGGGGTCTGCCATGCCCACCACCCTACTGACCGCCACCGACAATCACGGCCGGGACCGGGTGCGTTCCTGGGTGGGGGGAGTGGCTGGGTGGGGGTGGCCTGGGTGGTTGGGGGGTGAGGTGACGGGGTGGGCGTGGCCGGGGTGGCTGGGGGCCGGTAGGAGGGCGGCGGGAGCGCGTGGCGGGGTCCGTGGCAGGTGGGCGTGGCGGGTTCCCGTAGCGCGTGCGCGTGGCGGGTTCCCATGGCGCGTCCGCGTGGCGGGTTCCCGCGGCGCGTTCGCGTGGCGGCTCCCCCCACCCCCGAACCCACCCCCGCCCCCTCCCCCCGAAGGGGGAGGAGGGGGAGGGGGCGGGGGAAGCGTCTGCCCGCCGTACGGACGGCATGCGGCGGGCAGACACGCCCCGTCAGCCGCCACGCGAACGCGGCGCGGGCGCGGGCCGGCTGCCGGACAAGCCGGGGCCGACGCGCCGGGCTGGGCGCGCCACGCGGCCCCGCTCAACCGCTGCGAACGCAGGCGCGGGCCCGCTCAACCACTGCGACGCAAGCGCGTCCCTCAGCCGCTGCGGCGCCGGCGCAGGGCCGCCGCGGCGGACAGCCCCAGGGCCAGCAGGGCGGCGGCGCCCGCCACGGTCGTGGCCGCGGTCACCGGCAGGCTGTCATCCGTGAACGCGCCCGCCGTGACGGGCTGCTGGGCCGGCGCCGCCTGGGCCTGGTCCTGGGGCTCCTTGGCGCCGGCCGCGGCCTCCGGCCCGTAGCCGCCGGCCTCGCCGCGCCGGTCGTACGCGGAGCCCGGCAGCTTGTCCCCGTAGGCCTTCGCCACCCGCTTCCGGTAGGCGGCGACGGTGGTGCCGTGCGCCCCGACGGCCTTGCGGGCGTCGGCGTCCAGTGGCTCGATCCGGTCGCCGCGCTGTACGTACCAGGCGTCGATCTGCGGCTCGTGGAAGACCGTGCCGCCCTTGGACCGCGCTGCCCCGGCCGCGGTGTAGCGGGTCTCGTCGTCGCCGTCGGCGATGTTGACGACCTTCCAGGCGGCGCCCTGCCGCACGGTCCATACGGAGGCCGTGCGGCCGTCGGCGGCGACGGCCTTGCTGGCGAGGAACTCCAGGCGGGCGACGGGGGCCGCGGTCCGGCCGCGGACGAAGTCCGGTGACAGGAGGTAGACGGGGACCGTGCCGCCCTCGATGCGCGGGGCGCCCTGTGCCGCGGGGGCCAGGGCCGGTGCGCCACCGCGCTTGCGGTCGGCGGCGAAGAAACGCGCGAGGGTGTCCAGAGTCGCGGGGGCGGCGGCCGCTTCGTGGGCGGCGGTGACGCTCGCGCGGGCCGGGGCCTGGGGCGTGGGGACGGGCGCGGCCACGGCGGCCTGCGGGGCGAGGCCGATGAGGGTGGTCGCGAACGCTCCTGTGGCGACGGCGCGGAGGGTGGTACGGACGGCGGTGCGCTTCGTCATGGCCTCAGGCTCCTATCCGGTAGAGGGAGTGCGTCCAGGAGAAGGAGCTTCCGTTCACGTAGTAGTCGAAATCGCCCCAGTTGTAGCGGGAGTTGGTCGCCCAGGGATCACCCCAGTAAATCCAGTTTCGATCTGTGTCATAGCCATAGACCACGTGCATATGGCCGCCGCCGGAGGACCACTGGATGCGGGTCTCGACCGGCCGCTTGGCGTCGATCTCGCTCTGTACGGTGCCGGGGCGGAGCCAACCGGACACATAGGAGCCGGAGTTGATGCCCATCCAGTTGAGGGCGGTCTGCACATTGCCGAGGGTGGCCTGGTCGTTGGGGCAGCTGCTGCCCTGCTGGCGGTTGAAGGCGGCGTTGCAGAACTGGTTCTGGCTGTAGTTCTTGCCGAACCAGGTCGCGATGGTGTTGCCGGAGGCGGCCCAGCACCAGTTGGTGTTCTCCTGGGCCTGCATGGCGATGTCGAGGCGGTTGGCGGCGAAGCGCGGTGCGGCGGCCGGCTCCGCGGCGGTGGGGGTGTGCGCCGGGGGCGTGAGGGGCGCGGCCGAGGCGGCGGTGGTGCCCGTGAGCAGGGTCAGTGCGGCGGTCGTGAGCGCTGCGGCCGACAGCCATCTGCGACGGGAACGGCGTGCGTGGGGTGCACGGGTCATGGCGTTCCTCCCGAACATGGGGGGTGAGGGGGTGAGAGGAGCGCATCCGGATGCTGCTGAGGAGCATCAGGTGTTGTCGCAGGCAGGTCAACACGCTTCAATGCGGAAGGACATGGGGGTGTGGACGGACGGGCCCGGATGTGAACGGCCGGTGCCCGGCGTACTGCGGTGAACGGACAGGCAGAGTGTGCAGCGCGCGATCCGGTTGTGAACGTTCACCCGCGCGCCGGAGGAGCAAGGCAATGGCACAGAACACCCCGCAGTCGGCCGAGCTGGCACAGCTGCTCCAGACCGGTCCGTTCCATCTCGCGCTCCGCTCCGCGCTCACCGTGCGCGGCCTCGCGCTCACCCGCGTCCAGCACAAGCTCGCCCAGCGTGGCATCACCATCGGCGTGACCAGTCTGAGCTACTGGCAGCAGGGCGCCCGGCGGCCACAGCGCCCCGAGTCGCTGCGGGCGGTGCGCGCCCTGGAGGAGGTGCTGGACCTGCCCGCGCACTCGCTGCACCGGCTGCTGGTGCCGGAGGGCAGCGCCCGCCCGGAGGCCGAGCGGCCGCTGGCCCGCTCGTACCGCTCCCTGGTGGCGCCCGCCGCCGCGCTACAGCAGCTGTTCGCCGAGCTGGAGACGCCCGTGGACGGTGGGCTGCACACCGTGGGCCATCACGAGCGGGTCGCCATCGGCCCCGGGCGTGAGCTCCTGGCCCGCGAATCGCTCCAGGTGGTCCGGGCACACCGGGACGGCGTGGACCGCTATGTCGCCATCCACCGGGGCGAGTCGGGCTGCGCGACGTCCGGGGTCCGGGTGCGGGCCGCGGAGAACTGCCGGCTGGGCCGGGTCCGCGGGCACGCCGAGACCGGGGTGGTGGTCGCCGAGCTGCTCTTCGACGCCCGGCTGCGGGCCGGTGACACCCATGTCTTCGGCTACGTCTTCGAGGACGGCAGCGGCGGTCCGAGCACCGAGTATCTGCGCGGCTTCACCTTCTCCGGCGGCCAGTACGTCCTCCAGGTGCGCTTCGACGAGGCGGCGCTGCCGGTGCGCTGCCGCCGCTTCGCCCAGACCTCCGCGGGCGCCCCGCGCAGCGGACAGCAGGAGCTGACGCTCAGCGGACGACACCGCGCCGTGCACCTCGTGGAGCAGGGGGTACGGCCCGGGATACTGGGCATCGCCTGGGACTGGGGGTGAGCCCCGCGGGTCCGGCGGGCCGCCGCGTCAGCCCGCGATCAGCTTGCCGTCCTTGGCCTTGACCGGGACCTCGGGCAGCGGCTCGGACGCCGGACCCTGGAGGACCTTGCCGGTGGTGACGTCGAAGCGGCTGCCGTGGCAGGGGCAGCTGCCCTCCTTCTTCTCGACGTCGGACAGGATGCAGTCGGCGTGTGTGCACTTGGCGCTGAAGCACTTGTAGGTGCCCTTGGCGGGCTGCGAGACGACGAGCCGGTCCTCGCGGTAGAGCTTGGCGCCGCCGACCGGCACCTCGGCGGCGGCCCCGAGGTCGACCGGCTCGTCGGGCACCGCCAAGGCGTTCGCGCCGGAGTCCCCCGGGGAGCAGGCCGCCAGCCCGAAGCCGGCGGCCCCGGCGAGCGCGGCCCCCCGCAGCACGGTTCGGCGGTCGGGGGACTGGCTCATGGCTGCTCCAGAGGTCAGGGGGTCAGAGGCGGCGGCTCCCGACGATACCGGCACAGATCGTTCCGCTTCCGTCCGGGCCGGGCACCGGGTCGCCCCTTGGGCGTAAACGCTTACGCAAGCGTTTACGTTTAGGATCGGGGCTCGTAGTGTGGGGGCTTCGCGGGACGAGGTCCGGGAAGTCCGGGGCGCCGCCGGGGTGCCGCACACGCGGGAGGAAGAGCGGATGACGACGATGGCGGATGTGGCGCGGCGGGCCGGGGTCTCGGTCGCCACGGTCTCGCATGTGCTGAACGGGACCCGGCCGGTGCGCCCCACCACCCGCGCCGCGGTGCTCGGCGCCATCGACGAGCTCGGCTACACCCACAACACCCTGGCCCGCTCCCTGGTCACCTCCCGCACCCGCTCGATCGGCCTCGCGGTCTCCGCGATCAGCAACCCGTACTTCACCGAGATCCTCCAGGGCGTCGAGGCCGGCGCCCTGGCGGCCGGCTACAGCCTGCTGATCGCCGATCCGCACGACGACCCCCGGCATGAGCGCACGGTCGTCCAGCTGCTGCACGAGCGACGGGTGGACGGTGTGATCGTCGCGCCGTCCGCGGAGCCCGCGGAGATGGTGGAGTATCTGGGCCGGCGCGCGGTGCCGGCGGTCTTCCTGGACCGGTTGGTCGGCGACGCGCACGACCAGGTGTGCGCCGAGAACACCGGCCCGGTGCGTCAACTGGTCGAGCATCTGGCCGACTTGGGGCACACCCGGATCGGTCTGGTGGCCGGCCTCCCCGGGCTGAGCACCACGACCGAGCGGGTCGAGGGCTACCGCGAGGGGCTCGGTGCCCGCGGTCTGCCGTTCGTGCCCGCACTCCTCGCCGGCGGCAACTCCGAGGCGGCGGGCGCCCAGGCCGCCACCCGGCAGCTGCTCGCCGCGGCGGACCCGCCCACCGCGCTGATCACCGCCAACAACGCGATGACCATCGGCGCGCTGCGGGCGCTGCGCGAGCTGGGCCGGGAGGTGCCCCGCGACACCGCCCTGGCCTGCTTCGACGACTTCTCGTGGGCGGAGCTGTTCACGCCCCGGCTGACCGCGATCGCCCAGCCCAGCAGGGACGTCGGGGCGGCGGCGGTCCGGCTGCTGCTGGAGCGCCTGGCGGAACCGGACCGGCCCCCGCGCACCCTCCGCCTCCCCTGCACCTTTGTGCACCGTACGTCGTGCGGCTGCGCCGAAACCGCACCGGCCGCCCGCCCGGCCGCACCCCAGGCCACCCAGGAAAGGAACCGCACCCCGTGATCGTCGTCGCCGGCGAGGCACTGATCGACCTCGTCCCCAGCCCGCAGACCGCTCCCCCGCCCTCCCCCGACGGGGGCTCCCCCGCCCCGGGCGGCCCGTTGCCGGCGTTGCTGCCGCGGCGCGGCGGCGGCCCGTACAACACCGCGGTCGCACTGGGGCGGCTGGGCTCGCCCACCGCGTTCTGTTCCCGGATCTCGACCGACGCGTTCGGTGAGGCGCTGCTGAGCGGGCTGCGTGCCGGGGGTGTGGACACCTCGCTGGTGCAGCGCGGCAGTGAGCCGACCACCCTCGCCGTGGCGGACATCAGCCCGGACGGGTCGGCCGGCTACGGCTTCTATGCCGACGGCACCGCCGACCGGCTCTTCGCCCTGCCGCCGGCGCTGCCCGCCGCGGTCCGGGCGCTCTCCCTGGGCACCTGCTCGCTGGTCCTGGAACCGGGCGCGAGTGCCTATGAGTCCCTGCTGCGCAGGGAGGCCGGCCGCGGGGTCTTCACGGCGCTCGACCCCAACATCCGGCCCGGTCTGATCCCCGACCCCGACGCCTACCGGGCCCGCTTCCGCTCCTGGCTCCCCGACGTCGCCCTGCTGAAGCTCTCCGAGGAGGACGCGCTGTGGCTGGCGGGGTCCGGCGAGGGGCCGGGCGGTGCCGTGGGCGGGGGCCGGGACGCGGTCCTCACGGTGGCGAAGGAGTGGCTGGCGGCAGGGCCCGCGGCGATCGTTCTCACCCATGGCGGGGACGGTCTGACGGTGCTGACGCCGGGCGGCGGCGAGCTGACGGTGCCCGGCGAGCGGGTCACCGTCGTCGACACCATCGGCGCCGGCGACACGGTCAACGCCGCGCTGCTGCACCGGCTGGACGCCCACGACGCCCTCTCACCCGCCGCCGTCGCCGCGCTCGGCGCCGAGGACTGGCAGGACATTCTGCGGTTCGCCGCCCGCGCGGCCGCCGTCACCTGCTCGCGGGCGGGCGCGGAACCGCCGTTCGCCGCGGAGGTGGCGGCGTAGCCGGAGCGGGGGCCGTGGGGCCCGGTGGGGTCCGGCGGCGTGGCCCGTGGGCGGGGGCGGTGGGGCTCGGTGGGGTCCGGCGGCGTGGCCTGGAGCGGGGCGACGCGTGGCCCGGAGGCGGGTGGCGGGTGGCTCGCTCCGGCGCACCGTCAGTCCTGGCGCCCCGGCAGCACGACGGGCCGCCACCGCCCCCGTCGTACGGAGAGCGGTGACGGCCCGGCGGGCGCGGCCCATGGGTGTCAGGAGGTCCGGCGGGCCCGCGCCGTGGTCTTCTTGGCCACGGTCTTCTTCGCCACGGCCTTCTTGGCCACCGGCTTCTTGGCGGACGCCTTCACCGGCGCGGCATCGCTGACGCGGTCACCGAGGATCTCCCGCAGGAACTTGCCGGTGTGGCTGGCCGGGATGGACGCGATGTCCTCCGGGGTGCCTTCGGCGACGACCAGGCCGCCGCCGTTGCCGCCCTCGGGGCCCATGTCGATGACCCAGTCGGCCGTCTTGATCACATCGAGGTTGTGCTCGATGACGATCACCGTGTTGCCCTTGTCGACCAGGCCGGCCAGCACATTGATCAGCTTGCTGATGTCGTCGAAGTGCAGACCGGTGGTCGGCTCGTCGAGGACATAGACCGTGCTGCCCGTCGAGCGCTTCTGGAGCTCGCTGGCCAGCTTGACGCGCTGCGCCTCACCGCCGGAGAGCGTCGGCGCGGACTGCCCGAGCCGGACATAGCCGAGGCCGACCTCGTTGAGCGTCTTGAGATGCCGGGCGATGGTCGGCACCGCCTCGAAGAAGCTCAGGGCCTCCTCGATGGGCATGTCCAGCACCTCGGCGATGGACTTGCCCTTGTAGTGGACCTCCAGCGTCTCGCGGTTGTAGCGCGCCCCGTGGCAGACCTCGCACGGCACGTACACATCCGGCAGGAAGTTCATCTCGATCTTGATGGTGCCGTCGCCGGAGCAGTTCTCGCAGCGGCCGCCCTTGACGTTGAAGGAGAAGCGGCCCGGCAGATAGCCGCGGACCTTGGCCTCCATCGTCTCCGCGAAGAGCTTGCGGACATGATCGAAGACACCGGTGTAGGTGGCCGGGTTGGAGCGGGGGGTGCGGCCGATCGGCGACTGGTCGACATGCACGACCTTGTCCACCAGATCGTCCCCGGCGACCCGGGTGTGCCGGCCAGGCACCGACTTGGCGCCGTTCAGCTCGCGCGCGAGGTGGGTGTAGAGGATGTCGTTGACCAGCGTCGACTTGCCGGAGCCGGAGACTCCGGTGACCGCGGAGAACACCCCGAGCGGGAAGGAGACGTCGATGTCGCGGAGGTTGTTCTCCTTCGCCCCGTGCACCGTCAGCTGCCGCGCCGGGTCGGCGGGCCGCCGGATGTCCGGTGTCGCGATGGCCTTCTTGCCGCACAGATACTGGCCGGTGACCGAGTCCTTGTTGGCCAGCAGCTGCTTCATCGGGCCGCTGTGCACGACCTTGCCGCCGTGCTCACCGGCGCCCGGGCCGATGTCCACGACCCAGTCGGCGACCTTGATGGTGTCCTCGTCGTGCTCCACGACGATCAGGGTGTTGCCCATGTCGCGCAGCCGGACCAGGGTTTCGATCAGCCGGTGGTTGTCGCGCTGGTGCAGCCCGATGGACGGCTCGTCGAGGACATAGAGCACGCCCACCAGGCCGGAGCCGATCTGGGTGGCGAGGCGGATGCGCTGGGCCTCACCACCGGAGAGGGTGCCGGCCGCGCGGTTCAGCGAGAGGTAGTCCAGGCCCACGTCGACCAGGAACTTCAGCCGCTCGTTGACCTCCTTGAGGACCCGCTCGGCGATCTTCTTCTCGCGCGCGGTGAGCTTCATCTCCCGCAGGAAGTCGGCGCAGTCGCTGATCGACATGGCCGCGACATCGGCGATCGACTTCTGCTGGACCGTGACGGCGAGCACGATCGGCTTGAGCCGGGTGCCCTCACAGGTCGGGCAGGGCACCTCGCGCATATAGCCCTCGAAGCGCTCCCGGCTGCTGTCGCTCTCCGCCTCGGAGTGCCGCCGCTTGACGAACGGCACGGCGCCCTCGAAGGGGGTGGTGTAGGCCCGCTCGCGGCCGTACCGGTTGCGGTAGCGCACCTCGATCTGGGTCTTGTGGCCCTGGAGCAGGGCCTTCTTGGCGCGGGCCGGCAGCCCGGCCCACGGGATGTCCGTACGGAATCCGAGGGCGTCCGCCAGCGCACCGACCAGGCGGCCGAAGTACTCCTTGGTGTGCCCGTGCGACCAGGGGTGGATCGCGCCCTCGTCGAGGGAGCGGTCCTCGTCGGGGACGATCAGCTCGGGGTCGACCTCCATGCGCGTACCGATACCCGTGCAGTCCGGGCAGGCGCCGAAGGGCGAGTTGAAGGAGAAGGAGCGCGGCTCCAGCTCCTCGAAGGAGAGATCGTCGTAGGCGCAGTACAGATGCTCCGAGTACATCCGCTCGCGCTGCGGGTCGTCCGGCTCCAGGTCGACGAAGTCGAGGATGACCATGCCTCCGGAGAGCCCGAGGGCGGTCTCGACGGAGTCGGTCAGCCGCCGCTTGGCGGTCTCCTTGACCGTGAGGCGGTCGACGACCACCTCGATGGTGTGCTTCTCCTGCTTCTTCAGCTTGGGCGGCTCGGCGAGATGGATCGTCTCCCCGTCCACCCGCGCCCGGCTGTAGCCCTTGGTCTGGAGGTCGGAGAAGAGATCGACGAACTCGCCCTTGCGCTCGCGCACCAGCGGGGAGAGCACCTGGAAGCGGCTGCCCTCGGGGAGTTCGAGCACCTTGTCGACGATGGCCTGCGGCGACTGCCGGGCGATCGGCCGTCCGCACTCGGGACAGTGCGGCTTGCCGACGCGGGCGAAGAGCAGTCGGAGGTAGTCGTAGACCTCGGTGATCGTGCCGACCGTCGAGCGGGGGTTGCGCGAAGTCGACTTCTGGTCGATCGACACCGCGGGGGACAGGCCCTCGATGAAGTCCACATCGGGCTTGTCCATCTGCCCGAGGAACTGCCGGGCGTAGGAGGAGAGCGACTCGACATAGCGCCGCTGCCCCTCGGCGAAGATCGTGTCGAAGGCGAGCGAGGACTTGCCCGACCCGGAGAGCCCCGTGAAGACGATGAGGGAGTCGCGGGGGAGGTCGAGCGAGACGTTCTTGAGGTTGTGCTCGCGAGCGCCACGGACGATGAGACGGTCGGCCACGCCGGTCGGCACCTTTCTTGAAGGGGGCGGGGGCCGCGGCTCTGCGTCCGCCGCTCGGAGTGAGCAGGGGCGGCGGAGCGAGCGGAGCCCCGCCCCAGGGTAGGGGGCCCGCCGCGGCACTGTCTTTGGGATGCCACACACGAGCTTATAGCACGCGCATTCGATTTACCGGACTCGCAAGCCCTCTTCACCCGAACGTGTGGCGGCCGCACAATCTCCCCGCCCCGCCGCACGCCCATACGCTGCGGAAACGCCCCCGTCAAGCGAAGCCGGGCAGCGCCCGCTCCAGCGCATCGAACGTGCGCCGCAGCACCTCCGCCTGCTCAACGGCCACCTCGTCCACCGGGTCACCCCCGAGCTGCCGGGTCGCGGCGTCGACGTATGCCACCCGGATCGCCGCGACGGTCAGGGCCGCGGCCAGCCGTGCGTCATGACCGGGCCGCTCCGCGTCGCCCCCCGCGGCCTCGGCGAGCAGCGCGGCGAGCGCGCCCTCCGTCTCCTCGACCGCCTCCCGCCCCCGCGCCCGCAGCGCCGGGGAGTCCAGCACCGTGCGCCAGAAGTGCTCGAACCCCTCCCCCACCCCGCCCAGCGGATGCCGCTCCGCCAGCAGGGCCAGCACCAGCCGGCGCAACGCGGCAAGGGGCGACTCCCCCGCGCCGCGCTCCCGGACGGCGCGGACGATCAACTCCCGGGCCTCGGGGATCCGGTCGAGGAAAAGGTCCTCCTTTCGCGGGAAGTAATTGAAGACCGTCATCGTCGACACCTCGGCGGCGCGGGCCACCTCGGCGACCGTGACGTTGTCGAAGCCGCGCCGGATGAACAGCAGGGTGGCCTCCCCGGAGATCCGCTGCCGGGTGCGCAGCTTCTTGCGCTCGCGCAGGGTCAGCCGCCCCTCGTCCACCCCGAAACCGGTCTCCGGCTGCCGGCCCCCGGGCCGCTCGCCGCCCGCCGCCCGCTCACCGCCGCGCCGTTCCTCATCCACCATGGGCGGAATTTTAGCCACTTTTGAGTCAGCATAAATTTTTAGTGACTACACTTACTTCCATGACGCATGACGCAGACGTAGTGGTGGCGGGGGGCGGCCCGGTGGGGCTGATGCTCGCCTGCGAACTCGCACTGGCAGAGATATCGGTGGTCGTCCTGGAGCGGCTGACCGAAGTGGACACGACGATCAAGGCGGGGGCGATCAACTCCCCCAGTTCGGAGGCGTTTTACCGGCGCGGGATGCTGCCCGGCCTGGTGGAGGCACAGCGCGCGGCCTTCGAGAAGTTCAGCTCGTTCCTGCGACAGCGGCAGGCCGCCGGGGCCTCATCGGTGCGGCGGCCGCCGAAGTTCGCCGGGCATTTCGCGGGCATCATGCTGCGCGGCGATCTGCTGGACGAGTCCGACCCGGACTTCGACGGCCACGGGCCGGCCGGTGAGGTCGGCCTCGTACCGCAGGAGGCCCTGGAACGGCTCCTCGGTGCCCGCGCCGCCGAACTGGGCGTCGACCTGCGCCGCGGGGTGACCCTGACCGGCTTCGACGCCGGTGACGACGGCGTGCACGTACACACCTCGGACGGGTCGCTCCGCGCCGGCTGGCTGGTCGGCTGCGACGGCGGCCGCAGCACGGTCCGCCGGCTCGCCGGCTTCCCGTTCCCCGGCACCGCGCCCGAGATCACCGGCCGTCAGGCCCTGGTGGAGATGACCGGCGCCGAGGGGCTGGGGGCGGGCTGGAACTGGACGGAGACCGGGACGTATGTGCACGGGCCGATGCCCGGCCGGATCCTCACCGTGGAGTTCGACGGGCCGCCCGCGGACCGCGAAGCCCCCGTCACCGCCGAGGAGTTGGAGGAGTCCCTGTACAAGGTGTCCGGGGTGCCGGGCGTCAGGATCCACAAGGTGCTCTCGGCGACCCGGTTCACGGACAACGCGCGCCAGGTGCCCGACTACCGCTCCGGCCGGGTACTACTGGCCGGTGACGCGGCCCATGTGCACTCGCCGTTCGGCGGCCAGGGGCTGAACCTCGGTATCGGTGACGCGATGAACCTCGGCTGGAAACTGGCCGCCACGGTACGCGGCCGGGCGCCGGAGGGGCTGCTCGATACGTACACGGCCGAGCGGCACCCCCTGGGCGCGTGGGTGCTGGAGTGGACCCGGGCCCAAGTGGCCCTGATGCGGCCGGAGTCGCACGCGCGGGCGCTGCGCGGAGTGCTCGCCGAACTGACCGGAACCGTCACCGCCACCACCTTCTTCGCCAAGAAGATCTCCGGGGTCTGCCAGCGCTACGACCTGCCCGGCGACCATCCGCTGACCGGCCGCAGCGCACCGGACCTGGAACTCTCCGACGGCACCCGGCTCGCCGACCATCTGCACGACGGGCGCGGGCTTTTGCTCGACCTCGCCGATGACGTCGAGGTGCGCGCCCACGCCGCGGGCTACGGCGACCGGGTGCGCGTGCGTACCGCGGACTGCCCCGGGCGGCCCGGCCTGGCCGGACTGCTGGTGCGGCCGGACGGCTGCACCGCCTGGGCGGCGGACTCGGGCGCCCCGGGCACCCGGGACGAGCTGGCCGCGGCGCTCCGGAGCTGGTTCGGCACGCCGGACGGCGCGACGGCCTGACCGGCGCGGCGGGTGGCGCGGACCGGCCGGACCAAGCGGCTGATACGCGCCGCCCGCCC
The DNA here is from genome assembly GCF_057708345.1 of Streptomyces sp. bgisy130. Classification (NCBI taxonomy): domain Bacteria; kingdom Bacillati; phylum Actinomycetota; class Actinomycetes; order Kitasatosporales; family Streptomycetaceae; genus Streptomyces; species Streptomyces sp. bgisy130. Next base: position 91,031 of record NZ_JBYISA010000010.1, read on the forward strand.
CGCCCGCGTACGCCCCGGCCGGCGCCGGCCGACTCCCGCAGCCGCCCGGACGGCGCTAGCGTCGCACCATGACCCTCACCCCGCCTGACTTCCCGCACGATGTGGCAGCCGTCCGCGAGGCCACCGACCGGCTACTGGTCTCGGTGAGCAAGCTCGACGACGCGGCGATCGGCGAACCGTCGCTGCTCCCCGGCTGGACCCGCGGCCATGTCCTCGCCCATCTGGCGCGCAACGCGGACGCGCTGGGCAATCTCCTCACCTGGGCGCGTACGGACGTGCGGACACCGATGTACGCCAGTGCCGAGGCGCGCGAGCGCGATATCGAGCGGGGCGCCGGACGTCCGCTGGCGGCGCAGCTGGAGGATCTCCGCGAGACCGCCTCGCGCTTCGACACGGCGATGGAGGCGCTGCCGGCGGCCCGCCGGGCGTTCGAGGTCGAGATGCGCAACGGCGTCGTCGAGCGGGCCGACCGGCTGCCGCTGCGCCGGCTGGCCGAGCTCGAACTGCACCATGTCGACCTCGGCGTCGGCCACACCCTCGACCAGCTGTCCCCCGCGTTCGTCGACCGTGAGCTGGACTTCCTGTCCACGATCAAATTCGCCGGGCACCCGGACCTCCCCCCGCTGGAGCTGCGCGCCGACGACGGCCGCCGCTGGCGCACCGGCGGCCCGGCCACCGGGCCGGACGCCGCGGCCGCGCCCCTGGTGGTGACGGGCTCCGCGACCGCACTGGTCGGCTGGCTCACCGGCCGTGGTGACAGCGGCAAACTGGACAGCCACGGCTGCGTACTGCCTGCCGTACCGCCGCTCTAGAGTGGTGCCATGGGCTACAGCGGAGCAGTGAAGGTCGGCGGACCGGCCGACGTGCACGAGCTGACCGACCTGATGATTTCCAAGGTCGCGGTCGGTCCGATGAACAACAACGCCTATGTGCTGCGGTGCCGGGCGACCGATGAGCAGCTGCTGATCGACGCGGCCGCCGAGCCGCACACCCTCCTCTCGCTGATCGGCGACAGCGGTATCGCCTCCGTGGTCACCACCCACCGGCACGGTGACCACTGGGGCGCGCTGCGGGAGGTCGTCGATGCGACGGGCGCGCGGACCTTCGCGGGGCGGTACGACGCCGAGGGCATCCCCGTCCCCACGGACGTGCCGGTCGAGGACGGCGACACCCTCACCGTCGGCCGGGTCGAACTGACCGCGCGCCACCTGGTCGGGCACACACCGGGCAGCATCGCGCTGGTCTACGACGACCCGCACGGCGCCCCGCATCTGTTCACCGGGGACTGCCTGTTCCCCGGCGGCGTCGGCAACACCTTCGGCAGCGCCGAGAACTTCGCCCGCCTCATCGACGACGTGGAACACAAGCTCTTCGGCGAACTGCCCGACGAGACCTGGGTGTACCCGGGCCACGGCAACGACACCACACTCGGCGCGGAGCGCCCGCAGCTCGCGGAGTGGCGCAAGCGCGGCTGGTAGCACGGCGGACGGCGGCCCCGTCCGCCGCGTTCGGCCCCGTACACGACGCCGGCGCCCGGCCCCGCCCCGGAAGGGAGCGGGAACCGGGCGCCGTCGACGCTTTTGGGGCCTGGGTACCGGCCTCAGGCGTCTATGCGCTCCTTGGCCGTGGCCTCGGCCGCGGCCTGCTTCTTCGAGGCGCGCAGGCTGGTGATGGTCGTGACGACCAGGACCGCGCAGATGACGCCCAGCGAGACCGGAATGGTGATCTCCGGGACCGGCACACCGGACTCGTGCAGGGCGTGCAGCACCAGCTTCACGCCGATGAAGCCCAGGATGACCGACAGGCCGTACGAGAGGTGGACCAGCTTCTTGAGCAGTCCGCCGATCAGGAAGTACAGCTGCCGCAGACCCATCAGGGCGAAGGCGTTGGCGGTGAAGACGATGTACGGGTCCTGGGTGAGGCCGAAGATCGCCGGGATGGAGTCCAGGGCGAAGAGGACGTCGGTGGTACCGATCGCCAGCATGACGATCAGCATCGGCGTCATCAGCCGCTTGCCGTTCTCGACGATGAACAGCTTGGTGCCGTGGTACGTGTCGGTCGACGGGAAGCGCTTCTCGACCAGCTTCAGGAAGCGGTTCTCCTCGAACTCCTCGTCCTCCTCCCCGGCGCGCGCCTCCTTGATGAGCTTCCACGCGGTCCAGATGAGGAACGCGCCGAAGAGGTAGAAGATCCAGGAGAAGTTGGCGATGATCGCGGCGCCCGCACCGATGAAGCCGGCCCGCAGCACCAGCGCGATCAGCACACCCACCATCAGCACCCGCTGCTGGTAGATCGCCGGGACCGCGAACTTCGCCATGATCAGCACGAAGACGAAGAGGTTGTCGACGCTCAGGGACTTCTCGGTGATGAATCCGGCGAAGAACTCACCGGCCGGTGCGGTGCCGCCGAAGAGCAGCAGCCCGACGCCGAACAGCGCGGCGAGGGCGATCCAGACACCGGTCCAGATTCCGGCCTCCTTGAGGGAGACCTCGTGTGGTTTGCGGCCGCCGATGAAGAAGTCGGCGGCGATCAGGGCGCAGAGACCAAGGATGGTCAGCACCCACAGGTTCAGGGAAACGTCCACTGCTCCTCCGGCAGAGTCGTACGGCACTCACAGCGTCGTCGCTGCCGGAGGTCTCTTCCGCCCCGTCCGCCCGAAGGGGGACGGGACCGACGCCCCGGGATCTCGTCACACTCGCAATCCGTGATGACGGGTACGTCGTGGTGGGAATACTCCCCTCCGCACCAAGAAGCGTAAAGGAAGCCCAAGGAATAGTAAAGAAATAGGCAAAATAGCTGGTCAGGAGGGTCGGCGGGCGGCCGCGAGCCGGCCCAGCACCTGACGCACCACCTGGCTGCCCGAAGGGGCGAGCGGCGGCTCGTACGTCCAGGCATGGCCGACCCAGGGGTCGGCGAGGTGCGCCTCGGGCACCGGAGTCAGGCGCAGCAGGGAACGCCACAGCGGGTCCAGGACCGGGCCGTACTCCCGGCTCTGGGCGCGGTCGGCGACCAGCATCAGATGCACCCCGACCGCCGGCCCCTCGTCGGCCAGATAGCGGAGCCGGGCGAGGGCGCGGTCATCGAAGCCGTGCGGGAAGTCATGGACGATCAGCAGCTGCTCGGCGGTGTCGAGATCGGCCGGCAGCGCGTCCGCGGCGCGGTGGCGGACGGCCATCTGGACGAGTTCCACCCGCCGGGTCAGCTCCTCCAGGACCGCCGCCACGCCCTTGGCGCCGGGCAGGGGGTAGGCGGGCAGGGCACCGCTCTCCACCAGCGGCGCCAGCGCGGGCGCGGCGGCTCCGGCCGGGTCGATGACCTGGACCGCGAACTCACCGGCGGGGTGGATGGCGAGCAGCCGGGCGGCGATCGCCACGGCCGCTTCCATGGACAGCCGGCGCCGCTCGGCCTCGTCGGGCGCCCCGTCCGTGAGAGCGCCGGGCAGCTCCCGCCGGCCGATGTCACGCTCGGGGCCAGGGTGGCCATAGCTGTCGGGCCCGCTGTCGATCCACAGTCCGCGCTCCAGTGGGAGCCGCACCAGCATGGGGATGCGCAGGTCCAGGACTTCCGGGAGGTGCACATCGCCCAGGCGCAGCGCCATCGGGCGCTCCAGCGGGGCGTGGTAGCCCTGCCACACGGGGTTGTCCCAACGGGCGAAGGCGGGCGGCAGCGCGGGCTCCACGACCTCCGACTCGGCCGTCAGCTGTGCGAGGTCGCGGTCGAGGGCGGCGCGGGCCTGGGTGACGAGGGTGGCGTGTTTGTCGCGGGCGGTGGCGCGCGCGGCGTCGCCCGCCGTGCCGAGTCGGTTGCGCGGGTCGGCGAGGGCCCGGTCGAGCTCCTGCTCCAGGCGGGTCTCGGCGAAGTCGGCGGCGCTGCGGTAGGCGGCGACCGAGCGCGCCAGGTCCTCGAACATGCCCCAGACCTGGTTGTAGAGCCGCTCGTCCATGCTCCAGCCGGCGGCGTCACCGGCCACCGGCTGCGGGGAGCCGTCCGGTGCGGTGGGGCCCGTGGCCGAGGTGGGCGGGCCGGCCGGGCGCGGGGAAGACGGGGCGGCGGCGGCCGGGGCAGGGGTGCTGCGCCGGCCGGGGTGCCGGTAGTCGATGGGGCCGCCGTCCGCCGGGGCGGGCGGGAGGTCTCCGGCCTTGGAGCCGGCGGGGGACTTCGCGCCTACGCCGGTCCCGGGGCCTGCTGCGGCTCCGGTCCCGGATGCGGCTCCGGCGCCGGTTGCGGAAGGTGTCGGGCCGTCAGCTGCCGGGGCGGGTGCGGGGGACGGCTGGTCCGGGGCGGGCGCGGCGGCCGGGCCGGTGCCGGGCCGTTCGGACCGGCCGGCCGTCATGGGGGCGGGCGCGGGGACCGCGCGGGCCTGCCCCCGGCCGACCGCCTCCTCGATCTCCGCGGCCAGCTCCGCCGCCTGTGGCAGCCCCTGGTCCCGCAGCATCGCTGGGAGGCCGTCGGCGTAGCCCTGGCCCACCGCGCGCACCTTCCAGGCGTCCTGCCTGCGGTAGAGCTCCACGGCGACGACGGCGGACTCGGCGCCCAGGCCGGTGATCGTGTAGCGGACGAGGCCGGTGCCGTCGAGGCCGGTGACCGTGACGGCGGGTGCGGCGGCGGCGCCGAAGGCGGTCAGCCCGCCGATCCCGCTGGGCAGCGCCAGCAGCACGCTCACCCGGTGGACGGCGGCGGGCAGCGCGTCGAGATCCACCGCGATGCGGTGCTCGGCGGCCGCCTGGCGGGGAACCTCGATGCCGGTGCGGCGGGGCGCGCCTGGGTGGGCCACCGCCTCGACGCCGGAGAGCCTGCCCTGCTCGTCGCCGAGGGTCACCCCGGCCACGACGGGACCGCCCGCCGCCACCCGGATCTCCACCCGTGTCCGGTCCAGTGGATGGTTCTGCCCCCGGACCAGCTCGGCCGTCATCGTTGTTCCCCCTGGTAGTGATGGCGTTCCCCGGGCCGGACGCCGGGCCGGGGCCCGGAGCGGCGGCGGCGCGGCCCGGTGCGCGCTGCCACGACGGTGGTGACTACAGGTGCGGCACGATCGCCGGCACGAGGTCCTGGAAGGTGCGGCCGACGCAGGGCTCACCGATGGCGGTCATCTGCCAGCCGCCGCCCGCGCGGTGCACCTTGGACATGACCTGTGCGGTGTAGTCGCCGCCGCCCGTGAGGGTGTAACGGGCCAGCTCCTGGCCGGTGGTCTCGTCCACCAGACGGCAGAAGGCGTCCTGCACCTCGGCGAAGGTCTGGCCGGTGAAGGAGTTGACGGTGAAGACGATCTGGTCGATGTGCACCGGCACCCGCGCCAGGTCGACCAGGATCGCCTCGTCGTCGCCGCCCTGGCCCGCGCCGCCGACCAGGTTGTCGCCGGTGTGCCGGACCGCACCGTCATCGCTGACCAGGTGCTGGAAGAAGACGACGTCTATCGGCTTCTTGTCGGCGAACAGCACCGCCGAGGCATCCAGGTCGATCTCGCTGGTCCGCCGCCCGAACAGGCCACGGCGCGGCGCCGAGCGCCACCCCAGCCCCATCCGCACCGCGGTCAGGGCTCCTCCGTCGGACTTCTCCAGGCTGATGCCCTGCCCCTTGGACAAATTGACCGACACGCGCCGTCCCCTCTCTCGTACTGTCCCCGCCCGGCTTCCGGCGGCCCTTCGACCCTACGCACGGCCGCGGGCCGGGCACGCACAAGGCCCGCGTTTTGTGGCGCTTCTGCAACACACCGGTCCGCTGAGCACACCGCGCTCACGTGCGGCGATGCCCGCACCCGGCCGACGGGTCCGCCACCCGGACGGCCCGGCCGGGTATCGCCCCCCGGACTCCCCCGCAGCGCACGCCGCCCCCTTACTTCACCCCGGCCTCCCTCATTTGCCGCAGCTCCTTCTTCAGTTCACCCACCTCGTCACGCAGCCGGGCGGCGACCTCGAACTGGAGCTCCGCCGCGGCGGCGCGCATCCGCTCCGTCATCTCCTCGATGAGCGCGGCCAGTTCGGCGGCGGGACGGTCCGTCAGCTCCGCGCCGGCCTTGCCGCCCTTGCCCTTCGCGCCCTTGGCGCCGAGCGCCGGGACCGGGGCCTTGCCCTTGGCGTCCTTGGCCTCGGAGCCCTTGCGGTAGCCCGTGCCCAGCAGCTCCTGGGTGTCGATCTCCTCGCGGGCGAGGGTGGCGACGATGTCGCCGATCTTCTTACGGAGCGGCTGCGGGTCGATCCCGTTCTCCGTGTTGTACGCCAGCTGCTTCTCCCGGCGGCGGTTGGTCTCGTCGATGGCCTTCGCCATCGCCGGGGTGACCTTGTCGGCGTACATGTGCACCTGTCCGGAGACATTGCGCGCCGCGCGTCCGATGGTCTGGATGAGCGCCGAACCGGAGCGCAGGAAGCCCTCCTTGTCGGCGTCCAGAATGGCCACCAGGGAGACCTCGGGAAGGTCGAGGCCCTCCCGCAGCAGGTTGATGCCCACCAGGACGTCGTACTCACCCGATCGCAGCTCCCGCAGCAGCTCCACCCGGCGCAGGGTGTCCACGTCGCTGTGCAGATAGCGGACCTGGATGCCGAGCTCGAGGAAGTAGTCCGTGAGGTCCTCGGCCATCTTCTTGGTGAGGGTGGTGACCAGGATGCGCTCGTCCTTGTCCGTACGCGTACGGATCTCGTGCACCAGGTCGTCGATCTGCCCGTCGGTGGGCTTGACCACCACCTCCGGGTCGACCAGCCCGGTCGGACGGATGATCTGCTCCACGAAGCCGTCGCCGCGCGCGAGCTCGTACTTCCCGGGGGTCGCGGACAGATAGACGGTCTGGCCGATGCGCCCCAGGAACTCTTCCCACTTCAGCGGCCGGTTGTCCAGGGCGGACGGCAGCCGGAAGCCGTGCTCGACCAGGGTCCGCTTACGCGAGGCGTCGCCCTCGTACATGGCGCCGATCTGCGGGACGGTGACATGCGACTCGTCGATGACCAGGAGGAAGTCGTCGGGGAAGTAGTCGATGAGGGTGTTGGGCGCGGAGCCGGGGTCACGGCCGTCCATGTGCATCGAATAGTTCTCGATGCCCGAGCAGGAGCCGATCTGCCGCATCATCTCGATGTCGTAGGTGGTGCGCATCCGCAGCCGCTGGGCCTCCAGATGCTTGCCCTGCTTCTCCATCGTGGCGAGGCTGTCCGCCAGCTCGGCCTCGATCCCCGCGATGGCCCTCTCCATGCGCTCGGGGCCCGCGATGTAGTGGCTGGCCGGGAAGATGTACAGCTCCCGGTCGTCGCTGATCACCTCGCCGGTGAGCGGGTGCAGGGTGGACAGCGCCTCGATCTCGTCGCCGAACATCTCGATCCGCACGGCCAGCTCTTCGTAGACCGGGAAGATCTCGATGGTGTCGCCGCGCACCCGGAAGGTGCCACGGGTGAAGGCGACGTCGTTGCGGGTGTACTGGATGTCGACGAAGCGGCGCAGCAGCTGGTCGCGGTCGATCTCGTCGCCGACCTTCAGCGGCACCATCCGGTCGACGTACTCCTGCGGGGTGCCCAGGCCGTAGATGCAGGACACCGAGGCGACCACGACGACATCACGCCGGGTGAGCAGCGAATTCGTCGCGGAGTGGCGCAGCCGTTCGACCTCCTCGTTGATGGAGGAGTCCTTCTCGATGTACGTATCGGACTGCGGGACGTACGCCTCGGGCTGGTAGTAGTCGTAGTAGGAGACGAAGTACTCGACGGCGTTGTTCGGCAGCAGTTCGCGGAATTCGTTGGCGAGCTGGGCCGCGAGGGTCTTGTTGGGCGCCATCACGAGCGTCGGGCGTTGCAGCTTCTCGATCATCCACGCGGTGGTCGCCGACTTGCCGGTGCCGGTCGCACCCAGCAGGACGACATCCTTTTCACCCCCGCGGATGCGCCGCTCCAGCTCGGCGATGGCCGCCGGCTGGTCGCCATTGGGCTGGTAGGGGCTGACGACCTCGAAGGGCGCCACCGTGCGTTCGATCTTTGATACGGGCCGCATGGGATCCACCGTACGACCCAGCACTGACAATCGACGTGGCCCATGCTCCGACCTGCGGCTTTACCGCGGGGGCGGCTGGGGCCCGCGGTGGCATCGGGCGTTCGGCGCGGGCGCCGGACGGTGGCAGAGGCCGGGCGGAACGGCGGGACGGCGGTGAGCGCGGGGCGGCGGGCACCGCGTCGCGGCGGGGCGGCGGCGGGCCGATGCGGCGGGGCGCGGCGGTGAGGTGGCGGTGCCCGGCGGGCCGGGAACGCCACGGGATCAGGGCGTACGCGGGACGCCGCGCAGGATGTGCCATCTGCGTCCCCGGGGCTCCCCCTTGTTCCCGGCCGGAGGAAAGTCCGCGAGCGCGTCGCGCCCGCACCGGGAACCCGACGCGCCGGTCCACCTCGCGAGTGTTCGACCAAAACCGGTCGTAAGGACGAGGGGTGACGCATCATCGGCCAAGATGCGCGGATGCCGCGCCTCCGGCAAGTTGGACGGCGGCGGAGCGTACGTCTGTGGCACGGCTGATCCGGGCATCCTGCAACTGCGCGACGCTCCAGAACGGAACACCGGCCACGTCTCGTTCAGGTCCCGGACACCACACGACCGCCTCCCGCTACGGCCCGGCTGCGAGCCTCTGTCCGTCCGACCCCGTTCACGTCACTTCACGTCAGCTCACGTCCACGACGTCACGAGGAGCCCGTATGCGTATTCGCCCCGTCGCCACCGTTGTCGCCGGTGCGCTCATGGGTCTGTCCACGCTCGTCCTCTCCCCGACCGCCGCCCAGGCCGCGCCGGCCGGACACACACCGCTGACGGTCGCCCACCGCGGCGCCTCGTCGTACGCGCCCGAGAACACCCTCGCCGCGATCGACGCGGCCGACCGGCTCGGAATCGAGTGGGTCGAGAACGACGTACAGCGCACCAAGGACGGCGAGCTGGTCATCCTCCACGACAACTCGCTCGCCCGGACGACGAACGTCGAGCAGGTCTTCCCCGGGCGCTCGCCGTGGAACGTCTCGGACTTCACGCTCGCCGAGATCGAGAAGCTGGACGCGGGCAGCTGGTTCGGGCCGAAGTTCCGGGGAGAGCGGGTGCCGACCCTGGAGGACTACATGGACGAGGTCGAGCACAACGACCAGAGCCTCCTGATGGAGCTCAAGTCGCCGGAGCTCTACCCGGGCATCGAGCTCCAGACCCTCACGGAGCTGCGCCGCGGGGGCTGGCTGGACAAGGGGCACGTGAAGCACCGTCTGATCATCCAGAGCTTCAACGCCGACGCGCTCAAGACCGTGCACACCCTCCGGTCGGACCTCAAGACGGGCTTCCTCGGCAATCCCTCCGTCGCCGACCTCCCGAAGTTCGCGAAGTACTGCGACCAGATCAACCCCGTCCACACGGCGGTCACCCGGGAGTACGTCGCCGCCGTGCACGGTCTGCGCGGTCCGCACCGCCGGACGCTGGACCTGTACACCTGGACCGTCGACGACCCGGCGGTCGCGCTGAAGGTCGCCGGTCTGGGCGTCGACGGGATCATCACCAACAAGCCGGACGTGGTGCGGGACGCCCTGGAGAACCACGACGACGACTGAGCGGCCGGCGGCGACGGGGGGCGGGCGGCGCCGGGCGCCGGACCGTTCCCCGTCGCGTTGTCAGTGGTGCGTCCTACCCTGATCAGGTGACGTATGCAGAGCAGGATTCCAGGTCGGCGACCCCGCCGGACGCGGCACCGGACGCGGCGGCGCGTCGCGACTGGGCCTGGGGACGGCTGGCGACCCCCATCGGCCCGCTGCTGCTCGCCGCGACCCGGGAGGGCCTGGTCCAGGTCGTCTTCCATGCCGACGAGCGGACGAGCCGCGGTGCGCTGGCCCGTCTGGAGCAGTTCTTCGGCGGGCCGCCCCTCGCGGAGATACCTCATCTGACGACGGCCGCCGCCGAGCTGACCGCCTACTTCGACGGGGAGCTGCGGGCCTTCACCGTCCCCCTGGACTGGTCGCTGTCCTCCGGCTTCAACGCCCGGGTCCTGCACGCCCTGGCCGCGGGCGTCCCCTATGGCAGCGTCGTCGGCTATCAGGACCTCGCCGACCGGGTCGGGGAACCGGGCGCCGCCCGTGCCGTGGGTGCGGCGATGGGTTCCAATCCGCTGCCGGTCGTCGTCCCCTGCCACCGCGTCGTGGCCAGTGACGGCGGGATCGGCGGCTTCGGCGGCGGACTGGAGACCAAACGCCTGCTGCTCGCCCTGGAAGGTGTGCTGCCCGCCCCGCTCTTCTGATCCCGACCGTCGTCCGGCCTCGCCGAGGCCGGCTCCCATGAAGGGCAGCTTCATGTCCCGTCAGATCGCTCTGCTCCGCGGCATCAACGTCGGCGGCCACAACTCCTTCCCCAAGGCGAAGCAGCTGGAGCTGGCCGAGTCGCTGGGCTACGAGGACGTCTCGGTCCTGCTCCAGACCGGCAATATCGTCTTCGCCGACCCCGGTACGCCGCCGGAGGAGACGGCCCGGGTGCTCCATGACCGGATCGCCGCCGAGCTCGGCCTGACGGTGCCGGTGATCGTCCGGACCGCTGACGAGCTGGCCGCCGCCGTCGCCGCGAATCCGTTTCCGCAGGCCGTGCCGGAGCCCAAGAGCCTTCACGTCACGTTCCTGTCGGCGGTGCCGGCCGACACCTCCCGGCTCGACGCGCTCGACCCGGCCGCGTTCGCGCCCGATCAGTGCCGGCTGATCGGGCGCGAACTGTATCTGTGGTGCCCCGGCGGCATCGGCCGCTCCAAGCTGGCCGACGCGGTGAGCCGCGCGCCCCTCGGGGTCACTGCCACCGCCCGTAACTGGAACACCGTCACCAAGCTGCTGGCCCTGGCGGCTGCCTGAGCCCCCGCCACCGGCGCCGTCAGCGCCAGCCGTAGCGCTCGCGCAGCCGGTTGCCGACCAGGTTGAAGCGGCCCCGGTCCAGGGCGCAGGCCTCGCGCCGCATCCCGGCCGGGTGCACGCGCAGCACCCGGTCCACGGCGACCCATGAGTCGCGCCCCGCGCGATCCCATGGGCCGGCCCCTATCGGGACCCACTCCCGGTCGTTGTTGTGGCGCTTGCTGGACAGCTGCACGGCCAGCAGCGTGCCGCCCGCCTCCCGGGCGACGACCAGCACCGGACGGTCCTTGCCCCGGCCGTCGTTCTCCTCGTAGGGCACCCAGGTCCACACGATCTCGCCGGGGTCCGGGTCGCCGTCCGGGTCCGGCGCATAGGTCATCGTCACGGTGCCGACCGAGCGCGGCCGGGCCTCCACGGTGGCGGTGGGGCCCTGACTGCCGGGCAGCGCCTCGGGCTCGTCGGATGCAGGGAATGAAGTCACAGGGCCACGCTAACCGCCGTGCCCCAAGCGCCGGTCAGCGGTCCGCGCCCGGCGTCTCCACGGTCGATTGTCAGTGGTCGGCCTTACGGTTTTTTGCAGCGGGAGAAGCGCGCCGGGCGGGAACGAACACGCCTGCCGGGACGGCCACTTCGGACGCGGCGGGCGCTCACGCCGGTCCGCTCCAGGCCGGCCGGCGGGGATCGTCGGCCCGTACGACGACATCCGCCGCCTCCTCGGGCCGGGTCTCGGCCTCGTAGCGCGCGAAGGCGGGCAGGGTCCAGCGCTCGTCGTCCGGGGTGCGGCGGGCGAGCGCGGCCGGCGACAGCTTCAGGTGGACGGAGAGATCGAAGGGAAACCAGTGACCGAGCAACAGGGGACCGTGCAACAGCAGGACGCCGCCGGGCGGCAGCTCCACGTACGCGCTGCGGGTCGCCCGGTCCGCCACCGGATCCCACAGGTCGGGAAGCACCCGCCCGGTGCCGCCCGGCTCCAGCGGCTGGAAGATCTCGCGCCACAACGCCCGCCGGTCGAACCACTCGTCGTGGTAAGCGTCGGGGTCCTCCCGGCCGTATTCGAGCCGCAGCGAGGCGGGGCGCAGAAAGCCGAAGGTGCCGGCCTTGTGCACCGCCCGCCCCCGCAGCCGCAGTGCCTCGGCGAGCCGGGCGGCCAGCTCACCGGGCGATGCGGCGTGGGCCCCGTCGACGGCCACCCGCAGCCACGGGCTCCCGTCCTTCGCCTGCATGGCGACAAGCCGCTCGGCGAGCGCGTCGGTGAGCCGTTCCCAGGTGATCGCTTCGAGCCGCACCCCGCCATTCTGCACGGCCGCCCGGCGGGGGCCGGCTCATGAAGCGGCCGGCTGCCGGGGGCCGCGGGTCAGCCCTGGTCCGCGGCCGGGCGGGCTGCTCCGTAGCGGCTGAGTTCGGCCGCCGCCTCCTTCGTCGCCTCGATGACGCGGGCGGGGGCCACCGGCATCACGGACTTGAGCTTGAGGAGCAGGACCGCTCCCATGATGGAACCGTCCCACATGATCGGCGCCGCGCAGGAGTTCCAGCCGGCCATGCACTCCTCGTACCCGAGGGCGTGGCCGAGGTCGCGTACCTCCGCGAGGGAGTCCATCAGGGCGGCGTTGTCGCGGAAGACACCGGGTCCCGCCTGGTCCGGTACGGGCTCGGCCAGCACCCGCTGCTGGAGCACCTCCGGCAGGTAGGCGAGGATCGTCCGCCCGGAGGCGCCGGTGCGCAGGGAACGCGTCACGGACAGCACATCGCGTGGCGTCATGCCCAGCTCCGCCAGGTCGGAGTCGCCCACGGCCATGTCGACGCACTGCCGTTGGGCCCCGGAGAACGGAGCCACCATGTAGAGGAACGCCAGCCCGCCGTCGGTGGCCTGCCGCAGTTCGCGGAGCACCGTCTGCGAGATCTCGCCGTCGATCCGGTGGTCGAGCGCGGTGAAGGCGAGCTGTGCGGCCGAGGTCCGCAGCCGGTAGAGGCCGCGGTCCACCCGCTCGAAGATGCGCTGGTAGATGCCGGACTGAAGGATGCGGTAGACAACGGAGTCGTCCAGGCCGGTGAACTCGGCGATCTCACCGGGCCCATGGGCGGATCCGCCCAGCTCGGCGAAGGCCGTCTGCACGAGGAAGACCCGCTCGGCATGGCCGGATCCCGACGTCCGGGGACCCGCGGACGACGCGCCCTTGGGTGCCTGGCGCGCCTTCTTGGAGTGGCCCGCGGTACGCGGCGCCACGCCGGTGGCGGGCGCGGCGGCCGAGGCCGGCGCTCCCGTGGCTGTGGTGCTGTGACCCATCGTGTGCTCTCTCCCCTGGCAGTGATCCGCGCCCGAAGGCGCGCGGTATGTGCGGTACGGGCCGCTCCCCTTGCCCGCTGCTCCCGATGGACGGCCCCGGGCGGTGCTCCCACCACACCGGTACCCCTCCGGTCCCCCGGGCCGCCCGTATTACCGGGTGACGTCGAGCGCCAGCTTCCCGGTCGGGGTGCGGGCGGCCAGCTCGTGGTGCGCCCGCGCCGCCTCCCCGAGCCCGTAGACGGCGCCGGTCAGCGGTGTGAGGGTGCCTTCGGCGACCGCGTCGAACAGGGCCCGCATCGACGTCGGCAGCGCCGTACGGTCCGCGTAGAGCTGTGGCAGCCAGAAGCCGGAAACGGTGAGGCTGCGCTCCATCAGCTCCCGGGTGGGCACGCTCGCCAGCTCGCCGCCCGCGAAGCCGTACACCGCGAGCCGGCCGCGCGGCGCGACGGCGGCGAGGGTCCGCTCGAAGGTGACGCCACCGGTCATCTCCAGCGCCGCCGCCACGGGACCGCCGGCCGCGTCCAGGATGCGCTCCGTCAGATCCTCGGCGGTCGAGTCGACCACCGCGTGGGCGCCCAATTCCGTAGCCAGTTTGCGCTTTTCCGGGGAGCCGGCGAGACCGATGACCTTGGCGCCGGCGCGCGCGGCGAGCTGGACGGCCAGCGAACCGACGCCGCCCGCCGCGGCGGGCACGACCACGGTCTCGCCCTCGGTGAGGCGCAGCGAGGTGAACAGCAGATGCCAGGCGCTGTTGCCCTGGAGCGCCAGTGCGACGGCCTGTTCGTCGCTGATGGCGTCGGGGACGTCCCAGGTGACGCGCCGGTGCAGCAGCGTCCGCTCCGCGTATCCGCCGCCGCGGCACAGCCCGACGACGCGCCGTCCGCCGTCGACCGTCCCCACGACCTCGTTGCCGGGTACGTACGGCAGCTCGACGGGCGCGAGGTAGGAGTCGCCCCGGGCGTGCACATCCGCGTAGTTGATGCCGGCCAGGGTCACGTCGACCAGCGCGTGGCCGCCGCGCGGCGCGGGCTCGGGCACGTCCTCGAGGCGCAGCACGTCCGGGCCGCCGAATTCTCGCATCACAATCGCGCGCACGACTCTCCCTCGGGTTCTCCAGTGCGGTGCCCGCACAGGGTAGGCACGGCGGCCAACTGCCCGCGGTCACCCGATCATTTCGCGCCAACCATGCGGGGCTCCGGACGGCCCCGCCCCTGTTCCCACGAGAATTTCCCGCCCGCTTTCTCGCGTCGCGAGAAAACGACACGGCGGTTTCCGCCCATTGCGCCGTTTTGCTGCGCATCTACCCATGGGTATCCCGGGGGTGGCTGCCTCGTGTCTCTCGCTCAAACCCAGCTGTCGGATGTGATCGCCGCCGCCTACGATCCCGAAATGTGTCCGCCGTCGACCACATGTGACGGCCGCGTCCCCCGGGGCGGAGCACGCTCCGCGAGGCAGTTGTGCCCGCCCACCGCACCCGGTGATCCGGGCGGGTGGCGGAGGAGGACGTGGCTGTGCGCACGGCGGGGCGGGCACGGCCTGAGGGGGAATCATGATGGGGAAATCGGGGGGCGGCAGGCCGGCGTTCGCGTCGGTCTGCCGGGACCCACAACGCGCACAGCCGCTCCCACCGGCAGCGCTGCGCCTTCTGCGGACCGCCTCCGCATCCTTGCCGTCCTCGTGGGCGGCAACCTTCACGACTTCCTTCGCGGCCGCCACCGACGCCGTCATCGCCGCCGCCCGCCGACGTTCCCGACCGTATGCGGCACCGCCCTTCCTGGACGTGTCCCGCTCCCGCCGGGGAACGGCGCGCCGCTGCCGAGAAAGGGACTGCCCATGAACGCGTCGAGCAGCAACGGTCTGGAGTTCACCCACCCTTACCTCGCCGTGGTGCTCGGCGGCGGCTTCACGGGCATGCTCGCGGCCGCGGCCCTGTCCGGACACGCCGATGTCATCGTCGTCGAACGGGAGCGGCTGCCGCGGACCCCCGCCCGCCCCACGGACCTGCCGCAGGCCCGGCACGCGCAGTTGTTGACGGCGGACGGTGTCCGGCTGATCGATGCCGTGCTGCCCGGAAGTGCCGCGCGCTGGCATCCGGAGGGCGCCCTCCGGATGCCGTTACCGGCGGACTTCGCCGGCCGCTCCCCGAAGGGCCGGCCGGGCCGCCGTACGCGCTCGCGGTATCTGCTCGCCTGCTCCCGCGACCTGCTCGACCGGGTCATCCGCCGGCAGGTGCCGGCCCTCCCGGGAGTGACCGTCCTCGACGGAACCGAAGCGACCGAACTGACCGGTACCGCCGAACACATCACCGGGGTGCGCGTCCGGGACACCACCAGCGGCGCCGGATACCTGCTGGACGCCGACCTCGTCGTCGACGCCACGGGCCGGCACTCCGCCTCCCCGGAGTGGCTGACCGCGCTGGGGCTGCCGGCCGCTCAGGAGGACGTGGCGGACTCCGGGATCGTCTCGGCGACCCGGATCTTCCGCGCCACCGAGGGCGCGGAGAACTGCCCGGTGCTCACCGCCCGTTCGGCGCTGACCGGCCCCGGCGCACGGCACCGCCGCCCGATTCCCGGGAAGACGGCGACGCTGGTCCCGATCGAAGGCGGACGCTGGCTGGTCACGCTCACCGGCACCGGGGACGACCGGCCCTCCGAACACGCGGGCCGCTTCGTGCCGTTCGCCCGCCGCACGGGCCATCCCGCCATCGCCGACCTCATCGCCGACGCCGAGCCGCTGAGCGAGGTACGGCTCACCCGCGACACCTCGGACCGGCGGCGGCGCTTTGAGCAACTGCCGTCCTGGCCGACGGGGTTCATCGCCCTGGGCGGCGCCGTGGTCTCGCTCGCCCACGACTGTGGGCAGGGCCTCTCCCTCGCCGCCCACGGTGCCGCCGCGCTGCGCGGGGCACTGCGACGGCACGGCATGGACGAGCCGTCCCTGGCCCGGAAGATGCAGCGGACCATCGGACGCCTCGCCCAGGAACCGTGGTCCGTGGCCACCGGCGACCTGCGCCACTCGCCCACGACCGGCCGGGCCGTCCGCCGCGGCTACCTCGACGTCCTCGCGCCCGCCGCCCCCGTGGCCCCGCTCCTGCGCCCCACCGCCGCGCTCGGTCTGCTCCGGGGCACGGCACGGACCCGGCCCACGGCCGGCAGCGCACCGGCCCGGCAGACGTCGTCCGAGCCGGTCCCGGCACCCCTCACAGCAGCGCCCGGAAGCCCGTCCGCCGCCGGTCCGCACCCTCCGACGGCCGGTGCCGCTCCGACCCTCTCGGCGCGGCCGGCCGCCGCGCTCTCGGCCGCGCCGCCCGCTCCGGGACAACCCCCGGTCCCGCCCCGTTCGCCCGGCTCCACACCCGACTCCCCCAGACGCCTCCCCCGCCCGCTCAGCTTCGGGCCGACGGCGCTGCGCCGGATCAACTGGGCCACTCGACGGAAACCGACCGACGGCTGACGGCTGACGGCTGACGGCTGACGGCTGACGGCTGACAGCTGACGGCTGACAGCTGACGGCTGACGGCTGACGGCTGACGGCTGACGGCTGACGGCTGACGGCTGACGGCATGATCGTGGGCACCACCCGTCCATCCGGGGGCCGCCCTCGCCCTTGATGGCACGGACGCATCGGGCGCGGGTCGGCTCCCGGGGGCGCGCGACGGTCGCCGAGGAAGCTCACCGGAACCGCTGCTCTCGTCACGGCCGGAGGCGTGCCCCTCCGCCAACGGGTCCATCCCCGCCGGGCTTTGTGGCCTCTTGGCGTGGTGCCGGGACTCCCAGGAGGCGGTGGGCGAGGGCGAGTGGCGCCCGGTGGTCACGGGTGGGAGTGGGTGCCGTGGCACGGTGGGTGGGGAGGCGCTCGACAGTCGTCGTGCCGGTGTCGGATTCCAGGGTCGGGGCGTAGCCGGCGGCGCGCAGCACGTCCAGGGTGGCGGCCGGCGGCCGGGCGCTGACCAGGACGGTCGGGGCGATGGCGCGCAGCCCGAGGTCGTGCAGCGCGCGGTGGGCGGCGAGTTCCTTGACGAGGGCCTCGTCGTCCGAGCGGATACAGCAGGCGGCGGGCAGGACGCGCATCCGGCCATGGGCGCGGGCGGTGTTCTGGATGAGGTAGTCGAGGGGCTGTGGCAGGGTGCCGGTCGCCGAGGCGCGGGTCAGGTCCGCCAGGAGGGTTTCGGCGGTATGGCCGCTGTCCAGCGCGCGGCGTACGGAGGCGGGCGTGAAGCGCCAGGTCACGGCGTGGTCCTCGGATTCGCGGTCGGCCGCGGAGGTGAGCAGGGCGGCGAGCCCGGCGGCGGGGCGGCCGGGCACGACAGCGGTCAGATCGGCCTGGAAATGGGCCTGTTCGAGGAGCGGCGGCAGCAGATCAGCGAGTGGCCGGTCCAGCGACCGGGGGTCGGTGAGCAGCGCGCGGCCGAGCGGGGTGAGGGTGCCGTGGGCGACCAGGCCCAGGTAGGCGGCTTCGTGGAGGGTGTGGGCGGCGCGTTCCCCGGCCATCGGCTGGTGGGTGACGGCGAGCGGGCGGTGCCAGTCCGCTGCCCGGAGGAGATCGTTCCAGGGGGTGTCGCAGCCGGCCTCCGGCTCCGGGGCTTCGGTGAACGGCAGTGGCGGGAGGGGAACTCCCGCGCCGTGGGGGACGGCGGCCAGCGCGGCGAGGAGGGCGTGCCGGAGGGCAGGCGCGTGCCGGTCGTGGCCGCGGACCAGCGCGGTCGGGGTCTCGCCGAACGGGGTGTGGGTGGGGATGTCCCACAGCCCTGACCAGGCGGCCAGGACGGGGGCGAGACGGGCGCCGGGCGGTCGGCCGAGCCAGTCGTCGTAGGCGCCGGTGGGGAGCGCGGTGATGCCGGACGGGGTACGGGTCAGCGCGATCAGGTCGGCGGCGAGCGCCAGGTCGAGGAGGAGGCGGGTGTGCGGTTCGGTGGCGCCGGCCGCCTTGGCCAGCCGTTTGATCTCCCGTACGGCCAGCCCGCCCGACTTGCGCAGCGCGGCGGGCTGCGTCGCCAGGGAGGCCAGCAGGCGGTCCAGGGTGGCGGCGAGGGTTGCCGCGGCGGCCCGGGATTCGTCGTACGGCGAGGTCGGCGGGACGGATGCGGCGGGCGTCGCGGGGCCGGCGGGGTCGTCCGGGGTGGGCGGCGGGGCGTCGGCGAGGAGCGGGCCGGGGGCGTGGGCGGCAAGTAGTTGCGGGGTGCGCGGCGGGACGACGATCGCGCCGTCCTCGGTGGGCGCGGCGAGTCCGTCGTCGTAGAGGGCGTGCAGGGCGGCTTCGGCGGCGGTGCTGGCGCGGCCGGGCGGGGTGGCGCCGAGGGCGGCGAAGACGTCTTCGGGCGGGACGGGTTCGGTGGCCAGGTGGGCGAAGGACAGCCGGTGCGCCATCAGGGACTGGTAGTCGGCGCCCGGGGCGGGGGCCGCGGGGCCGGGGGCGGCACTCCGGGCGCGCTCCTGGCTGATGCGGGCGGTGGCAGTGAGCACCTGGAGCCGGAGGTGATCGAGGTGCAGCACCAGGTGGTGGAGGGTTTCGTAGGACCACAAGGCGCCCGCCAGGCCGCGTAGTTCGGTGGGGGCGGGCCGGCGGGCGAGCGGCTCGGCATGGCGGGTGAGGAGTGCGGCGAGCTGTTCGGGGGTGCGCCGGGCGAGGGACCGGGTGAGTGCGTCGAGACCTTCCACGGCGTCGAGGTTAGTCATCGCGCGAGCAGGGCGGTGAGGGCGCCCACGGGGTCGGGGTCGGCCGGGCCGGTGGGCCACCAGTCCTCGGTGCCGGGCTCGGATTCGTACGGATACCAGCGGTGGTCGTGGCCGAAGCGGAGCTGGATGCCGCGGTCCGGGTCGGTGAGGTGGTTGTGGCGCGGGCGCAGGGACGGGAGGTCCGCGGCGAGGAGGGCGCTGCGGGCCCGGTCGAAGTCGCCGGCCGGAGGGTTCCAGGTGGTGTCGAGGAGGGCGAGACCCTCGGGTCCGCCCTGCCGCCAGGCGGCGACGGAGCGGGCCACATCCGTGGGCGTACGGCCGGTCGCGGCGGCGAGGTCACGGTAGAGGGCCCGGGTGGTGGCGGTCAGGCCGGCGGTGGGGTGGGCGGTGGCCGTCAGGCGGATGGCGTCCTCCCATGGAGGCAGTGACGGGAACGGGCTGTGGACGGCCGGGCGTCCGGAGCCGGGGCCCGGGGGCGCGGCGGCGGTCACGCAGGCGTGGGCGCGGGCGGCGGCGTCGGCGGCCAGGAATTCGAGGGCGGCGGGGTCGAAGGGCAGGCCGTCGCCGTCCGGCAGGGCCGGCGGGCGGCCGGGCTGTGGGGGCGCCGGCAGCGGTGGCGGGAGCGGCGGCCGGGGACGGTCGGCGAGCGCCACTCTGGCCAGGACGCCGTGAGAAGCGGACGTCTCCGGTGCCGCACGCTCTCCGGAGGCCACCTCAACGGACGTTCCCGGAATGGCAGTTGGCGTCGCCGGACGGCCTTCGGGCCCTTGGCCGTGTGGGGGCGGCGAGGTGGAGGCGACGGTGTGGGCGCGGGCTTCGTGGGCGGTGCGGGCGGCGTTGCGGCGGGACAGCTCGTCGAGGAGTTCGCGTTCACCGCGGCCGCGCATCAGCAGCAGCACGAACGGGTCGGCGTCCAGGAGGCGGGCCACCTGGAAGCAGAGTGCGGCGGCGTGCTTACAGGGCCTGCCGTGGTCGGGGCACGAGCATCGGGGGACGAGGTCGCCCGGCCCGGGCAGGAGCGGGGTCTCACCGTCGGCCAGCGCCCGGGGCAGCTTCTTGGCCAGCAGGGCGGTCAGTTGGTCGGGCTCGGCGGCGATGGCATCCAGGAGGCGGTCCCACTCCTGGTCGCTGAGGGTCCGGAGGCGGATATCGGCGCTGTAGGGCCGGGGCTTGCTGCCGCGTACGGTGGCGACGATGCGGCCCGGGGTGACGTTGATGGTGTCGACATGGCCGTCGCGGGCGTACGTGCGGCCACGGGCGAGCCGGGCGCTGTCGAGCGCGGTGGTCTCCAGTGCGTCCAGCCAGGCGCTGCCCCACCAGGATTCGGCGAACAGCCCCCGGGCACCGGGCCGGACCGGCAGGGGCGGGAAGGTACGCGAGCGGTCCGCGCGGGCCTGCCGGTCCGCGGCGGCGGCGCGCCCGGAGGTGCGGCGAGGGTTCATCCGGGCCTCCTGAGGGAGACGAGGTCGGCCAGTTCGGCATCGGAGAGCTCGGTGAGCGCGGTCTCGCCACCCGAGAGCACCGAGTCGGCGAGTGCCCGTTTGGCGGTGAGGAGTTGGGCGATGTTGTCCTCGACGGTGCCCTCGGCGATCAGCCGGTGGACCTGGACGGGCTGGGTCTGGCCGATGCGGTAGGCGCGGTCGGTGGCCTGCTCCTCCACCGCCGGATTCCACCAGCGGTCGTAGTGGATCACATGTCCGGCGCGGGTCAGATTCAGGCCGGTGCCCGCCGCCTTCAGGGACAGCAGGAAGACCGGTGCGTGCCCGGACTGGAAGCGGTCGACCATCTTCTCCCGTTCGGCGACGGGGGTGCCGCCGTGCAGGAGTTGCGCCGGGATGCCGCGGGTGGCCAGGTGCCCTTCGAGCAGCCGCGCCATGCCCACGTACTGGGTGAAGATCAAGGTGGCGCCGCCCTCGGCGAGGATGGTGTCCAGGAGTTCGTCGAGGAGTTCGAGCTTCCCGGAGCGGGCGGCGAGACCGGGCGCGGCTTCCTTCAGGTACTGCGCGGGGTGGTTGCAGATCTGTTTGAGGGCGGTGAGCAGCTTCATGACCAGGCCACGGCGGGCGATGCCTTCGGCGGTCTCGATCCGGGTGAGGGTCTCGCGGACGACGGCCTGATAGAGCGCGGCCTGTTCGCGCCCCAGTGCCACCGGGTGGTCCGTCTCGGTCTTGGGCGGCAGTTCGGGCACGATCCCCGGGTCGGACTTCTTACGGCGCAGGATGAACGGGCGCACCAGCCTGGCCAGCCGCTCGGCCGCCGCCGGATCCTCGCCGCCCTCGACCTCCCGGGCGTGCAGTGCGCGGAACGTCTTGAGGGACCCGAGGAGCCCGGGGATCGTCCAGTCGAGGAGGGCCCACAGCTCGGAGAGGTTGTTCTCCACGGGCGTGCCGGTCAGGGCGATCCGGGCGGGGGCCTTGATGCTGCGCAGCGCCTTGGCCGTCGAGGAGCGCGCGTTCTTCACGTGCTGGGCCTCATCGGCGACGACCCAGGCCCATGACCTCCTGGCCAGTTGGGTGGCGCTGCTGCGCATCGTCCCGTAGGTCGTCAGCACGAAGCCGCCGTCGAGGCCGTCGAGGCTGCGGCCGGCGCCGTGGAAGCGGCGTACGGGCGTGCCGGGGGCGAAGCGCTCGATCTCGCGCTGCCAGTTGCCCAGCAGGGAGGCCGGGCAGACCACGAGGACCGGTGCGCTCGGGCGCCGGTGCCGATGGAGCGCGATGACGGTGAGGGTCTTGCCCAGGCCCATGTCGTCGGCGAGGCAGCCACCGAGACCGAGGGAGGTCATGGTGTCGAGCCAGGCCATGCCCCGTAGTTGGTAGTCGCGGAGGGTGGCCCGCAGTCCGGGCGGCTGGGGCAGGGGGCGGGCCTCGCTGGTGAGGCGTCCGCGCAGGGCGGCGAGGGCGCCCTGGGGGACCACCTCGACCTCTTCGCCGTCCA
This sequence comes from Streptomyces sp. bgisy130, assembly GCF_057708345.1. Classification (NCBI taxonomy): domain Bacteria; kingdom Bacillati; phylum Actinomycetota; class Actinomycetes; order Kitasatosporales; family Streptomycetaceae; genus Streptomyces; species Streptomyces sp. bgisy130. Next base: position 112,738 of record NZ_JBYISA010000010.1, read on the forward strand.
CCTCGGCGGTGCCGTGGAGCGTCGCGGCGAGGGCGTCGACCGGCTCCAGATAGCCCAGTTCGCGCTTACGGGCCTTGCGGACAAGCCCGGGGTCCACCAGGACCCACTGGTCACGCAGCCGGACGACGGGGCGGTGCGCCTCGGCGAGGGCGTCCATCTCCGCCTCGGTCAGCGGCACTCCGTCCATCGCCAGTTGCCAGCGGAATTGCAGCAGTTCACTGGTGTCGAAGAAGCCGAAGCCGTCCGCGGCCGAGCCCGGCGCCGGGCGCAGCACCGCCGCGGCGGTCAGCCCGCGGGCGATCTCCCTGGGCCAGTGGACGGTGACTCCCGCGGCGCCCAGGCGTGGCGCGGCTTCCCCCAGCAGGTCGCCCAACTCGTCCTCGCCGAGCGGCAGTACGTCGGGAACCGGCCGCTCCAGGAGGCGGGTGAGCGGGGCCCAGATGCGGGCGGCGCGGCGCAGCGCGAGGAGGGTGTCCACCCGGGAACGCGGCCCGAAGTGGTCGGGGCCTTCGCCTTCCCACAGGTCCCGGGCGTCGGCGACCAGGGTGGGGTCGGTGAGGCTGTGCACCTGGAGGACGGCGGCGGCCGCACTGCGCTCTTCGGTGCCGCCCGCCGCGCTCTCCTCCGCCCGGTCGAAGAGCTTGTGCGGGGCGAGGTCGAGACGCAGGGAGAGCCGCACACCGGCGTCGATACCGGCCGCCACCTCGGCGGCCCATTCCCGTGCACCGGGGAGATGTTGGGGCGCGCGCGCGGCGAACGGGGCAGCGGCCACCAGTGCGGCGGCGGGCGTGCGGGGCAGCGCATCGACGACCGCGTCCACATAGAGCCGTACCAGGACCGCGGGATCGGTCACCTGAAGAGGACGGCTGCCGGGGATCGGCACGGCATGGGCCTCGGCGGGCATGGCGGCGGCGATGGCCCGGAGGTGCGCGATGTCCTCGGCGTCGAGCGGGCCGGCGCGCCAGGCGTCGGTGTCCTCGAGGGTCAGTCCGGGCAGTATGCGGCCACGCGCGGCGAGATGCAGCGCATGCAGGGTGGCCGCGCCCCAGCAGGCGGCGGCCGGATGGGCCGTCGGATCGTGCCGGGCACGGACCAGCAGGGGGACGGCCTCGGCCGCCGGGAGCAGGACGGCGGGGACCGTACGGCTGCGGGCGCCGTTCCCGTGACGGCGGGCAACGGTCAGCGTCCCCTGCTCGGCGGCTCCATGCCCGTCCCCCGCCCCTTCGTCGCTTCCCCGGGCCGCGAGATCCGGGAGCGGCCCGCCGTCAGGACGCCAGAAAGCGATCTTCCCGGCACGCGGCGGCTGGGCGGGCAGAAAGACCGCGGCACAGCCGGCCAAGGCTGCATCGGCGATTCCGCTGCCCTGCCCATTGCCCTCGGACAGGGCGGCGGGCAAGCCGTCCGGCGACCGGGGCTCCCCCGCTGCCGTCTCCCACCGCCTCGCCATTCCATCCCCTGCTGCCTGGTCGATCGCCTGGTCGTTCCGCCCCGGTCGCGGCACCCTCCGAGCCTGCCGCGCCCGCCCTGCTCCTGCGCCCCCGACCTGCGAGTCTACGGTCGTACCCACAGCGTCTCCCGCCCCCTCTCCCACGTCTGCACCGGCCTCGGACAGCGGCGGGCGAGGAATACCGGTCACCCCCGCCCTCAGCTCCGCCCCGCCGCGGCACGCGCCCGGCGCCATGGCGGAGACATCGAGCACACGCCTGCCGCCCGCGGCCGGCCGAGGGCCGCCGTGCCGCCCCTGCCCGCCGACGATCGTCCGACCGCCGCTGCCTGACCACGATGGAAGCAGACAGCACTGACAACGCCCCCCACCTGCGCTTTCTTTGCACCGACCAGAGTTATCCACAGCCCACGAAAATCTCCTTGCCCGCACCTCGAAATCCGCTACGGTGAGTGACGTCATCACTCTCAGTGATCAGCTAATCGATATCGGTGAGGAGCTCTCATGCACACCCCGACGCGCGAACAAGCCGCCGCAACGGAGGCCTTCCCGACCGGCGCACACCTCGTGATCCAGGCGGGCGCCGGGACCGGAAAGACAACCTCCCTCGCCCTGCTGGCCCGTACCGCCCGGCGGCAGGGCCGGCGGGGCCGGTACATCGCCTTCAACAAAGCTGTCGCGCGCCACGCCGTCCGGGCCTTCCCCGCCGGAGTGACCTGCGGGACCGCCCATGCCCTCGCCTACACCGCCGTGGGCAGGGACTACCAGGCGCGGATGAAAGCCCCACGGCAAGCGGGATGGCGCACGGGCGCGGCCCTGGGCATCGACGAGGAGATGTCCGTGCGCCTCGGAGCGCGCAAGGCCACCAACAAGGCGCTCTCCCACACGGTCCTGCGCACCGTCACCCGCTTCTGCCAGTCGGCCGACAAGGAGCTCGCACCCCACCATGTCCCGCCCCTGCGCGGAGCCGAGGCCGAGCTGCTGCGGGCACGGCTCGCCGAGCTCACTCTCCCCTACGCGCGCAAGGCCTGGGCCGATCTCCAGCACCCCGATCACGGCGTGGTCCGCTTCGAGCACGACCACTACCTCAAGATGTGGGCGCTGCGCGATCCCGTCATTCCGGCGGACTTCCTGCTCCTTGACGAGGCACAGGACACCAACCCCGTGGTCGAGCAGCTCTTCACGGCCCAGCGCGACCACGCTCAGCTGGTGCTGGTCGGGGACTCCGCCCAGGCCATCTACGGCTGGCGCGGCGCACGCGACGTGATGACCGGATTCGACGGCAGACAGCTCAGCCTCTCCCGCTCGTTCCGCTTCGGCCCACCGCTCGCCGCGGAGGCCAACCGCTGGCTCACGATCATCGGCGCACCGATCCGGCTCACAGGTTCACCCGGTCTGGAGACGGAGTTGGGCACGGCCCATGCGCCGGACGCGGTCCTGTGCCGGACCAATGCGGGAGCCATGGTGGAGGTGATACGACAGCTGGACGCGGGCCGCCGGGTCGCGCTGGTCGGCGGCGGCGAGGCACCCAGCGCCCTTGCCCGCGCCGCCCACGACCTCGAATCCGGGCGCCGCACGGCCCACCCCGAGCTGATGCTCTTCGAGACCTGGGGCGAACTACGCGAGTACGCGGAGTACGACCCGGCCGGACGGGACCTGCTGCCCCTGGTGGAGCTGGTCGACGAGCACGGCACCGAGGCCCTGCTGTGCGCCCTGGACCGGCTCTCCCCTGAGGGCTCCGCCGAGGTGACGGTGTCCACGGCCCATCGGGCCAAGGGCCGGGAGTGGGCACGCGTGCGCATCGCGGACGATTTCACCGGCCCCGAAGATCTCGACGAACGCGACGACGACGGCACCCCGCTCCCCGGCCCGATCGACGTCGACGAGGCGCGCTTGGCCTACGTCGCCGTGACCCGCGCCCGCTCACTGCTCGACATCGGTGGCCTCTCGTGGATCAACAGCCACCCCGCCGGCGACCCGCGCCCCACCATCGACAGAGCCGAGGAGCAAAGGGTGAAAAGTAGGGAAAGAGGTCCCAGGGACAGGTGACTGGCTCGTCGACCGGGAGGATCCTGGAGGTGGGAGATGGGTTCCGATGCGTACAGGAGATGAGCCCCTTCACGCACGCAGCCCGCTGAAAATCCGCTGCGGACTGGCGCTGTGGGGGTTGCTGTGGACGATCGCCGGAGCCGTGGCCTTCGTCAATGCCGGCAGGCCGGAATGGGCCGCCGCGTGTGCCGCACTGGCGATGGTGGCGGCCGCGGACCTGACGATGGTGATCCGCCACATCCGCCAGGGACCGCACTACCAGCCGGGCAAGGACATACCGCCCTACGCCCCTGACCGAGGCCGGAACGACGCGTTCGGCATACGCAACGGCCGAGGCCGGAGACGGGACACCAGGCCGTAGGGGCTGCGCCAAGTGCCCGGTCTCCTGTACGGAGACGATGCCGTACGAGCTGCGGGCAGCATTGCCAGTGCCCCGTGTCGCCTACCGCCTACCGCCTACCGCCTACCGCCTACCGAGTGTCGGGCACGGGGTGGGACGGGAGGGACATTGACGCGAACGCAGGAGGGCCCCGCGTGACTACTCCTGATCGCCGTTGGGGAAACCAGGATCGCGTTCGCCGTCGCCGTCACCGGTGTCGTGTGCGAAGCGGGCGGCTTCGATGTAGTCCGGGCGCGGGTCGAGAGCCGCCGCCAGTCGGAAGTGCCGCAGCGCCTCCTCGGAGCGGTCGGCGCGCTCCAAGGTGCGGCCGAGCGCGAAGTGCGCGAAGGCATTGTCCGGTTCGCGCTCCAGAACGATCTGGAACTCGAGTTCCGCAGGACGCAGTTGAGCGGCGAGAAAGAAGGCACGGGCGCGCAGCAGGCGGGCCGCGGTGTTCTCGGGGTGCGCGGTGATGACCGAGTCCAGCAGCCGGATCGCCCCGCGCGGGTCGCGGGCCGCCAACAGCTGCTCCGCGGCGCGGAAGCCGATGACATGCGTCTCGGGGCTGCTCTCGGGCACGGCCTGCTCCTCTCGGTCGCCGTCGGGACGTCCCTTACCTGCGGACCGTACGGCGTTGCCTGCGGCACAACAATCCCATCGGTCCGGGCATTCCCCCGCCGGCCCGGCCTCAACCGGCCCTACCTGCGCCCCCGCATGAGGCTCGCACCATGTGTCGGGAGGGGGGACGGCGTGGGGCGGTGATCCATCCCCGTCCCCAGCCTGGGAGGTTCCGGAAACAGACCGCGGGGTGACACGAGAGGAGGCAGAAGGGCAAGGAGCGGAGGTGCCGGCCGCAACGTAGGCGGCACCAGCCGCGGAGGCAGAGCAGAGGAGCGGGAGGAAACGTAGGCGGAGGCGGCGGAGGGCGGGAGGGGAGGGGAGGGAGGGCCCCAGAGCCACGTCACCTCCATACCCTGTCTCCCCCTCACCCCTCCCGCCTCTTACCTCCCCCGCCAGGCGCCCGTAGCCCGTCCCCCACCCGCAACCCGCAACCCGCAACGGCTACAAGCTGATGTGGTACGCCTTGCGCAGGGTCTCGTGCACGGTCCACCGGGTGCGGTCGCCCTCACGCAGGACGCAGGCGTCACCGGGGCCGACCTCCAGCACCTGGCCGCCCTCGACCTCGATGGTGGCGCGCCCGCTGACGACCACGAACAGCTCATTGGCCTCGGTGTCCGTCACCACGCCCGGAGTGATCTGCCAGATTCCCCGGATCTGCCGGCCGTCGGGGGCCTCCCACAGCACCTTGCCCGTGACCACCGGCTCACCGGAGACGATTTGGGAAGGGTCCAGGGGATCGGGCTCAAGATCGTCGTCCGCGATGCCGGGGATGTTGACCACGAACGATGCCGGCGCCGCGTCCCCGGCGGTGGGGGACTCGGCGGCGGTGCCGGAGCCGGGCTCCGCGGCGAGGTCGGGCTCGTTGTCAGGGGTCTTGGCGTCAACGCCGGAAGCAGCAGTCATGGCGGCGAGGGTATCGTCCGGCCTCAGGCGGTCCGCAGGCGCTCCCATACTGCGCGGACCTGCGGTTCCAGCGCCTCCAGCGGTCCGTCGTTGTCGATGACCAGATCCGCGACCGCCAGCCGCTGTTCGCGGGTCGCCTGGGCCGCCATCCGGGACTTCGCCTCGTCCTCCGCCATGCCGCGCCGCCGTACCAAGCGGTCCAGCTGGGTCTGGGGTGCGGCGTCGACGACCACCACCAGGTCGTACAGCGGGGCCAGCCCGTTCTCCGTCAGCAGCGGCACGTCGTGCACCACCACCGCGTCCGGGCCCGCCGAGGCTTCGAGTTCGGCCGAGCGTGCCCCGACCAGCGGGTGCACGATCGCGTTCAGCGCCTTGAGCTTGCCGGGGTCGGAGAACACGATGCTGCCCAGCTTCGGCCGGTCCAGTGTGCCGTCCGGCGCGAGGATGTCGGCCCCGAACTCCTCGACCACCGCCGCCAGTCCGGGCGTGCCCGGCTCGACGACCTCGCGTGCGATCTTGTCCGCGTCCACGATCACCGCGCCGTACGACGCCAGCAGTCGCGAAACCTCACTCTTGCCCGCGCCGATTCCGCCGGTCAGCCCCACCTTCACCATGGGCCCACGCTATACGCTGCGCCCGGACGGCAGGAGACTCCCACTGCACTGCTTCAGGTGCCGACCGGCGCGGGCCTCGGCCGTTTCAGGCACGGAACGACAGGAGCCTCCCGCCGATGCACCCACGGGCCGGCTCCGGCACCCACCGATGCAGGCGCCGGACGGCAGGAACTCCGGCCCATGCAGGCACCGGCCGGTTTCAGCACCCACCGATTCCAGCACCGGCCGACTCAAACACCGAGCCACAACAGGCTCCCGCAAATACAGCCACCAGCCAGCTCAAGCACCGGCCGGTTCAAGCACCCCCCAGCATCAGACCCCGCCCGCCCCGCCATCGCCCTCGCGCTCCGCCAGGAAGCGTTCGAATTCGCGGCCGATCTCGTCGGCCGATGGCAGTTCTGCCGGCTCGGCGACCAGGCTCCCGCGGCTCTCCGCGCCGGCCACCGCGTCGTACTGATGCTCCAGCCCGCTGACCAGTGCGACCAGTTCCTCGTCGCCCTCCGAGATCTGCCGCTCGATCTCCTCCTGCGTCCGCAGCGCCTCCGTGCGCAGCGAATGGGCGGCGCCCGGCAGTACCAGGCCGGTCGCCGCCGTCACCGCCTCCAGAGCGGTCAGTGCGGCGTCCGGGTAGGCGGAGCGGGCGATGTAGTGCGGTACGTGCGCCGCCACTCCCAGGACATCGTGTCCCGCTTCCGCCAGCCGGAATTCGATCAGCGCCTCCGCGCTGCCGGGCACCTGTGCCTCGTCGAAGAAGCCGCCGTGGCCCGGCATCAGGTCGGTGCGGTTGCCGTGCGGGGTGAGGCCCACGGGGCGGGTGTGCGGGACGCCCATGGGGATGCCGTGGAAGTTCACCGAGAGGCGCACGCCGAGCCGCTCCACGATCTCCTTCACGGCGCTCGCGAAGCGCTCCCACTCGACGTCCGGTTCGGGGCCGGACAGCAGCAGGAACGGCGCGTCGGTGGTGTCCCGTACGAGCCTCAGCTCGATGCTCGGGGTCTCGTAGGCGGTCCAGCGGCTGCGCTCGAAGGTGAGCAGGGGCCGGCGGGCGCGGTAGTCGACGAGGCGGTCGTGGTCGAAGCGGGCGACGAGCTCGTTCGGCAGGCCGTCCAGCAGCCGCTCCACGATCTGGTCGCCGGTCTCACCGGCGTCGATGTACCCGTCGAAGTGGTACAGCAGCACCAGTCCGGCGGAGTCCCTGGAGGCAAGCGCCTCCACCTCCGCGAGCCCGCTCGGCTCCCATTCGTACAAACCCTGGGGATCCAACACAGTGACCGCTCCTCCTCGTTCTCATGAGCGGCAACGCACGACCCGGCGCAGGCATTCCCGGTAACGGAGATGACCCGGCCCACCGTGCGCACCGCCCGGCCCCACATCAGAGCCAGTCCCCCCACACACCGGTGCCACACACCACCCCCGCCCCGCCCCTCCGAAACCGGCTGTTTCCGGCCCACGCAGCCCCACACAGCCCTACGCGACCCCACACAGCCCCACCCCGGCCCCCACCTGCCCGCCGGGCTCCCGGCCTGCCACGCTCCCGGGCCCACGGACGCCGCACGCCCACTGGGCATCCCCACGCCTCCACCTCCAACGCAAGCCCCCTCGCCCTGCCCCAGCCCCCTCCCCCTGAGAACCGTCAACTCCCCCACAAAGGCGGCAAGTTCCCCCTCCCTCCCCGCTCCCAGACCCAGCCACCCCCAGCCCCCACGTTCCGTCCGGTTCTCACCGCCCCCGCAGACAGCCCCATCCCCACCCCCAACTGCTGCACACCCCCGGCCCCCGCCCCCACACACGCCCCGGCCCGCCCCAACCACCACCCCACCCCCCAACACGACAAAGGCCCGCTCCCCCCAAGGGGAACGGGCCTTCGTCTATCGGCTAGTGCCTACCGGCAAGAGCTCAGCTCTGGCCGCCGGCCAGCTTCTCGCGGAGCGCGGCGAGGGCCTCGTCCGACGCCAGGGCGCCGGAGTTGTCCGCCGACTCCGAGGAGTAGGAGCCGCCGCCACCGGCGTTGCCGCCGCCGGTCTGGCCGCCACCCTGCGCCGCCGGCGCCGCAGCACCCTCGGCCGCAGCCTGCTCGTCGGCCTCGCGGGACTTGATGACCTGAGCCTGGTGCTGCTCGAAGCGCTGCTGCGCCTCGGCGTACTGGTTCTCCCACGCCTCGCGCTGGGTCTCGTAGCCCTCGAGCCAGTCGTTGGTCTCGGGGTCGAAGCCCTCGGGGTAGATGTAGTTGCCCTGGTCGTCGTAGGACGCGGCCATGCCGTACAGGGTCGGGTCGAACTCGACCGCCGACGGGTCGGCACCGAAGGACTCGTTGGCCTGCTTCAGCGAGAGGCTGATGCGGCGGCGCTCGAGGTCGATGTCGATGACCTTGACGAAGATCTCGTCGTTGACCTGGACAACCTGCTCCGGGATCTCGACGTGGCGCTCGGCCAGCTCGGAGATGTGGACCAGGCCCTCGATGCCCTCGTCGACGCGCACGAACGCACCGAAGGGAACGAGCTTGGTGACCTTACCCGGGACGACCTGACCGATCTGGTGGGTCCGGGCGAACTGCTGCCACGGGTCTTCCTGGGTCGCCTTGAGCGACAGGGAGACGCGCTCGCGGTCCATGTCGACGTCCAGGACCTCGACCGTGACCTCCTGGCCGACCTCGACAACCTCGGACGGGTGGTCGATGTGCTTCCAGGACAGCTCGGAGACGTGGACGAGACCGTCGACGCCACCCAGGTCCACGAAGGCACCGAAGTTGACGATGGAGGAGACGACGCCGGAGCGCACCTGACCCTTCTGGAGGGTGGTGAGGAAGGTCTGGCGGACCTCGCTCTGGGTCTGCTCCAGCCAGGCACGGCGGGACAGGACCACGTTGTTGCGGTTCTTGTCCAGCTCGATGATCTTGGCCTCGAGCTCCTTGCCCACGTAGGGCTGAAGGTCGCGGACGCGGCGCATCTCGACCAGGGAGGCCGGAAGGAAGCCACGGAGGCCGATGTCGAGGATGAGACCACCCTTGACGACCTCGATGACGGTACCGGTGACGATCCCGTCCTCTTCCTTGATCTTCTCGATGGTGCCCCAGGCGCGCTCGTACTGGGCACGCTTCTTCGAGAGGATCAGGCGGCCTTCCTTGTCCTCCTTCTGGAGGACCAGGGCCTCGATCTCGTCACCGACGGCAACGACCTCGTTGGGGTCGACGTCGTGCTTGATCGAGAGCTCGCGGCTCGGGATGACGCCTTCGGTCTTGTAACCGATGTCGAGCAGGACCTCGTCCCGGTCGACCTTCACGATGACGCCGTCGACGATGTCGCCGTCGTTGAAGTACTTGATCGTCTCGTCGATCGCGGCGAGGAAAGCTTCCTCGTTACCGATGTCGTTGACCGCAACCTGCGGGGTGGTGGCGGTGGTCTCGGTGCTGCTCGTCATGTGGGAAAGGGCTCCGGTACGGACATTGAAGTCGTAGGTACTGCTACGCCGAGAGCCCGTATCGCCTCTGCATAAGCCGGACAGTGTGAAGGGCGAATCTTGGGGGAGCTCACAAATGCAAAGCATCTGGAACGACCCGAATCGCCTCAAACCGAGGGGACATACATACAGATGCGAGCGCGGCCTGCTCCGTCTGAGGCGCGCAAGCCCGCAGCGCAACTTGTAGCATACGGGGGCAGCCGGACCCGGTCAATGCGCGAACGCGCACACCGGGGGCGGAAAACCCCATAACCGGCACACGCGATGTTCCGCGAGGTCGAACGGCCTCACAGTCCCTGTAGCGACAAGCAGTGCAAAGACTACGACGACAGGCGCGATGAACCAAGACCACGAGCCCGAGGCGACCCGCCGTGACGCCTCGGACACCGAAAGCAGCCGGGCCAGCCGTGGGTGGTGGGACCGCAACGCGGACGAGTACCAGAGCGAGCACGGTGCCTTCCTCGGGGACGACCGGTTCATCTGGGGGCCCGAGGGGCTGGACGAGGCGGAGGCCGCGCTGCTGGGTCCTGCCGCCGAGCTGAAGGGGCGGCGGATCCTGGAGATCGGGGCCGGCGCGGCGCAGTGCTCCCGCTGGCTGGCGGCGCAGGGCGCGCTCCCGGTGGCGCTGGACCTCTCCCACCGGCAACTCCAGCACGCGCTGCGGATCGCGGACGGCGCGGCGGACGACGCCATCGGGCTGGTGGAGGCGGACGCCGGGGCGCTGCCGTTCCGCGACCACAGTTTCGATCTCGCCTGCTCCGCCTACGGGGCGCTGCCGTTTGTCGCCGATCCGGTGCGGGTGCTGCGGGAGGTGCGCAGGGTGCTGCGGCCGGGGGGCCGGTTCGTCTTCTCCGTCTCCCACCCGATCCGGTGGGCGTTCCCCGATGAGCCGGGGCCCGAGGGGCTGTCGGTGGGGGCGTCCTATTTCGACCGCACGCCGTATGTGGAACAGGACGAGGCCGGCCGGGCCGTATATGTCGAGCACCACCGGACGCTGGGTGACCGGGTACGGGACGTGGTGGCCGCCGGGTTCCGGCTGGAGGATCTCGTGGAACCGGAATGGCCCGAGTGGAACACCCAGGAGTGGGGCGGCTGGTCCCCGCTGCGCGGGCATCTGATCCCGGGGACGGCGATCTTCGTGTGCACGGCGGATTCTTAGGGCTGCCCTTAGGGGGCTGTAGCCGGCTCGGCGGCCCGGGGCAGCGGGCCGGAGTGCGGGGCCGGGGCGGCAGACTGGGGGCGTGATCCGCCGTGACGCCCTTGACCAGCTGCCCGTCCGTACCGCGTTGCCCGCGCTCCGTACCGCCCTCGACGGTGACGGTACGGCGGTGCTGTGTGCCCCGCCAGGTACCGGCAAGACGACGCTGGTGCCGCTGGATCTGGCGGGGCTGACCGGTGCGGGGCCGGTGCGGCGGGTGCTGGTCGCCGAGCCGCGCCGGATGGCGGCCCGTGCGGCCGCGCGGCGGATGGCCTGGCTCCTGGGCGAGGAGGTCGGCACGGGGGCTCCCCCGGCGCAGGGCTGGGGCCGGGTGGGGTTCACGGTGCGGGGTGAGCGCCGGGCCGGGCCCCGTACCACCGTGGAGGTGGTGACCACCGGCGTGCTGCTTCAGCGGCTTCAGCGCGATCCGGAGCTGGCCGGGGTCGATGTGGTGGTGCTCGACGAGTGTCATGAGCGGCATCTGGATGCGGATACCGCCGCGGCGTTCCTCTTGGACGTACGGGAGACCCTGCGGCCCGAGCTGCGGCTGGTGGCGGCGTCCGCCACCACGGACGCGGAGGGGTGGGCGCGGCTGCTGGGCGGTGCGCGGGGCGCGGCGCCGGTGGTCGAAGCGGCGGGCGTGTCGCATCCCGTGGAGGTGGTGTGGGCGCCGCCGGAGCGGGCGGTGCGGCCGGCGCACGGGACGCGTGTCGATCCGGCGCTGCTGACGCATGTGGCGGGAGTGGTGCGGCGGGCGCTGCGCGAGCGGTCGGGGGATGTGCTGTGTTTCCTTCCCGGTGTCGGGGAGATCGGGCGGGTCGCCGGGGAGCTGGCCGGGGTGGACGCCGAGGTGCTTCAGGTGCACGGGCGGGCGCCGGCCGCGGTGCAGGACGCCGTATTGGCGGGCGGGAACGGCGGACGGCGGGTGGTGCTGGCCACGTCGGTGGCGGAGTCCAGCCTGACCGTGCCGGGCGTACGGGTGGTGGTGGACAGCGGGCTGGCGCGGGTGCCGCGGACCGATCACGCCCGGGGGCTCAGCGCGCTCACCACCGTGCGGGCCTCCCGGGCGGCGGGCCGGCAGCGGGCCGGCCGGGCGGGGCGGGAGGCGCCGGGCGCGGTGTACCGCTGCTGGCCGGAGGGTGAGGACGGGCGGCTGCCGGCGTTCCCCGATCCGGAGATCAGGGTCGCCGATCTGACGGCTTTCGCCCTTCAGGCGGCCTGCTGGGGGGATCCGGCGGCGGACGGGCTGGCCCTGCTCGACGCGCCGCCGGCCGGTGCGCTGGCCGCGGCCCGGGAGGTGCTCACGGCGATCGGTGCGGTGGACGGGGCCGGCCGGGCGACGGAGCGGGGCACGCGGATGGCGCGGCTCGGACTGCATCCGCGGCTGGCGCGGGCCCTGCTGGACGGGGCGCCACAGGCCGGGGTGCGGCGGGCGGCGGAGGTGGTCGCCCTGCTGAGCGAGGAGCCGCCGCGCGCCTATGGGGACGATCTGGCGGCGGCGTGGCGTACCGCGCGGCGGGGCGGCGATGCGTACGGCGCCAGGTGGCGGCAGGAGGCGCGGCGGCTGGCGTCGGCGGCCGGGGAGCCGCGTACCGGGTCGGACGGGGACGGTGGCCGGGGTGGCGGCGCGGCGCTCACGGACGATGCGGTGGCCGGTCTCGTCGCGGCGCTGGCGTTCCCGGAGCGGGTGGCGCGGGCCCGTGGTGGCGGGAGTTTCCTCATGGCGTCCGGGACGGGGGCCGAGACGGCGGGGGCGGAGACGCAGGCCGGATGGGGGCAGCGGCCGGGGTCCTCGGGCGCGGGGGGTGGTTCGGGGCTGCGGGACGCGGAGTGGCTGGCGGTGGCGGTGGCGGACCGGCCGGTGGCGGCCGCGTCGGCGCGGGTGCGGCTGGCGGCGGTGATCGACGAGGAGACGGCCCGGGCGGCGGCGCCGGCGTTGTACGCGTCCGGTGAGGAGGTCCGCTGGTCGGACGGGGACGTGGTGGCCCGGCGGGTGACCCGGCTGGGGGCGATCGAGCTGGCGGCCCGGCCGCTGACCGCGCCCGACCCCGGGCTGCTGCGGGACGCGGTGGTGGCGGGCCTGCGGCGGGAGGGGATCGGACTGCTGCGGTGGTCGGCCGCCGCGGCGTCGTCGCGGCAGCGGATGGCGTTCCTGCACCGGGAGTTGGGCGCGCCCTGGCCGGATGTGTCGGATGCGGCGCTGCTGGAGTGCGCCGAGGAGTGGCTGGGGGTGGAGCTCGGGCGGGCGCGGCGGCGGGCCGATCTGGAGCGGATCGATGCGGGGCAGGCGCTGGCCCGGCTGCTGCCGTGGGCGACGGGCGAGGCGGCCCGCTTCGACGAGCTGGCGCCGGAGCGACTCGAGGTGCCGAGCGGTTCCCGGGTGCGGGTGGATTACGAGGGTGCGCAGCCGGTGCTGGCGGTCAAGCTCCAGGAGTTGTTCGGCTGGCAGGAGTCGCCGCGGGTGGCCGGCGGGCGGGTGCCGGTGCTGGTGCATCTGCTCTCCCCCGCGGGGCGTCCGGCCGCCGTCACGGCCGATCTCGCCTCGTTCTGGCGGGACGGGTACCGGTCCGTGCGCGCGGAGTTGCGCGGCCGCTACCCGAAGCATCCCTGGCCGGAGGATCCGTCGACGGCGGAGCCGACGCGGCACACGTCGGCGCGGCTCCGGCGGGGCTGAGCGGCGTCACGGGCCGGCGTCGGCCGCTCCGTCGCCGGCTGTCGCCGCGGGGGCGGGCGGCCGGGCCGGTACTGGGGCGGGGCGGCGGCCGCGGGCTTCGAGGTACAGGCTCAGGGCGAGCAGCGCGGCGCCGAGGAGCAGGAAGCCCCAGGGGAGGTAGCGGGTGAGCAGCAGGACGAGGGTGCGCTGTGAGGTCACCAGCGCCACGGTGGAGTCGACGTAGTCGTCGCGCATCTTCACATGGCCGGCGAAGGCGGTGACCTTGCCGCCGCCGGGCAGCAGATCGCCGCCGCGCAGCTCTTCCTTGTGGATCTCCTGGCCGTTGACCGGGGCGCCGGTGACGGGTTCGACCCAGAACATCCGCTTGGTGCTGTACCAGCGGGTGGTGCCCATCTTCGCGACGGACTGCGGGGTGATGCCCTTGACCGGCATCTTCTTGGGGAGGGCGACCTTGGTCCAGGGGATGGTCTGCTCGAAGTAGTAGACCTCCAGGCCGCGGAAGGTGCGGGTCCCCTTGTAGTGGATGGGGGCCGAGGTCCGGGTCTGGGCGTCGAAGTAGGTGTAGTCGCGCCGCTCGGTGAGGAACGGCCACTTGAACTCGATGCCCTCGCGGCGCACCGGGTCGCCGTCGACCATCTCGCCGGTGGCGTGCACCGGTTCCTGGGTGTGCGCGTCGAAGAGATAGCGCTCGGGGATCGCGGAGACCATCTTGCCGTCGGGTCCGGCGACGTAGGACAGCGCGTCCCAGACGACGATGTCCCGGCCCGCGGACTTCTCGATCCGGTCGGAGGCCGCCACATCGCCCTTGAGGGTCTGCACGATGGTGACCTTCGGGACACGCTCGGCCTTCATCGTCCCGTAGTTGAGGAGGGTGGCGGGCCGGGCCTCCAGGACCGTGTCCTGGTACTGGCCGGGCGGGATCTTGGCGAGCCGGGGGAAGGCGTACCACCGCATCAGCGGGGACAGCGCGGTGAAGAAGACGGCGCAGGCGAGCAGCACCAGGCTCGACCGGCGGCGCATGCCGCGGGCGGGGCGGGGCCGGCCGGGGCCGGGCGGCGGCCCGTCGGGGGTCCTGGGGGTGGGAGCGGTACGGCGCATGGCGGTCGTCCCTCCCTCAGGGGTGCTTGGGGACGGTGATCAGCAGCGGTTTGGGCGAGGTCGTGCCGCTGGGTGCGCCGGTCGCCGTGAGGGTGAGGACGAGGGCGAACGCCGCGGCCAGTCCGACCGCGGCTGCTGTCAGGGCGCGCATGGTCGGCCTCCCGGAATCTGATACGGCGTCAGGGCTGGGGCACCGTAGCAACGGGCGGCGCAGATGAGAACACGTGACACCGCCGCCCTGCCCGGGACGGCGGGCAGGACGGCGGGGGCTTACCGGGCGCGGAGGCCGGCCCGGGGTGCGGAACCGGCCGTGTGGAGGGGCCGGTGGGCGTGGTCAGGAACCGGCCGCGGGGGCGACCTTCAGCTGGACGGTGAGGACGGCGCCGTCGGCGGTGGTCAGCCTCAGCAGGAACGTTCCCGAGTGCGCGTCGGTGTAGATCTTCGGGAGCTTCAGCAGGCCGTTGGCGTCCGTGGTGAGCCCGGTGAGGGTGCGGACCGGCTTGTTCCTGGCGTCGCCGGTGGCCTCGGGGTCCTTGAAGTAGGGGCCCTTGTCGTTCTCGACGGGCCGGCTCGGATCGTCGGTGACCATGGTGGCGGTGACCGCCACGCCCGCCGCGCTCTTGCCCTGGTAGGTCGCCTTGATCTCGACCGCGTCCTCGGCGAAGGCCATTCCGGCGGTCGCCGTCAGCTCCTTGTCCGAGGTACGGGCGAGCTTGTCGGCCTTCGGGGCGGGCTTGGCCTTGACGGTGGCGCCGACCTCGACGGCGGGCGCGGTGTGCGGCACGGTCGTGACGCGGATACGGAAGTCACCGGTCCGGTCGCCCGCACGCAGGGTGGGGGCGGTGGCCAGGCCGTCCTTGTCCGTCTTGACGGTGACGGCGGTCGCGTCGCCGGGGAAGCGGGCGTCGGTGGCCGGGGGAAGGGTGAAGCGGACGGAGACGCCGGCGACCGGCTTGCCCTGGGCGTCCTGCGCGCGGACCTGCGGCGGGGTGGCGAACTCGGTGCCCGCGGTGGTGCTCAGGTCCTTGTCACCGACCCGTACGAGGGTCTTGGGGTGCGCGGGCTCGGGGTGCGGGGTGGGCTTCTGGGAGGGCGGCTCCGTGCCGCCCGGTGTGGGGCGATTGCCGTCCGGGCGCCCCGGCTTGCCGGGCTGGTCCTGCCCCTTGCCGGGCTTGTTGGGCTTGTCCGGCTCGTTGGCCTGGTCGGGCCTGCCGGATCCGCCGGGGCGCGGGTCCTTGGCCGGCGTGCCGTCGGAGCCGCGGCCGTGGTGCGGACGGCCTGCGGACCGGCCGCCGTTGCCGTCGCCGTGCCGTCCGGTGTCGCGGTGCACCGGCAGCACGCCCCTGCCGTCCGGCACCTCATGGGTGCCGTTGCGGTAGAACGCATACCAGGACAGCACCGTGCGCAGATACTCCTCGGAGTGGTTGTAGCCGAGGATCGCCCGGTCCAGGTCGTCCTGGGCCGTCAGATCGCGGCCGCCGGCGCAGAGATAGTGGCCGGCGGCGAGCGCCGCGTCGAAGACGTTGTTCGGGTCCTTCTTGCCGTCGCCGTTGCCGTCGGCGCCCCAACCGCTGCCGTCGGGGCCGCCATCGGCCCAGGTGGAGGGGATGAACTGCATCGGGCCCACGGCACGGTCGTGGGTGAGGTCGCCGTCGTAGCGGCCGCCGTCGGTGTCGGTGATCCGCGCGAAGCCGCGGCCGTTGAGCTGCGGGCCGAGTATTGGCTGGAGGGTGGTGCCCTCGGCGTCGACCGCGCCGCCGCGCGCCTGGCCGGACTCGACCTTGCCGATTCCGGCGAGCAGCTGCCACGGCAGCCGGCAGCCCGGGTCGGAGCCGTCGATCGTGGACGCGGCCTTCTTGTACGCGGCCAGGACGGTGGCGGGGAGACCGGCCTCGGCGGGTCCCCTTCCGATGGCGGGGTCCTTGCCGGTGTGCGGCGACCCGTGCGGCGGTACCGGGCTCTTGAGGGGCGGCAGGTCGGTGTAGTACGCGGCGCCGCCGTCGATGGGAACATCGGCCGGGGGCGGGGCCGGCCGCCGTTTGGCGGCCGCGGCGCCGGCGGCTCCCGGCGCCTGTGAGGCGGTCAGTGCGGCAAGCACCAGGGCTGCCACGGCCGTCGAGGCCGCTCCCCTGTGGAGCCGCCGCCGGAAAGTGGCTGCCATACGTGGTTCCCCTCCGCATTGCCGTACCGCGCTCCTGACGCGGTATCGCGCTCCCCCAGCGCTCCAACTCAGGCGAGACTACGACAACTCGGGTCCGGCATCTACCACCCCATCAACACACATAATGATCTGAATCGATCGAGGAGAGGTACATGCCGTTCACACTCAGCCATGCCGCCGCGGTGCTCCCTGCGGTCCGCCGGACCGGTGCGGCCCGCGGCCCGCTGGTCGCCTCGGCGCTCGTGGCAGGGTCGTTCGCACCTGATATGACGTACTACGCGGACACTCTGGTTCCGGGTGGCATGGCTTTCGGTGCGGTGACCCACTCGCCGACCGGCGTGCTGACGGTGGATGTGCTGGTCACGGCGGCGCTCGTGGGCGGCTGGCTGCTGGTGCGCGAGCCGCTGACCGCGCTGCTGCCCCGGGCGTGGCAGGGACCGGTCCACGGCTTCCTGCGCGGCCGGCCCTGGCGGCCCGACGGTCCCCGTGAACGCGCCGCCCTGGTGGGCTGGTTCGTGGTCTCGGCGGTACTGGGGGCGACGACCCATGTGGTCTGGGACGCCTTCACCCACCCGGGCCGCTGGGGCACCCGGCTGGTTCCCGGACTGGACCAGGTGGTGGGCGGCCTGCCGGTCTACACCTACGTCCAGTACGGCACCTCGGCGCTCGCAATGGCGGCGATGGGCGCGTTCCTGTGGCCGGTCCTCCGGGGCGGCGGTACCGCGGCGGCCGGGCTGCCGGCGCCGGCCTCGGTACCGGACATGTCCGTACGGCTGCGGCTGCTGCTGACCGGCCCGCTCGCGCTGTGCGTAGTGGCCGGCGCCGTGCACCGTGTCCTGCGGGCGCGCGCCGAGTACGGGCCCGCGGCGAGCGTGCTCAACTACCTCCCGACCGCGCTCTTCGGCGCCGGGGCCGGCCTCGTCCTCGGGCTGCTGCTCTTCGCGGTGGCCGTACGGCTGCTGCACCGCCGCGCACTCCGCACCCGGGCGGCCGGTGCCCCGGGCCGGCCGACGGTGCCCGCGGGCCGGACCGCGCCCCGGGCGGCGTCGCCGTCGGGTGCCGGGGCCGCCTCGCCGGACAGGTCCTCCGGCGGCGAATGACGGCGCCCGATGCGCCTGTCGAGTGTCTGCGCCCCCGTCGGGCTACTCGACGAGCGCCGGGTCGGCCGGCGGCACCGGGGCCGTGGTGGCGCGGCGGGCGGTCCGCAGCAGGAAGGCGCCGCAGACGAAGCCGATGGCGGCCGCCAGCAGATGTCCGATGGTGGTGAAGTCGGGCAGCACCCCGCTCCAGTCGCCGCCGAGCACCGGCCAGGCGACGACTCCGGCCGCCGCGAGCCAGCGCGCCCGGGGCAGCAGCAGCGCACCCGCCGCGAGCACCGCCTCGGCCCCGTAGCTGATACCGAAGTCGGGGGCGTGCCGGACGCTGTCCGGATACCAGCCGTGGGCCAGGGCCACCAGGATCACCGGCACAGTGAGCAGCGTCGCCGCGAGATGCCCCAGGAGGAAGAGGCCGAAGGCGCGCCCCGCTCCGTAGTGCCGTTCCAGCCACGCCAGGCACCCGGCGACGCCGAGGCCGAGCGTGATCAGCGTGCCGGCGAAGGCTTCCGAGGCGACGTCGGTCAGGGTGCCGTCGAAGAACAGCAGGCTGCCCGCCAGCGCCCGAAGGGGACGGTCCTGAAGATTGTCCAGATGAGTGCTGACGCCGAGCAGCACCCGCTGGGCCTCCGCGGTGGACAGCACCGCGGTGCACCACAGGTGGGTCGACAACAGCAGGACGACATAGCCGGCCGTGACCGGACTGCGGGAGAGATAGGTGCCCAGGAATCGGGCCGCACGACGCATCACCGCGTGATCAAAGCAGAGCGCTCTCCCGCTGAACAAGATCCATGACGCGTCGGGCGACGACCGGTTTCCAGCCACCGCCGAACGGGGCGGAACCGGCCGCGCCGACCGCAACTCGGCGCGGTGCGGGCCGGGTTACGGGTGCGGCCAGGCGACGCGGGCCGGACGCGGCCGGGCGGCGCGGGGCTCCCGCGCCGTCACCGGCCCGCTTCCCGGCTCAGTGCGCCGCCGACTCCCAGTCCTTGCCGAAGCCGACCGAGACGTCCAGCGGGGCGCTCAGTTGGGCCGCGGCGGCCATTTCGCGGCGGACCAGTTCCTCGACCTGCTCGCGTTCGCCGGGGGCCACCTCGACGACGATTTCGTCATGGACCTGGAGCAGCAGCCGGGACTCCAGCTCCGCGGTCCGCAGCGCCGCGTCGACCCGCAGCATCGCGATCTTGACGATATCGGCGGCGGTGCCCTGGATCGGGGCGTTGAGCGCCATCCGCTCGGCCGTTTCGCGGCGCTGGCGGTTGTCGCTGTTGAGGTCGGGGAGATAGCGGCGGCGGCCGAGCATCGTCTCCGTGTAGCCGGTGGCGCGGGCCTCCTCCACGACGCGCTGGAGGTAGTCGCGCACCCCGCCGAACCGCTCGAAGAAGTTGTCCATCAGCTTGCGGGCCTCATCGGGCTGGATGCCCAGCTGCTGGGAGAGGCCGAAGGCCGACAGCCCGTACGCCAGGCCATAGGACATCGCCTTGATCTTGCGGCGCATCTCCGGGTCGACCTTGGTCTTGTCGACCGAGAAGACATGCGAGGCGACGGTGGTGTGCAGGTCCTCACCGGAGGTGAACGCCTCGATCAGGCCCTCGTCCTCCGAGAGATGGGCCATCACCCGCAGCTCGATCTGGCTGTAGTCGGCGGTCAGCAGCGAATCGAAACCCTCGCCGACGACGAAGCCACGGCGGATCGCCCGGCCCTCGTCCGTGCGCACCGGGATGTTCTGGAGATTGGGGTCGGTGGAGGACAGCCGGCCGGTGGCCGCCACGGTCTGGTTGAAGGTGGTGTGGATCCGGCCGTCGGCGGCGATGGTCTTGATCAGGCCCTCGACGGTCGTACGCAGCTTGGCCTGCTCACGGTGCCGGAGCATGATCACCGGGAGCTCGTTGTCGGTCTGCGCGGCCAGCCACGCGAGCGCATCGGCGTCGGTGGTGTAACCCGTCTTGGTCTTCTTGGTCTTGGGCAGGCCCAGCTCGCCGAAGAGGACCTCCTGGAGCTGCTTGGGCGAGCCCAGATTGAACTCATGGCCCGCGGCGGCGTGCGCCTCCTTGACGGCCTGCTGCACCGCGCCGGCGAACTGCTGCTCCATCCGCTCCAGCCAGCCCCGGTCCGCGGCGATACCGGCCCGCTCCATCCGGGCCAGCAGCACGCTGGTCGGCAGCTCCACCTCCCGCAGCAGCTCGGCCGCGCCGACCTCCGCCAGCTTCGCCTCGAACGCCGTCCCCAGATCGAGGACCGTACGGGCCTGCCCCATCAGGGCGTCCGCCTCGGCCTCCTCATCCGCGCCGAACGCCAGCTGGCCGTCACCGGCCGCCGCCGGGGCGAGATCGCGCCCCAGGTATTCGACGGACAGCGCGTCCAGCGCGAAGGAGCGGCGGCCCGGCTTGACCAGATAGGCGGCCAGGGCGGTGTCCATGGTGACGCCGTCGATGCGCCAGCCGTGCTCGCCGAAGACCCGCATCAGGCCCTTGGCGTTGTGCATCACCTTGGGGCGGGCGGCGTCCGCGCTCCAGGCGGCGAAGGCCCGCTCGTCGGCCTCGTCGAGCTGCGACGGGTCGAACCAGGCGGCCGGGCCGTCGGCGGCGGCCAGCGCCACCTCGGCGACGCTGCCGCTGCCCAGCGTCCACACGTCGACCGTGGCCACACCCAGGGGTCCGGTGCCGTGCTCGGCCAGCCACGGAGCGAGTTCACCGGCGCCGATGACCGTGCCGTCCACCTCGACGCCGGGGGCGGGGGCGGCCTCCTCGGCGGCCTCCGCGGCGCCCGGGTCGACGGCGTGCAGCCGGTCCCGCAGGCCCTGGTTGCGGATCTCCAGGGCGTTGAAGAGGACCGCGAGCGCGTCCCGGTCGTACGCCTCGCGGGTCAGCTCCGCCGGGCCGCACGGCAGCTCGACATCGCGCACCATCTCCGTCAGCCGGCGGTTGAGCTTCACCGCCTCCAGGTGCTCGCGGAGGTTGGCACCCGCCTTGCCCTTGACCTCGTCGACGCGCTCCACCAGCTCGGCGAACGAACCGAACTGGTTGATCCACTTCGTGGCGGTCTTCTCGCCGACGCCCGGGATGCCGGGGAGGTTGTCGGAGGGGTCGCCGCGCAGCGCGGCGAAGTCCGGGTACTGGGCGGGGGTCAGGCCGTACTTCTCGAAGACCTTCTCCGGGGTGAAGCGGGTCAGCTCCGAGACACCCTTGGTGGGGTAGAGGACCGTGACGTCGTCGGAGACCAGCTGGAAGGAGTCGCGGTCGCCGGTGACGATCGAGACGTGGAAACCCTGCGCGGTGGCCTGCTCGGTGAGGGTGGCGATGACGTCGTCGGCCTCGAAGCCCTCGATCGCGAAGCGCTTGACCCGCATCGCGTCGAGCATCTCGCCGATCAGCTCGACCTGGCCCTTGAACTCGTCGGGCGTCTTGGAGCGGTTCGCCTTGTAGTCGGCGAATTCCTCGGACCGCCAGGTCTTGCGGGAGACGTCGAACGCCACCGCGAAATGCGTGGGCGCCTCGTCGCGCAGGGTGTTCGCGAGCATCGACGCGAAGCCGTAGATCGCATTGGTCGGTTGTCCCGTGACGGTGGTGAAATTCTCCACGGGCAGGGCGAAGAACGCCCGGTATGCCATGGAATGCCCGTCCATCAGGAGCAGGCGGGGACGACCGCCCGCCGCCGCTTCGGTCCCGGTCGCTTCGCTCTTCTTCGCTGCCTTTGCTGCCACGCCCCCGATCCTGCCACGCCCCACTGACAATCCCCGCCGCGGCGGCCCCGGCCCCGCGCCGTACCCCGCTCCAACCCCGCGCCGTACCCCGCTCCGGCACCCGCCCGCACACCGCTCCGGGCCGCGCCGCACGCCCGGCCGCCGCCCCGGCACGCGCCTGCCGCGATCACCTCTACACCGCCCCGCGCGTCCGTGACAGGATCTGATGTCTACCGCAACGATCCGCCCGTGCCGGCGGAGCAGCCCACGGCTCAAGGGAGAGCGCCATGGCAGGCAAGCCGCCCGCATCGGACCCCGTCCAGGACGCGCCCCAGGTCAGCGCACCCCAGCACGCCGCCGTCGGACTGCCGGCGATCACCCACGCGCTGCGCATCTCCCAGCAGCAGATGGGCGTGCGCCGTACCGCCCTCACCCTCCTGCGGGTCAACCAGCCGGACGGGTTCGACTGCCCCGGCTGCGCCTGGCCCGAGCCCGACAAGCCGCACACCGCCGAATTCTGCGAGAACGGCGCCAAGGCCGTCGCCGAAGAGGCCACCCTGCGCCGCGTCACCCCGGACTTCTTCGCCGAGCACTCCGTCGCCGACCTCGCGGACCGCAGCGGTTACTGGCTCGGCCAGCAGGGCCGCCTCACCCACCCCATGTACCTCGCCGAGGGCGCCGACCACTACGAGCCGGTGACCTGGGAACAGGCCTTCGACATCGTCGGCGAGGAGCTGACCGCCCTCGACTCCCCCGACGAGGCCGTCTTCTACACCTCCGGGCGCACCAGCAACGAGGCCGCCTTCCTCTATCAGCTCTTCGCCCGCGAATTCGGCACCAACAACCTCCCCGACTGCTCCAACATGTGCCATGAGTCGTCGGGCTCCGCCCTGACGGAGACCATCGGCATCGGCAAGGGCAGCGTCCTCCTGGAGGACCTCTACAAGGCCGACCTGATCATCGTCGCCGGCCAGAACCCGGGCACCAACCACCCGCGGATGCTCACCGCCCTGGAGAAGGCCAAGGCCGGCGGCACGAAGATCATCTCGATCAACCCGCTGCCCGAGGCCGGCCTGGAGCGCTTCAAGAACCCGCAGACGCCGCGCGGTCTGGCCGGCGGGGGCACCGCGCTCACCGACCTCTTCCTCCAGGTACGCCTCGGCGGCGACCAGGCGCTCTTCCGCGCCCTCAACCGCCTCGTGCTCGACACCGAGGGAGCCCTCGACGAGGACTTCATCCGTGAACACACCCACGGATTCGAGGAGTTCGCGCGCACGGCCCGCGCCGATGACGACTGGGACGAGACGCTGCGCGCCACCGGCCTGACCCGCGCGGAGATCGACCGCACGCTCGCCATGGTCCTCGCGTCGAAGCGCACCATCGTGTGCTGGGCCATGGGCCTGACCCAGCACAAGCACTCCGTCCCCACCATCCAGGAAGTCGTCAACTTCCTCCTGCTGCGCGGCAACATCGGCCGCCCCGGCGCCGGCGTCTGCCCCGTACGCGGCCACAGCAACGTCCAGGGCGACCGCACCATGGGCATCTTCGAGCGGCCCGCGCCCGCCTTCCTCGACGCCCTGGAGAAGGAGTTCGGCTTCGCCCCGCCCCGGGAGCACGGCCTCGATGTCGTCCGTGCCATCCGCGCGCTGCGCGACGGGCAGGCCAAGGTGTTCTTCGCGATGGGCGGCAACTTCGTCGCGGCGACGCCCGATACGGACGTCACCGAGGCAGCGATGCGCCGCGCCCGGCTGACCGTCCATGTCTCCACCAAGCTCAACCGCTCGCATGTGATCACCGGTGCCCGCGCACTGATCCTGCCGACGCTGGGCCGTACGGAACGCGATGTGCAGACCGGCCACGACGGCGCGCCCGCCGAACAGTTCGTGACGGTCGAGGACTCCATGGGCATGGTGCACGCCTCCCGCGGCCGCCTGACGCCCGCCGGTCCCCAGCTGCTGTCCGAGCCGGCCATCGTCGCCCGGCTGGCCCGCCGTGTCCTGGGCACCAAAAGCCGCACCCCCTGGGAGGAGTTCGCGCGGGACTATGCGACGATCCGCGACCGTATCGCCCATGTCATCCCGGGCTTCGAGGACTTCAACACCAGGGTCGCCCGCCCCGGAGGCTTCGCCCTCCCGCACGCCCCCCGGGACAGCCGCAGCTTCCCCACCGCCACCGGGAAGGCCAACTTCACCGCCGCGCCCGTCGAATACCCCACCGTCCCCGAAGGCCGGCTGCTGCTCCAGACGCTGCGCTCCCACGACCAGTACAACACCACCGTCTACGGCCTCGACGACCGCTACCGCGGCATCAAGAACGGCCGCCGGGTGGTGCTCGTCCACCCTGACGACGCCCGCGAACGGGGCCTGGCCGACGGCGCGTACACCGATCTGGTCAGCGAATGGACGGACGGCAGCGAGCGGCGCGCGCCCGGTTTCCGCGTGGTGCACTACCCGACGGCCCGCGGCTGCGCGGCCGCCTACTACCCCGAGACCAATGTCCTCATCCCGCTCGACCACACCGCCGACACCAGCAACACCCCCGCCGCCAAGTCGATCGTGATCCGCCTGGAGGGCCCCCGGGAGGACTGACCGCCCACGGGGAGGCCGGCGGGAACAACGACCCCGCGCTGAGCGCTTGCTCAGGGGCCTGATAGGAACAGGCACGGATCGACGACGATCACGGGCGAGCGAACGGAGCCGTAGGCATGGGTGAGCGCAGCACCACCACATTTCCGCAGGAGATCCTGGACCAGTGGGCCGGCCTCGGCCTCGACCTGCCGTCCCTCTTCTCCGCCGGCCACCTCGGCGAGCGGATGAGCGTGCAGGTCACCGAAGCCGCCCCCGAGCGCATCGTCGGCACCATGCCCGTCGAGGGCAACACCCAGCCCTACGGACTGCTGCACGGCGGCGCCTCGGCCGTCCTCGCCGAGACCCTCGGCTCCGTCGGCGCCATGCTGCACGGCGGCCCCACCAAGCTCGCCGTCGGCGTCGACCTGAACTGCACCCACCACCGCGGCGTCCGCTCCGGACTGGTCACCGGTGTCGCCACCCCCGTACACCGGGGCCGCTCCACCGCCACCTACGAGATCGTGATCACCGACGAACAGGACAGGCGGGTCTGCACCGCCCGGCTGACCTGCATGCTGCGCGACGTGGAAACCGACGCCTACCGCGCCTGATCCACCCCGGCCGGCGCTCCGCCGGCCGCCGTCACGGCCCCGCCCCCGGCCCCGGGAGCGGGGCCGTTCGCGTATCCGTAACTCTGAGTAACCCGCGCGCCGTGGGGCGCCCGGAGCAACTCCCGTACCCCCCACGGGCATCGGCACCACCCTGACCGGCGCATCCGCTATCCGGACGCCGTTCCGTCACCACGCGCCCCATCCCCCCGTGGAAGTGCGCGTTCACCCTCCGCACCGCGTTCGCCCTGCGGTGTAAGGACCATAACGGCATAACGCTCATCGAAGGTCATAACAAGAGCGTCACATCCTGGTCTGCGCCTCTGCCGGTCCGGCGAACACCGGCTTAGAGTCACCGCCAGTCACCGCGCCGCCGGGCCCGCTGACGGCGCAGCACCCTCGCGCTCCCGCTCGCCCGGCCAGCGGAACGGCCATGCGACAGCCGTGGCCGCGCCAGGGAAAGGACTGCTCGTGCGTCACCGTTCCTTGCTTCTCCTCACCACCGCAGTCACCGCCGGCGCCCTCACGCTCTCCGCGTGCGGCTCCCGCGGCGACACCAAGAGCGGCGACGGATCCAAGACCACCGTCGTCATCGGCCTCGACGCCCCCACCACCGGCGAGCTCTCCGCCCTGGGCCTGGGCATCCGCAACTCCGCCCAGCTCGCCATCGACACCGCCAACAAGACCGGCGAGGTCAAGGGCGTCAACTTCAAGCTCGAAGCCCTCGACGACAAGGCGCTCCCCAACGTCGGCCAGCAGAACGCCACCAAACTCGCCGGCGACAAGGACGTACTCGGCGTCGTCGGCCCGCTCAACTCCGGCGTCGCCCAGTCCATGCAGCAGGTCTCCAAGCAGAACAACCTCACCCTGATATCGCCGGCGAACACCACGCCCGACCTCACCCAGGGCAAGGACTGGAAGCAGAACAAGCGCGTCCGCCCCTTCCCCACCTACTTCCGCACCGCCACCACCGACGAGGTGCAGGGCGCCTTCGACGGCCAGTACGCGTGGGAGAAGATGAAGGTCAAGAAGGCCTATGTGATCGACGACCAGAAGACCTACGGCGTCGGCCTCGCCTCCTCCTTCAAGGACCAGTTCGTCAAGCTCGGCGGAAAGATCGCCGGCACCGAACACGTCAGCCCCGACGACCGTGACTTCAAGGCCGTCGTCTCCAAGGTCAAGTCCGCCAAGCCCGACCTGGTCTTCTACGGCGGCGAATACCCCGCCTCCGGCCCGCTCAGCCAGCAGCTCAAGGACGGCGGCGTCACCGTTCCCCTCATGGGCGGCGACGGCATGTACAGCGGCGACTACATCAAGCTCAACAAGAAGGCGCAGGGCGACTACGCCTCCTCCGTCGGCAAGCCCGTCGAGGAACTCCCCTCCGCCAAGAAGTTCATCGCCGACTACAAGGCAGCCGGCTTCAAGGAGTCCTACGAGGCCTACGGCGGCTCCACCTACGACTCGACCTGGGCCATCATCCAGGCCGTGAAGAAGGTCGTCGAGGACAACGACGGCAAGCTCCCCGACGACGCCCGCAAGAAGGTCGTCGACGCGATGAACAAGGTCACCTTCGACGGTGTCACCGGCCCCATCGCCTTCGACAAGTACGGCGACACCACCAACACCACGATCACCGCCTACCAGGTGGACAAGGGGAAGTGGGCCTCCCGCTTCAGCGCCGAATTCAAGAAGTTCGACAAGAGCTGACCAACCGCACCACTCCTCATCACCACGGGCCGCGCCAGGACGCACCAATGACCCTGGCGCGGCCCGTGGCACACCGGGACCCCCCGGCTTCTCCTCACTCCCACGCAACGGAGGCCCTGCGGTGAGCGAACTGCCGCAACAGCTGGCCAACGGACTCATCCTCGGCGCGATGTACGGTCTCATCGCGATCGGCTACACGATGGTCTATGGAATCGTCCAGCTCATCAACTTCGCCCATGGCGAGATCTTCATGGTCGGCGGCTTCGGAGCGCTCAGCGTCTACCTGGCGCTGCCGTCCGGTACCTCGCTGATCCTCGCCCTGCCGGCCATGCTCCTCGGCGGTATCGCCGTATCCGTCCTCGTCGGCATCGCAGCGGAACGATTCGCCTATCGTCCGCTGCGCGGCGCCCCACGCCTCGCCCCCCTGATCACCGCCATCGGCCTGTCCATCGCCCTCCAGCAAGCCATCTGGAAGTGGTACCCCGACGGCAAACAGGCCCGCGTCTTCCCCCAGTTCAAGGGCCACGCCTTCGACATCCTCGGTGCCACGGTCCAGCGCGGCGACATCTTCGTCCTCGTCGCCGCCCCGGCCTGCATGATCGCTCTCGGCTTCTTCGTCGCCAAGACCCGCAGCGGCCGCGCCATGCAGGCCACCGCGCAGGACCCCGACACCGCCAAGCTCATGGGCATCAACACCGACCGCATCATCGTCCTGGCCTTCGCCATCGGCGCCGCCTTCGCCGGTGTCGCCGCCGTCGCCTACGGACTGCGCACCGGCGAGGTCCAGTTCCGCATGGGCTTCATCATGGGCCTCAAGGCCTTCACCGCGGCCGTGCTCGGCGGCATCGGCAACATCTACGGCGCCATGCTCGGCGGTGTCGTCCTCGGCGTCGCCGAAGCCCTCGCCACCGCCTACATCGAGGAAATACCCGGCATGGAGCAATTCGGCGGCGGAGCCTGGAAGGACGTCTGGGCCTTCGTTCTCCTCATCCTCGTACTCCTCCTGAGACCACAAGGTCTCCTGGGCGAACGCGTCGCGGATCGGGCGTGATACCGATGACCACCCACACCACCACCCCGGCCCGCGGCCTGATCCCGCTCCCCGAGCGCACCGCGCGCCTCGTCACCGCCGCCGGCGCCCTGGCCACCACCGCCAGCACCGCCCTCGCCTGGACCTGGAGCAGCGACTTCCCCGGCGACCTCACCTACTACCTCTCCCCCGCCGGGCTCCAGATCGTCACCCTCGTCGGCGGGCTCCTCACCCTGCTCCTCGCCTGCTCCGCGCTCGGCGTCCGCGGCCTGCAATGGCTCACCCCGGCGGGCCGCAACGCCCCCACGCTCCTCGCGGCCCTCGCCACGTTCGCCGCCACCTGGTTCACCCTGCTCTCCATCGCCGTCGAGCTGAACGGCCTGATCAACCTCGAACCCGGCGGCGCCATCGCCGGACTCGCCTCCCTGATCACCGTCGCCGGCGCCCTCGCGCTGCCACCCGACCAGGTCCCCGACACACCACCCGGCAACCCCTGGCAGCGCTTCACCGCGAGCCTGGCCGCCTCCCCCCTACGGCGCCGCACCCTCGAACTCCCCTCCTGGGCCGAGATCCTGATCATCGCGGCCGCCTTCGCCGCCGGTCTGCTCGTCTTCACCTACGGGATCGACACCGACGACGGCGCCCCCTTCGTCGGCTACCTGATCTTCATGGTGCTGGCCATCCCGGCCCTCAACCGGGCCGGACTCATCGCGCGGCTCACCGCACTCACCCACACCCACCGCGGGGTGGCCCTCGGCGCGGCCTTCGTCGCCGCCGCCTGCTTCCCCCTCACCCAGGACACCGACCAGTACACGATCATCGGGGCCAACATCCTGATCTTCGCGACCGTCGCCCTGGGCCTCAATGTCGTCGTCGGCCTCGCCGGTCTGCTCGACCTCGGCTACGTCGCCTTCCTCGGCGTCGGCGCCTACGCGGCCGCCCTCGTCTCCGGCTCCCCCGAATCCGCCCTCGGGCTCCACTTCCCCTTCTGGGCAGCCCTGCTGACCGGCGCCGCGGCCTCTCTCATCTTCGGCGTCCTCATCGGCGCCCCCACCCTGCGCCTGCGCGGCGACTATCTCGCCATCGTCACGCTCGGCTTTGGTGAGATCTTCCGCATCGCCATGCTCAACCTCAACGGCACCACCGGCCCCGACGTCACCAACGGCGCCATGGGCATCCCCAACATCCCCAACCTCGAAATCTTCGGCTTCAACTTCGGCGAGCCGCACACCATCCTCGGCATCCCCATCGCCACCTACGGCAACTACTACCTGCTGATGATCCTCGTGACGGCCTTCGTCGTCCTCGTCTTCCGGCGCGCCGCGGCCTCCCGCATCGGCCGCGCCTGGATCGCCATCCGCGAGGACGAGACCGCCGCCATCGCCATGGGCATCAACAGCTTCCGCCTCCGGCTCCTGGCGTTCGCGCTCGGCGCCGCGCTCGCCGGCCTCGCCGGCACCGTGCACGCCCACGTCGTCACCACGGCCACCCCCGAACAGTTCCAGTTCGCCGGGCCCCAGCCGCCCAACTCCGCCTTCCTCCTCGCCGCCGTCATCCTCGGCGGCATGGGAACCCTCAGCGGACCCCTCGTCGGCGCCGCACTGCTCTTCCTCATCCCGGCCAAGCTCGACTTCATCCAGGACTACCAGCTCCTGCTCTTCGGCATCGCCCTCGTCCTCCTGATGCGCTACCGCCCCGAGGGCCTCATCCCCGACCGCAGGAAGCAGCTGGAATTCCACGAGACCGGCCAACTCGACGTGCCCGACCAGCAGCGCCTCCCGGACGCAGACGCCACCCTCGGCGCCACCAAGGCAAAGGCGTGACGACCATGACCACAGCACCCAGCCTCGCACCCGCCACTGACACCGTCCTCAAGGCCGACGGCGTCACCATGCGCTTCGGCGGACTCACCGCCGTACGCGGCGTCGACCTCACCGTCGGCGCCGGCGAAATCGTCGGCCTCATCGGCCCCAACGGCGCCGGCAAAACCACCTTCTTCAACTGCCTCACCGGCCTCTACGTGCCCACCGAAGGCACCGTCAGCTACCAGGGCACCCGCCTCTCCCGCAAACCCCACCTCGTCACCCAGGCCGGTGTCGCCCGCACCTTCCAGAACATCCGCCTCTTCGCCAACATGACCGTCCTCGAAAACACCCTCGTCGGACGGCACACCCGCACCAAAGAAGGGCTCTGGTCCGCGCTCCTGCGCAGCCCCGGCTTCAAAAAGGCCGAGCGCACCAGCGAAGAACGCGCCATGGAACTCCTGGAGTTCACCGGCCTCGCCCACAAACGCGACCACCTCGCCCGCAACCTCCCCTACGGCGAACAACGCAAGCTCGAAATCGCCCGCGCCCTCGCCAGCGAACCCGGACTGCTGCTGCTGGACGAACCGACCGCCGGCATGAACCCCCAGGAAACCCGCGCCACCCAGGACCTCGTCCTCGCCATCCGCGCACAGGGCATCGCCGTTCTCGTCATCGAGCACGACATGCGCTTCATCTTCAACATGTGCGACCGCGTCGCCGTCCTCGTCCAGGGCCAGAAACTCGTCGAAGGCACCGCGGACGTCGTCCAGGCCGACGAACGCGTCATCGCCGCCTACCTGGGCACCCCCGTCGAGGACGTCGCTCCACCGGACCGGCCCACCGACACCGCCGCGCCCGAGACCCCGGCCCCGGACCCGGCAGCAGAACCCGACGCAGCAGACGGGACGGCCCCCGCAGACCGGCCGGCCCAGGGACAGACCGGAGACACCCCATGACCGCACTCCTCGAGGTCGAGGACCTCCGCGTCGCCTACGGCAAGATCGAAGCCGTCAAAGGCATCTCGTTCTCCGTCGAAGAAGGCCAGGCCGTCACCCTCATCGGCACCAACGGCGCCGGGAAAACCACCACCCTGCGCACCCTCTCCGGCCTCCTCAAGCCCCTGGCCGGCAAGATCACCTTCGATGGCGAACCGCTCAACGGCGTCCCCGCCCACAAAATCGTCGAACGCGGCCTCGCCCACTCCCCCGAAGGCCGCCGCCTCTTCCCCCGCCTCACCATCGCCGAAAACCTCAAGCTCGGCGCCTTCCTCCGCAAGGACTCCGACGGCATCGACAAAGACATCCAGCGCGTCTACGACCTCTTCCCCATCCTCGGCGAACGCAGCAAACAAGCCTCCGGCACCCTCTCCGGCGGCGAACAGCAAATGCTCGCCATGGGCCGCGCCCTGATGTCCCGCCCCAAACTGCTCATGCTCGACGAGCCCTCCATGGGCCTCTCCCCGATCATGATGCAGAAGATCATGGAGACCATTCGCGAACTCCGCTCCCAAGGCACCACCATCCTCCTCGTCGAACAGAACGCCCAGGCCGCGCTCTCCCTCGCCGACCAGGGACACGTCATGGAAATCGGCCGCATCGTCCACTCCGGCAGCGGCGAATCCCTCCTCCACGACGAATCCGTCCGCAAGGCCTACCTCGGCGAGGACTGACCCCACACCGCCCCGACACGAGCGGCCCCGCACCGGTCAACACCGGTACGGGGCCGCTCACACACTCGGCAGCGCCTACTGATCCTTCTGCTGCTTCTTCTCCTCGGCGTCCTCGATGACCGCCTCGGCGACCTGCTGCATCGACAGCCGCCGGTCCATCGACGTCTTCTGGATCCACCGGAACGCGGCCGGCTCCGTCAGCCCGTACTGCGTCTGAAGAATGCTCTTCGCCCGGTCCACCAGCTTCCGGGTCTCCAGCCGCTGGGTGAGGTCCTCGACCTCCTTCTCCAGCGTCCGCAGCTCGGTGAACCGGCTCACCGCCATCTCGATCGCCGGCACCACATCGCTCTTGGAGAACGGCTTCACCAGATACGCCATCGCACCCGCGTCCCGCGCCCGCTCCACCAGCTCACGCTGCGAGAACGCGGTCAGCATCAGCACCGGCGCGATGCTCTCCTCTGCGATCTTCTCGGCCGCCGAGATACCGTCCAGCACCGGCATCTTCACGTCCAGGATCACCAGATCGGGACGGTGCTCCCGGGCCAGCTCCACAGCGGTCTGCCCGTCCCCGGCCTCGCCGACGACGGTGTAGCCCTCCTCCTCCAGCATCTCTTTGAGATCGAGACGGATGAGGGCCTCGTCCTCGGCGATCACGACGCGCGTGGTCAGCGGCGGGACATGCGACTGATCGTCATCGGCGACGGGCTGCTCGGGCTCGGCGGCGCTCACGGGACTCCTCATTCCAGGCAGGTGGTGCCATTGCAGCCTACCTAGCGGCGGCCATAGTGACGCACGCGGTAGGGTGTCTCTCGCAACCGGCCCGGTTGGTGGAACTGGTCAGACACGCGGCTCTCAAACAGCCGTGCCCTTGGGCATGTGGGTTCGAATCCCACACCGGGCACCCTTGAACAAGTGGAATTCCCCCTTCGCGTGATTCGCACGCGCTTTCGTTCCTTTCTCGCGATGCGTCACGCACAGTGATGTCATGAACTTCCACGGCGCAGATGTGCGACACACGGCAATCGCCCAGCTCCGCGCGGGGGCAAGGAACGCGGAGGTGGCCCGCGCGCTGGGCGTCCCTCTCGGCACCATCGGCTACTGGCGACACATGGACCGCGCCGAGCGCGGAGAGTGTCCGGGCGCCCACAACCCGCAATGCCCACGGTGCGACGGGCGCGAACTCGACGCAGCCGCCTACGCCTACCTCCTCGCCCTCTACCTCGGCGACGGTCACATCATCCAGTACTCGGCGCACCGCGTACCGAGTCTCATGATCGCGTGCGGTGACGGCTGGCCGGGCCTCATGGATGCCTGCGAAGCCGCCGTGCGCGCGGTCTTCCCCGACAACTCCGTATGCCGCGTCAGCAGGACCGGCTGCCACAACGTGAAGGTCTACTCCAAGCACTTATGGTGCATGTTCCCGCAGCACGGTGCGGGAAAGAAGCACGAGCGGCCGATCGCCCTCGAAGCGTGGCAGCAGCAGATCGTGGACGCACACCCGTGGGAGTTCCTCCGCGGGCTGATCCACTCCGACGGCTGCCGGATCACCAACTGGACCACCCGGCTCGTCGGCGGCGCACGCAAGCGTTACGAATACCCGCGGTACCTCTTCACCAACAAGTCCGACGACATCCGCAGGCTCTGCTCGGAGACCCTCACGAAGGTCGGGGTCGAGTGGACGACCCTCGCCCGCGGCAGCGACCCGTTCAACATCTCCGTGGCCCGCAAAGCCTCCGTTGCCCTCATGGACCAACACATCGGGCCGAAGTACTGACAGGGACGGCAGTCAGGTACCTCGGCCCAGCGGGAGCGCGGTGCGGGTGGGGCTACTTCGGGGAGTCGTCCTCGCCGATGTGGTGGACGCGGACGAGGTTGGTGGAGCCGGGGACGCCGGGCGGGGAGCCGGCGGTGATGATGACGACGTCGCCCTTCTGGCAGCGGCCGAGCCTGAGGAGCTGCTCGTCGACCTGGGCGACCATCTCGTCGGTGGAGTTGACGGTCGGGCCGAGGAAGGTCTCCACGCCCCAGCTGACGTTGAGCTGGGAGCGGGTGGCCGGGTCGGGGGTGAAGGCCAGGAGCGGGATGGGTGAGCGGTAGCGGGAGAGGCGGCGGACGGTGTCGCCGGACTGCGTGAAGGCGACGAGGAACTTCGCGCCGAGGAAGTCGCCCATGTCGGCGGCGGCGCGGGCGACGGCGCCACCCTGGGTGCGGGGCTTGTTGGCTTCGGTGAGCGGCGGGAGGCCCTTGGCGAGGAGATCTTCCTCGGCGGCCTCGACGATGCGGCTCATGGTTTTGACGGTCTCGGTGGGGTACTTCCCGACGCTGGTCTCGCCGGAGAGCATCACGGCATCGGTGCCGTCGATGACGGCGTTGGCGACGTCGGAGGCCTCGGCGCGGGTGGGGCGGGAGTTGTCGATCATCGAGTCGAGCATCTGGGTGGCGACGATGACCGGTTTGGCATTGCGCTTGGCGAGTTTGATGGCGCGCTTCTGGACGATCGGGACGGTTTCGAGGGGCATTTCGACGCCGAGGTCGCCGCGGGCGACCATGATGCCGTCGAAGGCGGCGACGATGTCGTCGATGTTGTCGACCGCCTGCGGCTTCTCGACCTTGGCGATGACGGGCAGGAAGCGGTTTTCCTCGCGCATGATGCGGTGGACGTCTTCGATGTCACGGCCGCTGCGG
Source organism: Streptomyces sp. bgisy130 (assembly GCF_057708345.1). Classification (NCBI taxonomy): domain Bacteria; kingdom Bacillati; phylum Actinomycetota; class Actinomycetes; order Kitasatosporales; family Streptomycetaceae; genus Streptomyces; species Streptomyces sp. bgisy130. The sequence continues at coordinate 146,182 of NZ_JBYISA010000010.1, forward strand.
ACGAAGGAGAGGGCGATGATGTCGGCGCCGTAGCGCAGGGCCCAGCGGAGGTCGTCGCGGTCCTTTTCGGAGAGGGCGGGGACGGAGACGGCGACGCCGGGGAGGTTGAGGCCCTTGTGGTCGGAGACCATGCCGCCTTCGATGACCTTGGTGCGGACGCGGGGTCCGTCGACGCCGGTGACTTCGAGGGTGACCTTGCCGTCGTCGACGAGGATGCGTTCGCCGGTGGTGACGTCGGCGGCGAGGCCGTCGTAGGTGGTGCCGCAGATCTGGCGGTCGCCTTCCACGGACGGTTCGACGGTGATGGTGAACTCGTCGTCGCGTTCGAGAAGTACGGGGCCTTCGCGGAATCGGCCGAGGCGGATCTTCGGGCCTTGAAGATCGGCGAGGATGCCGACGCTGCGGCGGGTTTCTTCGGATGCTTTGCGGACCCGGTCGAATCGTGCCTCGTGTTCGGCGTAGGTGCCGTGGCTGAGGTTGAAGCGGGCGATGTCCATTCCGGCGTCGACGAGGGCTTTGATCTGCTCGTACGAGTCGGTGGCGGGTCCCAGAGTGCAGACGATCTTTGCTCGGCGCATGTTTCGACTCTATGACTTACCGGGCGGTAGGGAACTGTAAGAAAGTGACTGCCCAACGAGCGCTTGATGAAAGGCTGTTGACAACTAATGAAATGCGCGCGAAGGCGCTCCGATGAGCGGAATATAGCCCTCGCGGCGGGTGGTCTCACAGTACGGGACGGGTCATCGTAAAGCGTGCGTTGACATGGGCATAGACGGCCTGGCGCTGGGGTTCGAGATCGAGGGCGGGGGCGGATTCCTGAGCGGCGCCGCCGTAGCCGGCGAAGGAGCGCATGGTGGGGGCGGCCGTGGCGGCGGTGTTCTCGGCGCCGAGGTCGGCGATTTCGAGCAGGGCGTCGAGGCGGGCGCCGAGGGCCTCGGCGTATTCGCGGGCGCGCTGGACCGCTTCGCGGACGGCTTGGGTGCGGGCGGCGCGGTGGGCGGGTGAGTCGGGACGCAGGGCCCACCAGGGTCCGTCGACGCTGGTGAGGTCGAGGTCGGCGAGGCGGGTGGTGAGTTCGCCGAGGAGGGTGAAGTCGTTGAGGGTGGCGGTGTGGGTGACGCGCCCGTGGTAGGCGCGGATGCGTTCGTGGCGGCCCTTGTCGGTGAGCTGGGGGGTGAGGCTGAAGGTGCCGGTTTCGAGCTTTTCGATGGCGTCGCCGTAGCTCTTGATGAGGGTGAGGGCGGCTTCGTTGCGGCGGGTGAGGTCGGTGAGGGCGGCGCTGCGGTCGGTGCCGCGGGCGCTGACGGTAACGGCGAGGCGGGCGATTTCGGGGTCGACTTCGAGGCGGGCTTCGCCGCGTACGGCGAGGCGGGGGGTGTCGGGGGTGCCGTAGGGAAGGGCGGTGGGGGTGGTGCCGGTGGTGGGGACGGCGGGGGTGTCGTCGGCGTCGGTCATGGGTGGCTCCCGGGGTTGCGGGGGTGTGGGTGGTGAAGGGTCGCATATCGGGGCCGCCGGTGGCGGGTCATCAGGCCGCCGGGGTGAGGGGTGTTCCGGGCGGGGTGGCTGCGCCGGAATCTCCGCGCGTTGTCCAGCGGTAATGCGATCGGCTATGACGCGGCGGCGCTGGGGAATCATGAGTTCAATTACGGGATTCCGGTGCTGCGGAAGTTCGAGGAGAACTGTGATTTTCCGCTGCTGGGGGCGAATGCGGTGGGTGCGAAATCCCTGCGCCCGGCAGGGGAAGCCGGCGTTTCCCGGGCTGGTGGAGCAGGCGGCGAAGTGGGTGCCGAAGCTGCGGTCGATGGGCGCGGACGTGGTGTTCGTCGCGGCGCATTCCGGGATGAGCGGTACGTCGTCGTACGGGAATCAACTGCCGCATGTGGAAATGCGGCGGCCTTGGTGGCGGAGCGGGTGCCGGGGATCGATGCGATGTTGGTGGGGCATGCGCCGGCGGTGAACAATTACCGGGCGAGTGGTGGCGGCAATTTCCCGCATGTGGCGGCTGCCGAGCAGGTGTGGTCGGCGTCGGACGAGATCCGGAATCTGTTGATCGGGTGGGTGCAGGAGACCGGGGAGATCGATCCGGCGGAATGGGCCTCGGTGGACCGGAAGTTGACCCGGGACGGGGTGCCGGTGTTCTGGGTCCGGGCGGGGGCCGGGAGGTCGCCCCCGAGCGGGACGGCGGGTGCGGGTCAGCGGCGGGGTACGAGGGTGGAGCCCTGGCGGGGGACCGTGCCCGCGCGGCCCGTGGTGGGCTGCGGGAGGCCGAAGGTGGTGAAGGCGGTGCGGGTGGGGAGCGGGTAAGGGGTGTTGCCGGTAAGGGAGTTGAGGATGGTGGCGCTGCGCCAGGCGGCGAGGCCGAGGTCGGGGGCGCCTACGCCGTGGGTGTGGGTTTCGGCGTTCTGGACGTAGACCGAGCCGGTGACGGCGGGGTCGAGGACCAGCCGGTGGTGGGCGTCGATGCGGGGGCGGGCGCCGGAGTCGCGGCGTACGTAGGGGTCGAGGGCGGCGAGCAGGGTGTCCATACGGCGTTCGCGGTAGCCGGTGGCGAGGACGACGGCGTCGGTGGTGAGGCGGGAGCGGGTGCCTTGCTGGAGGTGGTCGAGGTGGAGTTCGACCTTGGTGGTGCCGACGCGGCCCGCGGTACGGACGAAGACGCCGGGGGTGAGGGTGGCGTCGGGCCAGCCGCCGTCGAGGGTGCGGCGGTAGAGCTCGTCGTGGAGGGCGGCGAGGGTGGTGTGGTCGATGCCTTTGTGGAGCTGCCACTGACCGGGGACTAGGTCGTCGCGGACGCGTTCGGGGAGGGCGTGGAAGTAGCGGGTGTAGTCGGGGGTGAAGTGTTCGAGGCCGAGCTTGCTGTATTCCATGGGGGCGAAGGCGGGGGTGCGGGCAAGCCAGTGCAGGCGTTCGCGGCCGGCGGGGCGGGCGCGGAGCTGGTCGAGGAAGATTTCGGCGCCCGACTGGCCGGCGCCGATGACGGTCACATGGTCGGCGGCGAGCAGGCGTTCGCGGTGGTCGAGGTAGTCGGCGGAGTGGATGACGGGGACGGCGGGGGCGTCGGCGAGGGGGCGCAGTGGGACGGGGATGTGGGGGGTGGTGCCGATGCCGAGGACGAGGTTGCGGGCGTAGGTGCGGCCGAGGGCTTCGGCTTCGCCGCCGGTGTCGAGCTGGGTGAAGTCGACTTCGAAGAGTTCGCGTTCGGGGTTCCAGCGGATGGCGTCGATCTGGTGGCCGAAGTGGAGGGTGGGGAGTTTTTCGCTGACCCAGCGGCAGTAGGCGTCGTATTCGGCGCGGTGGATGTGGAAGCGCTCGGAGAAGTAGAAGGGGAAGAGGCGTTCGCGGGTCTTGAGGTAGTTGAGGAAGGTCCAGGGGCTGGCGGGGTCGACGAGGGTGACGAGGTCGGCGAGGAAGGGGACTTGGAGGGTGGCGCCGTCGATGAGGAGGCCGGGGTGCCAGTGGAAGGCGGGGCGCTGGTCGTAGAAGGCGGTGCGGAGCTGGGTGAGGGGGTGGGCGAGGGCGGCGAGGGAGAGGTTGAAGGGGCCGACGCCGATGCCGGCGAGGTCGAGGGGTTCGTCGGGGCTCGTGGTGTCGGTGGTGAGGGGGCCTTCGGGGGGTGGGGTGCTGCTCATCTGGGGGTGTGGCCTTCCACGAGTTTGAGGAGGGTGCTGAGGTCTCCGGGTTGGGTGTGGGGGTTGAGGAGGGTGGCCTTGAGCCAGAGCCCGGTGGGGGTGGTGGCGCGGCCGAGGACGGCCTGTCCGTCGGTGAGGAGGGTGCGGCGGATGGTGGCGAGGGTGGTGTGGTCGGCGCCGGTGGGGCGGAAGAGGACGGTGCTGAGGGTGGGGCGGGAGTGGAGTTCGTAGCGGGGGTGGGCCTCGATGAGGTCGGCGAGGGTCTGGGCGGCGGCGAGGGTGCGGTCGACGAGTTCGCCGAGGCCGTGGCGGCCGAGGGCCTTGAGGGTGACCGCGATTTTGAGGATGTCGGGGCGGCGGGTGGTGCGCAGTGAGCGGCTGAGCAGGTCGGGGAGGCCGGCTTCGGTGTCGTCGTCGGCGTTGAGGTAGTCGGCCTGGTGGGCGAGGGGGGCCAGGGTGGCGGGCCCGGGGACGGCGAGGAGACCGGCCGCGACGGGTTGCCAGCCGAGTTTGTGCAAGTCGAGAGCGACGGTGTGGGCGCGGGCGAGGCCGTGCAGGGCGGCGCGGTGGGTGTCGCTGAAGAGGAGGGCGCCGCCGTAGGCCGCGTCGATGTGGAAGCGGGCGCCGTGCTGTTCGGCGACGTCGGCGAGGGCGGGCAGCGGGTCGATGGCGCCGGAGTCGGTGGTGCCCGCGGTGGCGGTGAGGAGGACGGGGCCGGTGCGTCCGGCGAGGTTGGCCAGGCAGCTGTGGACGGTGTCGGGGGTGAGGATGCCGTCGGGGGTGGGGAGGGTGAGGGGTTCGGGGAGGCCCAGGAGCCAGGCGGCGCGGTGGATGCTGTGGTGGGCGTTGGCGCCGCAGACGATCCGGAGGGGGCGGGCGGGGCGGTGGGGGTCGGTCGCGGTGCCCTCGGGGGTGGTGGCTTCACGGGCGAGGAGCAGGGCCAGCTGGTTGGACTCGGTGCCGCCGGTGGTGATCAGCGCGTCGGGGTCGGTGGCCTGGGGGTAGACCAGCGCGGCGAGGGCGCGACCGGTGAGGGCTTCGAGGGTGGAGGCGGCGGGGGCCTGGTCCCAGGAGTCCATCGAGGGGTTGAGGGCGGCGGCGGCGAGGTCGGCGGCGGCGGCGAGGGCCAGCGGCGGGCAGTGCAGATGGGCGGCGCAGTGCGGGTCGGCGGGGTCGGCGGCGCCGGCGGCGAGGGTGTGGACGAGGGTGCGCAGGGCGGCGAGCGGGCCGCTGCCGTGGTCGGGCAGCAGGGGGTGGCAGGCGTCGCGTACGGTGCGGGCGACCGTCTCGGGGCCGCCGGGGGGCAGGGGGCCGGCGCGGTCCTCGGCGCCGGTGGTGAGGGCGTCGAGGACGGTGTCGAGGAAGGGGCGGAGTGCGCGGGGGCCGTTGGTGCCGCCTGCGAGGGCGGTGCCGGCAGGGGGCACAGGCATCAATGTGCTCTTCTGTCAGGGGAGTTCGGGCCGTGGTCCGGTGCGGACGAGCCCTGAGGCGGCCCTAAGTTACTTTCCCCGTACGGTGCGTATCCACAGGTCGGGCGGTCATACCACCCGTAAGTGGTACGGGTGTACCGCAGGTGTTCGGGTGCCGCCGGCTGCCCGGTCCGGCGGCGCCCGGTGCGTTCAGCCGGCGGTCAGGCGCCGCCGGCCGCGGCGCGTACCCGCAAGGCGCGCCGCAGGTCGTCGAGTTGGTCGAGGAGCCTGCGGCGCAGGGCGGGGGTCGGGTCGCGGTCGGTGAGGCATGCCTCGCCGAGCCGGAGGGTGTCCTCCTCGACGAAGGGGGTGGGGAAGGCGTAGCGGCCGGCGGCCGTGGCGAGGGCCGGGCCGCGGGCGGCGGCGAGGGCGGGGACCTCGGTGAAGTAGCGGTCGACGTAGGGGCGGAGCAGGTCGAGCTGTTCGGGGGCCCAGAAGCCGGTGGCGGTGGCGGTGAAGAGGTAGTTGGACAGGACGGCCTCGCCGTCGGTGGTGACCAGGGCGTCCCAGGCGGCCTGTTTGGCGGCCGGGTCGGGGAGCGCGGCGTGGCAGCGGGCGGCGCCCTCGCAGCCGGTGGCGCTGGGGTCGCGGGCGAGTTCGGCGTCGATGGCGTCCGGGGTGGTGGCGCCGAGGGTGGCGAGCCGGGCGAGGATGCGCCAGCGGAGTTCGGGGTCGAGGCGGGGGCCGCCGGGGACGCTGCCGTCGTCGAGCCAGTCCTGGATGCCCGCGGGGGTGGTGGCGCTGTCGATGAAGGCGCGTACGGCGGTGAGCCGGAATCCTGCTTCGGTGCCGTGTTCGGGGCCTTCGGTGCGGCGGAGTATGTCGCGGCTGAGGGCGGTGAGGGTGGTGAGGGCGGCGTGGCGTTCGGCGAGGGGGAGGAAGGCGTCGGCGATCTGGGTGCGGGCGAAGGAGAGGACGCCCTGGACGAGGGCGAGGTCGGTCTCGTGCGGGAGGTGGGCGCGGGCCGCGTCCAGGTAGGCGGTGGGGGCGAGTTCGCCGTCGCGGACCATGTCGCGGGCGGCGTTCCACACGACGGCGCGGGTCAGCGGGTCGGGGAGGCCGGACAGGGCGCCGAGGACGGTGTCCCAGGAGACGGGGTCGAGGCGGACCTTGGCGTAGGTGAGGTCCTGGTCGTTGAGGAGGAGCAGGGCCGGGCGGCCGCCGGTGGCCGTGTGGGGGCCGTCGTCGGGCACGTCCAAGGACAGCGGTTCACGCGGCACGAGCTCGCCCGGCGTGCCGCGGTCGTGGTCGTAGAGCCCGATGGTGAGCCGGTGCGGGCGGGTGCCGTCCACGCTTCCGGTCTGCTCGACGGACACGCTCCAGGTGCCGTCCGCGGCCTCCTGCACGACCGGGGTGAGGGTGTCGACTCCGGTGGTACGCAGCCAGCGTGCGGCCCAGGCGTGGACATCGCGGTCGGTGGCGCGGGCGAGCGAGTCGAGGAAGTCGGCGAGGGTGGCGTTGCCGAAGCGATGCCGGGCGAAGTGCTCGTTGATGCCGGTGAGGAAGTCCTTCTCCCCCATCCAGGCGACGAGTTGGCGCAGTGCGGAGGCGCCCTTGGCGTACGAGATGCCGTCGAAGTTGAGCAGCGCGGAGGCGGTGTCGGGGACGTCCGCGGGGGTGGGGGCGACAGGGTGGGTGGAGGGCCGCTGGTCGGCGTCGTAGCCCCAGCCCTTACGGGCGACGGCGAAGTCGGTCCAGGTGTCGGTGAAGCCGGTGGCCTCGGCCAGGACCTGGTAGCCCATGTATTCGGCGAAGGACTCGTTCAGCCAGATGTCGTCCCACCACTGGAGGGTGACCAGGTCGCCGAACCACATGTGGGCCATCTCGTGGGCGATCGTCACGCCGCGGGACTGGCGTTCGGTGTCGGTGACGGCGGAGCGGAAGACGAACTCGTCGCGGAAGGTGACCAGGCCGGGGTTCTCCATGGCGCCGGCGTTGAACTCCGGGACGAAAGCCTGGTCGTAGGAGTCGAACGGGTACGGCTCCGTGAAGATCTCGTGATAGCGGTCGAAGCAGCGGCGGGTGAGGTCGAGGAGCTCCTCGGCGTCGGCGTCCAGGTGGGGCGCGAGCGACCGGCGGCAGTGGATACCGAAGGGCAGTCCGGCGTGCTCGGTGCGGACCGAGTGCCAGGGGCCGGCGGCGACGGCCACCAGGTAGGTCGAGATGAGCGGCGTGAGGGCGGCCTGCCAGCGGCCCTCCCCCAGGTGTTCGGTGCGGCCGTTGGCGAGCACCGTCCAGTCTTCCGGGGCCTGGACGGAGAGCGCGAAAACGGCCTTGAGGTCGGGCTGGTCGAAGGCGGCGAAGACGCGCTGGACGTCGTCCATGAACATCTGGGTGTAGACGTAGCTCTCGCCGTCGGCCGGGTCGGTGAAGCGGTGCATGCCCTCGCCGGTGCGGGAGTAGTGCATGGCGGCTTCCAGCCGCAGCTCGTGGGCGCCGGGGGCCAGGCCGGTCAGCGGGAGGCGGTTGTCGTCGAGGGCAGCGGGGTCGAGCGGCCGGCCGTCGAGGGTGACGGAGTGCAGCTCGGCGGGCCTGACCTCGACGAAGGTGTCGCCGCCGGTGCGCGCGGTGAAGTGGATGACCGTCCGGGAGCCGAATCGCTCCGCGCCTCTGGTGAGGTCGAGGGCGACCTCGTAGCGGTGGACGTCGATGAGTCGGGCTCGGGTCTGCGCCTCGTCGCGCGTCAGTTGGGGCATGGGGCCATGCTGCCGTACCGGCCTGTGGCCGGGGGAGGCGTTGTTTGGCTGCGGGTGCGGTTGTGGCTGGGCGCGCCGTTCCCCGCGCCCCTGGTTGTGTGCCGTACGTCGTTTGGTGCGGGGCCGTTGTGGCTGGCGCCGTTGCGGGGTGCGTGGTTGCCGCGGGGGTCGGAGGGGACGCACCGGGACCCGTCCTCGGCGCGGGCGACGCGGGTCCATGGGATTGAGTACCCCGGCGTTTGCTCCGGTCCTGCGGGCGGGCCCCGGTACATCCCCTCCGACCGTCCAGCGTTGCCGTCTGCCGGTCGGTGGCACCGCCCGTCACAGACCAGCTCGGCCCGCGCCCAAGCTGCGGGGCGTGGCCGGACCAGGTGCCTGCCAAGGGGTGCCGCTGCCTCGACGTAACGGTGATCCGTACGGCGGGTCAGTCGCGTACGGACGGTGGTCGGAGGGGATGTCCGGTGCCCCGCCCGCAGGACCGGAGCAAACGCCGGGGTGCCTTACCTCTGGGACCAGGGCCGCCCGCGCCGAGGACGGGGTACCGGGCGTCCCCTCCGACCCGCCACCCACCCGCCGTAGGCGAACGGCGAACAGCCACCGGCAAACCGCCCAGCCACCGGCCAACCGATCAACCGCTCCAGCCGCTGACCAAAGGGGGATCGTCCGGGTCCGGGATCTTCGTGGACCAGCCGCCGGGCACGTTGTGGATCTGGCGGTCGCGGAAGCGGATGGGGGCGGTGCCGACGCGGCGGGTGAACAGGCGGCTGAAGTAGGCGGGGTCGTCGTAGCCGACGCGTCGGGCGACGGCGGCGACCGGGAGTTCGGTGCCTGCCAGGAGTTCCTTGGCGCGGCCGAGTCGTATGCCGAGGAGGTAGTCCTTCGGGCTACAGCCGGCGCCGCGGCGGACGGCGGTGCGGAGTTCGGCGGGGGTCATACCGTGCCGGGCGGCGTGTTCGGCGACCGAGAGGGGGAGGAAGGCGTCGCGGGCCAGGGCCGTCAGGACGGGGTCGCCGTCGGCGTCGGTGTCGGCGCGGGCGCGGCGCAGGGCGACCAGGAGTTCGTGGACGGCGGCGGCGGTCTCGACTTCGAGCAGGGGGTTGCCGCGGCGCGCGGCCCGTGCGATGCGCCCGACCGCGGCCCGCGCGGGTCCGGTGTCCGCGAGCGGTACGACGGGCCGGTCCGGCTCGATGTAGCCGAGTTCGGTGTAGGTGGCGGCGGCCGGGCCGGTGAAGTCGACGAAGCTTTCGTCCCAGCCGGTCTCGGGGTCGGCCCCGTAGTGGTGCACCACGCCCGGCGTGATCCACAGCAGGGCGGGGGCGGTGACCGGGTGGCGGCGGCCGTCGGGGGTGGTGCACCAGCCGCGGCCGGCGCTGATGACGATGGCGACGTGGTGGTCGAGGGTGCGCGGGCCGACCGTGGGCAGGGCACCGTGCTGGAGGCCGACGCCCAGGCACACCAGGCCGAGCCGGTGGTGGACCGGGTTCGGCGTGAAGTACCGCATCCAGGTGTGGTACATGCCCGGCCTCCCGTCGCTCTCGGTGCCGCTCCGTCGAACCGTCGAACCGTCCAAACAACGCCGATCTTTGTCCATGGACCGGCGCACCGCCAGAGGGCGAGGGTGACCGATGACGTATCGGTGACCGTGCCCGCCCGGCCCGTCGGCGCCCAGGGCCTGTCTTCAAAGTCCCGTCGTTCGCCCGTAGGGCGGGCCTCGCGGCGTCTGGTGCGTGCGATCGCAAGGCGGAGGGTCGTCCCGGTACTGGGTGTACCGGGATGATCCCGACAACGCGGCGAGCGTGCGTGCCAGGCGTCGCGAGGCAGGCGGGAATTTGAAGACAGGCCCCAGGCGGCCACGGCACGGCGCCGGCGGCACGGGACGACACAGGGGCGGGGCGACGTGGCGCGGTTTGCGGTGGACGGGCGGGACTTCACGGTGGACGGGCGGCCGGTGCGGCTGCTGTCCGGTGCGATGCACTACTTCCGGGTGCACGAGGCGCAGTGGGGCCACCGGCTGGCGATGCTGCGGGCGATGGGCCTGAACTGCGTGGAGACGTATGTGCCGTGGAATCTGCACGAGCCGCGGCCGGGTGAGTTCCGGGATCCGGAGGCGCTGGGGCGGTTCCTGGACGCGGCCGGGGCGGCGGGGCTGTGGGTGATCGTCCGACCGGGGCCGTACATCTGCGCGGAGTGGGAGAACGGCGGACTGCCGGAGTGGCTGACCGGGCCACTGGGGCGGCGGGTGCGGACCGGGGACGCGGAGTATCTGCGGGCCGTGGACGCGTGGTTCGGGCGGCTGCTGCCGCAGGTCGTGGCGCGTCAGTGTGACAGCGGCGGGCCGGTGGTCATGGTGCAGGCGGAGAACGAGTACGGCTCGTACGGGAGCGATGCCGGCTATCTGGTGTGGCTGGTGGAGCGGCTGCGAGCGCTGGGGGTGCGGGTGCCGTTGTGCACCTCGGACGGGCCGGAGGACCACATGCTGAGCGGCGGTTCGGTGCCCGGCGTCCTGGCCACCGTCAACTTCGGCTCGGGGGCCCGGGAGGCGTTCGCGGCGCTGCGCCGCCATCGGGCGGACGGGCCGCTGATGTGTATGGAGTTCTGGTGCGGCTGGTTCACGCACTGGGGGCGCAGCGCGGAGCCGCGCGCCGCGGAGGACGCGGCGGCGGCGCTGCGGGAGATCCTGGAGTGCGGTGCCTCGGTCAACGTCTACATGGCGCACGGCGGGACGAGCTTCGGTGGCTGGGCGGGCGCGAACCGCGCGGGTGAGCTCCAGGACGGGGAGCTGCGGGCGACGGTCACCTCGTACGACTACCAGGCGCCGGTCGATGAACGCGGGCGGCCGACCGAGAAGTTCTGGCGGTTCCGTGAGGTGCTCGCCGAGTACGCGGAGGGGCCGCTGCCTCCGGTGCCGGAGCCGCTGCCCGTATTGGCGGCTCCGGTGCGTGCGGTGGTCGGGGAGTGGGCGCCGGCCGGGGAGGTGATGGCGGCGCTCGGCGGTGCGGAGGTCGAGGCGGCCGGTCCGGCGACGTTCGAGGAGCTGGGGGTGGACCGGGGGCTGGTCCGCTATCAGGTGACGGTTCCGGGGCCGCGGGGGCGGTACCCGCTGCGGGTGCGCGCGCTGCGGGACCGGGCGGTGGTGTGCGTCGACGGGGAGCTGCGGGCCGTGGTGGACGGCGAGGACGCGGTGCTGGGTGAGGTGGCGGGGCCGGCGTCGGTGGAGCTGTGGGTGGGGTCGCTGGGGCGGGTCAACTACGGGCCGCGGCTGGCCGAGTCGAAGGGGATCGTGGGCGGGCTGCTGCACGAGCGGCAGTATCTGCACGGGGTGCGGTCGCGGGGGCTGCGGCTGGACGCGCTGGAGGAGGCGGGGGCGATGGCCCGGGTGCCGTTCCGGGCGGTGGAGGGGGCCGGTGGCGGTGCGGGGCTGTACCGGGGGACGCTGACGGTGGCCGGGCGGCCGGGTGATGCGGACCTCGCGCTGCCGGGCTGGCGCCACGGGTTCGCCTGGATCAACGGGTTCTGTCTGGGCCGCTATCGGGCGGAGGGGCCGCAGCGCACGCTGTATGTGCCGGGTCCGGTGCTGCGTGCGGGCGACAACGCGCTGCTGCTGTGGGAGTGGGAGGGCGCCCCGGCCCTGGTGGGAAGAGGGGCGGGGGCGCCCGGTCTGTATCCCTGCTCGGCAGGGAGCTGAGAGCGTGCCGTTGGGGCGCGGCGGCCGCGCCCCCAACGGCCCGGTTACACCTCGCGCACCTCGAACGTGTCCAGGACGAACTCCGCCGTCCCGTCGTCGCCCACCTTGCGCAGCCCCACCCATGCCGTGCCGCCCGCCGGGGCGGTGAACTCATAGGTCCAGCTGGTGGGTCGGTTCGCCACCGGGAGCGGGCGGCGGCTCAGCTCGCGGGGCGCGGGTTCGTCGACGGCGGTGACCCAGGCGTACTGGCCGGCCTTTTCGTTTTCGTAGCGGAAGGTGACCCGGTAGCGGCGGCCGGCGGTGAAGCGGACGGTGTGCGGGACGGTCCGGTAGACCAGCCCGGTGTTCTCGCCGCGTGACTTGAGCGAGCAGCCGCCGTCGATGACGTCGTCGATCGCCTTGCCGTTCCAGCCGCGCTGGGTGAACGGGGCGTGCCGCTGGGCGATATGGGTGCGCGGATCGGTGCTGCCGCCCGCGTCGCCCTTGACGAAGACGCCCCAGCCCTGGGGGACGTGCTCGAAGTCCTCGTAGGCCAGGGCGCCCTTCTTGGTGACGGTCTCGGCGGGCACGACGCGGACATTGTCGAATCGGACCCGGGCCCGGCCGGCCGCCGCGGTCAGGGCGAGGGTGACCGGGCCGCCGCCCTCGGGGACGGTGAAGTGGGTGAACAGGCGCTGGAAGCGGGTGCCGGATTTGCGGTCCGCGGCCACGTAGTTGCCCGCGGTGGAGGTGTCCGTCCAGTTGGTGGCGGTGACGCCGTCGGCGGTACGGATCTCCAGGCCGGCCCGGCGCCGCTCGCCCGCCGTGGCCCCGACCTCGATCTGGACGGAGGCGGCGTAGCTGCCGGGGGTGAGCCGGGCGAGTTTCTGGGCGACGGTGGCGGCGCCGCCCGCGCCGATGACCAGCTCGTAGTCGCCCGTCCTGCTGAGCTGTACGGAGGCCGGGCCGGTGGTCCGCCAGCCGTCCAGGGTTCCGGAGTGGAAGCCGGGGTCGGTGACGGGGGTGCCCTCGCCCCAGTGGGGGTCGCCCTGGGCGGGGGCCTTGGTGCGATGGAGGACGTAGGCCACCCCGGGCTCGGCGGTGAGGGTGATCCTGCCGTCGCTGACGGGGATCCGGGTCTCCTGGGTGCGGCCCTGGTCGGTGAGCCGGTAGGCGTGGACGGTGCGGGCGGCCGACCAGCCCCGGGGCAGCGTCCAACGCGTGCTGCCGCCACGGGGGTTGTAGTGGTAGAGCTTGTCGGGGTCGGTGGCCCGGCGGGGCTCCCAGGGGAGCAGATAGGTGCCGCCGTCGTAGACGAGGCGGCCGTCGGTGGTGATCCGCCGGGTGCCTTCGGTGTCGCTGACCGAGGTCCTGGTGGGGCCCTCGAAGGTGATCTCGTGCGCGCCCCAGGACGCGATCGGGTACGCCTGGAGGTATTTGGCGGGCAGGGCGTCGGTCCAGATGATCGTGTGGAAGGCGTGCCAGTCGGTCTTGCCCACCCAGCCCTCGAAGTTGCCCATCCGGCCGTGGCCGAGCAGGGTGGGCCACTTGTCGGCGAAGACGTCCTTGTGGTGGTGGTGCAGGAAGCGGATCAGCCGGGAGTTGATCCCGCGTGAGGTGTCGGGGCCGTAGTCGGTCTCGTTCGCCCAGTGCGACCACAGGGCGGAGCGCTCCAGGCCGTGGCCCCATTCGGTGGTGATCTGCCAGCCCTGGTCGCGCAGATGACGCTGGAGCCGGTCGGAGTTCCAGCCGGACTCGCGGAAGACGTCGAGGTAGAGGGTGTTGAGCGCGGGGTCGGTCTCCTCGCGCAGCTGGGCGAAGCGCCGGGCGATGTCGCCGGAGACCAGATCGCGGCGGGCGTCGATGCGGTAGGACTGGTCGAGCCAGTCCCACTGCTTGTCGTCCTTGTTGACGAGCGTTTCGGAGAAGGCGTGCGCGACCGGGTAGGACTCGGTGGCGTTGACGTGCACCGCGAAGTCGCTGTTCCACTTCTTGCCGGCGCGCAGCAGGGCGTTGAGGCCGGTGAGGCCGCCGGCCCGCTCGTTGTAGTTGCCGCCGTAGTCGGGGTGGGCGGAGTCGTGGCCCTCGGACTGGTAGCCCTTGAGGAGGGTGAACTGCCGCAGCCCGTCGGTGGCCAGCGCGATCCGCTTGACGGTGTCGAGGGTGGCGAGAAAGGGGTTGGTGGCCTGGCTGGCGAAGTTGAACGGGATGTGCGGGACGACCCGCAGATGCTGTGCGTCCGCGCCCAGCGGCGGCACCATGAGGTCGCGCAGCGCGATCGCGCCGTCCTGCCAGTCGGCGGTGCCGTCGCCGTTGCGGTCGCGGGTGACGACGACGGTCGCGTACGGCAGGGGGTCGGTGGCGATGGGGGCACCTCCCGCTCGAGCGGAGTCGAGAGCGGGGGATGGCTGGCCGGCCGCCCGGTGGGTCCACTGGCCGCAGCCGAGCTGGGCCGTGACGAAGCCGTCGCCGGGCACGGTCTGCCGCCACAGCCGGCCGTTCTCCCAGGTGGTGGCGCCGGTGGGCCGGTCGTAGCAGGTGTTGGTGTCGATGCCGGCGGCCAGTTGGCCGGTGGCGACGACGGCGTAGGCGCAGCCGGTGGGGGTGGCCTCGGCGGGGGTGTCCTTGGTGACCCGTATCAGGGTGTCGCCGCTGGTGGCCTTGTCGAGGGCGATCCGGGCGGCGAGCAGGGTGGCGTCGGGCTGGTCGCTGCGGACGCCGAGCAGGGCGAGGCCGGGGATCTCCAGGGTGCCGACGCGCAGTGCCGGGGTGTCGGCGATGCCGGTGACCCGCCAGGTGGTCCGGCGGCCGTGGACGGCGATCTCGACGGTGATCCTGGTGCCGCCGTCGAAGCCGAGGGTGTAGGTGGCACGGCCGGCGCGGGTGCGGTGGGTGACCCGGGGGGTGCGGGCGGTGCCGTCGATGAGGACCCGGGTGACCGGGGTGTGGCCGCCGTACAACACGGCGCCGGTGCCGCGGTCGGTGTAGGACACGATGCGCGGGAAGGCGGTGTCGACGCGGACCTCCAGCGCGTCGGACCGCAGCACCGCCTCCGCCGCGCGGGGTGCGGCCGCGGCGGGCTGTGCGGCGAGCGGGAGGGCGCCGGCGACCCCGGCGAGCGCGGTGGCGGCGACGACCTTTCGGCGGCTGGGCCCGGCCGGGGCTCCGGTCTGTTCGTTCACGCGCGCGGTCCTCCTTCGTACCTGCACTGCCTGTCGGCGGACAGCGTGCTGCCGGTGCGGGGCGTGCGCCTATGGACAAAGGAGGGGCAGGTGTTGGACAGATGTGCGGCGGGCGGGAAGGGCGGGTCAGGCGGTGGCGCCGCCACCGAGGGGCGGGTCCGGCCGTGGCCCCGCCGTCGAGGGACGGGTCGGGCCGTGGCACCGCCGTCGAGGGACGGGTCGGGCGAGCCCCGCCGTCGACAGGCAGCTCAGGCTGTGGCGCCGCCGTCGAGGGGCAGGACGGCGGTGAGTTCCCAGCCGCCCTCCGGTGCCGGGCCCGCGGTGAGCCGGCCGCCCATCGCCTCGGCCCGTTCGGTGAGTCCGGCCAGGCCGAAGCCTCCGCCGCGGGCCTGTTCGGAGAGGCGGGCGGGGGCGCCGCCGTCGTTGGCGATGCGCAGCTCCACCCCGCGGGGGACGGGCCGCAGGCCGATGCGTACCGCCGTGGCGTCCGCGGCGTGCTTGCGGATGTTGGTGAGCGCCTCGCGCACGATGCGGTGGACCGCCGCGGCCACCTCGGCCGGCAGCGCGTGCGCCGCGCCGGCTTCGAGGGCCAGGACGACCGGCGGGCCGGTGCGGGCGAAGGCGTCGGTCATCGCCCGGACCTCGGCGAGCCCGGCGAGCGGATGGGCCCGCGCCCCGTCCTCGCGCAGTACCCGCACCAGCCGGCGCATCGCGCCCAGCGCCTCGCTGCCCGCGGTCTCGATCCGTTCGAAGGCGGCGTCGGCCGGCGGGCCTTCGAGGCCGGTGCAGCGGGCGGCGCGGGCCTGGACGACGATGCCGGTGACGTGGTGGGCGACCAGATCGTGCAGCTCCCGCGACAGTTCCAGACGCTCGGCGGCCCGGACCGCGGCGAGATCGCGCAGCCGCTGGACGTCCTGCCGGCGCAGGGTCAGCGAGTAGGCGGCGACGACCACGGTGAGCACTGCCTGGACCACGGTGAACAGGCCCGGGCGGAGGTCGCGCAGCGGGGTGAGGACGCAGGCCAGGCCCAGGAGCGGGCCGAGGACGGCGGCGGTGCGGCCGGGCGCCCGGCGGACCACGGCGGCGAGCAGCAGGAGCAGGGCGAGACCCTCGCCGAGGCCCCACACGTGCGGGGGGCGTGGTCCGGCGATCAGCAGCGCGGACCCGGTCAGCGAGAGCACGGCCGCGGCGGCGGCCCGGGCGGTCAAAGGGATCCGGGTGCTGGGCACCGTGCACAGGCAGACCGCGAGGGCGGTCGCCCCCATGACGGCGTGCGGCCGGGCGGGCTGGTGGGCCATCGCCACGGTCTCCAGCCCGGCGAGGAGCAGCAGCAGCACCGCCGGGCCGGCCGCGGCCGCGACGCGGTGCGGTGGCCGGCGCGTCGGCCGCCCCGGCTGGGGGCTCATCCGCGGGGCCCGCCGGGTGCGCGCCGGGGCCGGCAGCGGGAACCGCCGCCGGTGGTGGGGGTCCGGTTCACCCCCAAGCCGCCGTCGAGGGGGCATCGTCCGGCGATTCGAGGGGATCGTGATGACCACCGAGCAGGACGTAGGCGAGGGCCGCGGCGGAGGCGGCGAGGAGCAGTGCGGCGAACACCGTGCAACGGCGGTCGCGGTCGGGCGCCGGCGGCCGGCGGCGGGGCTCGGGGGTCATGCCGTTCACGCTAGGGAGGCGGCACGGGGCCGCCCAGAGGCCGTCCGGTCCTCCGTGGCGGCACAGGACCCGGCCCGGAACCCGTATTTGGTCCCGGGCCGGACGGACCAAAGGCCGTGGTGCGGCGGGACCAAGGGCCGGGACCAAGGACCGGACTTCCGGCCCGGCGAAGGGCCCGGCGAAGGGCCCGGGGAGCGGATCCCCCGGGCCCCAGAAGGTGCGGGGCCGGTCAGCCCAGTTCGCCCGCGGCCTTCTTGATGTTGGCGGCGAAGGCGCTCACCTCGCTGTAGACACCGGGCTTGCCGGGCCGTGCGCAGCCCTCGCCCCAGGAGACGATGCCGACCTGGAGCCAATTGCCGGCGTCGTCCTTGCGGAACATCGGGCCACCGGAGTCGCCCTGGCAGGTGTCGGTGCCGCCGGTGTCCAGCTTGCCGGCGCAGATCTCGTCACCGGGGGTCAGCTGGTCGCCGTACGCCTTCTGGCAGGCGGCGTCGTCGACGAACGGCACGGTCGCCTTGAGGAGGTAGCGCTGCTGCTCGCCGCCTTCCTTGTCGGCGCCCCAGCCGGCGATGGTGAAGTCGCCGCTGTTGAGCTTGTCGTCCTCGGCGATCTTCAGGGTGGGCTGGTCTATCGGCTTGGCGAGCTTGATCAGGGCCCAGTCCTTGCCCTTGCCGTTGTAGCCGGGGGCCTGGAGGACCTTGGTGGAGTTGACCTTGACGGCGGCGGAGTCCTCCAGGTCGACCACGCCGGCGGTGGCGGTGATGGAGGTGTTGTCGCCGCTGCCGTCGACGCAGTGCGCCGCGGTGAGCACGATGTCCTTGGCGTAGAGGGCGCCGCCGCAGCCCATCGACAGCCGGACCATGAAGGGGAATTCACCCTGGTCGGCCTTGGTGCCGCCGACGACCTTGGTGGAGGGTTCGGGGGCGGGCGCGGCCGAGGCCGAGCCGGGCTGGAGGCTGAAGGCGGCCAGGGCGACCGCGCCGACGGCGAGGGTTCTCTTGAGGGGCTTCCGGTAGCTGCGCAACGGGCTTCCTTTCGTGGGGGGTTGCACGTCGATGACGAGCCCATGCCAACACCGGAGCCGGACGTGACCGCCGCACACAGCACGTGGAGGACGGCAGCACACCGTGAGGCGTCCGGACCCAGTGGGGGATGAGTCCGTACAGCGCTCTGCGATTATGTGGAGTGGGCGATCAGAGTGACAAGGGTGCGCATCCGGCCAACTCCCGTACGCGCCACGCCCGTACACCTCATTCCGGACTTTCCCGGCCCCCCGTACAGTGGCCGGGTGACCACCGGCGGCAGAGCGATCGAGCACGGCTACCCCCACCTCGACACGGTGCGTGCGGCCGTCCACGCCCTGTTCAGACGCCTGTCGTACGACACGGTGCGCACCTTCGACACCAGCGTGCTGCCGGTCGACGTGGCCTTCGGCGAGGACGAGGATCTGCATCTGGGCGCGCAGCGGGTGGCCGGCGCGCTGGTCCGGCAACTGCATCTGCCGGACGCGCGGGCGGTGATCACCTTCCGTGAGATGGAGCATGCCGCGAATGTCGAACTCACCGCGGGTCCGGAGTACTTCATCGAGCTCAACGACCGCTTCCGGACGCACCGCAAGGACATCGGCGCGGCCCTGGCCCATGAGGTGACGCATGTCGCGCTGCACCGTCTGGATCTGGCGTTCCCCGGCACCCGCGACAACGAGATCCTCACCGACACCGCCGCCGCCTACCTCGGCGCGGGCTGGCTGCTGCTGGACGCCTACCGCGAGCACGGCCCGTTCTCGCAGAAGCTGGGCTATCTGACGCCGGAGGAGTTCGGCTATGTCCTCGCCAAGCGGGCCCGGTTCTTCGGGGAGGACCCGGCGCCGTGGTTCACCAGCCCGCAGGCGTACGACGCGTACACGGCGGGCGCCGCGCGGGCCCGTCAGGACCTGCGCCGGCCACCGCTCGCCGGCGCGGGGTGGGCCGCGCGGCTGCGCTACGCCAAGGACCGCCGGGCGGCGCAGGACCCGCGGCGTCCCGGCCGCCCGCCTGCCGCCGACGAGGGCTATGTCTTCGAGGGCCCGTCGCCGCTGCGGGTGTCGTTCCCCTGCCCCGCCTGCCATCAGCGGATCCGGGTCCCGGTCCGCGGCCGGCTCCAGGCGCGCTGCGGGCTGTGCAAGACGCTGCTGGACTGCGACACCTGACGGGGTATCGGCCGCGGCACGGGGCGGCCGGCTGCCGGGCCGTTGTCAGACCCAGCCCTCCAGGCCCGCCATGAAGCCGTCGAAGTCGTCGCGGTGGATGGTGTGGCCCGTGCGGGGCACCGTACGGACCTCGAAGCCGCGCTCGGTCAGATCTGCCGCCGCCTGCTCGGAGAAGAGGAACCCCTCCCCCGCGAACTGCACCAGGGACGGGACGACCGGTTTCTCGGGCGTGTGGTCCTGGAGATGGACGGCGGACAGCGCGAGGGCGGTCCCGGTGTCCCAGTCGGCGACCGTGGCCAGTTCGAGGTCGACATCGGCCTCGCACCAGCGCGGGTTGAAGGTCCGCACCATCTCCCGGTCGGCCCGCTTGAACGCGACGAACAGGGCCGGGTCGACGGGCTGTCCGACCCTGGCGAGCGACCAGGCCGGATCGCAGTAGACCGCCCGCCGCGGCTGGAGCCGCTCCACCGCCAGGGACAGCGCCAGCCCGCCCAGGGAATGCCCGATGGCGACCTCGGGGGCGGTGGGCAGGGTCTCCACGAGGTCCTCGGCGAACAGCTCGGTGCCGTACGCGCCGCGCGGGCTGCGGCCGTGGCCGCGCAGATCGACGGCGAGCACCCGGTAGCCGCGGCCGGCGAGCGCCGGACCGACCCGGTGCCAGGTGCGGTGATCGGACATCAGGCCGTGGACCAGCACCGCGATGCGTTCGCCGGTGCCCCATTCGTGGGTGTGCAGCTGCATGCCCTGCCTCTCTTCGGTTCCCGCGCTCCGGCTCCCGGGGGTCCGGTCCCGTTCGCCGGTCCGGTGGCGCACCGCCCGACGTTACACGTGTCATCCGAGGCCGCGGGGGCGCTCCGGGCCGACCCGCCGGACGATTGCGCTGTGCGAGGATGCCCCGCAGCATGACTGACCGAGCCGGCCCACGCGCCACCCCAACTCCCCCGACCAGTACGGCCGTTGCCCGGCACGCCGGGGTCTCCCGGGCGACCGTCTCCTACGTCCTGAACGGGCAGGCCGCCGGGCGGGTCGGCGAGCGCACCCAGGCCAGGGTCAGGGCCGCCGCCGAGGAACTGGGGTATGTGCCGCACGCCGCCGCCCGCAGTCTGCGGGCCGGCCGGGGCCGCCTCGTGCTGCTGGCCGCCCCCGCCGACGCGGTCGAGGCGTTCGGCCCGCTCTTCACCGGCTTCCTGGCCGGATTCCAGACCACGCTGCACCGCCTGGGCTACACCGGCGTGCTGCACGGTGCGCCCGCGAGCTCCCCCATGGCGGCCGCCCGCGCCTGGGCCGAACTGCGGCCCGCCGCCGTACTGAACCTCTACGGACCCCGGTTGGACGCCCCCGCCGTCGAGCTGCTGCACCGGGCCGGCACCGCCGCGGTCCCCGCCCACGACCCACCGGCTGGGCACCTTCCACGTCACACCGCGCGCCTCGGGCTGACGGCCGGGCCCCGGGCGGCGCTACCGCTCCTCGCGTAGCGGCGTGCACCTCGCCCGGTGACGGGGCTGCACGCCGTCCGCGGCCCTCACAGCCAGTCCGCCTCGGGGGTGGCAGCGGCCAGGATGTCGCGGGTGTGGGTGCGGATCGGGACGCCGTGCGGGACGCACACCGTGTCGACCGCGTCGAGGGCGGCGAGCCGCCGGAAGGAGGCGATGGCCTCCTCGCGTGCGACGTTGCCGGGGCCGAGGACCGCCCGGGTGCCGTCGGGGGTGGTGCCGATGATGTCGCCGGGGAACAGCAGCCGGCTCTCGGGGAGGTGCAGCGCGATCCCGCCGGGGGTGTGGCCGGGGACGTGCAGCACCCGCACCGGCTCCGGCCAGCCGTCGAGGGTGTCCCCGTCGTGGAGTTCGACATCGACCTCGACGGGGCGCAGCGGCGGGCCCCCGGCGTCCGCGAAATCGGCCATGACCCGCTCGAACAGCGCCCGTTCCGCGGCGCTGTACACCGGCGCGGGTTCGGGTGCGGCGCCGCGGATGTACGGGGCGTCCAGCGCGCCGGCCAGCACGCGGGCGCCGGTGGCGGCGACCAGGTCGGCGGCGGAGCCCATGTGGTCGAGATGGGAGTGGGTGAGCACGATCTGCCGCAGCTGGTCCGGCCGGCCGCCGAGCCGGGCCAGCGCGTCGAGGACGGCGGGGGCCGAGCCGGGAACGCCGGTGTCGATGACGGCGTATCCGTCGTCGGGGAGGGCGACGAGGTACACATGCCCGACGGGGAAGGCGAGTTGCCGGACGGTGGGGGTGATTTCGGTGAGTGCGTCCATGGCCGGGACGCTAGCCGGACCGCGCCGGTGACCACCGGCCGTTGCGCCGTGGGCGGATTGAGCGCAGAGCGGAAGCCCCGGCCCGGCCGAAAGCGGCCGGAACCTGTCTTGCCTTCGGTGCGTCTCATCGCCGAACCAAGGAGGCAAGTCATGCGAGGATCCCACCTCTCCCGCACCCGTACCCTCACCACCGTGCTCGCGCTGGCGGTGTCCGGCACCGCCGTACTGTCCGGCTGCGGCCAGAAGCAGCAGACCGTGGGCAGCGCGCCGCCGCCGAAGAAGCCGGACGCCTTCGAGCAGCGGGCGGACCAGATCGTGCGGCACTGGCCGAAGGTCTCCCCGGTCACCGGGCGGCAGCAGGCGCTGCTGCCGCTGGCCGGCGCGGACCGCCCCAAGGACACCGGGGCACGGGAGATCACCGTCACCGTCGGGCACAGCGCCTGCGATGTCCGCTTCGGTGCCCGCGGCCATGAGTCGAAGGACCTGGTGGTGATCACTGGCTGGGGCAAGCGGAAGAGCTCCAAGGGGATGTGCACCGAGCAACTGGCCACCGACAAGGTGAAGGTGCAGCTCAAGAGCGCGCTGGGCGACCGCAAGGTCGTGGACGCGGCCACCGGCAAGGAGCTCTTCAAGAGCTGACGGTGCGACGTGGCGGTGGACCTGCGCCATGGGTCCGGCTCCGCGGGCGCCGCACCACCTAGGCTCACCCGCATGAGCCCTTCCACCGCCACCACCACCCGTGTCGACCTGCCCGGGCTGCTGGAGTTCGTCCGCCCCCGCCATCGCGCGATCCTGCTCACCCGCCGTTCCGACGGCACCCCGCAGGGCTCGCCGCTGACGTGCGGGGTGGACGACTCCGGGCGGCTGGTGATGGCGACGTATCCGGAGCGCGCCAAGGTCCGTAACGCCCGCCGGGTCTCCTCGGTCAGCGTCATCGTGCTGTCCGACGAGTGGAACGGCCCGTGGGTGCAGATCGACGGCGAGGCCGAGGTCATCGACACCCCGGACGCCATCGAGCCGCTGGTCGAGTACTACCGCAACATCGCCGGTGAGCACCCGGACTGGGACCAGTACCGGGAGGCCATGCGCAAGCAGGGCAAGTCACTGATCCGGGTGACGCCGCTGCGCTGGGGTCCGGTCGCGACCGGCGGCTTCCCGGCCCGGCTCACGGAGGGCGGCGGCGCCTGAGGGACGCCCGGGCGGTCAGCCGCGGGGTGGTTGGAGCGTGAGCGAGGGGAAGAGTGCCTCGTCGGGCAGTCCGAGCTGCGCGCGGAAGGCCGCCCGGCCCGCCGCGGTGACGGTGAGGATGCGGGTGGCGAGGGCCTTGACGACCCAGGCGCGCTCCACGGCGTGCCGGTAGAGGGCGGCCCCGACCGCGCCGGAGAGATGCTGGCGGCGCACCGTCCAGTCGAGGCAGGTGCGGACATGGGCCCGGTGGGCGTCCGGTGGCGCGGCGTCGGGGAGGCCGAGCGCGGTGAGCCAGTCGGCGCCGGCGGCGGTGAGCACCAGGCCGTAGTCCCGGGCCAGCAGGCCGCGTTCGGTCATCGCGTCGGCGATGGCGACGCCGAGGGCGCCGGCGATGTGGTCGTAGCACGTGCGGGCGTGGTGCAGGGCCCGGCGGTGGTTGGCCTCGGCCAGGGAGCGGATCGGGACCTGGCGGTAGGGGGCGAGTCCGGCGAGGTTCTCCAGGGTCTCCGCGGTCTCCGGCCCGGCGAGCCGGACGTAACGCCGCCGGCCCCGGCGTTCCTCGGCGAGCAGCCCGCCGGCGACCAGGAGGTTGAGGTGCTCGGTGGTGGTGGACGGCGCCACCGCGGCGTACTCGGCCAGTTCGCCCGCGGTCCAGGTGCCGCCGTCGAGCAGGGCCATACAGATCGCGGCACGGGTGCGGTCCGCGAGCAGCGCCGCGAGGGCGGCCAGATCGGGGGTCTCCGCGACGCTTTCCTGATCGGCGTCCCATCGTTTCATGTACACAGAGTAACCTCTGATAACATTTCGGTGAGCACCGAATCATCCGGCTTCTATCCTCGGCAGCATGAAAGGCGCGCTGGAGAAAAGCAGTTCGGTCGCCCCGGCGCTGCTGTCCACGGAGAACGACGACGGAACCTTCGTCCTGGTCGAGCTGCGCATCCGGTGGGAGCTCGGACCGGTCGTCAGCGTCTGGCTGCCGGCCCGCGGCCGGACCGCGCGCAATCTCGCGGTACGCCCGGACGTGGTCTTCAATCTGCCGCCGGACGGCACGGGGGCCGAGGAGGGGGCGAGCGCCGTGCCGTCCACGGACGCGCCGTGGACGGAGCCGTCCGAGCTGGTGCGGCCGCCCCGACTGGCGCACTGTCCGGTGCAGTTGGAGGCCCGCCGGGTCGGCGAGCGGACGGTCACCGACGGCGCGTGGACCCAGATCGAGGCGCAGGTGCTGCGGGTGCATGCCGATCCGCGGTGGGTGCTGCCGCCGGGCGACCGGCGGATCGGTCCGGGGGCGTGGCGGGCGCCGGTGCACGACTTCCGTTCGCCGGGCACTCCCCCGCCGCAGCCGGTGCCGGCCTCCGCACCGGAGATGGCACGGCAGTTGGAGCGGCGCTATCCGGCCACCCGGGGCGGTTCGTAGGGCGACCCCGGTGCGGGAAATGCCGCGGCGCCTGCCCTCCGGTCGGGGGAGGAGGCAGGCGCCGCGATTGTTCCGCACGACGTTGTACGGGACATCGGTGGACGGTCGGTCACACGGTGAGTGCCCGGTCCGTCGGCTTGATGGGAGCCGGCAGGGCGCTGGCTCCGGTCAGGAAGCGGTCCACGCCCTTGGCCGCGGAACGGCCCTCGGCGATGGCCCACACGATCAGGGACTGGCCGCGGCCCGCGTCACCGGCGACGTACACGCCGGGGACGTTGGTGGCGAAGTCCGCGTCGCGGGCGACGTTGCCGCGCTCGTCGAGCTCCAGGCCGAACTGCTCGACCAGGCCGTTCTCCCGGTCGGTGCCGGTGAAGCCCATGGCGAGGGTGACCAGCTGGGCCGGGATCTTCCGCTCGGTGCCGGGCTTGGGGGCCGGCCGGCCGTCCTTGAACTCCACCTCGGTCAGGTGCAGGTACTGGACGTTGCCGTCCTCGTCGCCCTCGAAGTGGGTGGTGGAGACGGAGTAGACCCGCTCGCCGCCCTCCTCGTGCGCGGAGGTGACCTTGTAGAGCATCGGGAAGGTCGGCCAGGGCTGGTTGGCGTTCCGCTCCTCGCCCGGCTGCGGCATGATCTCCAGCTGGGTGACGGAGGCCGCGCCCTGGCGGTGGGCGGTGCCGACGCAGTCCGCGCCGGTGTCGCCGCCGCCGATGACGACGACATGCTTGCCCTCGGCGGAGATCGGGGCGACGGTCAGGTCGCCCTCCTGCACCTTGTTGGCGAGCGGCAGGTACTCCATCGCGAAGTGGATGCCGTTCAGCTCCCGGCCGGGCACCGGCAGGTCGCGGGAGGTGGTGGATCCGGCGGCGATGACGACGGCGTCGTAGCGCTTGCGCAGCTTCTTGGCGTCGAGGTCGCGGCCGATCTCCACCTCGGTGCGGAACTTGGTGCCCTCCGCGCGCATCTGCTCGATACGGCGGTTGATGTGGCGCTTCTCCATCTTGAACTCGGGGATGCCGTAGCGGAGAAGGCCACCGATACGGTCCGCGCGCTCGTAGACGGCGACGGTGTGGCCGGCCCGGGTCAGCTGCTGGGCGGCGGCCAGCCCGGCCGGGCCGGAGCCGATGACGGCGACGGTCTTGCCGGAGAGGCGCTCGGGCGGCTGCGGGGTGACGTCGCCGTTGTCCCACGCCTTGTCGATGATGGAGACCTCGACGTTCTTGATGGTCACCGGCGGCTGGTTGATGCCCAGCACACAGGCGGCCTCACAGGGCGCGGGGCACAGACGACCGGTGAACTCCGGGAAGTTGTTGGTCGCGTGCAGCCGCTCGCTGGCCTCGGTCCAGTCCTCGCGGTAGGCGTAGTCGTTCCACTCGGGGATGAGGTTTCCGAGCGGGCAGCCGTTGTGGCAGAACGGGATACCGCAGTCCATGCAGCGCGACGCCTGCTTGCTGATGATCGGCAGCAGGGAGCCGGGCTGGTAGACCTCGTTCCAGTCCTTGACGCGCTCCTCGACGGGGCGGGTCTTGGCGATCTCGCGCTCGTGGTTCAGGAAGCCCTTGGGGTCAGCCATTGGTCGCCGCCTCCATCATCTTCTCGTGGGTCTCGGACTCGGAGAGTCCGGCCTGCTCAGCGGCGTCCTTGGCGGCGAGCACTGCCTTGTAAATGGGCGGGATGACCTTGCTGAAGCGCGCGGCCGCGGCATCCCAGTCGGCGAGGAGCTTCTCGGCGACGGTGGAGCCGGTCTCCTCCTGGTGGCGGCGCACGACGTCGTGCAGCCACTGCTTGTCGGCGTCGTCGAGTGCGTGGACCGCGTCGACGAGCTCCTTGTTGACGTTGGCCTTGTCGAGGTCGATGACGTAGGCGAAGCCGCCGGACATACCGGCCGCGAAGTTGCGGCCCGTCTCGCCCAGCACGACCGCGTTGCCGCCGGTCATGTACTCACAGCCGTGGTCACCGACGCCCTCGGAGACCACCGTGGCGCCGGAGTTGCGGACGCAGAAGCGTTCGCCGACCCGGCCGCGCAGGTACAGCTCGCCGCCGGTGGCGCCGTAGGCGAGGGTGTTGCCGGCGATGGTGGAGTACTCGGCGAGGTGGTCGGCGCCGCGGTCCGGGCGGACGATGACCCGGCCACCGGAGAGGCCCTTGCCGACGTAGTCGTTGGCGTCGCCCTCCAGGCGCAGCGTGATGCCGCGCGGCAGGAACGCGCCGAAGGACTGGCCGGCCGAGCCGGTGAAGGTGATGTCGACGGTGTCGTCGGGCAGACCGGCGCCACCGAACTTCTTGGTGACCTCGTGGCCGAGCATGGTGCCGACGGTCCGGTTGATGTTCCGGATCGCGACCTGGGCGCGCACCGGCTGGGCGGCCTCGGCGGTGTCCGCGGACAGGGCGTCGGCGGCGAGCTTGATCAGCTCGTTGTCGAGCGCCTTCTCCAGGCCGTGGTCCTGCTCGATGACCTGGTGGCGGACGGCGCCCTCGGCCAGCTCGGGCACGTGCAGCAGCGGGGCCAGGTCCAGGCCCTGCGCCTTCCAGTGGTCCACCGCGCGGGAGGTGTTCAGCAGCTCGGCGTGGCCGATGGCCTCGTCCAGGCTGCGGAAGCCCAGCTCGGCGAGGAGCTCGCGGACCTCTTCGGCGATGAACTGGAAGAAGTTGACGACGTACTCGGCCTTGCCGCTGAACCGCTCGCGCAGCGTCGGGTTCTGGGTGGCGATGCCGACCGGGCAGGTGTCCAGGTGGCAGACGCGCATCATGACGCAGCCGGAGACGACCAGCGGTGCGGTCGCGAAGCCGTACTCCTCGGCGCCCAGCAGGGCGGCGATGACGACATCGCGGCCGGTCTTGAGCTGACCGTCGGTCTGCACCACGATCCGGTCGCGCAGCCCGTTGAGCAGCAGCGTCTGCTGGGTCTCGGCCAGGCCGAGCTCCCAGGGACCGCCCGCGTGCTTGAGGGAGGTCAGCGGGGAGGCGCCCGTACCGCCGTCGTGGCCGGAGATCAGGACCACGTCCGCGTGCGCCTTGGAGACACCCGCGGCGACCGTGCCGACGCCGACCTCGGAGACCAGCTTCACGTGGATGCGGGCCGCCGGGTTGGCGTTCTTGAGGTCGTGGATCAGCTGAGCCAGGTCCTCGATGGAGTAGATGTCGTGGTGCGGCGGCGGGGAGATCAGGCCGACGCCCGGGGTGGAGTGCCGGGTCTTGGCGACCCACGGGTAGACCTTGTGGCCGGGCAGCTGGCCGCCCTCGCCGGGCTTGGCGCCCTGGGCCATCTTGATCTGGATGTCGTCGGAGTTGACGAGGTACTCGGACGTCACACCGAAGCGGCCGGAGGCGACCTGCTTGATGGACGAACGGCGCGCCGGGTCGTAGAGCCGCTCGGGGTCCTCGCCGCCCTCACCGGTGTTGGACTTGCCGCCCAGCTGGTTCATGGCGATGGCGAGGGTCTCGTGCGCCTCCTGGGAGATGGAGCCGTACGACATGGCGCCGGTGGAGAAGCGCTTGACGATCTCGGACGCCGGCTCGACCTCCTCGATCGGGATCGAGGGGCGCTCGGAGGCGAAGGAGAACAGGCCGCGCAGCGTCATCAGCCGCTCGGACTGCTCGTTCACCCGGTCCGTGTACTGCTTGAAGATGTCGTAGCGGCGCGAGCGGGTGGAGTGCTGGAGCCGGAAGACGGTGTCCGGGTCGAAGAGGTGCGGCTCGCCCTCGCGGCGCCACTGGTACTCGCCGCCGATCTCCAGCGCGCGGTGCGTGGCGGCGATGCCGGAGGCCGGGTAGGCCTTGGCGTGCCGGGCTGCGACCTCCTTGGCGATGACGTCCAGGCCGGCGCCGCCGATCTTGGTGGCGGTGCCGTGGAAGTACTTCTCGACGAACTCCTCGTCCAGGCCGACGGCCTCGAAGACCTGCGCACCCCGGTAGGAGGCGACGGTCGAGATGCCCATCTTGGACATGACCTTCAGGACGCCCTTGCCGAGCGCCTTGATCAGGTTCTTGATGGCGGTCTCGGCCTCGACACCCGGCAGGAAGGTGCCGGCGCGGACCAGGTCCTCGACCGACTCCATGGCCAGGTACGGGTTGACGGCCGCGGCACCGAAGCCGATGAGCAGCGCGACGTGGTGCACCTCGCGC
The DNA here is from genome assembly GCF_057708345.1 of Streptomyces sp. bgisy130. Classification (NCBI taxonomy): domain Bacteria; kingdom Bacillati; phylum Actinomycetota; class Actinomycetes; order Kitasatosporales; family Streptomycetaceae; genus Streptomyces; species Streptomyces sp. bgisy130. Next base: position 173,641 of record NZ_JBYISA010000010.1, read on the forward strand.
ACATCGCCGGCCTCGACGAGCAGACCGACCTGGGTGCGCTCCTTGGTGCCGATGAGGTGGTGGTGGACCGCGGCGGTCAGCAGCAGCGACGGGATCGGCGCGTGCTCGGCGTCGGAGTGCCGGTCGGAGAGCACGATCAGCCGGGCGCCGTCGTCGATGGCGGCGTCGGCCTCGGCGCAGATCTCCTCGATCCGGGCGGCCAGCGACTCGCCGCCGCCGGAGACCCGGTAGAGGCCGGAGAGGGTCACGGCCTTCATGTCGGGCATGTCGCCGTCGGCGTTGATGTGCACGAGCTTGGCCAGCTCGTCGTTGTCGATGACCGGGAAGGGCAGGGTCACGCTGCGGCAGGAGGCCGCGGTCGGCTCCAGGAGGTTGCCCTGGGGGCCGAGCGAGGAAATCAGCGAGGTGACCAGCTCCTCGCGGATGGCGTCCAGCGGCGGGTTGGTGACCTGCGCGAAGAGCTGGGTGAAGTAGTCGAAGAGCAGCCGGGGGCGCTCGGACAGCGCGGCGATCGGCGAGTCGGTGCCCATCGAGCCGATCGGCTCGGCGCCGGCCTTGGCCATCGGGGCGAGGATGACGCGCAGCTCTTCCTCGGTGTAGCCGAAGGTCTGCTGACGGCGGGTGACCGAGGCGTGGGTGTGCACGATGTGCTCACGCTCGGGCAGGTCCGCGAGCTCGATCAGACCGGATTCCAGCCACTCCTGGTAGGGCTGCTCGGCGGCGAGCTGCGCCTTGATCTCGTCGTCCTCGATGATGCGGCCCTCGACGGTGTCCACGAGGAACATCCGGCCGGGCTGGAGGCGGCCCTTGCGGACGACCTTCGCCGGGTCGATGTCCAGGACGCCGACCTCGGAGGAGAGCACGACCAGGCCGTCGTCGGTGACCCAGTAGCGGCCGGGGCGCAGACCGTTGCGGTCGAGGACCGCGCCGACCTGGATGCCGTCGGTGAAGGTGACACAGGCCGGGCCGTCCCAGGGCTCCATCATCGTGGAGTGGTACTGGTAGAAGGCGCGCCGGGCCGGGTCCATGGAGGGGGAGTTCTCCCACGCCTCGGGGACCATCATCAGCACGGAGTGCGGCAGCGAGCGGCCGCCGAGGTGGAGCAGCTCCAGGACCTCGTCGAAGGAGGCGGAGTCGGAGGCGTCCGGGGTGCAGACCGGGAACAGCCGCGCGAGGTTCTCGGCGTCCTCGCCGTTCTCCGCGCCGAAGAGCTTGGTGGCGAGCTGCGACTCACGGGCCCGCATCCAGTTGCGGTTGCCCTTGACCGTGTTGATCTCGCCGTTGTGCGCGACGAAGCGGTACGGGTGGGCCAGCGGCCAGCTCGGGAAGGTGTTGGTGGAGAACCGCGAGTGGACCAGCGCGATGGCGGTGGCGAAGCGGCGGTCGGACAGGTCCGGGAAGAAGGGCTCCAGCTGGCCGGTGGTCAGCATGCCCTTGTAGACGATCGTCCGGGCGGACAGCGAGGGGAAGTAGACCCCGGCCTCCCGCTCGGCGCGCTTGCGCAGGGCGAAGGCCTTGCGGTCCAGCGCCAGGCCGGTGTTGACCCCGTCGCTCACGAAGATCTGGGAGAAGGCCGGCATGGTGGCGCGGGCGCCGTTGCCGAGCAGCTGCGGGGCCACCGGGACCACGCGCCAGCCGATGACGTCCAGGCCCTCTTCACCGGCGATCGTCTCGATGCGCGAGACGGCCTCGGCCGCCTCCTGGGCATCGGACGGGAGGAAGGCGATACCGACGGCGTAGGCGCCGGCCTCGGGGAGCTCGAAGGTGACGTTCTCGCGAAGGAACGCGTCCGGCACCTGGAGCAGGATGCCGGCGCCGTCGCCCGAGTCGGGCTCCGAGCCGGTGGCACCGCGGTGCTCCAGATTCGTCAGGACGGTCAGCGCCTGCTCGACCAGTGCGTGGCTGGCCTCGCCGGTGAGGGTGGCCACAAAGCCGACGCCACAGGCGTCGTGCTCATTGCGGGGGTCGTACATCCCCTGCTGGGCGGGGCGGCCGTCCATGGGCGACCAGGCTGCGGCGTCGCTGCTGCTGGTGGTCGCGGAGTGCGTGGACGCGAAACGCATCGGCTCTCCCAACGTCGTAGTGGCAATCGGGGTACCTCCCAGGCCCTGGAGGCCCGGGGGAATTGCCGAGGGACGACGTTGGCCCTCCGCGAAATTTCGTGCAGGTTACAGGATGGCGTCCTTCTCAAAAAGCGAAAAGGGGCTTCCAGCATGCGGACACCGCACCTGCGGTGAGTCAGTACGCGGACGGAAACGGGGCCGTCCCACAAGGCGGCGTTCGGCGAGCGACGTTGCCCGCGACGCCTGGGCCTTATGCCCGGCCGTCAACAAACCGAAACCGCTGGGTAACGCTGTAATTATGCAGTCACCCGTATGACAGGTCACCCTACGACGGTTCCGAACAATGCTCCCAGGACGTACGTCACACCCGCCGCGGCGCCACCGAGGGCCAGCTGCCGCAGCCCGCTGAACCACCAGGAGCGCGCCGTCACACGCGCCACGACCGCCCCGCAGGCAAACAGTCCGACCAGCGCGAGCAGCACCGCGGGCCAGATGGCGGACGCCCCCAGAAGGTAAGGAAGGACAGGCAACAGCGCACCCAACGCGAACGATCCGAAGGAGGAAATCGCGGCGACGGCGGGGGAAGGAAGGTCGGACGGGTCGATGCCCAACTCCTCCCGGGCGTGGATCTCCAGGGCCTGCTCGGGGTCCCTGGAGAGCTGTTCGGCGACCTGCCGGGCGAGCGCCGGCTCGACCCCGCGCGACGTATACAGCGCGGCGAGCTCTTCCAGCTCGTCCTTCGGGTGCTTGCGCAGTTCGGCGCGCTCGACGTCCAGCTCGGCCTGCACCAGCTCGCGCTGCGAGGCGACCGAGGTGTACTCCCCCGCCGCCATCGAGAAGGCGCCGGCCGCCAGGCCCGCGAGGCCGGTGATGATGATCGCCTGCTGCGACAGCGCGCCGCCGGCGGCGCCCGTCATCAGCGCGACGTTCGAGACCAGCCCGTCCATCGCGCCGAAGACGGCGGGGCGCAGCCAGCCGCCGTTCACATCGCGGTGGGTGTGGTTGTCACGGTGGGCCACATGCGTCGGCGCCGCCGCATCCATGATCTCCATGACGGACATATCGGTACCTACTCCCTGCGAGCGAGGTGTGGGCCGATGGCGGCACTTCCCCCTCCAACACGTCGAAGTTATGCGGCCCTTGGCCTCCGCCGCTAGCAAGGAAGGCCGAACTTACCGCGCTGACCTGCGGTTTTTCCGCGGGATCGGCGATGAGATCCGGGTCACACCCCCGTGAGCGGCCGGCCGGACGCATCGCTCCGGGGCCGTCCGGGGCGGTCGACCGGGTGACCCTGCCGCCCGGGACAGGAGAGCCGGGCCCTCGCGTGGCACGGATACAGCGCAGCGGTCCGCAGCCGGGCGGCGCCCCGCGGGCCCGGCGGCGGCCGGCCCGTACGACAGAACGGCACGCACATGAGCGCAGCGCACCCTCCGCCCGCGGAGCCGGCCGGGCCCGGCGCGGGCGACGCCGTCCGCGACCGGGCCCGCGGCGCGCTGCTCGGACTCGCCGTCGGTGATGCGCTGGGGGCCCCCGCGGAGAACATGAAGCCCTCGCAGATCCGCCGCCGCTGGGGCCGGATCGAGGGGTATGTCGAGGACGACCCGGCCGGCACCGACGACACCGAGTACGCGATCTTCTCGGGGCTGCTGCTGGCCGCGCACGGCTCGGCGCTGACCGTCGCCCAGGTCGAGGCCGCCTGGCACCAGTGGATCGCCGACCGGGACGAGGGGCCGTTCCGCGGTGCGGGCTTCAGTGAGCGCGGCACCCTGGAGAACCTGCGCCGGGGCCTGGCCGCGCCCATCTCCGCCCAGCACCGGCACGCCTGGAGCGACGGGCTGGCGATGCGCGCCGCGCCGTTCGGGGTGTTCGCCGCCGGACGGCCCGCCGAGGCCGCCCGGCTGGTGGCCATCGACGGCACGGTCAGCCACGACGGCGAGGGGATCTACGGCGGCCGGGCGGTGGCCGCCGGCGTCGCCACCGCCATGGTCGCCTCCGCCACCGACGCGGTGATCGCCGCCGCGCTGTCCGTCGTGCCGGAGGACTCCTGGACCGCCCGCTCGCTGCGCCGCGCGGTCGGGGCCGCCCAGCGCTCCCGGCACACCCCGGGCATCACCCAGCTCGGCACCGAGCGCGCGGTGCGCTCCGCCGTCGTGATCGGCGGCTACCCCTGGACGGATCTGGCGCCGGAGGCCGTCGGCCTGGCCTTCGGCGCGTTCGAGGCGGCCCGCGGCGACTTCTCCGCATCGGTGCTGACCGCGGTCAACATGGGGCGGGACGCCGACACCACGGCGGCCGTCGCCGGTGCGCTGGCCGGTGCGCTGTGCGGCGCCGCCGCGATCCCCGAGGCATGGGCCGCCGCCATCGGCCCGGCGCGCGGCAGCTGTCTGCCGTCGATGGCGGGCTACCACGTGCTGGACATCGCGGAGCTGCTGACCTCGCAGGGGGCGGACCCGCGGGCCGGAGCCGTCGCGGAGCCCGTCGCCGGGGCGGGCGTCGAGGCCGTGGTGGGGGCCGGATGAACGGCCGGGAAGCGGTGCGGAACGCCGCCGGACCCGGCGACCCGGCCGGGGCGCGCGGCCGTATCGAGGGGCTGCTGCTCGGGGTGGCCTCCGGGGACGCCGCGGGGTGGCCGGCGGCCCGGCACCGGGCGGCGCGGATGCCGGAGTGGACCCGGCGGCTGACCCGTGAGCTGGACACCTTCGCCGAGCAGAACGCGACCACCACGCTGCCGGTGCCGATCGCCCTCAACCAGCCGCCCGAACCGCTGCGGCTGGGCCCCTCCGACGACGCCGAGTGGGCCGCCTTCACCGCCGAGTCGGTGCTCACCGCGGCCGGTGCGCCCCTCAGCGACCTGGGCCGGGACCGCCGGATGCGGGCCGCCGTCGATCTCGCCTGGAACGCGCTGGCCAACGAGGTCGCCGCGGCCGCCGACCGGGCGCCCGAGGTCGAGTCCGCCGTGCTGCCGCTGCGCGCCCGGATCTCCGTACGCGCCGGGCTCGGCAATCTCGCCGCCGGGCTGCGGCCGCCCGCCACCGGCCACGACAACCCGCACTACTTCGACGACGCCGCCTGCGTCCGCGCCGCCGTCCTGGCCGTGGTGCACCCCGGCGAGCCGTCCGCCGCCGCCGAGCTGGCCGAGTACGACGCGCGCTACACCCAGGACGGCGACGGGGTGCACGGCGCGCGGGCGATGGCCGCCGCGGTCGCCGCCGCGCTCGGCGGCACGGCGGCGGGCGGCTGTGTGGACGCGGCGCTGGACCAGCTCCCCGACGGCACCGAGATCCGCCGCAACGCCCTGCACGCGGTCCGCCTGGCCCGCTCCTTCGCCGCCGACGGTCCCGGCCCGCCCGGCCGCCCCGGCACCGCCTTCGCCCTGGTGCCCCTGCTGGAGCACGAGATCGTCGACCACGTCTACAGCTACGGCATCGCCGCGGCCGAGACCGTCCCGGTGGCGCTGGCGCTGGCCCTCGCGACGGACGGGCGGATCGCCGAGGCGGTACCGGCCGCCGCCTGTCTCTCCCGGGTCGCCGACTCCGCACCGGCCCTCGCCGGGGCGCTGACCGGCGCGCTCGGCGGTGCGCACGCCCTGCCCCGCACCTGGCGCGACGCCTGCCGGGTGCTGTCCGGCTGTGCGCTGCCCCGGCTGGCCGGCACGGACCTGGTCGAGCTGGCCGGGCTGCTGGCCCGTACGGAGCTGACCGCGCCCGAAGCCGCCGCGGCTCCCCCGCCGGCCCGTCCGGAAGCCGTCTCCGGGGCCCTTCTGGCTCCCGCCCCCTCCCCCACCGTGGAAGGACTCACCCGCACATGACGTACGCAAGCGAGCAGACACCGGCCGCGGCGACCGCTCCCGACCCGCAGGCCACCCGGATCCTGCCGGTCACCCCCGTCACCGTGGTCGCCAAGCCGTCGCCCGTGAACCCGGTGCCCCCCGTCACGCCCGTCCCCCCGTCCCTGGAGGACCGGGCGACCGGGGCGCTGGTCGGCGCCGCCGTCGGCGATGCGCTCGGCGGGCCGGTGGAGGGCCGGACACCGGAGGAGATCGTGCAGCGGCACGGCGGCCGGGTCGAGGGCATCGTCGGCCCGTTCCACGACGACTGGCGCACCGCCCGCCCGCTCGCGCCGTACCACAAGGGCGACGGGCATGTCACCGACGACACCCTGATGACCCATGCGCTGGTGCGGGTCTACGAGGCGGTGCGCGACCACCTCGACGCCTATGACATCGCCGACCACCTGGTACCGGATCTGATCGGCACCCCGCGCTGGATCCCGGAACTGGAGGCCGAGGCGCTGCCGGTGCAGCGGATCTTCCTCGCCGAGAAGTGGATCGTGGCGCGGCTGCACTACGGGCACGCGGACCCGCGCGAGGCGGGCGTCGGAAACATCGTGAACTGTGGTGCGGCGATGTACATGGCGCCGGTGGGCATCGTCAACGCCGGCAATCCGGACCGGGCCTACGCCGAGGCGCTGGACATCGCCGGGGCGCACCAGTCCTCGTACGGGCGGGAGGCGGCGGGGGTGTTCGCCGCGGCGGTGGCCGCCGCGTTCATCCCGGACGCGACCCCGTCCTCGGTCGTCGTCCAGGCGCTGCGGCTCGCCAAGGACGGCACCCGGGCCGCGATCGAGGCGGTCTGTGAGGCGGCGTCCTCGGTCACCGACCCCGCGTCGGCACCGGCGCCGCTCCGCGCAGCGGTCGCCCCCTTCGACACGGTCGGCCCGGACTACCGCAACCCGTCGCTCGGTGCCCGGCGGCCCTCCCGGCTGCACGCCATCGAGGAACTCCCCATCGCCCTGGGCATGTTGCTGATCGGCGGCGGCGACTTCCGGGCCACGGTCCTCGGCTCGGTCAACTACGGCCGCGACTGCGACTCGATCGCCACCATGAGCGGCGCGCTGGTCGGCGCGCTGCGCGGCGCGGAGGCGGTGCCGGCCGAGTGGAGCACGGAGGTCGCCCGCGCCAGCCGCCTCGATCTGGAAGCGCCCGGCGCCGCGCTGGCCGCCGTCGCACGCGAGGTCTTCACCCGCGACCGGACCCGCGCCCGCACCCATGAGCAGGCGTTCACCGCGATCTCGGCGATCCCGGCGATGACGGAAGCGGTCGGACCGTGACGGCCACCGCGGCGGCGCCCGCCCGGCCCGTGGAGGCGGCGCCGCTCCGGGTGACCTGGGTGCAGCCCGAGGACCTGGTCGGGCACGAACTGCGCCAGGCGGCGGAGGACGGCCGGGACGCCGCCCCGCTCGCGCGGCGGTGGCGGGCGGCCGGCGGCACGACGGCGCCGGGCCGGGCGGGCGCCTCCCCCGGCCCGGCCCCTCCAGCCCTGCGGGCGCTCGCCGGCGCGCTGCTCGACGAACTGGCCCTGCTGCCCTGCCCGTCGGCGGCCGACGAGCCCACCGAGCTGACGGCGATCCAGCGGGAGTGGGCGCCATGGCCCGGGGACGGTGAGCCACGGCCGGACGGCGGTGTGCCGGCCGCCCGGCTGGAGGCCGCCTGGCTCGGGCGGGCGGCCGGCTGTCTGCTCGGCAAACCGGTCGAGAAGCTGCCGCTCGACGGGATCCGGGCGCTCGCCCGCTCGACCGGAAACTGGCCGCTGACCGGCTACTTCACCGAGACCGGACTCGACCCGGCGGTGGCCGCCCGGCACCCGTGGAACCGCCGCAGCCGCGCCACCTCGCTCGCCGGGAACATCGACGGCATGCCCGAGGACGACGACCTCAACTACCCACTCCTCGGTCTGCTGCTCCTCGAACGCCACGGCCCCGGCTTCAGCACGGCCGACGTGGCGCGGCTGTGGCTGGACGAACTGCCGGCCGGCCGGACCTTCACCGCCGAACGCCTGGCGTACCGCAACCTCCTGGACGGCATCGAGCCGCCGCACACCGCGCGCCACCGCAACCCGTTCCGGGAGTGGATCGGCGCGCAGATCCGCGCCGACGTCCACGGCTGGACCCACCCCGGCGACCCGGCCGCCGCCGCGGCCCAGACCTGGCGGGACGCCACGCTCAGCCACACCGCGAACGGGGTCTACGCCGCGATGTTCGTGGCCGGCGCGCTCGCCGCGGCGGCCGGCGGCGGCACGCAGGTGCACGGGGCGCTGCGGGCCGGGCTGGCCGTGATCCCCGCGCGCTCCCGGCTCGCGCGGGCCGTCCGCCGCGGTATCGCGCTGGCGCGGGAGGAACCCACCGGCACCCCGGCCGGCTTCGCGACCGTCGTCGACCGGCTGCACCGCGCCTACGGGCACCACCACTGGGTGCACGCCCTCCCCAACGCGGCGCTGCTGGCCGCCGCGCTCACCCACGCCGACGGCGACTTCAGCGGCTCGATCTGCCGTGTGGTGTCGGGCGGCTGGGACACCGACTCGAACGGCGCCACCGCCGGGTCGCTGGCCGGCCTGCTCGCGGGGACGCCCGAGGCGCTGCCCGCCCGCTGGACGGCACCGCTGCGCAACCGGCTGACCACCGGCGTCCGCGGGCTGGACGGCATCGGCTTCGACGCCCTCGCGGCGCGCACCGCCGCGCTGGTCGTACCCGGTACCCCCGCCGACCGAACGAAGGCCCCCGCACCATGACCGACCCCTCCCTTTCCGGGGCGCCCCGGCCCACCGCCGACGAGCGCGCCGCCGCCCCCGACTCGCCCGACTCCCCTGCCGCCGGCCCGCTCACCGGGCTGCGGGTGCTCGATCTCGCCACGCTGTTCGCCGGTCCGCTCGCCGCCACCCTGCTGGGCGACTTCGGCGCCGAGGTGATCAAGATCGAGCATCCGCACCGGCCCGACCCGTCGCGCGGCCACGGTCCCGCCAAGGACGGCGTCGGCCTGTGGTGGAAGCTGCTGGGCCGCAACAAGCGGACCATGACGCTCGATCTGTCCCACCCGGGCGGCCGGGACGTGCTGCTGCGGCTCGCCGCCGGGGCGGATGTCGTCGTCGAGAACTTCCGGCCCGGGACCCTGGAGCGCTGGGGCCTGGGCTGGGACGAGCTGTCGGCCGTCAACCCGCGCCTGGTGCTGGCCCGGGTCACCGGCTTCGGGCAGTTCGGCCCCTACGCCCGGCGCCCCGGCTTCGGCACCCTCGCCGAGGCGATGAGCGGTTTCGCCGCGATCACCGGGGAGCCGGACGGGCCACCGACCCTGCCACCCTTCGGTCTCGCCGACGCGATCGCCGCGCTGACCACGTCGTACGCCGTGCTGGCCGCGCTGCGCGCACGGGAATCCCCCACTCTCGGCTCCGCTCGAGCGGGGGGACCCCCATCCGGCCGCGGCCAGGTCATCGATCTGGCGCTGATCGAACCGATCCTGACGGTCCTCGGTCCGCAGCCGCTCTGGTACGACCAGCTCGGCCATGTCCAGCCGCGGACCGGCAACCGCTCGGCGAACGTCGCCCCGCGCAACACCTACCGCACCGCCGACGGCTCCTGGGTTGCGGTCTCCACCTCGGCCGAGTCGGTCGCCGGGCGGGTGATGCGGCTGGTCGGCCGGCCCGAGGTGACCGACGAACCCTGGTTCGCGACCGGCGAGGGGCGGGCCCGGCACGCCGAGGAGCTGGATACCGCGGTCGGTGACTGGATCGCCCGGCACGACCGGGCCGAGGTGCTGGCCGCCTTCGAGAAGGCCGAGGCGGCCGTGGCACCCATCTACGACATCCGCGAGGTGATGGCGGACCCGCAGTACGCGGCGCTGGGTTCGATCACCGAGGTCCCGGACGACGAGCTCGGCACGGTCCGGATGCAGAACGTCCTCTTCCGGCTCTCCGAGACGCCGGGCGCCATCCGGTGGGCGGGCCGCCCGCACGGCGCGGACACGGACGCGGTGCTGGCCGGACTCGGGCTGACCGACGCGGAGATCGACGCACTGCGCACGGCGGGCGCGCTGTGAGGCCGACCCCGCAGACACCCCGCCAGACCCCCGCTCCCACCCCGCTGACCTGGCTCTATGTGCCCGGGGACCGCCCGGAGATGGTCGCCAAGGCGCTCGGCTGCGGGGCCGATGTGGTCGTGATCGACCTGGAGGACGCGGTCGCCCCGGACCGCAAGGACCATGCGCTGCGGGCCACCGCCGAGCTGCTGGGCGACCCGCTGCCGGTGCCGGTCCATGTCCGCGTCAACGCGCTGGACGGCCCGCTCGCCGAGCACGAGATCCGCACCCTGGCCACCCTGCCGGGCCTGGCCGGTCTCCGGCTGCCCAAGGTGCAGGGCCCGGCCGATGTCCACCGCGCCGCCGGCTGGGCGACGACGGCCGCGGAGCCGGTACCCGAGCACGTCCCGTACGCCGCCGAAGGCCCCGTACCACCGGCCGGGCACGCCCGCGCGGACCACCTCGTCCCGGTCCGTACGCCCCTTGGCAGCACCGCCACCCTCGCCCCCGCGGCCCCGCCCGCCGCGAGCGCGCTGCCCGCCACCCCGACCCTGTACGCGCTGCTCGAATCCGCGCTGGGCATCGAGCACGCCTTCGCCATCGCCACCGCGCATCCGGCGCTGCGCGGGATCGCGCTCGGCGAGGCCGATCTGTGCGGGGAGCTGGGGGTGCGGGACGACGCCGGGCTGGCGTGGCCGCGCAGCCGGGCCGTGGTCGCCGCCCGCGCCGCCGGTCTCGCCCCGCCGCCGCAGTCGGTCCACCCTGACGTCCACGACCTCGACGGGCTGGCCCGGTCCTGCGCCCGGGGCCGGGCGCTGGGCTTCCTGGGCCGGGCGGCGATCCACCCCCGCCAGCTCCCGGTGATCGAGGCGGCCTACCTCCCCTCGGCGGAGGAGATCGCGGCGGCCCGGGAGATCGTGCGGGCCGCCACGGCGGAGGGCGGGGCGCTGGCGCTGCCGGACGGCCGGTTCGTGGACGCGGCGGTGGTCGCGGGCGCCCGGCGGGTGCTGGACCTGGCCGGACGCCGGCGCTGACCGGCGGGGCGCCGGGTCCGGACAGCACAGCGCCGGGCGGACCCTGTCTCGGATCCGCCCGGCGCGTGAGGCGGCCGGGGCCGCCTCAGGGCTTCTTGGTGCCGCCGCTGCCGGCCGGCTTGGCGTCCGCGGCGGGCTCGTCCGCCGTGTCCTCGGACGGCTTGTCGCCGGGCTCGTCCGTCGCGGACTCCTCGGCCACGTCGGCACCGGACTCCGCGTCATCGCCGGCCGCGGTCTTCGCCGCCGGCTTCTCGACCGAGACCTTGCCGCCCTCGGCGCCCTCGTCCGGGCCGGCGGTGTCGCCGTCCGCGCCCTCGTCCAGCTGCGCGCCCGGTTCGACGACCGCTTCCCGGCCGGGGGCCTTCTTGGCGGAGATCACGAAGTAGGCGACGGCCGCGACGAAGACGATCAGCGCGGTCCAGACGTTCAGCCGCAGGCCCAGGATGTGGTGGGCCTCGTCGACCCGCATGTACTCGATCCAGGCGCGGCCCGCGCAGTACGCGGCGACGTACAGGGCGAAGGCCCGCCCGTGGCCGAGCCGGAAGCGCTTGTCGGCCCAGATGACCAGCGCCGCGACGCCGATGCACCACAGGCACTCGTAGAGGAAGGTCGGGTGGTAGGTGCCGCCGATGCGGCCGATGGCCGGGTCGGAGCTGATCTCCAGCGCCCACGGCACATCGGTCGGCTTGCCGTACAGCTCCTGGTTGAACCAGTTGCCCCAGCGGCCGATCGCCTGCCCGAGGGCCAGCCCGGGCGCCAGCGCGTCGGCGTACGCGGGCAGCGGGATACCGCGCCGGCGGCAGCCGATCCAGGCGCCGACCGCGCCGAGCGCCACCGCGCCCCAGATGCCGAGGCCGCCCTCCCACACCTTGAAGGCGTCGAGCGGGTGGCCGTTCGGGCCGAAGTACGGCTCGTACGTCGTGATGACGTGGTAGAGACGGCCGCCGACCAGCCCGAAGGGGACGGCCCATACGGCGATGTCCGCGACGGTTCCGGAGCGGCCGCCGCGCTGCACCCAGCGCTTGTTGCCGAGCCAGACGCCGACGAAGACGCCGATGATGATGCAGAACGCGTAGCCGCGCAGCGGGATCGGGCCGAGATGTACGACGCCGACCGACGGGCTGGGAATGAATGCGAGGTCCATGGCAGGGACGACGCTACCGCGCCGGGCGGGGTCGGCGGCAACCCGGCCCAGCTACGGCTGCGTAACGACCCCGTCGGCAGGCGGTGACGCTGTGTGTCCGCGGCGCCGGGAGGCCCCGCTCAGGGCGTGACGCCGCGGCCCGTCGGCTCCGCCCGCGGCGCGGCGCTCCGTGCGGGGTGCCTGCCCTGGGGCGAGGCGCCGGTGTGCGGAGCGGCGCTCTGCTTCCCCGGCTGCCCGGCCTTGTTGGCGTCCAGCACCATCTTCTTGAGGTCCGCGGGGCTGAGCCGGCCGCCCTTCTCCTTGGACAGGTCCTTGCCGTTGAGCAGGACGGTCGGGGTGCCGCGGTATCCGGAGGTGGCGAAGGAGTCGTTGGACTTCTGCACGAAACGGTCGTAGGTGCCGTCGTTGACGCACTTGGTGAAGGCGGGGGTCACCAACCCCTTGACCTTGCCGGCCAGTTGGAGGAGGTACTGCTTGTCGGCGAACTTGTCCTGCGGCTCGGGCGGCTGGTGGGAGTAGAGGACGTCGTGGTACGCGCGGAACTTCCCGGCGTCCTGCGCGCACAGGGCGGCGTTGGCGGCGTTCCGGGACCCCTGGCCGCCCGCGTTGCCGTCGATGATGGTGACGAGGTGGTACTCGCTCTTGAGCCGGCCGGCGTCCTCCAGCTCATGGATGACCGGGCGGAATCCGGTCTCGAACTGCTGGCAGGCGGGACAGCGGAAGTCCTCCCACACCGTGAGTGTGGCGGGGGCGCCGGCCGCGCCCACCGGGACGGCGGGCCGGGCGCCGCCGCTGGCCTGCTTCGGGACGGCGACCTCATTGTCCTCGGCGGCGTGCTCCTCGGAGGACGACGACGCCCAGACGGCGATGCCGCCGGCCACCGCCAGCACCACCACCACCGCCCCCGCGACGATCGCCTGGCGGCCGCGCCGGGCGCGTGCCTTCTCCCGCTCCCGCTGTTCCTGGAGTCGCTCGCGGGCGGATTTCTTACCCTCATGATTCTTCTGGCTCACACCCCTGGACAACGAAGCGGAGGGGTGCCCCCGCACCCCTCCGCACCGATGTTCGCTCTATCGGGGGACAGCGGCCGGGCCCGCGTCCCGCCCGCGCCCGGCCGTGCGCGCCGCCGTCAGGAGCGCTTGCGCACGCCCTCGGCCAGCTCGCCCGCCAGGCCGCGGACCCCGGCGAGACCGGCCGCCAGGTCGCCGTCCGCCGCCAGCAGCAGCTTGACGAACGCCGAGCCGACGATCACCCCGTCCGCGAACCGGGCCACCTCGGCGGCCTGTTCGGCGTTGGAGACCCCGAGGCCGACGCAGACCGGCAGCCCGGTGGTGGCCTTGGTGCGCCGTACGAGGTCCTGCGCCTGCTCGCCCACCGACTCACGGGTGCCCGTGACGCCCATCAGCGAGGCGGCGTACACAAAGCCCGAGCCGGCCGCGGTGATCTCGGCGAGCCGGGCGTCCTTGCTGCTGGGGGCGACGACGAAGACGGTGGCGAGACCGTGCTTGTCGGCGTGCTCCCGCCAGCTCGCGGACTCCTGCACGGGCAGGTCGGGCAGGATGCAGCCCGCGCCGCCCGCCTCGGCGAGCTCGGCGGTGAAGCGCTCGATGCCGTAGCGGTCGATCGGGTTCCAGTAGGTCATGACGAGGACGGGCTTGCCGGTGGCCGCGTGCGCCTCGCGCACGGTCCGCATCACGTCGGCGATCTTCACCCCGCCCCGCAGGGCGATGTCGTCGGCGGTCTGGATGACCGGCCCGTCGAGGACCGGGTCGCTGTGCGGCAGCCCGACCTCCACGACGTCCGCGCCGCCGTCGAAGACGGCCTTGGCCGCCTCGATGCCGCCGTCGACGGTCGGGAACCCGGCCGGCAGGTAGGCGATCAGCGCGGACCGGCCCTCCGCCTTCGCGGCGGCGAGGGTGTCACTCAACAGCTTGATGTTCCCGCTCACTTGGCGTCCCCCTCGATCTCCGCGTCCTCGGTGCCGGCGTCCGCCTCGACGGCGGCGTCCGCGTCGTAGAGGCTGAAGTAGCGGGCGGCGGTGTCCATGTCCTTGTCGCCGCGCCCGGACAGGTTGACGACGATCAGGCCGTCCTCGCCGAGCTCCCGGCCGAGCTCCAGGGCCCCCGCGAGGGCGTGTGCGCTCTCGATGGCCGGGATGATGCCCTCGGTGCGGGAGAGCAGGCGCAGCGCCTGCATCGCGGCGTCGTCGGTGACGGCGCGGTACTCCCCGCGGCCGCTGTCCTTGAGGAAGGCGTGCTCTGGCCCGATGCCCGGGTAGTCCAGACCGGCCGAGATGGAGTACGGCTCGGTGATCTGGCCCTCGTCGTCCTGGAGGACGTAACTCCGCGACCCGTGCAGGATTCCCGGCTCACCGGCGCTCAGCGTGGCGGCGTGCTCGCCGGTCTCGATGCCGTGGCCCGCGGGCTCGCAGCCGATCAGCCGCACCCCGGTGTCCGGGATGAAGGCGTGGAAGAGCCCGATGGCGTTGGAGCCGCCGCCGACACAGGCGACCGCGGCGTCCGGCAGCCGGCCGGCCCGCTCCAGGATCTGGCGGCGCGCCTCGACGCCGATGACGCGGTGGAAGTCGCGCACCATCGCGGGGAAGGGGTGCGGTCCGGCGACGGTCCCGAACAGGTAGTGGGTGTGGTCGACGTTGGCGACCCAGTCGCGGAAGGCCTCGTTGATGGCGTCCTTGAGGGTGCGGCTGCCGGACTTCACGGCGATGACCTCGGCGCCGAGCATCCGCATCCGGGCGACGTTGAGGGCCTGCCGCTGGGTGTCGATCTCGCCCATGTAGATGGTGCATTCGAGGCCGAACAGGGCGCAGGCGGTGGCGGTGGCCACGCCGTGCTGGCCCGCGCCGGTCTCGGCGATGACCCGGGTCTTGCCCATCCGCTTGGTGAGCAGCGCCTGGCCCAGCACGTTGTTGATCTTGTGGGACCCGGTGTGGTTGAGGTCCTCGCGCTTGAGGAACACCCGGGCCCCGCCGGCGTGTCCGGCGAACCGCGGCACCTCGGTGAGCGCGCTGGGGCGCCCGGTGTAGTTGACCATCAGGTCGTTGAGCTCAGCCGCGAACGCGGGATCCCCCTTGGCCTTGTCGTACTCCGCGGCGACCTCGTCGACCGCGGCGACCAGCGCCTCGGGAATGAACTTGCCGCCGAACGCACCGAAATAGCCTTCGGGGTTCGGCACCCGTCCCTCGGGATCGGGAAGGAAAAAATCTGCGGACATCAGACGCACTCCTCGCCGGGGCAACTGCCCCGGAAGTCCAGTGGTGGCGGGATGGGCATCACGGTATGCGGCGCGCGCGGGGCGGGGCGGGCAGGCCGTCGCCGCAGCGGAGCGGCAACGGGGCGCTCGGGCGGAGGCCGGCCGGCGTCGTGGGACCCGGCGGGGGCGTGGCCCGGCCTGGCCTGGACGTTGGCCGGCCTGGCCGGGACGCTCCCCGGCCTGGCCGGGACGCTCCCCGACCTGGCCGAGACGCTCCCCGACCTGGCCGGGACGCTCCCCGACCTGGCCGAGACGCTCCCCGACCTGGCCGAGACGTTCCCCGGCTCGGCCGCGGCACTCCCCGGCCCCGGTCGGGGCGCTCCCCCGCCCCCTCCCCCTCTCCCCCTTCGGGGGAGGGGGCGGGGGTGGGTTCGGGGGTGGGGGGGAGCAGGCGGTCAGACGACCGCTGTCTCCCCCGGTGTCCCGGCGCCCGGGCGGGGCCGGCGCGTCAGCGCGCGGGCCCCGGTCGCCATCGCATGCCGTTGATCTGTCCCGGCTCGGAACCGATGTGATACCTGACCCGGCGTCCGTGGACCCGCCTGGCGGGTGCCCGGCAGCCCCGGTGCCACGGCGGCAGCGCACAGCGCTTGGGGTCGGGGCGTCGGTGCGGGGCGGGCGGGAAGCCGTGGACCGGCACCACCGGGCAGGGAACGCGGACGGCCGCCCCGGCGCGCACCCCGGCCGGGCCCGGGTGCGGTACCCGGGCCCGGCAGCGGAGGTCTGCGGCGGTGGCGGTCATGTCGGTGTGCTGTCCCAGGCGCTCAGGACCGGCCGTGCCGGATCGCCGGGTGGGAGCCCGCGGCGACCAGGTCGGCGACCGCGGTCTTGGGGTCCTTGCCGGTGACCAGCGACTCGCCGACCAGCACCGCGTCCGCGCCGTCGTTGGCGTAGGCGATCAGGTCGTGCGGTCCGCGGACACCGGACTCGGCGATCTTGACGATGTGGTCGGGGATCTCGGGGGCGACCCGGGCGAAGTTGCCGCGGTCGACCTCCAGGGTCTTCAGATTGCGGGCGTTGACGCCGATGATCCTGGCGCCGGCGTCCACCGCGCGGGCGACCTCTTCCTCGTCGTGCACCTCGACCAGCGGCGTCAGACCGATCGACTCGGCGCGCTCGATCAGCGAGACCAGCGCCTCCTGCTCCAGCGCGGAGACGATCAGCAGCGCGAGGTCGGCGCCGTAGGCACGGGCCTCCCACAGCTGGTAGGCGGTGACGATGAAGTCCTTGCGCAGGACGGGGATGTCGACCTTGGCGCGGACGGCTTCCAGGTCGGCCAGCGAACCGCCGAACTTGCGCTGCTCGGTGAGGACGGAGATGACGGCCGCGCCGCCCGCCTCGTAGTCGGCGGCCAGACCGGCCGGGTCGGCGATCGCGGCGAGCGCGCCCTTGGAGGGGCTGGAGCGCTTGACCTCGCAGATCACCGTGACGCTCTCGCCCTTGAGCGCGGCGACGCCGTCCTTCGCGGGGCGCGCCTTCTGGGCCCGCTCCTTGAGCTCGTCGAGGCTCACCCGCGCCTGCCGCTCTGCGAGGTCGGCGCGGACGCCGTCGATGATCTCGTCGAGCACACTCACGCGAGCGGCCTCCTTCTGGGGCAGTGGTGGACGGTCCCCCGGACGAACGGTCCCATCCGGCACTCCGATGGTATCCGCCAAGCGATGCAGGTCTCACATCCGGTGGACCGTGACCCCACGACCTGGGCTTCTCCGGGCGCTGGGCGGCCGCTGGCACCGGGTCCGCACGGCCGCCGGGTCACGGTGCGAGCCCGCTGCCGAAGGGGAGGTTGCGGACGACCGTGAAGACCAGCAGCAGCCCGCCCAGTGCCCACCAGTGGACGGCTCGCGGCCGCGGCCCCGCCGTGCGGCGCCCGCGGACCGCATTGCCCAGCCAGAGCGCCCAGAAGACCGCACAGGCGGCGTATCCGGCCACCGCGAGCGCGTTGGCGCCCAGCGCCGCGACGAGGTCGCCGTGCGCGACGGCGTGGGCGCTGCGCAGCCCGCCGCAGGCCGGGCAGTAGACGCCGGTGAGGTGCAGCAGCGGGCACACGGGGTAGTGGCCGGGCTCGTTCGGATCGACGGCACCGAGGACGGCGAAGGCGGCGGTGGCGGCGGCCAGGGCGCCGAGGGGCGCCACGAGGCGGCGCGGCAGACCGCCGCGCGGGGAGGCGTCGGGCCGGGCCGCGGGTTGGCTCACGTGCCGATTGTCCGGCCGGACAGGCGAAGGCGCAGCTTCTCGGCCGCCGTACGGAACGGTCACGGACGGCGGGTACGGCACCGCGGTGCGTACGGGCCGGGAAGCGGCGCCTTCGGGGTGCTGCGGGAGTGGCGCCGGACCCCGGCGCCACGGGAGCGGGGGCTCAGCCCTCCTGCGGCTGCGCCTGCGCCTGGGGGCGCGGCTTGGCGGCACGCTTGGGCTCCGAGCCCAGACCGGCCATCCGCATCAGACCGCCCACGGCGGCACCGAGACCGATCAGCGCCATGCCGGCCCAGAAGCCGGGCACGTTCGCCAGCACGATGAAGGCTCCGGCCACACAGAAGCCGATGAACGAGATGATGACGCCGGTCCAGGCGGCGGGGGTGTGTCCGTGGCCACTGCTCGACATGAATGCTCCTCGATGCTCTGCGCGCCGGGGTCGGGGCGCGATGATCCGCTCGGCCCATTGTCACCGATGCCGGAGGGAGCCCTTTTACCGGGTGGGGTCCTCACCGCGGTCCAGGGACTTCCAGATCTCCTCGGGGCGGTCCAGATCCGGCGGGGCCGGTGCCCGCCGCGGTCCGCGGCCGCCGCCGGGCGTCCGCTCGTATTTGCCCGACATCGCAGGCCAGTGGCGTCCGTACACCAGCGCCAGCAGTCCGGCGAGCAGCAGCAGCAGACCGCCGGCCGCGGCCACCCACGGCCAGCCGGTGTGGGTGACGTGATGCACATCGGTTCCGGTCAGCCCGACGGCGGTGGCGGCCTTCTCGCGCAGCGCCGAGGTGTCGGAGTTGCCCAGCACGGCGGCGACGGCGATGCCCACGCCGCTCAGCGTGAGCAGGGCGGCGACCGCGATCCGGCCGGCCCGGCGGACCGCGAAGACGGCGACCAGCGCGGCCAGGCCGACGACGGCCAGCGCGCCGGGCACGCCGGTCACATCGGCGCCGGTCACCGTGCGCGGCAGCGCGCCCTGGGCCAGCACCGCGGAGCCCTCGGCCCAGGTGCGGCCGGAGGCCAGCAGCGCCAGGCCGGCGCCGGCCGCGCCGGCCAGCAGCGCCAGGGCGAGGCTGCGGTGCGCGCGGCGCGCGGGCCTGGCCGGCGGGGGCCCGGAATCGCCCTGCGGCGCGCTGTCGGTGGGGGTCTGGGATGCGGCACTCACGCGTACCACTATCGCGCACCGGCCGCCGGGGGCCGGTGCGCGGGGGTGCTGCGGGTGCCCGGCCCGTTACTTGCCCAGGTGGTTGGCGGTGTGCACGGCGCGCAGCACCGCGGCGGCCTTGTTGCGGCACTCCGTGTCCTCGGCCACCGGGTCGGAGTCGGCGACCACCCCGGCGCCCGCCTGGACGTAGGCGGTGCCGTCGCGCAGCAGGGCGGTGCGGATCGCGATGGCGGTGTCGGAGTCGCCGGCGAAGTCGAGATAGCCGACACAGCCGCCGTACAGACCGCGCCGGGACGGCTCCAGCTCCTCGATGATCTGGAGGGCGCGCGGCTTGGGGGCGCCGGAGAGGGTGCCCGCGGGGAAGCAGGCGGTGAGCACGTCGAAGGCGGTGCGGTCCGCGGCGACCTTGCCGGTGACCGTCGAGACGATGTGCATGACGTGGCTGTAGCGCTCGACGGACATGAAATCGACGACCTCGACACTGCCCGGTTCGCAGACCCGGCCCAGGTCGTTGCGGCCCAGGTCGACCAGCATCAGATGCTCGGCGCGCTCCTTGGGGTCGGCCATCAGCTCGTCGGCCAGGGCCTGGTCCTCCTGGACGGACGCGCCGCGCGGGCGGGTTCCGGCGATGGGGTGGACCATGGCCCGGCCGTCCTCGACCTTCACCAGCGCCTCGGGGCTGGAGCCGACCACGTCGAAGGCGCCGTCCTCGCCGCCGTCGGGGCCCTCGAAGCGGAAGAGGTACATGTACGGGCTGGGGTTGGTGGCCCGCAGCACCCGGTAGACGTCCAACGCACTCGCCGTGCACGGGGTTTCGAACCGCTGGGAGGGCACGACCTGGAAGGCCTCGCCGGCCCGGATGCGCTCCTTGATGTCCTCGACGGCGTCCTGGTAGGCCGCGCCGCCCCACTTGGCGGTGTACGGCGGGACCTCGGACGGGGGCAGCGCGGCGGCGCTGGCGGGCGCGGGCCGGGCGAGGTCGTCGGCCATGGTGTCCAGGCGGGCCACCGCGTCCGCGTAGGCCTCGTCGATGCCGGTGTCGAGGTCGTTGTGGTTGATCGCGTTGGCGATCAGCAGGACGGTGCCGTTCCAGTGGTCGAGGACGGCGAGGTCCGAGGTGAGCAGCATGGTGAGTTCGGGCAGCCGGAGGTCGTCGGTGGTCTGCTCGCCGATCTTCTCCAGGCGGCGCACGATGTCGTAGCCGAGGTAGCCGACCATGCCGCCGGTGAACGGCGGCAGCCCCTCGCCCTCGATGAGGTCCCGGGGGGTGTGCAGGGTCTCGACGGTGGCGCGCAGGACGGCGAGCGGGTCTCCGCCGGCGGGCACGCCGACGGGCGGGGTGCCGAGCCAGTGCGCCTGCCCGTCGCGGGTGGTGAGGGTGGCGGCGCTGCGGACGCCGATGAAGGAGTAGCGCGACCACGTACGGCCGTTCTCGGCGGATTCCAGGAGGAAGGTGCCGGGGCGCTCGGCGGCGAGTTTGCGGTAGAGCCCGACCGGTGTGTCGCCGTCCGCGAGCAGCCGCCGGGTGACGGGGATGACCCGCCGGTCCTTGGCGAGGGTGCGGAAGGTGTCGAGGTCCGGAAGGGCGGTGCCGGTGGTTCCCGTGGTCATGGCGCGGAGCCTACTTGTCCTGGCCGTCCCGGGGGGTAAGAACGTCCGCGTCGAAGCAGGTGCGGTCGCCGGTGTGGCAGGCGGCGCCGACCTGGTCGACCCGGACCAGGACGGTGTCGGCGTCACAGTCCAGCGCCACCGACTTCACGTGCTGGACGTGGCCGGAGGTGTCGCCCTTGACCCAGTACTCCTGGCGGCTGCGGGACCAGTACGTGCAGCGGCCGGTGGACAGGGTGCGGCGCAGCGCCTCGTCGTCCATCCAGCCGAGCATCAGCACCTCGCCGGTGTCGTACTGCTGGGCGATGGCCGGGACCAGACCGTCGGCGCCGCGCTTGAGGCGGGCGGCGATGGCGGGGTCGAGGGCGGGGGTGGTGTCCGGGGTGGTGGCGCGGCTGCTCATGGTCTCCATTGTGCCGTGCGGCATCCTGCACCTATGCATCCTCAAGCGCCGTCCGCGCCGCCCCCGCCGCCGGACCCGGACCGCGCCGCGCGGGTCGCGGCGCGGGTCCTGGGTGCGGTCTTCGCGTCGGCGGTGGTGGTGGCCGTGGTGGTCGCGCTGGTGGTGCTGCGCTCCTAGAACGTGGCTACGGGGCAGGGGCCGGGCTCACATGCCCAGCTTCGCCGCCGTCACCAGGTCGACCGCCTCCTTGTCGCCGTCCAGCTGCACATCGGCGGCCTCCTGCCGGCCGAAGGCGAACATCGTCAGCTCGCCCGGTTCGCCGACGACGGTGACCACCGGGGTGCCGCGGTGGGCCACCGCGGTCCGCCCGTCCGGCCGCCGCAGCACCAGGCCCACCGGCGATTTCCGGCCGAGCACCCGGGCCATCCGCTCGATCCTGGACCACAGGGCGTCCGCGAACACCGGGTCCAGCTCGCGCGCCGCCCAGTCCGGCTGGGCCCGGCGGACGTCCTCGGCGTGGACGTAGAACTCGACGGTGTTGGACGCCTCGTCGATCTGCTTCAGGGCGAACGGCGACATCCGCGGCGGGCCGGTCCTGATCAGGTGGATCAGCTCTTCGTACGGCTTGGCGGCGAACTCCGCCTGTACCCGTTCCAGCCGGGCGGCCAGCGGTTTGACGAGGAGGCCGCCGGCCGCGTCGGCGCGCCGCTCGCGCACGACCACGTGCGCGGCCAGATCCCGCGCGCACCAGTTCTCACACAGCGTCGGCGCCTCGGGGCCGGCGCTCTCCAACAAGTCGGCGAGAAGGAGCCGTTCACGCTTCGCATGGGTCGACATGCGGCCAGCCTACGACCGGCCCCGCACCCCTGCCACGGCGCCGCGCCCCGGGCCCGCACCGGTGGCCGCCCGCGCGCCCCGGCCGCCGGGCCCGCCCCCGCTCAGGGCGCGCCCGGGTCCACATGCACCATCAGGATGCGCGTCAGCTCCCGGGCGGCGCGCGGCGGGGAGACATCGCCCCGGTGGGCGACGGACACCACGCGGTGCATGCCGGGCGTCGAGAAGGGGGTGATCCGCAGGCCGGAGCGCTCGGCGACCATGCTGGGCACCACGGCGAGGCCCAGCCCGGCCCGGACGAAGCCGAGGACCGCGTCCATCTCGCCGCCCTCGACGGTGAAGGCCGGTTCGAAACCGGCCGCCCGGCAGGCCGCGGTGGTGAATTCCCGCAGGTCGTAGCCGCGGCGGAACATGGCCAGCGGCCGGCCGCGCAGATCCTCCACCCGGATGCGGGTACGCCGGCCGACGGGCGCGGGGCGGTCGGGCGCGGAGACCACGACGAGTTCCTCGCGCAGCAGCTCGGAGGTGGTCAGGGCGGGGGCCTGCACCGGGAGCGGGGTGATGATCAGGGCCAGGTCCAGGGCGCCGCCGGCCAGCGCCCGGACCAGGTCCTGCGAGCCGTCCTCGGTGACGATCAGGTCCACGCCGGGGTAGCCGGCGTGGAAGGCGCGCAGGACGTCGGGGACGAGGCTGGCGCAGAGGCTGGGCGGGGCGCCGAGGCGGAGTCGGCCGCGGCGCAGCTGGGCGACCTCCTGGACCTCGCGGCGGGCGGTCTCGGCGTCGGCGAGGATGCGCCGGGCGAACGGCAGCAGCGTCTCACCGGCGTCGGTGAGGGTGATGTGGCCGCGGGCCCGGTGGAAGAGCTCCGCTCCCAGTTCCCGTTCCAGGGCGCGGATTTGCTGCGAGAGGGAGGGCTGGGCGACGTGTTCGCGCTCGGCGGCGCGGGTGAAGTGCCGGGTGTCGGCCACGGCGGCGAAGTAGCGGAGCTGCTGCAACTGCATACGACGACGGTAAGGCACCGATAGGCAGTGCCTATGGAGATGAGCCGCACCATGTCTTGGACTGATGGGCCACCCGGTCCTTACCGTCGGGACCCATGGCACTGGACACACGGACGGACCGAGGGCCGTCCTTCGCGGCTCTGCTGTGGGGCTCGACCGTCGGCAAGAAGACGGTGATGGCCGTGAGCGGCCTGGTCATGCTGCTCTACCTGGTCGTCCACATGATCGGCAATCTGAAGATCTTCTTCGGCGCCGAGGAGTTCAACGGCTACGCCCACTGGCTGCGCGTCGTCGGGAAACCGTTCATGCACTACGAGTGGACGCTGTGGCTGGTCCGCGTGGTCCTGGTGGCCGCCGTCGTCGCCCATGCCACGTCCGCCTACCAGCTCAGCCGCCGCGACCTCAGGGCCCGCCCGAGCAGGTACGCGCACAAGAAGGCGCGGGCGAGCTACGCCACCCGCACCATGCGGTGGGGCGGGATCATCCTGGGTCTGTTCCTCGTCTGGCATCTCCTCGACCTCACGACCGGCACCGTGCACCCGGGCGGCTTCCAGGAGGGCCACCCGTACCAGAACGTCGTGGACACCTTCTCCACCTGGTACGGCAACGTCGTCTACCTCGTCGCGATGCTCGCCCTCGGGCTGCACATCCGGCACGGCTTCTGGAGCGCCGCACAGACGCTCGGCGTCGGCAGCCGGGCCCGCGAACGCCTGCTGAAGACCCTCGCCCAGGTCCTCGCGCTGGCGCTGACCGCGGGCTTCATCTCCGTACCCGTCGCCGTCATGACCGGAGTGGTGAGCTGATATGGCCTCTTTTGCGGACTACGCGACCGGGGAACCGGTCCACGACACCAAGGCGCCGGCCGGGCCGGTCGCCGGGCGCTGGGACACCCGGCGCTTCGAGGCGAAGCTCGTCAACCCCGCCAACCGCCGCAAGCACACCGTCATCGTGGTCGGCACCGGTCTCGCGGGCGGCTCGGCCGGCGCCACGCTCGCCGAACAGGGCTACCACGTCGTCCAGTTCTGCTACCAGGACTCCCCGCGCCGCGCCCACTCGATCGCCGCGCAGGGCGGCATCAACGCGGCGAAGAACTACCGCAACGACGGCGACTCGGTCCACCGGCTGTTCTACGACACCGTCAAGGGCGGCGACTTCCGGGCCCGTGAGTCGAACGTCCACCGGCTCGCGCAGATCTCCGTCGAGATCATCGACCAGTGCGTCGCCCAGGGCGTCCCCTTCGCGCGGGAGTACGGCGGTCTGCTCGACACGCGGTCCTTCGGCGGCGTGCAGGTGTCCAGGACCTTTTACGCCCGTGGGCAGACGGGACAGCAGCTGCTGCTCGGCGCGTATCAGGCCCTCAGCCGGCAGATCGCCGCGGGCACCGTCGAGATGCACCCGCGTACCGAGATGCTCGACCTGATCGTCGTGGACGGGCGGGCGCGCGGCATCGTGGCCCGGGACCTGATCACCGGCAGGATCGACACCTACTTCGCGGACGCCGTCGTACTCGCCAGCGGTGGCTACGGCAATGTCTTCTACCTGTCGACGAACGCCATGAACTCCAACGCCACCGCGATCTGGCGGGCCCACCGGCGCGGCGCCTACTTCGCCAACCCCTGCTTCACGCAGATCCACCCGACCTGCATCCCGCGCACCGGCGACCACCAGTCGAAGCTGACGCTGATGAGCGAGTCGCTGCGCAACGACGGCCGGATCTGGGTGCCGAAGGCCAAGGGCGACGACCGGCCCGCGCACACGATCCCCGAGGACGAGCGGGACTACTACCTGGAGCGCAGCTACCCGTCCTTCGGCAACCTGGTGCCCCGCGACATCGCCTCCCGCGCCGCGAAGAACGTCTGCGACGAGGGCCGGGGAGTGGGCCCCGGCGGGCAGGGCGTCTACCTGGACTTCGCGGACGCCATCACGCGCACGGGCCGAAAGGCCGTCGAGGCCAAGTACGGCAACCTCTTCGACATGTACCAGCGGATCACCGACGAGGATCCGTACGAGGTGCCGATGCGGATCTACCCCGCGGTGCACTACACGATGGGCGGCCTGTGGGTCGACTACGACCTCCAGACCACCGTCCCGGGCCTCTTCGCGATCGGTGAGGCCAACTTCTCCGACCACGGCGCGAACCGGCTGGGCGCCTCGGCCCTGATGCAGGGGCTGGCCGACGGCTACTTCGTCCTTCCGGCGACCATCAACGACTACCTCGCCCGCCACCCGCACCACGACAAGGTCACCGACGACCACCCGGTCGTCCAGGAGGTGCTGGCCGAGACCCAGGACCGGCTCAACCTGATGCTGGCCGTGGACGGCGACCGTACCCCGGACTCCTTCCACCGCGAACTCGGCGAGCTGATGTGGGAGTTCTGCGGGATGGCCCGCACGGACTCCGGTCTGCGCAAGGCGCTGGAGCGCATCCCGCAGATCCGCGAGGAGTTCTGGCGCCGCATCAAGGTCCCGGGCACCGGCGAGGAGTTCAACCAGTCGCTGGAGAAGGCGAATCGCCTCGTCGACTACCTGGAGCTCGCCGAGCTCATGTGTCTCGACGCGCTGCACCGCAGCGAGTCCTGCGGCGGCCACTTCCGCGAGGAGTCGCAGACGCCGGACGGCGAGGCCGCCCGCCGGGACGAGGAGTTCACCTACGCGGCGGCCTGGGAGTTCACCGACACCGGCGCCGCTCCCGTCCTGCACAAGGAAGACCTGGTCTTCGAGTACGTCCACCCCACCCAGCGGAGCTACGCATGAGGCTCACCCTGCGCGTCTGGCGGCAGAAGAACGCCGACGCCGACGGCGCCATGTCCACCTACGAGGTGGACGGGATCTCCTCCGACATGTCGTTCCTGGAGATGCTCGACACCCTCAACGAGGAGCTGATCCTCAACGGCGAGGACCCGGTCGCCTTCGACCACGACTGCCGCGAGGGCATCTGCGGCGCCTGCTCGCTCGTCATCAACGGCGCGGCGCACGGCCCGGAGCACACCACGACCTGCCAGCTGCACATGCGGTCCTTCAAGGACGGCGACACCATCGACATCGAGCCGTGGCGCGCCGCGGCGTTCCCGGTCGTCAAGGACCTGGTAGTCGACCGCTCCGCCTTCGACCGGATCATCCAGGCCGGCGGCTACATCACCGCACCGACCGGGGCCGCGCCCGACGCCCACGCCACCCCCGTGCCGAAGCCGGACGCCGACTCCGCGTTCGAGCACGCCGAGTGCATCGGCTGCGGGGCCTGCGTGGCGGCCTGCCCGAACGGTGCCGCGATGCTCTTCACCTCCGCCAAGGTGAACCATCTCAATGTGCTGCCGCAGGGCGCGCCCGAGCGCGGGACCCGGGTGCTGGACATGGTGGCGCAGATGGACGAGGAGGGCTTTGGCGGCTGCACCCTCACCGGCGAGTGCGCCACCGCCTGCCCCAAGGGCATCCCGCTGTTCAGCATCACGGCGATGAACCGCGAGTTCCTGCGGGCGGCGCGGAAGGGCCGCTGAGTCAGACCGCGGCGGTCCCGATGAGCCCCTCCCGGGTGACGAGCGCGGCCAGCTCCGTCTCGCTCCGCCCCTCGGTGCCCTCGGGCCGCCGCGGCAGGACCAGGTAGCGGCTCTCCGCGCTGGAGTCCCACACCGTGATCGTGGTGTCGTCGGGCAGCTCCAGCCCGAACTCGGCCAAGACGGCGCGGGGTTCGCGCACCACCCGCGAGCGGTATGCCTCGCTCTTGTACCAGGACGGCGAGGGCCCCAGCAGCCCGATCGGATAGCAGGAGCACAGGGTGCACACCAGGACATGGTGGGTGGTGGCGGTGTTCTCGACGACCTTGAGCCGCTGCTCCTGGATGCCGCCCGCCATGGAGAGCCCCACTTCGGGCAGCGCCGCATTCGCGTCGGCCAGCAGCCGCTCCCGGAACCCCGGGTCGGTCCAGGCGCGCGCCACGATCCGCGCCCCGTTGACCGGCGAGGCCCCCTCCAGCATCGCGGCGAGCGCCGCGTCCAGCTGTGCCTCGGTGACCACCCCGGCCCCGGTCAGCCGCGCCTCCAGCCGCCTGACCCGCGCCGCCACCGGTGTACTCGTGTGCTCGCCGCTCATGCGCCGTCCTCCCGTACCCGCTCGATGTACGACTCCCAGAGGTCGACCGTGACCTCGTGACCGCCCTCGCCCCACAGATCGCCCGCGGCGAAGGCCACGGTGTAGACGGGCTCGACGCGCGGCTCGGCGACGCCCGCCGCGCTCTCGTCGGCGAGCGCCCACCGCCCCTGGCACTCGACGATCCGCCCCACCTGGCCGCGCACATACCGCGGCACCCGGGTGTGCCCCTCAGGGTCGACGGCGCGCACCCGCACCCGCTGCCCCGCCCGGAAGTCAGTCATCGCCGAGCAGCCCCCGTTCGGCGAGCAGCGTCTCGATCGCGTGCAGCCAGCGCTCGTAGTACGACGCCGCCAGATACTCCTGCGGGGCCATCCGCTCGACGGCGTCCCGGAACTGGTCGAGCCGGTAGACCCCGTTCCGCACCAGCACGGAGTTCAGCGCGAACACCCGCGCCTCCCAGTCGGCATGGAACGGCGGCTCGTCCGCCTCGATCTCCAGGGCCCCGAACCCGGCCTGGCCACCCACATCGTTGACACGGCTCATGGCCGGAGCCTACGCGTTAGTGATCTTCGTGTCAGCGCACCGGGTGACCCGCGCCCCGCAGGGCGTCCTTGACCTGGGAGATGCGCAGGTCGCCGAAGTGGAAGACGGAGGCGGCCAGCACCGCGTCGGCGCCGGCGGCGACGGCCGGGGCGAAGTCGTCGAGCTTGCCGGCGCCGCCGGAGGCGATCACCGGGATGGTGACGTGCTTGCGGACCGCCTCGATCATCGCGACGTCGTAGCCGTCCTTGGTGCCGTCGGCGTCCATGGAGTTCAGGAGGATCTCGCCGGCGCCCAGTTCGGCGGCGCGGTGGGCCCATTCGACGGCGTCGATACCGGTGCCGCGGCGGCCGCCGTGGGTGGTGACCTCGTAGCCGGACGGGGTGCCGGCGTCGGTGCGGCGGGCGTCGACCGAGAGGACCAGGACCTGGCTGCCGAAGCGCTCGGCGATCTCGCGGATCACGTCGGGGCGGGCGATGGCGGCGGTGTTGACCCCGACCTTGTCGGCGCCGGCCCGCAGCAGCTTGTCGACGTCCTCGGGGGTGCGGACACCCCCGCCGACGGTCAGCGGGATGAAGACCTGCTCGGCGGTGCGGCGGACCACGTCATAGGTGGTCTCGCGGTTGCCGGAGGAGGCGGTGATGTCGAGGAAGGTCAGCTCGTCGGCGCCCTCGTCCCCGTAGATCTTCGCCATCTCGACGGGGTCGCCGGCGTCCCGCAGGTTCTGGAAGTTGACGCCCTTGACGACCCGGCCGTTGTCGACGTCCAGGCAAGGGATGACTCGGACCGCCAGGGTCATGTGGGTTCAGGCCTCTCTGACATTTCTCGGAAAGCTTCCAGTTCCACCTCGACCAGGACGCGGGAGTCGACGAAGCCGGAGACCACGACCAGGGTCGAGGCCGGCGGCGCCGCGGCGAACAGCTCCCGGTGGGCGCGGCCGGCCGCGTCCACGTCGCGGAGGTGGGTGAGGTACAGACGGGTGCGGAGGACCGCTTCGGCGCCGAGGCCGAAGGGGGTGAGGGCCTCCAGGGCGTTGGCGAGGGCGACCTTGGTCTGCACATAGGGGTCGCCCTCCCCCTGGAGGACGCCGTCGATCAGCGGCATCGTGCCGGCGACCAGGACCCGGTCACCGGCCGCCACGGCGCGAGCGAAGCCGATCTTCTCTTCCCAGGGACCGCCGGTCCGTACGCGCTCGATGGTCATCACGCCGCCTTTCCTCCGCTGTTACGACACTGCCGCCAGCGCCTCTTCGAGGGTGAACGCCTTCGCATAGAGCGCCTTGCCGACGATCGCGCCCTCCACACCTTCCGGCACCAGCGTGGCCAGCGCCCGCAGGTCGTCGAGCGAGGACACGCCGCCGGAGGCGACCACGGGCCGGTCGGTGGCCGCGCAGACGTTCCGCAGCAGTTCGAGGTTGGGGCCCTGGAGGGTGCCGTCCTTGTTGATGTCGGTGACGACATAGCGGGCGCAGCCCTCGGCGTCGAGGCGGGCCAGCGTCTCGTAGAGGTCGCCGCCGTCGCGGGTCCAGCCCCGGCCGCGCAGCGTCGTCCCGCGCACGTCCAGACCGACCGCGATCTTGTCACCGTGCTCGGCGATGACCTTGGCGACCCACTCGGGGGTCTCCAGCGCGGCGGTGCCGAGGTTGACCCGGCGGCAGCCGGTGGCGAGGGCGGCGGCGAGCGTGTCGTCGTCGCGGATGCCGCCGGACAGCTCGACCTTGATGTCCATGGAGCGGGCGACCTCGGCGATCTGCGCCCGGTTGTCGCCGGTGCCGAAGGCCGCGTCGAGGTCGACGAGGTGCAGCCATTCGGCGCCGGACCGCTGCCAGGCGAGGGCCGCCTCCAGCGGGTCGCCGTAGGAGGTCTCGGAGCCGGACTCGCCGTGGACGAGGCGGACGGCCTGGCCGTCGCGGACGTCGACGGCGGGGAGGAGTTCGAGCTTCGGCATCAGGGGGCTCACAGGGTGTTGATCCAGTTGGTCAGGAGCTGGGCGCCGGCGTCGCCGGACTTCTCGGGGTGGAACTGGGTGGCCCACAGCGGGCCGTTCTCGACCGCGGCCACGAAGGGCGCGCCGTGCGTGGCCCAGGTGACCTTGGGCGCGGCGAGGTGCGGGTTGCCGACCTCCAGCTCCCAGTCGTGCACCGCGTAGGAGTGCACGAAGTAGTAGCGGGCGTCGGCGGGCAGACCGGCGAAGAGCTGCGAGCCCTCGGCGGCCTCGACGGTGTTCCAGCCCATGTGCGGGACGATGTCGGCCTGGAGCGGGCCGACCGTGCCGGGCCACTCGTCCAGGCCCTCGGTCTCCACACCGTGCTCGATGCCCCGGCCGAAGAGGATCTGCATGCCGACGCAGATGCCCATGACGGGGCGGCCGCCGGCCAGCCGGCGGCCCACCAGCCAGTCACCGCGGGCCTCCTTCAGCCCGGCCATACAGGCGGCGAACGCGCCGACGCCGGGGACCAGCAGCCCCTCGGCGTTCATCGCCCGGTCGAAGTCCCGGGTGATCTCGACGTCGGCGCCGACGTGTGCCAGCGCGCGCTCGGCGGAGCGGACGTTGCCGAAGCCGTAGTCGAAGACGACGACCTTCTTACGGGGTGCCGAGGCGGTCAATTCCATACCTCCAACCGGAGCACACCGGCGGCCAGACACAGCGCCGAGCCCACGGACAGCAGCACGATCAGGCTCTTGGGCAGCTGCTGCTTCCAGAAGGAGTAGACGCCGCCGAGGAGGAAGAGCCCGAGCAGGATGAAGACGGTGGAGAGACCGTTCACGGGCTACAGGGCTCCCTTGGTGGAGGGGATGATGCCGGCGGCGCGCGGGTCGCGCTCGCTGGCGTAGCGCAGGGCCCGGGCCAGCGCCTTGAACTGGCACTCCACGATGTGGTGGGCGTTGCGGCCGTACGGCACGTGGATGTGCAGCGCGATCTGGGCCTGGGCGACGAAGGACTCGAAGATGTGCCGGGTCATCGTCGTGTCGTAGCTGCCGATCATCGGCGCCATGTTCTCCGGCTCGGCGTGCACCAGGTACGGGCGGCCGGAGAGGTCGACGGTCACCTGGGCGAGCGACTCGTCCAGCGGGACGGTGCAGTTGCCGAAGCGGTAGATGCCGGACTTGTCACCGAGCGCCTGCTTGAAGGCGGCACCCAGCGCGAGGGCGGTGTCCTCGATGGTGTGGTGGGTGTCGATGTGCAGATCGCCGTCGGTCTTGACCTTGAGGTCGAACAGACCGTGCCGGCCGAGCTGGTCGAGCATGTGGTCGTAGAAGCCGACACCGGTCGAGACGTCCACGTCGCCCTTGCCGTCGAGATCGATCTCGACGAGCACGGACGTTTCCTTCGTCGTGCGCTCCACGCGTCCTACGCGGGTCATCGCTTGCTCTCCTTCAGTACTGCGCGAACCGCGTCGAGGAACGCGTCGTTCTCGGCCGGGGTGCCGGCGGTGACCCGCAGCCAGCCCGGTACGCCGTTGTCACGGACCAGCACGCCGTGGTCGAGGATCGCCTGCCAGGTGGCGTGGGAGTCCTCGAAGAGGCCGAACTGCACGAAGTTGGCGTCGGAGTCGACGACCTGGCAGCCGGCCGCCCGCAGCTCGGTGACCAGGCGGTCCCGCTCGGTCTTGAGCTGCTCGACGTACTTCAGGAGCGTCTCGGTGTGCTCCAGCGCGGCCAGCGCGGTGGCCTGGGTGACGGACGAGAGGTGGTACGGCAGCCGGACCAGCTGGACGGCGTCGACCACGGCGGGGTCGGCGGCCAGATAGCCCAGCCGCAGCCCGGCGGCGCCGAATGCCTTGGACATCGTCCGGGAGACCACCAGATTCGGCCGGCCTTCGAGCAGCGGCAGCAGCGAGGGCCGGTGGCTGAACTCGCCGTAGGCCTCGTCGACCACCACCAGGGCCCCGGCACCGTCGGCGCGGGCCGCCTGCGCCGCCTCATAGAGCGCGAGCACGGTGGCGGCCTCGACGGCGGTGCCGGTGGGGTTGTTCGGCGAGCAGATGAAGACCACGTCGGGCCGCCGCTCGGCGATGACCGCGGTGGCCGCCTCGACGTCGATGGTGAAGTCGTCGTTGCGCGGGCCGGAGATCCAGCCGGTGCCCGTGCCGCGGGAGATCAGGCCGTGCATCGAGTACGACGGCTCGAAGCCGAGGGCGGTGCGGCCGGGGCCGGCGAAGGTCTGGAGCAGCTGCTGGATGACCTCGTTGGAACCGTTGGCGGCCCATACGTGGTCCTTGGTGACCTCGTGGCCGGCGGTGTGGGTGAGGTAGCGGGCCAGCTCGGTGCGCAGCTCGACCGCGTCCCGGTCGGGGTAGCGGTTGAGCTGCCGGGCGGCCTCGGTCACCCGCTCGGCGATCCGCCGGACCAGCGGCTCGGGCAGCGGGTAGGGGTTCTCGTTGGTGTTCAGCCGCACCGGGACGTCCAGCTGCGGCGCGCCGTAGGGCGACTTGCCGCGCAGCTCGTCCCGGATGGGGAGGTCGTCAATACGGGTCACGTGCCTGCTCACTTGCTCTGCGGGACCTTCCAGTCGAACCTCGCCTTGAGCGCGGCGCCATGGGCCGGGAGGTCCTCGGCCTCGGCGAGGGTCACCACATGGTGGGCGACCTCGGCCAGCGCGTCACGCGAGTAGTCCACGACATGGATGCCGCGCAGGAAGGACTGCACGGACAGGCCCGAGGAGTGGCAGGCGCAGCCGCCGGTGGGCAGCACGTGGTTGGAGCCGGCGCAGTAGTCGCCGAGCGAGACCGGGGCGTACGGGCCGACGAAGACCGCGCCGGCGTTGCGGACCCGGGCGGCGACGGCGGTGGCGTCGGCGGTCTGGATCTCCAGGTGCTCGGCACCGTAGGCGTCCACGACCTTCAGGCCCTCGTCGATGCCGTCGACGAGGACGGTCGCGGACTGCCGCCCGGCCAGCGCCTCGGTGATCCGCTCGATGTGCTTGGTGGCGGCGACCTGCCGCTTGAGGGCCTCGTCGACGGCGTCCGCGAGCTCGGCGGAGTCGGTGACCAGGACGGCGGCGGCGAGGGTGTCGTGCTCGGCCTGGCTGATCAGGTCGGCGGCGACGTGCTCGGGGTCGGCGGTGGCGTCCGCGAGGACCGCGATCTCGGTCGGGCCGGCCTCGGCGTCGATGCCGATCCGGCCCTTGAGCAGGCGCTTGGCGGAGGCGACGTAGATGTTGCCGGGGCCGGTGACGAGGTTGACCGGCAGGCACTCGTCGGTGCCGTAGGCGAACATCGCGATGGCCTGGGCGCCGCCGGCCGCGTAGACCTCGTCGACACCGAGCAGGGCGCAGGCGGCGAGGATGGTCGGGTGCGGCCGGCCGCCGAACTCTTTCTGCGGCGGGGAGGTCACGGCGATGCCCTCGACACCGGCTTCCTGCGCCGGGACCACGTTCATGACCACCGAGGACGGGTAGACCGCGAGACCGCCGGGGACATAGAGGCCCACCCGCTCGACCGGCACCCAGCGTTCGGTGACCGTGCCGCCGGGGACGACCTTGGTGGTGACGTCCGTGCGGCGCTGTTCGCGGTGGACGATCCGGGCGCGCCGGATGGACTCCTCCAGGGCGGCCCGCACGGCCGGGTCGAGCCCGTCGAGCGCGTCCCGCAGGGCCTCGGCGGGCACCCGTACCTGCTCGATCTCCACACCGTCGAACCGCCGCGCGTAGTCGATCAGCGCCGCGGTGCCCCGATGGCGTACGTCCTCGCAGATGGGCCGCACCTTCTCCAGGGCGGCTTCCACGTCGAACTCGGCACGGGGCAGCAGGTCGCGCAGGGCGCCGCCCTCGGGAAGGGCGTCACCGCGCAGATCGATTCGGGAGATCACTCCCCCAGTGTCTCAGACCCGCTCCGGCGCCCGAGCGGCCGTATCACTCAGTGATACACAGCGGAGCACACCCCGGACGCACCGTGACCCGGCCGTTCGAAGTTGACCGGAGTTGGCCCTGACCGCGCGTGTTCAAGCAGTCACGGGGCGGGCAAGGGCCACACGACGGCGTACGGGGAGACCTGCGGGACGCAACACGACCGGTGCACGAATTGCGTCCGAACAGGTTGCGACACACCACGGGAGAGCAAGGGGGACCCACAGTGACCGAACCCGCGGACGGCGACGCGCCGGCCGAGCTACAGCTGACCTCCGCGGAATGGAGCATGTGGCAGGCGTTCCGCAACGGCAGCACCTGCGATCTGCACATCGGCGATCCGGCCAGGGACGATCCGCACGGGCAGCATCTGTGGGGCCCGGAGCGCCGGGTGCGGGCCCGGGTGGTGGCGCTGCTGCTGCTCGACGGGCCGCCCGCGCAGCCCGGCCGGGTCTCCGCGCTCAAGATCACCGGTGCGTACATCACGGACACTCTCGACGTTGCGGGCGGCACGATCAAGCCATTCGTGGAGCTGCGGGACTGCCGCTTCGAGGCCGAGGTGGTGCTCCCCGAGAGCCGGTTCACCACCCTGCGGCTGGTGAACTGCGCGATACCCCGGGTGGAGGCGGCCCGGCTGCACACCGAGGGCGATCTCCATCTGCCGCGCTGCGTGGTGCATTCCGGCATCCGGCTCACCGACGCCCACATAGGCACGGACCTGATGCTCAACCAGACCGTGGTGCACAAGGACCGGCAGGGCCGGTCGATCATGGCGGACGGGATGACCGTCACCCAGGACCTCCAGGCCGAGATGCTGGAGTCCTATGGAGAGCTGTCGCTGCGCGGCGCCACCATCGGGGTGTCACTGAGCCTGCGCGGCAGCCGGCTGAGCAACCCCTTCGGCCGCCGCGCCCTGAACGCCCCGCAGCTGACCGTCGAGCGCACCCTCTATCTGACCGCCGCCGGGCTGCCCAACTCCCCGTTCTCCAGCGGCACCACTCCCCCGTACGGCACCGCCTACACCCCCTCACGCGGCACCCGGGTGCAGCGCTTCGAGTGCGAGGGCGGGATGCGCCTGGACGACGGGCGGTTCGGCGACGCGGTCGACTTCGAGCACGCCCGGTTCATCATGGAGTCCGACCAGGAGCTGTCGCTGCGCCGCATCCAGACGCCCGAGCTGCGGTTCCTCGGCGAGCGGCCGCAGCGCGGCCGGGTGATCCTCTCCGGCGCCCGGGTGGTCAATCTCGTCGACAAGTCGGCGAGCTGGCCGGGGCTGGGCGGCCTGTGGATGGCCGGCTTCGCCTACGAGACGCTGATCCCGCGCGGCCACTTCCCGCTCTCGCTGCGGCTCCAGTGGGTGGCCGCGGCGACCCCCGAGTACGCCCCCGAGCCGTACGAGATGCTCGCCGCCTCGCTGCGCACCACTGGTGAGGACGCCGACGCCCGCGAGGTGCTGCTGGCCAAGCAGCGCCGCCGCCGCGAGACGCTGCCGCTGGCCGCGAAGACCTGGGGCTTCCTCCAGGACTGGACGGTGGCCTACGGCTACCGGCCGGGGCGGGCCGCGGTGTGGATGGCCATCCTGTGGGCGATCGGCACGATCTACTTCTCGACCTCCCCACCGCCACCCCTCAAAACAGGCGAGGCGCCCCCCTGGAACCCCTACCTCTACTCCCTCGACCTGCTGCTACCGGTAATAGACCTCAACCAGAGCGCCGCCTGGAAACCGGGCGGCGGCGCACAGTGGGCGGCCGCGGTACTCATCCTGGCGGGCTGGGTACTGGCCACGACGGTCGCCGCCGGTGCGTCCCGCCTGCTGCGACGGCAATAGCCAGATCACCGCGACCGCCAAGGCACACCCGACCACCAACATGCACCCCCACCGGCCTCACCACCACCCACCCGCGGGAGGGGACGGGCCGGAGGGGCAGGGGTGTGGGACGTAAAGCGAAGCAGTCCCACACCCCTGCCCCGGAGGTCCGTCACCGCACCCCGACAGCCCCGCGCAGCGGACCCCGGCCCGCCGCAGGCGCAACGGCGAACAACCACCACGACGGGATTCCCGACCACGTGGGAACACAGCCAAGCGCAGCGTCTAGGCTTACGGGCTGTGACCTCCCTGCGCCTACCGCTCTTCCCGCTGAACTCGGTGCTGTTCCCGGGACTCGTGCTCCCGCTGAACGTCTTCGAGGCGCGGTACCGGGCCATGATGCGCGATCTGAGCGCCGTAGCCGAGGACGACCGCCGCTTCGCGGTGATCGCGATCCGGGACGGCCGGGAGGTCGCCGCTACCGCGCAGGGCATGCCGGACAACACCGTGCCCGCCTCGGACGGTCCCGCGGCGGGCTTCGGCGACGACCCGGTGCAGGCGTTCCACACCGTGGGCTGTATCGCCGACGCGGCGACCATCCGGGAGAAGTCGTCCGACGACGACACGGGCTACGAGATCCTCGCGACCGGCACCACCCGCTTCCGGCTGCTGTCGGTGGATGCCTCGGGGCCGTATCTGACCGGGGAGCTGGAGGTCCTGGAGGACGACGAGGGCGAGGGCGCCGGCGCGCTGGCCTCCGGTGTCGTACGGGCGTTCCGGACCTATCAAAAGCGGCTGGCCTGGGCGAACGAGCGGACCCTGTCGAGTGGGCAGGATCTGCCGGCCGACCCGTCCGTCCTGTCGTATCTCGTCGCCGCGGCGGCCGTGCTGGACGTGCCCGCCAAGCAGCGGCTGCTGGAGGCGCCGGACACCGCGGCCCGGCTGGCGCAGGAGCTGAAACTCCTTCGCCAGGAGTCGGCGGTGCTCGGTAAGCTCCCGTCGCTGCCGGCGGTGGACCTGACCCGGCAGCCGACCAGCCCCAATTGAACGAGCGGCCCCAGCTGCCGGGCCCTGACGCGAGGCACGAAGACGTTGGCGAAGAAGTCCAAGAAGTCCGTCGGCACCCCGGCGACCGTCGCCCTCACCGCGGCCGGCGTCCCGTTCACCACCCACTCCTACGAGCACGATCCGGCCGCCCCGTCGTACGGCGAGGAGGCCGCCGAGGCGCTCGGGGTCGCGCCGGACCAGGTGTTCAAGACCCTGCTGGCGGAGGTCGACGGCACCCTGACGGTGGCCGTGGTCCCGGTGTCGGGGTCGCTGGACCTCAAGGCGCTGGCGGCCGCGGTGGGCGGCAAACGGGCCACGATGGCCGACCCGGCGGCGGCCGAGCGCAGCACCGGCTACGTCCGCGGCGGCATCTCGCCGCTGGGGCAGCGTAAGCGGCTGCGCACGGTCGTGGACGCCTCGGCCGAGGGCCGGCCGACGGTCTGTGTCTCGGCCGGGCGGCGCGGGCTGGAGGTCGAGCTGGCGCCCGGCGATCTGGTGGCGCTCACGGGGGCGCACCTCGCGCCGATCGCCCGCGGCTGAACGCGCCGCGGGGCGGCCGGTGGACCGGCCGCCCCGTGCGGTGTGTGCTGCTCAGCCCTCGGCGGGCGGCCGCTGGTCGTGATGCTTCCGGAGCCGGTCCGGGACCTCCTGCTGCGGTGTCTCCGGAGCCTGCGGCGCCTGCTGGGCCTGCTGGGCCTGCTGCCCCTCCGGGCCCGGCTCCCCGTGCTGCCCCTGGAGCCAGTACGGCACCTCCGGCACCGGGTCGGGCGGTCCGAACAGCGCGGACAGCACCACCTGGGTGAGCATCGCCCCCATCGGCCAGGCCAGCAGGGCGCCCTTGGCCTGCAACCGCAGCGGGCCGTCGAAGACCACACCGGGACCGACCTGCTTGGCGTGGGCCACCACGTCCGGCGTCGGGCCCAGCCACATCCCCGTCATCCAGCCCAGCGTCGCGCCGAGCAGCCCGCCCACGACCAGCGCCACGACCAGCGGAATCCCGCCGCGCCGACGGAAGAGGAAGACCACGGCGGTGGTGACCACGCCGAAGGCGAAGGCCAGCAGGAGGAAGGTGCCGTCCGCGCCGATCGACTCCTCGCCCTCGGTGTTCTTGAGGTAGACGTTGCGGGTGTCCGCGACCAGCGGGACATGCGGCGCGAGCCAGTTCCACAGCAGGCCGAGCAGCGCACCGGTCACCGCGACCAGGAGCGCGATCAGCGCACCCTCGCGCAGCTCACGGGCCAGCTCCGGGCCGCCCAAACCACCGTGATCGGCGGCGGGCGCGGCCTCGGGGTGCCGGGGCTCTTCGGGCGGTTGGTTGTCGCGGGGCGTCAGCGGTGCGGTCACACCGTCATCGTGCCAGGTGGGGCTGGTGGGACCGGCAGCAGGACGCCCGTTCGGCGAGGTGGCCCCGCTCACCGGGTCGCCGCCCGCCGGTAGGCCCAGGTGGCGACGGCCAGGGACAGCACCCCGACGGCCGCGCAGACGCCCAGGTCGGCGCCGACCGCGACCCAGTCCGGGTGCGGGTCGAAGCTGCGCGCCAGCGCCTCCACGCCATAGGTCGAGGGCAGCAGATCACGGGCCCAGCCGATCACTGCGGGCATCCGCTCGGCCGGCAGGACGCCCAGCAGCAGCGCCGCCGACATCCCCAACTGGCCGCAGAGCGTGGCGAGTTCCTGGCGCGGGGCGAGCAGTCCGAGGGCCGCGCCGAGACCGGCCAGCGCCGCCCCGGCGAGCGGGAGCACCGCGGCCAGCACCCACAGATGGGACATCGGCAGCTGGAAGAGCACACAGCCGGTGACCGCGGTGACCACCGTCCCCGGCACGGTGAACGAGGCGTAGGCGGCGGCGGCGCCGAGCACCACGGCGGCCGGCGGCACCGGCAGCGTGGCGTAGTGGTCGAGCCCGCCGCCGGCCCGCAGCTGGCCGAAGTACTGGGCGAGGAGGTTGAGCGCCACGAAGGCGACGACCAGCACGCTGGAGCCGGACACCACTGCCCGCGCCGGTTCGCCGCCGTCGACCACCCCGCGCAGCAGGACCATGATCCCGATGGACTGGAAGGTGGCGACGAACAGCAGCGGGATCCGTGCGACCCGGGCCCGGGAGAGCTGGGCCCGGTAGACGGCGACCAGCGCGGGCACCAGACGGGCGGGCGGCGCCAGCGGGGCGGCCTCCTCGTCTCGTACCCCGGTGGCCCGGGCCGCCCCGGCCACCGCCTGCACGGGAACCACACTCACGCTGTCACCACTTCCTCGCTGTCCCCCTGGCCGTGCATACGTCCGCCGGACCGGTCCCCGTTCACGCCTTGACCAGCCCCTCGGCCCGGCCGCCGAGGGCCAGGTAGACATCTTCCAGGCTCGGCGTGGCGAGGGTGAAGTCGTCGAGGGCGGCGAAGGCGGGGCCCGCGGTGACGGCGGCGACGGCGGAGCGGGCCTGGTCGGCGGGGAGGCGGAGGGTCCAGCGGCGGCCGGAGGCGTGCGCGGCGGCTTCCAGGGCGGCGACCTCGGGCACGTCCAGCGGCGGGCGGTCGCGCCACACCAGCTCCAGCCGCACCTCGTCGCTCACCATTTCCTTCAGTCCGCCGGGCGTGTCACAGGCGATGACCCGGCCACGGTCGATCACCGCGACCCGGTCGAGCACGCTCTCGGCCTCCAGGACGTTGTGCGTCACCAGCACCACCGTGACGCCGCGCTCGGCCCGCCGCCGGTCCACCGCGGCCCATACGGCGCGCCGCGCGACCGGGTCCATGCCGGTGGTCGGCTCGTCCAGCACCAGCAGCGGCCGCTCGCCGATCAGCGCGGTGGCGAAGCAGGCCAGCCGGCGCTGCCCGCCGGAGAGCTTCTTCAGGGCCCGTCCGGTGAGGTCCGCGAGGCCCAGCTCGTCGATCACCGCGTCCCGCTCGGCGCGCGCCTCGCGGGCCCCGAGGCCGCGCAGCCGGCCGGTGGTCTCCACGGCCAGCGCGACGGTCATCTCGTCCAGGGCGGTGGATTCCTGGCCCAGGTAGGCGAGCAGCCGGGCGGCCCGCTCCGGGTGGCGCACCAGATCGTGGCCCAGGACGGAGATCCCGCCGGAGTCGGGGCGCAGCAGTCCGGTGAGCTGGCGCACGAGGGTGGACTTCCCGGCGCCGTTGGGGCCGAGCAGCCCGAAGATCTCGCCGCGGTGCACATCCAGGGTGATGCCGTCGCTGGCGCGTACGGCGGGCGCCTGTGCCGCCCCGCGGCGCCCGCGCATCGCGGGGTACGTCTTGACCAGGTCCCGCACGGCGCACACCGGCACCCCGCGCTTCACCTGTTTTGCGCCCGTCCTCACGAGCTATGAGGGTACGCGTCCCCGGGCCGCCCTCGGGCCGCGGGGCTCCGGCGGGCGAGCCGGGCCCGGGGCGGCGGGGGCCGTCAGTCCGCGGCCGGTGCGTGCTCGGCGGCCGTCCGCAGATCGACCTCGCGCCAGAAACCGGCCCGGATCGCATAGCGGTCGTGCTCGTCGATCTGGTCGTCCTTGTGGGCGAGCAGTCCGAAGCGGGCGGCGTAGCGCAGCAGTTCACCGTCGATCCGGTGCGGGATGCGCGGGTACTCCGTGGACAGCTGCTGAAGATGCGCGGCGTCGGAGAGCCGGTCGGTCCAGCGGCGGGCGAAGACCTGACCGACCTCGAAGGGGTCGCCGCTGACCGCGGTGATGTCCTCCTCGCGGTCGGCCCAGCGCTGCTCGGCGCTGGTGAGCTGGGCGAGGGTGGGCAGCGCGGCGGTCCCGTCCGGCTCACCTGCGGCGCCGCCGCGCTCGACCCAGCCCTTGTCGGACGACCAGCGCAGGGTGGCGCCCGCCGCCTGCGCCGGCCCGCCCGCGCCGGCCGGCTGCTGGCCCGCGGCGTGCGCCCGGCCGAGGCCGGCCAGGTCCTTGGGGGTGGGCACGACCTTGGAGCCGGCGCCGGACCCGTCGGCGGCGGCCGCCCCGCTTGCACCGGCCGCCGGGCGGGAGACGCCGTTGGCGCCGTTGTGCTCATGGGTGTGCTCGGCGGCTTCCGGGCCGCCCGCGGCGGCCGCCGCGGCCGCGACCGCGGACTCGGGCAGTGGCGCGGAGAGGATCGCGGCGATCTCGGGGCGGGGTACCGGCGGCGGGGCGCAGGGGCCGCCGAGTTCCTTGGCGCGGACCGCGCGGGTGATCCAGGTGCGGTCCAGCACCCGCCGCTCGTCGGCCTCGGCGACCAGGTCCTCGGACTGGTTGTAGTCGCCGTCCGCGGCCTGCACGGCCCACAGATGGACGGCGACGCCGTGCTCCTTCGCGGACATCAGTCCGGGCAGCAGATCTCCGTCGCCGGTGACCAGCACGATGTCGGAGCAGGCGCGGTTACGGGCGAGTTCGGTCAGCTCGGCGTGCATGGCGGCGTCCACGCCCTTCTGCGCCCAGCGGCCGTCGCTGCGGGTCAGGGCACCCAGCCGGACGGTGACCCGGGGCATCACCCGCAGCCTGCGGTGCTCGGGCTGCGGGACGCGGTCGGGGGCGCCGTCGAACCAGTAGATGCGCAGCAGCGAGCGTTCGGTCTCCGCCTCGGCGCGCTGGCGCAGCCCCTGGATGAGGGCGGCGTGGTCGACGGTGATCCTGGAACGGGCGGGCTCTCCGGCGAGCAGACTGGCGGCGGCACCGAGCAAATATCCGGCGTCCACCAGGACGACGCAGCGATCCACGTTCCACCCTCTTCCCTGAGGTGCTGAAAGTCCGGTCGCCCCCCGGCTCGGCCCATGGCTCGAGTGCTCTTCGGCTTTCCTTCGAGTCTGCCCGACCGTACGGGCGTTATCTGCCCGAACTCGATCATCGGCGTGGCGGATTCAGCGGAGGCGTCGTACACGGTGCGTGATCAACCATATAACGCACGGTAATTGCCCGAAATGCAGGCGTCTGTCCGCCATGTCAGTCTGGTTCCGGCCCAGATCCCGGATTCCCCCCTCAGGAGGCAAAGATCATGGCCAAGGACAAGAAGCAGGACCGCAGTCAGCAGAAGGCATCCGCGGCCGAGCGCGGCCAGCAGGAGGCCCAGAAGGCGAGCCTGGAGGCACAGTCCCAGGCGCGGTCGCAGGCGCAGGGCAGCCCGGCGGATGTGGCACGTAAGCACCAGCGGCGCTTCGGTCACAACTGACCTACGCCACAGGGAAGTTGAGGGGCGCGTCCACAACGGGCGCGCCCCTCGGGGTACCGGCGGGAGCCGGCCGCTCAGCCCGCCAGACAGGACGGGCCGAGCAGCACCTTCAGATCACCGAACAGCGACGGGTCGGGCGTGACCCGGTGCCGGTCCAGCCGGAGCACGGTGGTCTTGCGGGCCCCCAGGAGCTTGATCCGCACCTCCGTGGAGCCGCGGTGGCTGCTGAGCACCTCGCCGAGCTTCTCGACCATCGGCGGGGTGACCTTGACCGTCGGAATGGTGATCGTCACCGGGGCGTTGGTGCCGGCCTCCGAGAGGTCGGGGACCATCATCTCCATGGCGACCAGCCGGGGGATGTCCTCCCGCTTGTCGAGGCGGCCCTTGACGAAGACCACGGTGTCCTCGACGAGTTGGGTGGACACCAGCTGGTAGGTGGCCGGGAAGAACATGCAGTCGATGGAGCCGGCCAGGTCCTCGACGGTGGCGATGGCCCAGGCGTTGCCCTGTTTGGTCATCTTGCGCTGGAGGCCGGAGATGATGCCGCCGATGGTGACGATCGAGCCGTCCGAGTAGTCGCCGCCGGTCAGCTGGGCGATGGCGGCGTCCGCCTTGTCGGACAGCACATGCTCCAGGCCGAAGAGCGGATGGTCGGAGACGTAGAGACCGAGCATCTCGCGCTCCTGGGCGAGGAGATAGGTCTTGTCCCACTCGACGTCCGAGAACTCGATGTCCAGCCCGAAGCCCGGCCCCTCGTCGGCGCTGTCGTCGCCCATGCCGCCGAAGAGGTCGAACTGCCCCTCGGCCTCCTTGCGCTTGACCTGGACCACGTTGTCGATCATCGGCTCGTAGTGGGCCGTCAGCCCCTTGCGGGTGTGGCCCATCTCGTCGAAGGCGCCGGCCTTGATCAGTGATTCGGTGGTGCGCTTGTTGCAGACGACCGCGTCGACCTTGTCGAGGTAGTCCGGGAAGGAGGAGTACTTCCCCTTCGCCTTGCGGCAGCGGATGATCGAATCGACGACGTTCTGGCCGACGTTACGGACCGCGGTGAGGCCGAAGAGGATCACATCGTCGCCCTGGGCGGCGAAGTTCGCCTC
Organism: Streptomyces sp. bgisy130; assembly: GCF_057708345.1. Classification (NCBI taxonomy): domain Bacteria; kingdom Bacillati; phylum Actinomycetota; class Actinomycetes; order Kitasatosporales; family Streptomycetaceae; genus Streptomyces; species Streptomyces sp. bgisy130. The sequence continues at coordinate 215,742 of NZ_JBYISA010000010.1, forward strand.
GGACTCGTTGACGTTGGGCGGCAGCACCTTGATGCCCATGCGCCGGCACTCGTTCAGATAGACCGCCGACTTGTCCTTGTCGTCGCGCACGGAGGTCAGCAGCGCGGACATGTATTCGGCGGGGTAATTGGCCTTGAGGTAGGCGGTCCAGTAGGTGACCAGGCCGTACGCGGAGGAGTGCGCCTTGTTGAAGGCGTAGCCGGCGAACGGGACCAGGACGTCCCACAGCGCCTGGATGGCCTGGTCGGAGAAGCCCTTCTTCTTCGCGCCCTCCTGGAAGAGCACAAAGTTCTTCGCCAGCTCCTCGGGCTTCTTCTTGCCCATGACGCGGCGGAGGATGTCGGCCTCACCGAGGGAGTACCCGGCGATGATCTGGGCGGCCTTCTGCACCTGCTCCTGGTAGACGATCAGGCCGTAGGTGAGGCCCAGGACCTCCTTGAGCGGCTCCTCCAGCTCCTTGTGGATCGGGGTGATCTCCTGGAGGCCGTTCTTGCGCAGCGCGTAGTTGGTGTGCGAGTCCATGCCCATCGGGCCCGGGCGGTACAGGGCCGAGACGGCGGAAATGTCCTCGAAGTTGTCGGGTTTCATCAGCCGCAGCAGCGAGCGCATCGGGCCGCCGTCGAACTGGAAGACGCCGAGCGTGTCACCGCGGCAGAGCATCTCGTAGGTCTTGGGGTCGTCCAGCGGGATGGAGAGCATCTCCAGCTCGACGCCCTTGTTCTTCTTCACCATCTTGACGGCGTCGTCCATGATGGTGAGGTTGCGCAGGCCCAGGAAGTCCATCTTCAGCAGGCCGAGCGACTCGCACTGGGGGTAATCCCACTGCGTGATGGTGACGTTGTCGGTGTGCCGCACCCAGACCGGGGCGTGGTCGACGATGGGTTCGCTGGACATGATCACGCCGGCCGCGTGCACACCCATCTGCCGGACCAGGCCCTCGACGCCCTTGGCGGTGTCGATGACCTTCTTCACGTCCGGTTCGTTCTCGTACATCCCCCGGATCTCGCCCGCCTCGCTGTAGCGCGGGTGCTGGGGGTCGGTGATACCGGAGAGGTCGATGCCCTTGCCGAGGACGTCGGCGGGCATGGCCTTGGTGAGGCGGTCGCCCATGGCGTAGGGGTAACCCAGCACGCGGGCCGAGTCCTTGATGGCGTTCTTGGCCTTGATCTTGCCGTAGGTGCCGATCATGGCGACCTTGTCGGCGCCGTACTTTTCCGTGACATACCGGATGACTTCGACGCGCCTGCGCTCGTCGAAGTCGATGTCGACATCGGGCATGGAGACGCGCTCGGGGTTGAGGAACCGCTCGAAGATCAGTCCGTGCGTGATCGGGTCGAGGTCGGTGATGCCCATCGCGTACGCCACGATCGAGCCGGCCGCGGAGCCACGGCCGGGGCCCACCGCGATGCCGTTGTTCTTGGCCCACATGATGAAGTCGGCGACGACGAGGAAGTAGCCGGGGAACCCCATCTGGATGATGATGTCCATCTCGTACTCGGCCTGCTTCTGCCGGTCCTCGGGGACCCCGTCCGGGAAGCGGCGCTGCATGCCGACCCGGACCTCCTCCTGGAACCAGGTGACCTCGGTGAAGCCCTCCGGGATGTCGAACTTCGGCATCAGGTCGCGCTTCTCGAACATCCCGCTGGTGTCGATCTGCTCGGCCACCAGGAAGGTGTTGGCGCAGCCCTGCTGCCAGGCGTCCGAGGAGTCGATGGCGTACATCTCGTCCGTGGACTTGAGGTAGTAGCCGGTGCCGTCGAAGCGGAAGCGGTCCGGGTCGGAGAGGTTCTTGCCGGTCTGGATGCAGAGCAGGGCGTCGTGCGCGGTGGACTCGTGGGCGTAGGTGTAGTGCGAGTCGTTGGTGACCAGCGGGGGGATGCCGAGCTTCTTGCCGATCTCCAGGAGGCCGTCGCGGACCCGGCGTTCGATCTCGATGCCGTGGTCCATCAGCTCCAGGAAATACCGGTCCTTGCCGAAGATGTCCTGGTATTCGGACGCGGACTTCAGCGCCTCGTCGAACTGGCCGAGCCGCAGCCGGGTCTGGAGCTCACCCGAGGGGCAGCCGGTGGAGGCGATCAGGCCCTCGGACCACTGGGCGATGGTCTCCTTGTCCATCCGCGGCCACTTCGTCAGCCAGCCCTCGGCGTACGCGTCCGAGGACAGCCGGAAGAGGTTGTGCAGACCGGTCTTGTCGGCCGCCCAGATCGTCTTGTGGGTGTAACCACCGGAACCGGAGACGTCATCGCGCTTCTGGTGCGGCTGGCCCCACTGGATCTTGCGCTTGTTGCGCCGCGACTCCGGGGCCACATAGGCCTCGATGCCGATGATCGGCGTCACCCCGGCCTTCTGCGCCGAGTGGAAGAAGTCGTAGGCGCCGTGGAGGTTGCCGTGGTCGGACATGGCGATATGCGTCATGTCCATCTCGTTGCACGCCTTGAACATGTCCGACAGCCGCGCCGCACCGTCCAGCAGTGAGTACTGGGTGTGGACATGCAGGTGCGTGAAGGGGGGCCTGGACGAGGCTGCCACGGCGGAGGACCTCCGGGAAAACGGTCGGCGGGGGCACCTTCCCGGCAGGACCGGGAGGGGCGGATGGTGGTCTCGAAGTCTACGGCTCCCCGGTGACAATCGACGGGCACCGACGAGTAGCCTCGCGCGTTGTCAGTGGCAGATCCTCCCCCGGCCCACCGCCGGGGGATCCGCCACGGATCCCGTACCGTTCCGCACCTCAGGAGGCACCCAGCGATGCCGTCCCAGCACGCCCCGGCGCAGGACGCCGCGCAGCGCGGCGAGGAGATCCTCGCCGTTTTCGACACCGCCTTCGGAGAGCTGCTCGCCGCCGACCCCGCGGCCTTCCGCGTGAAATTCCGGAAGATGGCCGCCTCCGCGTTCGCCTTCTACCGAGGCACGGCCTGCCTGTTCTACCGGGACATGGAGGCGTTCGCCACCCAGGACGGCGGCGGCAAGGACAGCGGCCCGTATCTGGACGAGCGGACCGCCCGGGTGTGGATCCACGGCGATCTGCACGCCGAGAATTTCGGCACGTACATGGACGCCACGGGCCGGCTGATCTTCAACGTCAATGACTTCGACGAGGCCTACGTCGGCCCGTTCACCTGGGACCTGAAGCGGTTCGCCGCCTCGGTCGCGCTGATCGGCTACGCCAAGGCGCTCAGCGACAAGCAGATCACCGACCTCGTGCGCACCTACGCCGCCGCCTACCGGGAGCGCGTCCACGCACTGGCCTCCGGGACGAAGAGCTCCGACAAGGACGAGCTGCCGCCCTTCACGCTGGACACCGCCGAGGGCCCGCTGCTGGACGCGCTGCGCGACGCCCGCTCGCTGACCCGGTTCGGGCTGCTGGACTCGATGACCGAGATCCGCGACTTCGAGCGGCGCTTCGCGGCGGGCGGCGGCAGCGTCGAGCTGGACGCGGCGACCCGCTACAAGGTCCTCGCCGCCTTCGACGGCTATCTGGAGACGCTGCCGGAGTCGAGCCTGGACCGCCCGGACTCCTACCGCGTCAAGGACGTGGTGGGCCGGCGCGGCATCGGCATCGGCTCGGCCGGTCTGCCGTCGTACAACATCCTTCTGGAGGGCAACAGCGACGCCCTGGAGAACGATGTCGTGATCTACATGAAGCAGGCGCAGACCCCGGCCGTCTCCCGGCACATCACCGACCCCACGGTCCGCGGCTACTTCCAGCACGAGGGCCACCGCACAGTGATCTCGCAGCGCGCCCTCCAGGACCACGCCGACCCGTGGCTGGGCTGGACCGAGCTCGACGGCGCGGGCCAGCTGGTCGCCGAGATCTCGCCGTACGCGGTCGACCTGGACTGGTCCGACATCGACGACCCGGACGAGATCGCGGCCGTGGTGGCCGACCTGGGCCGGGCCACCGCGACCATGCACGCCGCCGCGGACGACGAGAGCGGCCACTCCCTGGTCCCGTTCTCCACGGAGCGCGCCATCGACGCGGCCATCGCGGCCGACGAGGAGGGCTTCGCGGCGCTGCTGGTGGACTTCGCGCACTCCTACGGCGCCCGCGCCCGCGCCGACCACCAGATCTTCGTGGACCTCTTCCGCAACGGCCGGATCCCCGGCCTGTAGGGAGCACGGGCCCGAGTCACCCCGTACGCACCGTATCGCCCGGTGCGTACGGCTTCGGGCCCTCTTAAGCACCCCTTATCCCCGGTCATGGCACACTCGGCTGCAATGGACGTTTCGGCACCTCACCTGCGGGCTCTGCGCGCGGCGCTCTTCACGGCGCTGTGCGTCTCGCTGTCCGCGGCGTCCCATGTGCTGCTGTCCCGTATGCCGCTGCCGCTGACCACCGTCGCCGCGATCGCCACCCCCGTATTCCTCCTCGCCTACGCGCTGGCCGGCCGGGAGCGCGGCTACTGGCGCATCGCGGCGCTGCTGGTCCCCCTGGAGCTCACCGCCGATCTGGTCTTCAGCCTCGGTCAGCACGCCTGTTACGGCGCGGCCGGCGGCCCGGTCGCCGGCCCGCTGCGCTCGCTCGGCGTGGATCTGCTGTGCGGCGGCGGCCCGGTCGGCGGACCGCTGACGCGGCTGCCCGAGGACCAGGCCGGGCCGGTCAGCAGCTGGCTCGTCCTGCTGGCGGCGCATCTGCTGGTCGGGCTGCTGGCCGCGGGCTGGCTGCGCCGCGGTGAGGCCGCGCTGGGCCGGCTGCTGGGCGCGGTGGCCGGCTTCGCCTTCCGCCCGCTACTCCTCGCCGTCGCGGTCATCGGCGCCACCGCCGCCCCGCGCCGCCCGGCGCCCGCTCCCGTACGGTCCGGGTCTCCCGCCCGCGCCACCCCCCTGCTCGTGCACTGTGTCGTCCGCCGTGGGCCGCCCTGCGCGCTCGCCGCATAGGCACACCGCACCCACCCCTTCCCACGGATCGCACAGAGCAGGAACAGTCATGAGCAATCGCAACAACCAGGCCAACAAGCAGGCAGCCCGCGAGCGGCTGCGCGCCGAGCGCGAGCGGCAGGCGAAGAAGGACCGGCTCCGCCGGCAGCTGACCGTCGGCGGTGCGATCGTCGGTGTCCTGGCGATAGCCGGCGGCATCGCGGTGGCCGTGGCCGGCTCGGGTGACGACGCGGCGAGCGGCCCGCTGGTCAAGCCCGCCAACACCAGCGGCACCGACGGCACCACGATCGTCGTCGGCAAGAAGGACGCCAAGAACACCCTGGAGCTCTTCGAGGACCCGCGCTGCCCCGGCTGCGCCGCCTTCGAGCAGACCGCCGGCGCCACCATCGAGAAGGACATCCAGGACGGCAAGTACAAGGCCTCGTACCACCTGGGCACGTTCCTCGACAACAACCTCCAGGGCACCGGCTCCAAGAACGCGCTCAGCGCGCTGGGCGCCTCCCTGAACGTCAGCCCCGACGCCTTCCTGAAGTACAAGTACGCGCTGTACTCGAAGGAGTTCCACCCGGACGAGACCGGGCCGGACAAGTTCGCCGACGACAGCTACCTGATCAAGGTCGCCGACACCGTCCCGGCGCTGAAGGGGAACGCCGCCTTCCAGAAGGCCGTCAAGTCCGGTACGTACGACCGCTGGGCGCTGGGGGTGTCCAAGGCCTTCGACTCCGTCAAGGACGTCAAGAGCACCCCGACGATCAAGCTCAACGGCACGGTGCTCGGCACGAAGACCCCGCAGGGCACGTCGGCACCGTCCAGCGTGGCCGCCTTCAACTCCGCGGTGGACAAGGCCCTGAAGAAGTGACGTAGGCGGGGGCCGGTCGTGCCGGCCGGTCCCCGGCTCCCCCGGCCGGCGCGCTCCGTGCGCGCCGGCCGATGCCAAATCTTGACCCGTGCCGGTGCCGTGCACATGGCAGACTCCCGAACGTGCAGGCGACGGGAGGGCGTCCCGGGACCCGGCCGGCGGCCGCGCCGGGGGTCCAGCTCCGGGCGGTGCGGGCGGCGTTGTTCACCGCGCTGTGCACCACCCTGTCCGCGACCTCCCATGTCCTGCTCTCCCACGCCCCGTTGCCGCCCGCGTCGGTCGCCGCGATCTGCGCCGGCGTCTTCGCCGCGGCCTACGCACTGACCGGACGGGAGCGCGGCTACGGCCGGATCGCCGCACTGCTGGTGCCCCTGGAGCTGACCGCCGACACCGTCTTCACCGCCGGACAGCACACCTGTTACGGCGGAGCCGGCGGCCCGGTCACCGGCCCGCTGCGCTCGGTCGGCGTCGATCTGCTGTGCGCGGGCGGCGAGTTGGGCACTCCGCTCGCCCGCCTCGCCGCCCACACGGGCACGCCGCTGCCGCCGGTGCCGCCGGCCGCCCCCTGGCTGCTGCTCGCTGCCCATGTCGCCGTCGGCCTGCTCGCCGCCGGCTGGCTGCACCGCGGGGACGCCGCCCTGGACGCCCTGCTGCGCGCCGCCGCGGCCGGCGCCTTCCGCCCACTGCGGACCGCGGCCGCGGTGGTCACCACCGTGTTCCCGCCGCCCCGTCGGCGCCTGCGCCCGCCGCCTCCGCCGGCCGCCCGCCCGCTCCCTCTCCTGGTGCACTGCGTCCTGCGCCGCGGCCCGCCCGCCGCGGCCGCCGTCTGACCAGTCCGCAGCAGCAACCCCACCCTTGAGAGACGGAACCCCCCATGAGCAACCGCAACAACCAGGCCAACAAGGCCGCCGCCCGTGAGCGCATCCGGGCCGAGCGCGAGCGCCAGCAGAAGAAGGAGAAGCTGCGCCGTCAACTCTTCGTGGCCGGGGCCGTGGTCGGTGTCCTGGCCGTGGCCGGCGGCATCGGCTTCATGGTGATGAAGGCCAACGAGCCCACCGGCTGGGAGGCCGCCAAAGAGGCCAAGCCCGTCGCGCCCGCCCACACCCAGGGCAAGAACGGCACCGAGATCCTGATAGGTGACAAGAACGCCAAGGAGACCCTGGAGGTCTTCGAGGACGTCCGCTGCCCGGCGTGCGCGTCCTTCGAGCAGAGCAGCGGCGAGGCGCTGCTGAAGGACATCGAGGACGGCCGCTACCGGGTCCGCTTCTCGATGTACACCTTCATCGACGACTCACCGGCCGGCGGCGAGGGCTCGAAGAACGCGCTGAGCGCGCTCGGTGCGGCGCTGAACGTCAGCCCGGAGGCGTTCCTGAAGTACAAGAAGGCGCTGTACTCCACCAAGTTCCACCCCGAGGAGCAGGTGGACACCTACGCCAAGGACGCCGAACTGCTCAAGGTCGCCGCCACGGTGCCGGAGCTGAAGAACAACAAGGCGTTCGAGACGGCGGTGAAGGAGGGCACCTACGACCGCTGGGTGATGGACATGACCGCGCTGTTCGGCCGTAAGGGCGTCCGGGGTACGCCCACCTTCATGCACGGCGACAAGAAGCTGACGATCCCCCAGGTGCCACAGCAGCAGATGACGCAGGCGCAGTACAACCAGCTCGCCCAGGCCAACTTCAAGAAGATGATCGACAAGGAGTTCGGCCCGGCGAAGGGCTCCGGGAAGCCGGACCCGGGCAAGGGCGACAGCAAGGGCGATGGCGGCCAGAACGGCATTCGCGAGGGCGAAAAGGACCCCACGGCCTCCCGCTGAGTGCCTTTCGGACAACGGGCGGGCGAATTCTCGGAGTTCCCGCGAATTCGCCCTCCCGGGCCCGCTTACCGGCCAGTAGGGTGAGCGGCCGTGACCGATCATGACCAGATCTCGCGCCGCACTGCCGTTACGGCAGTAGCCGCCACCGCCGCACTTCTGCCGTTCGCCGGCGCCACCACCGCGCACGCCCAAGAGGCCGCCGGCCAGGACCCGTTCTTCCGGCACGGCGTCGCCTCCGGTGACCCGCTCCCGGACGGCGTCCTGCTGTGGACCCGGGTCACGCCGACCCCGGCGGCCACCCCCGGATCCGGCCGGGGGCCGGCCACCGAGGTGAGCTGGCAGGTGGCGACCGACAAGGACTTCGCGTCCGTCGTCGCCCGGGGAAGCCTGACCGCCTCGGCCGCCGCCGACCACACCGTCAAGGCGGACGTCCGCGGCCTGAAGCCGGCCACCCACTACTTCTACCGCTTCACCGCCGGCGGGCAGCACTCCCCCGTCGGCCGGACCCGCACCGCCCCGGCCCATGACTCCGCCGCCGGCAACGTCCGCTTCGGTGTGGTCTCCTGCGCCAACTGGGAGTCCGGCTACTTCTCCCCGTACCGGCACCTGGCCGCCCGCGCCGACCTGGACGCGGTGCTGCACCTCGGCGACTACCTCTACGAGTACAAGTCCGGCGAGTACCCGGAGTTCAAGTACGTCGTCCGCCCGCACTCCCCCGCCCACGAGCTGCTGACGCTCGCCGACTACCGCATCCGGCACGGCGTCCACAAGACCGACCCGGACGCGCTGTCCATGCACGCCACGCACCCGGTCATCGCCATGTGGGACGACCACGAGTTCGCCGACAACGCCTGGAAGGGCGGCGCGACGAACCACACGCCGGAGACCGAGGGCCCCTGGTCCGCGCGGATGGCCGCCGCGAAGCAGGCGTACTTCGAGTGGATGCCGGTGCGCCCCTCGACGGCCGGCACCACCTACCGCAGGCTGCGCTTCGGCACCCTCGCCGATCTGCATCTGCTGGATCTGCGGTCGTTCCGCGACGAGCAGGCCAAGCCGGGCAGCGGCGCGGTCGACGACCCGAGCCGTACGCTCACCGGGCGGGCCCAGCTGGACTGGCTCAAGGCCGGGCTGGAGCGCTCGGACACCGCCTGGCGGCTGGTCGGCACCTCGGTGATGATCTCGCAGGTCGCCTTCGGCGCCGTCCCGGCGAAGCTGCTCGGCCCGCTCGCCGACATCCTCGGGATACCCAAGGAGGGCCTGGCGATCAACACCGACCAGTGGGACGGCTACACCGATGACCGGCGCGAGCTGCTGAGCCACCTCAGCGACCGCGGCATCGACAACACCGTGTTCCTGACCGGCGACATCCACATGGCCTGGGCCAACGATGTCCCGCTCCAGGCGGCGACCTACCCCGCCGACCGGCCGGTGGCGACGGAGTTCGTGGTCACCTCCGTCACCTCCGACAACGTGGACGACTTCCTGCATGTCGCCCCGCACACGATCTCGCTGGCCGGGGTCGCCGCCCTCAAGGCCGCCAACCGGCATGTGAAATGGCTGGACATGGACTCCCACGGCTACGGGGTCCTGGACGTCAACGCCGAGCGGACGCAGATGGACTACTTCGGGGTCTCCGACCGGACCGACCCGCAGGCCACCAGCGAGCTGCTGCGCTCCTACCGCACCCGGTCCGGCACCCAGCAGATGGAGCGGGCGGACCAGCCGGCCGGCTGACGGCGCACGTCCCGCGCGGCGCCGGCCGCCCGGTTCACAGCCCGGCGAGGAAGCCCAGCGCCACCTTCCAGGTGCGCTCCGCGGCCTCCGCGTCGTAGTCGGGCAGCCCGGGATCGGTGAACAGGTGGCCGGCGCCGGCGTAGCGGAAGACCTCTACGTCCGCGCCGGCCCGGCGCATCTGGAGATACCAGGCGTTCAGCCAGTCGTGCGGCTCGTACGGGTCCGGGTCGGCGACATGCAGCTGCACCGGCAGATCGTCGGCGGTGGTGTCCTCCGCGATGTCCGAGGTGCCGTGCAGCAGGAGCAGCCCGCGGGTCTTCTCGTCGCCCAGCGCGAGGTTCTGGGCGACCGAGCCGCCGAAGGAGAAGCCGGCGTAGACCAGCCCGCGGTCGGAGTACGGCGCCACGGCCGTGATGGCCCGCTTGAGCAGCTCCTCCTTGCCGATCTCGTCCTTGATGACCATGCCGTCCGCTACCGATTCCGCGGTCCGTCCGTCGAACAGATCGGGGACGATCACCTCGTGTCCCGCGGCCCGCAGCCGGTCCGCCGCGGCGTGCACCGCGGGACGAAGCCCGCATACCGAATGAAACAGCACAATCGTCGAAAGCCCGCTGGTCGGGGACTCGGCGGAGGCCGGCACTGACATCACTTCCCTGGAGTCGGATCGTTCTCGCCCCATCCTGCCAGCTACCGTCGTGGGGACCGGGTACCCGCACACCACAGCCGCTCGCACCCCACGGAGGAGGAGTCCCGTGTCATTGGAGGACGTCCTGCGTCCGGTCGCCGTCATCGGCGGCGCGGTCCTGCTCACGCTCATCCTGGTCTGGCTCACCGATCGCGGACTGCGCCGGATCGACGCCGCCCATCCCGAAACCCCCTTGTGGGGGCTGCTGCGGCGCTGCCGGATACCACTGCGGGTGGCCCTGTGCACCGCGCTGCTGCGCGGCTCGTTCGACGAGGCGGGGCTGAAGATCGCCGCGGACCACGAGGCGGGCGTCGGCCAGGCGCTGACCCTGGTCCTGATCGCGGCCACCGCCTGGCTGGCGGTCCGGGCCGCGGCGGCGATCGTCGAGTCCTCGTACTCGCGCTATGCAGCCAGCGGCCGGGACGCGGCACGGGTGCGGCGGGTGCGGACCCAGGTGACGCTGATCCAGCGGGTGGTGACGGCCGTGGTGATCGTCGTCGCGGCCGCCTCGATGCTGCTGACGTTCCCGGCCATGCGGGCGGTCGGCACGTCCATGCTGGCGTCTGCCGGCCTGCTCGGCATCGTCGCCGGTATCGCCGCCCAGTCCACCCTCGGCAACCTCTTCGCGGGGCTCCAGATCGCCTTCGGTGACATGGTGCGCATCGGGGACACCGTCGTCGTGGACGGCGAGTGGGGCACCGTCGAGGAGATCACCCTGACCTCGCTGACCGTACGGACCTGGGACGAGCGCCGGATCACCATGCCGGTGTCGTACTTCACCGGCAAGCCGTTCGAGAACTGGTCGCGCGGCGGGGCACAGATGACCGGCACGGTCTTCTTCCACCTCGACCACAGCGCGCCGGTGGAGAAGATGCGCCAGCGGCTGCTCGAAACCCTCCAGGAGTGCCCGGACTGGGACGGCAGGTCCTGGAGCCTGGTCGTCACCGACACCACCCCGTCCACGATCGTGGTGCGGGCGCTGGTCACCGCGCGGGACGCGGACACCCTCTGGACGGTGCGCTGCGAGGTCCGCGAGCGGATGCTGGAGTGGCTGCGGACCGAGCATGCCTACGCGCTGCCGCGGATCAGCACCGCGCCGGCCCCGCTCGGGGTCCCGGAGGCCCGCCATGGCGAGGAGCCGGACGCCCGGCGGCTGTCGAAGGAGTAGGAGGCCGGCCCGCCCGGCGTCAGGGTGTGTGCCGCAGACTGCGCACGTCCAGATGGCGCAGCACCCGGTCGACGATCTCCGGGTCCGCGCCCGGCTCGCTGCGCGCGGCCAGCACCTCGTGCCGGGCGGCCGAGAGCATCTCGCCCTGGATCCGCTGCACCTTCTTCATCCGTTGGATGCGCTTCTCGAACAGCTCGCGCCGCTCGTCGTCGACGATGTCCGGCGCGATCCGGGCGCCCAGGTCGTACGCCCGGCGCGCCAGCTGGTCGCTGACCTCGTCGGGCAGCTCCTCGACCTCCAGGATCTCCTTCAGCCGCCGCTTGGACGCCTTGATCACCCGGAGCGCCAGCTCCCGCTCCAGCGCGTCGACGGCGTCGGTGTCGGCCCGCACCCGCAGCCTGCGCACCAGCCAGGGCAGGGTGAGGCCCTGGACGAGGAGGGTGCTGAGCACCACCGCGAAGGCGATGAAGAGGATGTCGTCGCGGGCGGGGAAGCCGTTCCCGCCGTCGATGCTGAAGGGGATGGCCAGCGCCAGCGCCACGGAGGCCACCCCGCGCATCCCCGACCACCACATGATGAGCGTCTCCCGCCAGCTCATCGGGATCTCCTCGTCGTAGTCGCGGAGCTTGTGCATCCGCTTGGCCAGCCAGGCGGCGGGCAGCAGCCACAGCAGCCGGACGCCGACGACCACCCCGACGACGGCGGCGCCGGCGCCGAGCAGCTGGCCCCAGCGGTGCGAGGCGGCCCCGAAGATGTTGTGCAGCTCCAGCCCGATCAGCCCGAAGGCGACACCGGTGACGAGGGTGTCGACGACCTCCCAGAAGGTGTAGCCGGCCAGCCGGCCCATCACATCGTCCGCGTCGACCGCGTATTCGGCCAGGAACAGCGCGCAGGTAAGCACCGCGAGCACCCCGGACCCGTGGAACTCCTCGGCCAGGACATAGGCGACGAACGGCACCAGCAGCGTCAGGCCGATCTGGAGCGTCGGGTCACCGAGCAGCCCCATCAGCTTGTTGGTGACCCAGCCGAGCAGCAGGCCGACCGCTATAGCCACCACGGCGGACAGCACCAGCGAGCCGATCGCGGCGGACACCGAGAAGCTGCCGCTGATGGCCGCGGCGAGGGCGACGTGGTAGAGCACGATCGCGGTGACGTCGTTGAACAGCCCCTCGCCCTCCAGGATGGAGACCAGCCGGCGGGGCAGCCCGAGCTTGCCGGCGACGGCGGTCGCGGCGACCGGGTCGGGCGGTGCCACCAGCGCGCCGAGCACCACCGCCGCGGCCACCGGCATCCCGGGCACCACCGCCTGGGCGACCGCCGCGACCGCGGCGGTGGTCGCGAAGACCAGCGCCACGGCGAGCAGGAAGATCGGCCGGAGGTTGGCGGTGAACTGCCGCCAGGAGGTGCGCTGGACGGCCGCGTAGAGCAGCGGCGGCAGCACCACCGGCAGGATGAACTCGGGCGGCACCTCGACGTTGGGCACGAACGGCAGCAGCGCCAGGACGGCGCCGGCGAGCGTCATCAGCACCGGTGACGGGAGCCCCAGCCGGTCGCCGACCGGAACCATGACCACGGCTCCGAGCAGCAGGACGAACATCAGAGCCAGCTGGTCCACGGTGGCGACGCTCCGGGGTCGGATCCGGTCATGTTCCGCCCCCAGCCTGCCATGAAGCCGCCGGTGGCCCGCGGTGCCGGTGCCCCGCAGGCCGCTGCGTCAGCCGCTCTCGGCCCGGACGGTGTCCAGGGCGCGCTGAAGATCGTCCGGGTAGCCGCTCTCGAACTCGACCCAGCGGCCGTCCGAGGGGTGCTCGAAGCCCAGCCGGACCGCGTGCAGCCACTGCCGGCCGACGCCCAGCCGCTTGGCGAGGGTGGGGTCGGCGCCGTAGGTCAGATCGCCGACGCAGGGGTGGCGGTGGGCGGCCATGTGCACCCGGATCTGGTGGGTGCGGCCGGTCTCCAGCTTGATGTCGAGCAGGCTGGCCGCCCGGAACGCCTCGATCAGGTCGTAGTGCGTGACCGACGGCTTGCCCTCGGCGGTGACCGCCCACTTGTAGTCGTGCTGGGGGTGACGGCCGATGGGGGCGTCGATGGTGCCGCTCATCGGGTCCGGGTGGCCCTGGACCAGGGAGTGGTAGCGCTTGTCGACGGTCCGCTCGCGGAACTGCTGCTTGAGCAGGGTGTAGGCGCGCTCGGACTTGGCGACCACCATCAGGCCGGAGGTGCCGACGTCGAGGCGGTGCACGATGCCCTGGCGCTCGGCGGCGCCGGAGGTGGAGATGCGGTAGCCGGCCGCGGCCAGACCGCCGATGACGGTGGTTCCGCTCCAGCCGGGGCTCGGGTGGGCGGCGACCCCGACGGGCTTCATGATCACCACGATGTCGTCGTCGTCATGGACGATCTCCATGCCCTCGACGGGCTCGGCGACGATCTCGACGGGCGGCGCGGCCTGCGGCATCTCGACCTCCAGCCACGCGCCGCCGTGCACCCGCTCCGACTTCATCACCTCGGATCCGTCGACCCGGACCTTTCCGGCGGCGGCGAGTTCGGCCGCCTTCGTACGGGAGAAGCCGAACATCCGGGCCAGCGCGGCGTCGACGCGCTCGCCCTCCAGGCCGTCCGGTACGGGCAGGGTGCGGATCTCGGGAATGGTGCTCACCCCACGAGTATGGCAGTCCCGCCATGGTGTCCTGCCCGGGGCCGGGGCCCGGCCCCGGGAGCCCGTCGGCCGGCACCGCCAACGGCTGCCGCCCCGGCCGGCCCCGCCGCGGGGTCTCAGTCCTTGTGCACGGTCCCGTCGGGGTCCAGCCCCCGGAAGGACAGGATCACGATCAGCACGCCGCCGCAGACGATCGCGGAGTCGGCGAGGTTGAAGACCGCGAAGTGCGCCGGTGCGATGAAGTCGACCACCGCGCCCTCGAAGACGCCCGGCGCGCGGAAGATCCGGTCGGTGAGGTTGCCGAAGGCACCGCCGAGCAGCAGCCCGAGCGCGATCGCCCAGGGCAGGCTGTAGAGCTTGCGGGCGATCCGGAAGATCACCAGGATCACGGCCGCGGCGATGATGGTGAGGAAGATCGTCAGGGCCTCGCCCATGCCGAACGCGGCGCCGCGGTTGCGGATCACCGTGAACCGCAGCAGCGTCCCGATCACCTCGATGGGCGCATGGTGCTCCAGCTTCGCGACCACGAGGAGCTTGCTGCCCAGGTCGAGCAGGTAGACGACGAGCGCGACCAGCAGCAGCGCGACGATCCGCCGCTGACCGCGGCCCTTGCTCTCCTCCGCCCGCACCGGACCTCCCCCTTCGGACCCCGTCGTGGGATCCGCTCCGGTACCCGGCTCGGGTTCCGGCGTACCGGTGATGCGTTCCGCCTCTGCCACGTGTGAGTCCCTCAGCCCGTTGTGTCCCCGGCCGGGCCGTGCCCGGCTGAACCACGAGAGTACGGCACACCCCTGCGGGCGCGGGCGACACGGGTGCCGTCCGCGCCACCGGCCGGCCGGCTCCTCAGCGGCGCTCCTGCTGCTGCTTGCACTCCACGCACAGCGTGGCGCGCGGGAAGGCCTGCATCCGCGCCTTGCCGATGGGGTTGCCGCAGTTCTCGCACAGCCCATAGGTGCCCGCGTCCAGCCGCCCGAGGGCCCGTTCGGTCTGGTGGAGCATCTCGCGGGCATTGGAGGCGAGCGCCAGTTCGTGTTCGCGGGTGATGTTCTTGCTGCCGGTGTCGGCCTCGTCGTCGCCCGCACCGTCCCCGGAGTCACGCATCAGCCCGGCGATGGCGTCCTCGGCCGAGACGATCTCCAGCCGCAGCCGGGACGTCTCGTCCATCAGCTCGGTCCGGGCCGCGGCGACCTCCGCCGGCGTCCACGGGTCCTCGCCGGGCCGTACGGCGAGCTCCCCCGGCGCCGCGGCCACCCGGGCCATGGGCACCGCGGAGTCCTCGCCGTGTGCCGTGGCCGATGCGGCCGCAGTCTTCTTCGCCACCACCGTCTTGGCTCCCGTCTTCTTAGCGGGCACCGCGGCCTTTTTGGCCGGAGCCTTCTTCGCGGCCTTCTTCGCCGCCGTCTTCTTCACCACCGTCTTCTTCGCCGCCGTCTTCTTCGTGGCGGCCCGCTTCGGCGCCGCCTTCCGGGCCGTCGCCTTTTCCGGCGTGGCCGTACCGGCCGCCGGCTTCTTGGCCGCGGCCTTCTTCGGAGCTGTCCTCTTCGCCGGAGGCTGCTTCGCGTCGGCCTCGTCGGCAGGCGTCGTGCTCTTCTCCGCGGCGGTCTTTTTCGCCACCATGGCCGCGACCCCTTCACATATGTGACTTTGTTCGCGAATCGTGACGGGAACGATAAATCGCCGCCCGCCACGCGGCAACGGGACGCACCGCCCTGCGCTCCCCGGTGCCTGGCCCGGAAGGGCGGTTCGTCTCGGTTGTGCCCGCTTCCCGGCGGGGCGAATCCGCCCGTGGGAGGGGTGGCGGGCCGCTGGCCATTCGGGTCATCGCGCGGGCCGGGAGCGCGGCGCGGCGACGGTCCGGACCACCGCCCGTACGGCGCCCCGCGCCGGACTCCGCCCCGGCCGCCGAAATCCGGTCGGCCGCTGTCGGCCCCGCCCCGTACACTGGGCCCAGCGAGAGGCATTGACGGGACGAGTAGCGCCGTACGCAGCCAGCAGCGACCCGGGGACGGTGGAAGCCCGGGGGCGTGCACGACGTGAAGATCACCCCGGAGCCGCCGGAAGAAAGCCCACGGGTGAGTAGAACCGGCAGCGCGACCCCAATGAGGGGGCGGTGCAGTGGCACCGCCAAGGAGGGTGGTACCGCGGGAGCCATGGCTCTCGTCCCTCCGGACGGAGAACGCAGCAGGTGTCCGCCGGAGGAAGCCCCCGATGAGTCCGCAGCCCCAGTACCGCCAGGTACCCGCCCAGGTAGACCTCCCCGCCCTTGAGCACGCCGTGCTCGAGTTCTGGCAGGAGCAGAAGGTCTTCGCCCGCACCCTCCAGCAGTCCGAGGGACGGCCCGAGTGGGTCTTCTACGAGGGCCCCCCGACCGCCAACGGCATGCCCGGCGCGCACCACATCGAGGCGCGCGTCTTCAAGGACGTCTTCCCCCGGTTCCGCACGATGCAGGGCTACCACGTCGACCGCAAGGCCGGCTGGGACTGCCACGGCCTCCCGGTCGAGCTGGCCGTGGAGAAGGAGCTGGGCTTCAGCGGCAAGAAGGACATCGAGGCGTACGGCATCGCCGAGTTCAACGCCAAGTGCCGGGAGTCGGTGACCCGCCACACCGACGCCTTCGCCGAGCTCACGACCCGTATGGGCTACTGGACCGACCTGGACGCCCCGTACCGCACGATGGACCCCGACTACATCGAGTCGGTGTGGTGGTCGCTGAAGGAGATCTTCGGCAAGGGCCTGCTGGTCCAGGACCACCGCGTCGCCCCCTGGTGCCCGCGCTGTGGCACCGGCCTGTCGGACCACGAGCTGGCCCAGGGCTACGAGAACGTCGTCGACCCCTCGGTCTTCGTCCGCCTGCCGCTGACCTCCGGCCCGCTGGCCGGCCGGGCCGCGCTGCTCATCTGGACGACCACCCCCTGGACCCTGGTCTCCAACACCGCCGTCGCCGCGCACCCCGACGTCACCTACGTCGTCGCCACCGACGGCACCGAGCAGCTGGTCGTCGCCGAGCCGCTGCTGGAGAAGGCGCTCGGTGAGGGCTGGACCGCGACCGGCGAGTCGTTCACCGGCCGCGAGATGGAGCGCTGGGCCTACGAGCGCCCCTTCGGCCTCGTCGAGCTCGAGGGCGCCAACATCGTCGTCAACGCCGAGTACGTCACCACCGACGACGGCACCGGCCTCGTCCACCAGGCCCCGGCCTTCGGTGAGGACGACCTCAGGACCTGCAAGGCGTATGAGCTGCCGGTGATCAACCCGGTCCGCCCGGACGGCACCTTCGAGGAGCAACTGGCCCTGATCGGCGGCCAGTTCTTCAAGAAGGCCGACGAGACGCTGGTCGCCGACCTGGACGCCCGCGGTCTCCTCTTCCGGCACGTCGCGTACGAGCACAGCTACCCGCACTGCTGGCGTTGCCACACCGCGCTGCTCTACTACGCCCAGCCGTCGTGGTACATCCGCACCACCGCGATCAAGGACGCCCTGCTCCGGGAGAACGAGAACACCAACTGGTTCCCCGAGTCGGTCAAGCACGGCCGCTTCGGCGACTGGCTCAACAACAACATCGACTGGGCGCTGTCCCGCAACCGCTACTGGGGCACCCCGCTGCCCATCTGGCGCTGCGAGGAGGACCACCTCACCTGCGTCGGCTCGCTCGCCGAGCTGACCGAGCTGACCGGCACCGACCAGTCCGACCTGGACCCGCACCGCCCGTTCATCGACGCGGTCACCTTCCCCTGCCCGACCTGCCAGGGCACCGCGACCCGCGTCCCGGAGGTCATCGACGCCTGGTACGACTCGGGCTCGATGCCGTTCGCGCAGTGGGGCTACCCGTACCGCAACAAGGAGCTGTTCGAGAAGCGCTACCCGGCGCAGTTCATCTCCGAGGCCATCGACCAGACCCGTGGCTGGTTCTACACCCTGATGGCGGTCGGCACCCTCGTCTTCGACAAGTCCTCGTACGAGAACGTGGTCTGCCTCGGCCACATCCTCGCCGAGGACGGCCGGAAGATGTCCAAGCACCTGGGCAACACCCTCCAGCCGATCCCGCTCATGGACCAGCACGGCGCCGACGCGGTCCGCTGGTTCATGGCCGCCGGCGGCTCACCCTGGGCCGCCCGCCGGGTGGGCCACTCCACCATCCAGGAAGTCGTCCGCAAGACGCTGCTGACGTACTGGAACACCGTCGCCTTCCAGGCGCTGTACGCCCGCACGTCCGGCTGGGCACCCTCCGCGGCCGACCCGGCCCCCGCCGACCGCCCGCTGCTGGACCGCTGGCTGCTCGGTGAGCTGAACGGCCTGGTCGAGCAGGTCACCGAGTCGCTGGAGGCCTTCGACACCCAGCGCGCCGGCAAGCTCCTCTCCTCCTTCGTCGACGACCTCTCCAACTGGTACGTCCGCCGCTCCCGCCGCCGCTTCTGGCAGGGCGACGCGGCCGCACTGCGCACGCTCCACGAGGTCATCGAGACGGTCACCCGCCTCATGGCGCCCCTCACCCCGTTCGTCACCGAGCGGGTCTGGCAGGACCTGGTCGTCCCGGTCACCCCGGACGCCCCGGACTCCGTCCACCTCTCCACCTGGCCGGTCGCCGACCGGACGCTCATCGACCCGGCGCTGTCCGGCCAGATGCAGCTGGTGCGCCGGCTGGTCGAGCTGGGCCGGGCGACCCGCGCCGAGTCGGGCGTCAAGACCCGCCAGCCGCTGTCCCGTGCGCTGGTCGCGGCGCACGGCTTCGCGGGCCTCTCCGACGACCTGCGCGCTCAGATCGCCGAGGAGCTCAACGTCAGCTCGCTGGCCTCGCTCTCCGAGGTGGGGGGCTCCCTGGTCGACACCACCGCCAAGGCGAACTTCCGGGCCCTGGGCAAGCGGTTCGGCAAGGGCGTCCAGGCGGTCGCCAAGGCCGTCGCCGCGGCGGACGCCGCCGCCCTCTCCCTCGCCCTGCGCGAGGGCACCGCGAGCGTCGAGGTGGACGGCGAGACCGTCTCACTCGCCCCCGACGAGGTGATCATCACCGAAACCCCGCGCGAGGGCTGGTCGGTAGCCTCCGACGCGGGCGCGACGGTCGCCCTCGACCTGGAGATCACCCCGGAGCTGCGCCGGGCGGGCCTGGCCCGCGACGCGATCCGGCTGATCCAGGACGCCCGCAAGAACAGCGGCCTCGACGTCGCCGACCGGATCGCGCTGCGCTGGCAGTCCACCGACGAGGAGGTGCGCACGGCGCTGACCGACCACGCCGGCCTGATCTCCGACGAGGTGCTCGCCACGGACTTCGCCCCCGGCGACGCGGACGACTCCTACGGCTCCGCGTTCACCGACGAGAGCCTGGCCCTCTCGTTCCGGCTGCGCAAGGCGTAACCGCGGACGCGGCCACCCCGCGACGTCAACAGAGCCCCCCGGCGCCACCGCACCGGGGGGCTCTGCCGTCCCCGCTGACCGCACGCACCGCACAGACAAGTCCACACAAAAGGGCCGAGCCCCGAAGGAATGTTCCTTCGGGGCTCGGCCCTGATTGCCGACGGTGCGCGCTACGCGGACGTCAGTTGTCGTCCTCGTCGATCAGGAAGCCACGCATCGGCGACGGCGTCTGCTGCATCGGCTGCGGGCTCTGCGGCCGCACCGGAGCCATCGGCTGGGTCATCGCCGGCGACATCTGCTGCTGACCGCCGTAGGACGGACCGTTGCTGGACGGACCGGCCATGGAGTGGTTGCCGCCGCCCATCGACTGGCCGCCACCCATGGTGTGGTTGCCGCCCATGGTGCCCGCACCGGCCGACGCCATCGACGGCGACGGCGGCAGCGAGGGGGCAGCCGCCGGGGTCCGCGGCGGGGCCAGCGAGTCGTCCGCCTGGTTCTCCAGCTGACGCAGCTGGCTCTCCAGGTAGGACTTCAGCCGCGTGCGGTACTCGCGCTCGAAGCCGCGCAGGTCCTCGACCTTGCGCTCCAGCGTCGCGCGGGCCGACTCCAGCGAGCCCATCGCCACGCGGTGCTTCTCCTGCGCGTCCCGCTCCAGCGCGTCGGCCTTGGCGCGGGCGTCCCGCTCCAGGCCCTCGGCACGGCTGCGCGCCTCGCCGACGATCTTGTTGGCCTCGGAACGGGCCTCCGCGATCGCCTGGTCGGCGGTCTGCTGTGCCAGCGACAGCACGCGCGCGGCGCTGTCACCGCCCGGGCCGCCCTGCTGGCCACCGGGGCCGGGCAGCTGGGGTCCACCGGGGCCGCCCATCGGGCCACCCATGGGACCGCCGGGACCCATCGGACCGGGACCGTGCGGACCCTGCGGTCCGTGGCCACCGGGACCAGGAGGCAGCTGAGGTGCACCACCGGGCAGTTGGGGAGGTCCACCCATCCCCTGCTGCTGCGGCGGCACCGGCTGCGGACCGGATATGGCGGCGGGCACCGGAGCCCCAGGCCGCTGCTGCTGCTCCTGCTGCTGGTCCGGTCCCTTCCGCAGACCCTGCTGCTGCTGATTCTGCGCGGCAGCGCGGGTGGCAGCGGCAAGCTTGGCGCGAAGGTCCTCGTTCTCCCGCAGGAGCCGGGTCAGTTCGGCTTCGACCTCATCGAGGAAGGCATCGACCTCGTCCTCGTCATAGCCTTCTCGGAGGCGGACGGTCGTGAACTGCTTGTTCCGCACGTCCTCGGGGGTCAACGGCATCTCTACTTCACCTCAACGTAGTCGTCGGCAATCGGCAAGACCGTATCGTTCACAC
This sequence comes from Streptomyces sp. bgisy130, assembly GCF_057708345.1. Classification (NCBI taxonomy): domain Bacteria; kingdom Bacillati; phylum Actinomycetota; class Actinomycetes; order Kitasatosporales; family Streptomycetaceae; genus Streptomyces; species Streptomyces sp. bgisy130. The sequence goes on from NZ_JBYISA010000010.1 coordinate 236,230, forward strand.
CAACAACACCGTCCTCACGACGGTGATCAGGATGTACACGATGATCATCAATACGAAGAAGGACAGGTCGAGCGCCACGCCCCCGAGACGCAGCGGCGGAATGACCCGCCGCAGAAGCTTGAGTGGCGGATCAGTGACAGTGTAGGCGGCCTCAAGAATGACCACCATCGCCTTGCCGGGTTGCCATGAACGGGCGAACTGGAAGACATAGTCCATCACCAGCCGGAAGATCAACACGATCAGGAAGCAGTACAGCGCGATGTAGATCACCTGACCAAAGACACTCATCTCGCGCTGTCCCTCTCCCCTTGCCTTGCTCCTGTGTTGGCCTCACGGCCTCGGTGTGCCCGGTGTTGCGTCTCAGCTTTGGTTGAAGAACCCGCCCTCTGCGATACGGGCCTTGTCCTCCGCCGTGACATCGACGTTAGCAGGCGACAACAGGAACACCTTCTGCGTCACCCGTTCGATGCTGCCGTGAAGACCAAACACCAAACCGGCCGCAAAGTCGACAAGTCGCTTCGCGTCGGTGTCGTCCATCTCCGTCAGATTCATGATCACCGGAGTGCCCTCACGGAAGTGTTCCCCGATGGTACGGGCTTCGTTGTAGGTCCGGGGGTGAAGTGTGGTGATGCGGTAGGGCTCCCGCTCGGACACAACCTTGGGCATGATCACCGGTGCGTTCTTCTCCAGATTCGGACGGTCGGGTGTGATGGATGCCACGGGGGCGATTCGCGCGGGTCGTCCGTTTTCCGCGGCAAGCGGGGCCGGTTCACGTTGCGCCGGAGGTGTCACGGCACGGACGGGTTCCTCCCGTTCCGGGGGAATTTCGGCCTGCACCGCGTGCTGTTGACGCCGCCCGCGATCGGGCTCCGGGTCAAGCTCGGGCTCGAACTCGTCATCGGGGTCGAACCCCCGGCCGTCGTACCCATCGTCCTCCACGAGGCCGAGGTAGACCGCCATCTTGCGCATCGCGCCGGCCATTCTCTGCGTCCTCCGCTCTGTGGTGGATCGGCTCCGTCACCAGGGGCCTTGGATCCACTCGGCCTGCCCCGCTTTTTACGGGAATGACCATATTTTGTGCTGTGGTCCGACTTGCTTGGCGACGTTACCGGAGCCGTGGTCGGACTCCGAGTACCGCAGTGCCGACGCGCACATGTGTCGCCCCGGCCGCCACGGCCTCTTCGAGATCCGCGCTCATGCCTGCTGACACCATGTTGGCACCAGGATGGTTCCCGCGCAGGTCGGATGAGATTTCCATGAGCCGTTCGAAAGCCGCGAGTTCACGCCCCGCATAGGGTCCGGCCAGCGGCGCGACGGTCATCACACCGTCCAGCCGCAGACCTTGGGCGCCGGCGATCCGCTCGGCGAGCGCCGCGACACCGTCCGGCGCCACCCCGCCCCGCTCACCCCGCACCCCCGACTCCGCGTCAAGTGCCACCTGGATCAGGCAACCCAGTTCGCGCCCGGTGCGCACCGCCTCCTTGTCGAGTGCGGTGATGAGCCGGGCCCGGTCGACCGACTGAACAATTCCGGCATAACCAGCCACAGACCGCACCTTGTTGGTCTGGAGCTGACCAACGAAGTGCCAAGTAAGGGGCGAATCAGCACATTCAGCGGCCTTGGGGGCCGCCTCCTGATCCCGGTTCTCCGCGACCTGCCGCACCCCGAGCTCCGCGAGCAACCGGACGTCGCTCGCGGGGTAGGTCTTGGTGACCACGATCAGGGTCACCTCGTCACGCGGCCGGCCGGCCTTGGCGCAGGCGGCGGAGATACGTTCCTCCACCCGCGCCAGATTCTCTGCCAGTTGCGACTTGCGGTCCTCCGTCACGGTGTGGCCTCCCCCAGCCCCGGGCCGGGGGTGTCCCCGAGCCATACATAGCTCGCGAGCCGCCCCGTCGTACGGTCGCGCCGATACGAGAAATGGTCCGCGGATTCGCGGGTGCAGATGTGGGAATCTTCACGCACCAGCACGCCCTGCGCGGCGAGTTGGGCCCGTACCCCCGCGGTGACGTCGACCGCGGGAGTGCCCCAACTGGTCATCGCGCGGGCCTCCGGCACCACCGCGGCGACATCGGACCGCATCTGCTCGGGCACCTCGTAACAGCGCCCGCAGATCGCCGGTCCGGTGTACGCGATCATCCGCGCCGGCTCCGCGCCCCGCTTCACCATCGCCTCGACCACCGCCGGGACGACCCCGGCGACCAGCCCGGGCCGGCCGGCGTGCGCGGCCCCGGCAACCCCGGCAACCGGGTCGGCGAGCAGGACCGGGGTGCAGTCGGCGGTCAGGACCGCGAGTGCGAGGCCGCGGCGCTCCGTCACCACCGCGTCCACACCGGGGATGTCGTCGCCGTGCCGCCAGGGCCCGTCGACCACCGCGACGTCCCGGCCGTGCACCTGGTTCATCCAGACCACCGCGGCCGGGTCGAGGCCGAGTTCCCCCGCGGTGCGGGCCCGGTTGGCATGGACGGCCTGCGGGTCGTCGCCGACCGCGCCGCCGAGGTTGAGCTGATCATACGGAGCGGCGCTCACCCCGCCCCACCTGTCGGTGAAGGCGAAGTGCGCGCCGCTCTCGTGGTGCTGTTGCCCTATCACTTCAGTGCTTCGGTCACTTCAGGAAGTCGGGGACGTCCAGTTCCTCCGCCGCCGAGTCCGAGTACGGACGGGCCGGGGGAACCTGCGGAGCGCTCGCCGGGGACGACGGGACCTCGCCCAGCGAGGAGGAGGACTCGGCGGGCGCCGGCTCCTCGTCCCGTACGGGCACCGAACCCAGTCCGCCGAAGGACGACGAACGCGGCTCGGGCGGAGTCGCCGGACGGCTCGGGGCCGGGGCGGGCTCCTCGCGCTTCGGGGCCGACAGTGCGGAGGACTGCGCATCCCGGCGGGCCGGCGGCTGACCGCCGTCGAAGCCGGCGGCGATGACCGTCACCCGGACCTCGTCGCCCAGTGCGTCGTCGATGACCGCACCGAAGATGATGTTGGCTTCCGGGTGTGCCGCCTCGCTGACCAGCTGGGCGGCCTCGTTGATCTCGAAGAGACCGAGGTCGGAGCCGCCGGAGATGGAGAGCAGCACCCCACGGGCGCCGTCGATGGACGCCTCCAGGAGCGGCGAGGAGATCGCCATCTCCGCTGCGGCCACCGCGCGGTCGTCGCCGCGCGCCGAGCCGATCCCCATGAGGGCCGAGCCGGCCTCCGACATCACGGACTTGACGTCGGCGAAGTCGAGGTTGATCAGGCCCGGGGTGGTGATCAGATCGGTGATGCCCTGAACACCCGACAGCAGGACCTGGTCCGCGGACTTGAACGCGTCGAGCACGCTCACCTGGCGGTCCGAGATGGACAGCAGTCGGTCGTTGGGGATCACGATGAGGGTGTCGACCTCTTCGCGCAGCTGGGCGATGCCGTCCTCGGCCTGGTTGGCGCGACGGCGGCCCTCGAAGGTGAACGGGCGGGTGACCACACCGATCGTCAGGGCGCCCAGCGAGCGCGCGATGTTGGCGACGACGGGTGCGCCGCCGGTGCCGGTGCCGCCGCCCTCACCCGCGGTCACGAAGACCATGTCGGCCCCCTTGAGGACCTCCTCGATCTCCTCGCGGTGGTCCTCGGCCGCCTTCCGACCCACATCCGGGTTGGCGCCGGCGCCGAGCCCGCGGGTCATTTCGCGGCCGACGTCGAGCTTGACGTCGGCGTCGCTCATCAGCAGCGCCTGCGCATCGGTGTTGATCGCGATGAACTCGACGCCCTTGAGCCCGACCTCGATCATCCGGTTGATGGCGTTCACGCCACCGCCGCCGATGCCGACGACCTTGATGACTGCGAGGTAGTTCTGCGGTGCTGCCACGTCGAAGGCCTCTCGCCTCGAGTTACGTGTCGTCGCCGCACTGCGTGTGGACGCCGACTGATGCCGATGGGACGGTTCGTATCGCCGACCCGAACCCTAACGTTGAAGTTTAGGGTTACCTGTGCCTGTGTTCCTTGCTTCCATAGTCCCTTTGGAACGAGACACTAAGTCGACAAGGCGCGCCCGTTCAACGAACACGCCGAACCTCCCGTTTTTCTTTTCACCCTATGTGATCACCCATAGTCGTAGCCATCCAGGGTGCTGGCCTGCCACTACGGACGTCAACTCGCGGACACCGCAGGGGCGCTGGGTACCGAGATGTCGAAGTGGCGCGCGTCACGCGCCGCTTTCAGCAGCGCGGTCAGCACCTTTGCCTTTTCGGCGCCCTGTTCGCGGCTGCCCCACGCGACCGTGCGGCCGCCGGTCAGTTCGACGGTGATGGCGTCATAGGACCGTACGCGAACCTTTCGTACGTCCTTGCGTACGGCCGCCGGCAGATCCTGGGCGACCTCGACCGCGGCGCGCCGCAACCGGTCGATTCCGAACCGGTGCAGACTCGGGGAGTCGGAGACGGTCATTTCCAGAAGCGGAACGCCCTTGGGGGCCGTGGCGACCGTGGCGAACCGGACGCCCTCGGCGTCCACTTCGACAAACTTTCTGCCCGATCGCAGCAGCAGTTCCGGCTCTCTTTCGGTCACCTTCAGGCTGATTGTGTGCGGCCAGGACCGCTCGACGTCCACGGTCTTGATGCGCGGCAGCCGTGCGCGCAGCCGGTGAGCCAGTGCGTCCGTATCGACCGAGGCCAGCGGCGCGTTCATCGGGGCGTCCGCGGCGGCGATGACCTCATGCGGCGTCAACACTTTGGTGCCGGTGGGGCTGACGCGTTCCACCCGGAGCCAGTTCGAGGCATAGAGGGCCCAGACGCCGAACGCGCCGAGCAGCACCGCGACGATCAGGATGATGATCAGACTGCGGCGGCTCGGCGCGCGAAGAGGAAGGCGCTCCCACCGGAATCTCCGCCCCGGGGGTGCCGCGGCGGAGGGCGGGCCGGACAGTGACTTCTTCTCGCCTCGCCGGGCGGTTGTCGGTCCGGCCACGCTCCCTGCCTTCTCTCGTGGGCTACTTGTTGCGCTGTGCGATCGCCTCGTACACCATGCCGACCAGCAGCTCGTCGGCGTCCCGGCGGCCGAACTCGGAGGCCGCGCGCGACATCTCGTACAGCCGGTGCGGATCGGCCAGGACCGGGAGCACGCTGTTCTGCACCCAGTCCGGGGTCAGCTGGGCGTCGTCGACCAGCAGGCCCCCGCCGGCGTTGACCAGCGGCTGGGCGTTGAGCCGCTGCTCGCCGTTGCCGATGGGCAGCGGGACGAAGGCGGCCGGGAGCCCGACGGCGGACAACTCGGCGACGGTCATCGCGCCCGCGCGGCAGAGCATCATGTCGGCCGCGGCGTACGCGAGATCCATCCGGTCCACGTACGGTACCGGGACATAGGGGGGCATCCCGGGCATGTTGTCCGCATGCGGCAGTTCGTTCTTCGGACCGACCGCGTGCAGGACCTGGATGCCGGCGCGCTGGAGGACCGGAACGGCGGCCTGGATGACCTCGTTCAGCCGACGGGCCCCCTGGGAACCACCGGACACCAGCAGGGTCGGAAGGTTGGGGTCGAGACCGAAGGCGGCCCGCGCCTCGGGGCGGACCGCGGCGCGGTCCAGGGTGGCGATGGTGCGGCGCAGCGGGATACCGACATACCGGGCACCGCGCAGCTTGCTGTCCGGGGTACTGACGGCGACGAACTTGGCGTACCGCGAGCCGATCTTGTTGGCCAGGCCGGGGCGGGCATTGGCCTCGTGGACGATGATCGGCACCCCGAGCCGCTTGGCGGCCAGATAGCCGGGCAGCGCCACATAGCCGCCGAAGCCCACGACGCAGTCCGCCTTCGTGCGCTCCAGGATCTGCTCGGCGGCCTTGATCGTGCCGCGCAGACGCCCGGGGACGGTGATCAGTTCGGGGGTGGGCTTGCGCGGCAGCGGCACGGCCGGGATGAGTCCCAGCTCATAGCCGCGCTCGGGGACGAGCCGGGTCTCCAGGCCCTTCTCCGTACCGAGTGCCGTGATCCCCACGGTGGGGTCCTGCCTCCGCAGTGCGTCCGCGAGGGCGAGCGCGGGCTCGATGTGGCCGGCGGTCCCCCCACCGGCGAGTACGACATGCACCGAAATTCACCGCTCTCCGGACGGCCGCTTCTTGACGCGCCGTCTCATCGTCTTCCATCTCACCCCAGCCTGCCTCCTGCCGAAGACCGGCTGCCGCATGGCCAACGCCGCTCGCGCAGCGGGCTCGTCACGCGCGAAGGCGATCATGAGTCCGATGGCGAACATCGTCGGCAGCAGGGCGGAGCCTCCGTAGGAGAACAGCGGGAGGGGGACCCCGGCGATCGGCAACAGGCCGAGCACCGCACCGATGTTGATCACGGCCTGGGCCGTGATCCAGGTGGTCACACCTCCCGCGGCGTACCGTACGAAGGGATCCTCCGTGCGTCCGGCCACGCGGATACCCGCATAGCCTAGAGCCGCGAAGAGGGCGAGGACCGACAGCGTCCCCGCCAGACCCAGTTCCTCCCCGGTGATGGCGAAGATGAAGTCGGTGTGCGGTTCCGGGAGTTCACCCCATTTTTCCATACTTGCACCGAGGCCGGAACCGAAGAATCCGCCGGACGCGAGCGCATAGATGCCGTGCACGGCCTGCCAGCACTGATCACCGGGCCCCGGATCGGTCGCTCCGATGCAGGCCAGGCGGGACATCCGGTTCGCGCTGGTCTTGATCAGCAGCGCCCCGATCAGCGTGGCGGCGCCCAGCACCCCCACGAAGAGCCGGGTCGGCGCCCCGGCCAGCCACAGCAGTCCGAAGAGGATCGCCGTGAGAATGATCGCGGTTCCCATGTCGCCGCCGAGCATGATCAGCCCGAGCAGCAGGAACGCGACCGGGATCAGCGGCACCAGCAGATGCTTCCACTGCACCAGCAGCCTTTTGTCCTGTTTGCGGGCCAGCAGATCGGCGCCCCACAGCACCAGCGCGAGCTTGGCGAACTCGCTCGGTTGCATCTGGAAAGGTCCGCCGAGGCTGATCCAGTTCTGGTTGCCGTTGACCGCGACCCCTATGCCCGGAATCTGCACCAGGCACATCAGGAACACCGAGACGGCGAGCAGCGGATAGGCCAGCCCGCGGTGCAGCCGTACCGGCATACGGGAGGCCGCCAGCAGCAGCCCGCCGCCCAGGACGGCGGCCAGCAGCTGCTTGCGGAAGAAGTACGTCGGGGCGAGACCGGACTGAAGCGCCTTGATCTGGGACGCCGAGTAGACCATCACCAGCCCCAGGACGGTGATCAGCAGGCTGCCGCCGAGGATCAGGTAGTACGCGGTCAGCGGGCGGTCCCAGGCCCGTCTCAGCCGGGTGTGGAGCCCCCGGGCACCGCCCGGGGTGCGGCCGCCGCGCGGCTTGCGTGCCGTGGAGGGCCGGCGGGCCGGACGCGGGCCGGACGCCTTCGCCGATCGGGCCGTCATCCTCGTCCCCTCCACAGGTGCGCGCGCCGCCGGCGCTCGGCGACAGCGGGGAGAAACGGGTCTAGTGATCCCGGGCGGTCAGCGCACCGACCGCCTCGGCGAAGGCCTCGCCCCGCTTGTTGTAGTTGACGAACATGTCCATCGAGGCACAGGCCGGAGCCAGCAGGACGGTGTCGCCGGGCCGGGCCAGACGGGTCGCTTCCCGGACCGCCTCGGACATCGCCCCAGTGTCGGTCCGGTCGAGGTCGACCACCGGCACATCGGGGGCGTGTCGCGCCAGGGCTTCCGCGATCAGCGCCCGGTCGGCGCCGATCAGCACCACCCCGCGCAGCCGGGCCGCCGACTTCTGCACCAGCTCGTCGAAGGTCGCGCCCTTGGCGAGGCCGCCGGCGATCCAGACGATGTGCTCGTACGCCGCCAACGACGCCTCGGCGGCGTGGGTGTTGGTGGCCTTGGAGTCATCGATGTAGGTGACGCCGTCGAGCTCCGCGACGTGCTGGATGCGGTGCGCGTCCGGATGGAAGGCGCGCAGACCATCGCGTACGGCGGTGGGGCGGACGCCGAAGGCACGGGCCAGCGCCGCGGCCGCGAGGGCGTTGGCGATGTTGTGCGGGGCCGGCGGCGTGACGTCCGAGACCTCGGCGAGCTCCTGGGCCTGCTGCTGCCGGTTCTCCACGAAGGCCCGGTCGACGAGGATGCCGTCGACGACACCGAGCTGGGAGGGGCCGGGGGTGCCGAGGGTGAAGCCGATGGCCCGGCAGCCCTCCTCGACGTCGGCCTCGCGCACCAGGTCCTCGGTCGCCTTGTCGGCCGCGTTGTAGACGCAGGCGACGGTGTTGCCCTCGTAGATCCGGCCCTTGTCGGCGGCGTACGCCTCCATGGAGCCGTGCCAGTCGAGGTGGTCGGGGGCGAGATTGAGGACGGCCCCCGAGTGCGCCCGTAGGGAGGGCGCCCAGTGCAGCTGGTAGCTGGAGAGCTCGACGGCGAGGACGTCGTAGGGGGCCTCGCCGTCCTTGCCCTGCCCCAGGACGACATCGATGATCGGCGTGCCGATGTTGCCGACGGCCAGGGTGCGCAGGCCCTCGGCGGCCAGGATCGAGGCCAGCATCCGCACGGTGGTGGTCTTGCCGTTGGTGCCGGTGACCCCGAGCCAGGCCGCGGCGCCGGGGCCCCGCAGCCGCCAGGCGATCTCCACATCGCCGACGACCTCGACGCCCGCCGCCGCGGCCGCCGCGAACAGCGGGCTGTCCGGCTTCCAGCCGGGCGAGGTGACGACGAGCTCGGTGCCCTCGGGGAGCGTGTCACCGTCACCGAGGCGGACGGTGATCCCCGCCGCCGTCAGCTCCCGCGCGGCGGCGCGCTGCTTGTCGCCGTCACCGCCGTCCACGACGGTGACGTGTGCGCCGAGGCCGGCCAGCGCGCGAGCGGCACTGATGCCGCTCACGCCCAGGCCGGCGACGGTGATGTGCTGACCGGCGAACCCCGCGGGGTGGTCGGTCGGGCCGTGCGTGGTCACTTTGCTGCCTGCCAGCCGCCGTAGAAGATGCCGAGTCCCACGATGACGCACATGCCCTGAATGATCCAGAACCGGACCACCACAAGGACTTCCGACCACCCCTTGAGTTCGAAGTGGTGCTGGAGTGGCGCCATCCGGAAGACCCGCTTCCCGGTCAGCCGGAAGGAACCGACCTGGATCACCACGGACATGGTGATCAGGACGAAGAGACCGCCGAGGATGGCGAGCAGCAGCTCCGTACGGGAGCAAATGGCCAGACCGGCCAGCGCGCCGCCCAGGGCCAGCGAGCCGGTGTCGCCCATGAAGATCTTGGCGGGCGAGGTGTTCCACCACAGGAAGCCGAAGCAGGCGCCCATCAGCGCGGAGGCCACCACCGCGAGGTCGAGCGGATCGCGGACCTCGTAACAGCCCGGTCCGGCGGTGATCTGGTTGGCGCAGGACTCCTGGTGCTGCCAGATGCCGATGAAGGTGTACGCGCCGAAGACCATCACCGAGGCGCCGGTGGCGAGGCCGTCGAGGCCGTCGGTGAGGTTCACGCCGTTGGACATCGCCAGGATCATGAACAGCGCCCAGATGACAAAGATCACCGGGCCGATCTGCCAGCCGAAGTCCTGGGTGAAGGAGAGCCGGTCCGACGCCGGGGTCTGCCCGCGCAGATCGGCGAACTGGAGCGAGAGCACCGCGAAGGCGATGCCGACGATCAGCTGGCCGGCCATCTTCGCCTTGGCCCGCAGGCCCAGCGAACGCTGCTTGACGATCTTGATGTAGTCGTCGAGGAAGCCGACCAGGCCCATGCCCGCGAAGAGGAAGAGCACCAGCACGCCCGAGAAGGTCGGATCGCTGGAGGTGATCACCTTCGTCACGGCGTAGGCGATGATCGTGGCCAGGATGAAGGAGATACCGCCCATGGTGGGCGTGCCCTTCTTGCTGCCGTGGGTGCGCGGGCCGTCATCGCGGATGAACTGCCCGTATCCCTTCTTGGCCAGCAGCTTGATCAGCAGCGGGGTGCCGATCAGGGTCAGGAAGAGCCCGATCATTCCGGAGAAGAGGATCTGCTTCATCGAGTTCATCGGGTCGCGGCTCCACCCTCAGCGCCCGCGGCGCCCAGCATGCCCTCGTCCAGCAAAGCTGCGGCGACCCGCTCCAGCCCCACCGACCTGGACGCCTTCACCAGCACGACATCTCCCGGCCGCAGCTCGCTGCGCAACAGGTCGATCGCCGCCCGCGCGTCGGACACGTGCACCGACTCCTCACCCCACGAACCCTCGTTCTTGGCGCCCATGTCGAGCCAGGCCGCTTCCCTGCCGCCGACTGCCACGAGCTTGCTGACGTTGAGCCGGACGGCCAGCCGCCCGACCGCGTCGTGTTCGGCGAGTGACTCCTCGCCGAGCTCAGCCATCTCACCGAGCACCGCCCACGTACGAGCGCCCGTCGCCTTGCCGGCTGCGCCCATCGCGACCAGCGCACGCAGCGCCGCTCGCATGGACTCGGGATTCGCGTTGTAGGCGTCGTTGACGATCCGCACGCCGTCCGCGCGCTCGGTGACCTCCATACGCCAGCGGGAGAGCGTGCCGGCTTCGGAGAGCGCGGTGGCGATCTCGTCTGCGGGCATGCCCAACTCATGGGCGACGGCGGCCGCGGCGAGCGCGTTCGACACGTGGTGCTCACCGTACAGCCGCATGGTCACATCGCTGCACCCGGAGGGTGTGCGAAGCGTGAAAGCGGGCTGACCAAGATCCGTGAGCCGGACATTCTCGGCACGTACGTCGGCCTCCTCGGCCTCGCCGAACAGGACCGTGCGGGCCCGGGTGCGCGGCACCATGGCGCGGACGTAGGGGTCGTCGGCGTTGAGCACCGCGATCCCGCCGTCCTCGGCCGGGGGCAGCGACTCGACGAGTTCGCCCTTGGCCAGCGCGATCTGCTCACGGCCGCCGAACTCGCCGATGTGCGCGCTGCCGACGTTCAGCACCACACCGATCCTCGGCGGGGTCAGCCCGGCGAGGTAGCGGATGTGGCCGACGCCGCGGGCGCCCATCTCCAGGACGAGATGCCGGGTGGTCTCATCGGCGCGCAGCGCGGTCAGCGGCAGCCCGATCTCGTTGTTGAGGTTTCCCTCGGGCCAGACCGTCGGGCCGTGGCGCTGCAGCAGCTGGGCGATCAGGTCCTTGGTGCTGGTCTTGCCGGCCGAGCCGGTCAGGCCCACGACGGTGGTGCCCAGCCGTGCGACGACGGCGCGGGCGAGCGCACCGAGCGCGGCGACCACGTCGTCGACGACGATCGCGGGGACGCCGAGGGGGCGGGCGGCCAGTACGGCCACCGCACCGGCCTCGACGGCGCCCTGTGCGAAGTCATGGCCGTCGACGCGTTCACCGGCGAAGGCCACGAACAGCGCGCCGGGGCCCACCGCACGGGAGTCGGCCACGACCGGTCCGGTCACCCGCCGGCCGTCGTCCGGTATGTCGTGCTGCTGCCCTCCGACGATGCTCGCGATCTCGGCGAGCGACAGGGAGATCACAGGTCACCCCCGGTACTGGGCGGGCGGTGACGGTAAAAGGGTTGTGCGCGCATGGCGGTGTGTCATCCCTGGTGGTTCGGCTGCGGTGACTTCAAGGAAGCCTCGATGGCCTCGCGCAGTACCTGGCGGTCGTCGAAGGGGCGGACCACTCCGGCGATGTCCTGGCCCTGCTCGTGGCCCTTGCCCGCGACGATCACGGTGTCCCCGGGCTCGGCGCGGGCGACGGCGGCGGCGATGGCGACGGCGCGCTCTTCCTCGACGAGCACCGTGCCGCGTTCATGAATGGGGACCTCCGCGGCGCCCGCGAGCATCGTGGCGAGGATCGCGAGGGGGTCCTCGCCGCGCGGGTTGTCGGAGGTCAGTACGGCCGTGTCGGCGAGCCGGGCCACCGCGGCACCCATGGGGGCGCGCTTGTGCGGGTCACGGTCGCCGCCACAGCCGAGGACGGCGTGCAGCTTGCCGTCGGTGACCTTGCGCAGTGCGCGCAGAACCGATTCGACGGCGTCTGTCTTGTGGGCGTAGTCGACCACCGCCAGATACGGCTGGCCGGCGTCGATGCGCTCCAGACGGCCGGGGACGCCGGGCACCGCGGCGACGCCGTCGGCCGCGGTCTGCGCGTCGATACCGGCGACGACCAGCGAGACGATCGCGGCGAGCGCGTTGGCGACGTTGAACGGGCCGGCGATCGGGGACGCGGCGCGCAGGGTGACGCCGTCCGGGCCGTGCACGGTGAAGGTCGAGCCGAGGGTGCCGACCTCGACGTCGGAGGCCCGCCAGTCGGCGTCGGGGTGACCCTCCGCAGAGAAGGTGGTGACCGGGACCTCGGACTCGCCCTCGGCCAGCCGCTTGCCGTACTCGTCGTCGAGGTTGACGACACCGGCGCGGCTGCGGGCCTTGGTGAAGAGCTGGGCCTTGGCCTGGAAGTAGTCCTCCATGCCGGAGTGGAACTCCATGTGCTCCGGGCTGAGGTTGTTGAAGATCGCGACGTCGAAGACGCAGCCGTCGACCCGGCCGAGGACCAGTGCGTGGCTGGAGACCTCCATGGCGACCGCGCGGACGCCGCGCTCACGCATCACCGCGAACAGCGCCTGGAGGTCGGTGGCCTCCGGGGTGGTGCGCTCGGACTTGATGCGCTCGTCGCCGATCCGGGTCTCGACGGTGCCGATCAGCCCCGTCAGCCCCCCGTCGGGAGCCTTGGCGGCCGCGGCCCGCAGTCCGCCCTCGATGAGATAGGCGGTGGTGGTCTTGCCGGAGGTGCCGGTGATGCCGATCTGGAGGAGGCCCTCGCCCGGCGTTCCGTAGATGGAGACGGCCAGGGCGCCCATCCGCGCGCGCGGGTTGTCGACGACGAGCACCGGCAGGCCGGTCGCGGTGGCGCGCTCGGCACCCGACGGATCGGTCAGGACCGCCGCGGCGCCGAGGTCGGCGGCCTGGGCGACGAAGTCGGCACCGTGCAGACGGGCACCGGGCAACGCGGCATAGACGTCGCCGGGGCGGACCGCCCGGGAGTCATGGGTGATGCCGGTGACCATCACGGGCCGTGCGGCATCGGCGGCGCCGGGCCGGCCGGCGTCCGGGGCCGGGCATCCCAGCTGCTCGGCGAGGTCCGCCAGGGGGGTGGGGCGGACACGTTCAGGGCGCGGGGCTCCCGGATACGTACCGGACCCGCCCTTCCCGGCGTGCTGGGCTTTCGGGGACTGATCAGCGTGTGACACGGCGGTGAGCGTACCGGGCACCACCGGCCCGGGGCGAAGTGAGGGCCGTCGGGGGGAGCAGTTTCCGGGAGCGGGGGTGCCGTCGGGGGTGCCGTCGGGGGTGATGGTCGTCACGGCGGAATTGCCTCGATTTCATTGGCCTGGCGTGAAGGTGACCGGCAGCCGTGGAGGCTTGGCGCCGGTCGGCGGGACCTGGAGGGTTTTCAGCGCGAAGGCCATGACCTGCTGGTAGATCGGGCCGCAGACCTGGCCGCCGAAATAACTGCCCGTCGTGGGGTTCTGGACGGCGCAATAGACCGTGATGCGAGGTTTGTCGGCGGGGGCGAAGCCGGCGAAGGAGGCGGTGTAGCCGTGGTAGCGGCCGGTCCTGGGGTCCACCCTGTTGGACGTGCCGGTCTTGCCGCCGACGCGGTAGCCGTCGATCTTCGCCTTCGCTCCGGTGCCTTCCTCGTCGTCCACCACCGATTCGAGCATGGTGGCCAGCGTGGCCGCGGTCTTCCGGCTGATCACCCGGTTCTTCGCGGGCTTGGGCGCCGGGGCGTAGTGCCCGTCGGGCCCGGTGCTGCCGCGGACCAGTGAGGGCGCAATGCGCTCGCCGCCGTTGGCGATCGTGGAGTAGACGGAGGCGGCCTGTACGGCGTTGAGGGACAGCCCCTGGCCGAACGGGATGGTGAACTGCTGCGAGGTGTTCCAGTCCTGCGGCTTGGCCAGGAGGCCGTCGGTCTCCCCAGGGAAGCCGAGCCCGGTCGGCCGGCCGATCCCGAACTTGCGCAGATACGAGTAGAGGACCTGGTTGGCCTGGGCCTGGGTCTTGCCGAGCTGGCCGGTCGCGAGGATCGTGCCGATGTTGCTGGACTTGGCGAGCACACCGTTCAGCGTCAGATGCCAGGTGGCGTGGTCGACGTCGTCCGCGAACAGCCGGTCGCCCCGGTGCAGCCGGTTGGGCACGGTGACCCGGGTGGCCGGCGTGGCGACGCCCTCCTCCAGGACGGCGGCCATGGACATCACCTTGCTGGTGGAGCCGGGCTCGAACGCGTCGGACAGCGCGGCGTTGCCCAGCGCCTCCGGATCGGCCTGCGACACCTCATTGGGGTCGAATCCGGGCGAATTGGCGAGCGCCAGGATCTCCCCGGTGCGGGTGTCCTGGACGACGACATAGCCGCGGTCGGCGTTCGACTTGGCGACCTGCTGGGTGATCGCCTGCTGGGCCGCCCACTGGATGTCGCGGTCGAGGGTCAGCTCGACGTTGCTGCCGGGGACGGCGGGGTGTTCCTGGGTGTCGGCGGTGGGCACCCGGCGGCCGCCGGACTGGGCGTAGACGAGCTTGCCGTCCTTGCCCGCCAACTGCTTGTCCAGGCGCGCCTCCAGGCCGCCGCCGCCCTTGCCGGCGCCGTTGACGAAGCCGAGCACTCCGGCGGCGAGGTTCTTGTTCGGGTAGAGGCGCTTGCTGTGTTTGTCGGCGAAGATCCCGACCAGGACATTGGGGCGGGGCGCGCTCTTGGGGGCGGCGGCCGCCTCGGCGTCGAGGGTCTTGCGCAGGTCCTTGATCTTCTTCCAGACCTGCGGGGTCTGCTGCCGGGCGAGCAGGGCGTAGCGCGCGGCGGGCCGGTCGAGCTTCTCGGCCAGGACGGCCCGGTCCTCGCCGAGAATCGGGGCGAGCAGCGCGGCGGCCCGCTGGGGAGCGTCGTCGGTCCTGGTCTTCCCAGGGGCCAGCAGGCTCGGGTCGGCGGTGATGTCGTACGCGTCAACGGTGGTGGCCAGGTCCACGCCGTTGCGGTCGGTGATCGCACCGCGCTCGGCGGCCAGCTTGACCGGTACATAGCGGTTCTCGTTGGCCTTGGCGGCGAACGCCCCGGCGTCCACGGCCTGCACCTGGAAGAGCCGTACGACGAAGACCAGCATGATCAGCGTCAGTCCGAGGGAGACCAGCCGCAGCCGCGGACGCGGGCTGCCGAGGCGGAGCGGCGGGGGCCCGGAGCGGGGGCGGCCGGGGCGGGCGGCCTGCCGGGGCGGGCCGGGGCGGGAGCCGGGCCGGGGTGCGGGGCGCTTGGCGGCGGGCGGGCGGCCCGACCCGCTGCCGGCCCGGCCGCCGCGCTGGGCGGGGCGCGGCACCCGGCGGGGGTCCCTGGGCTCGGTCATGCCGCGTTCACCTGCCGGAGGTCGTCGGGGAGGGAGCGGCCGCGGCGGCGGGCGCGGGTGCGGTGGGGGCGCCGTTGCCGGACGAGGCAGGCGAGGTCAGGGAGGCCGGTGCGGCCGAGGGTGTGGGGGCGGCCGGTGCCGTCGCGGTGCCCGGGGCGCTGTCCGGGCCCAGCACCCCGGCCAGGGCCGGGACCGGCGGCACCGCCGGGCGGGGCAGGGCGGTGCGGGCGGCCGGGCCGAGGGGCGAGGGCTCGGCGGAGCTGCTCAGCGGCGCCCCCTCCGGCCCGGCCACGCTCGGCCGGCCGCGGACCGTGCCGTCCGGGAGCAGGAACACCGGGGTGCCGCCGGGCACCATCCCCAGCTTCCGGGCGCGCTGCTCCAGCGCGCTCGGGGCGGAGTAGGCGTCCACGTCCTGCTGGAGCGCCTGTTGCTCGTCCGTCAGCTCCTCGGTCTGTTTCTCCAGCTTGCTCAGCTCGAACGACCCTTGGTTGAGGGCGGAGTTGAGCAGCAGCAGGGTGATCAGGCCGGAGCCGAGGAGGACGACGATGAGCAGCACGAAGGGGGTGCGCGCCGCGGTGCCGCGGGCACCGGCGCCGGAGGGGAACAGCGCGGCGAGGCGTTTCTGTCTGCCGCGCGGCCCCTGCCCTTTCATGCGATGTCCTCGACGTTCTCGCGGATGCGCTCCGCGCCGCGCAGCCGGGCGGGGGCGGCACGGCGGTTCTCGGCGATCTCCTCCTCCGTGGGGAGTTCGGCGCCGCGGGTCAGCAGCTTGAGCCGGGGCTGGTAGCGCTCGGGGACCACCGGCAGGCCGGGCGGCGCCGTGTTGGCCGCGCCGGCCGCGAAGACCTGCTTGACCAGCCGGTCCTCCAGCGAGTGGTACGCGAGCACGGCGATCCGGCCGCCCACCGCGAGCGCCTTCACGGCCGCCGGGATGGCGCGCTCCACGCTCTTCAGCTCCCCGTTGACCTCGATGCGCAGCGCCTGGAAGGTGCGCTTGGCGGGGTTGCCGCCGGTGCGCTTGGCGGCCTGCGGCAGCGCGTCACGGATCAGCTCGACCAGCCGCGCGCTGGTGGTGAACGGCTCCTTGGCCCGCTCACGGACGACGGCCTCGACGATCCGCTTCGCCTGCTTCTCCTCCCCGTAGGAGCGCAGGATCCGGACCAGCTCACCGGGCGCGTAGGTGTTGAGGACATCCGCGGCGCTGATGCCGGTCGACTGGTCCATCCGCATGTCCAGCGGGGCGTCCTGCGCGTACGCGAAACCGCGGTCGGCCTCGTCGAGCTGCATGGAGGAGACCCCGAGGTCGAACAGCACGCCCTGGACCCGCGGGGTCCCGAGCCGGTCGAGGACCTCGGGGAGCTCGTCGTAGACGGCGTGTACCAGGGTGGCGCGGTCGCCGTAGGGGGCGAGCCGCTCGCCCGCCAGCTTCAGGGCGGACGGGTCACGGTCGAGGGCGATGAGCCGGGCCGCCGGGAAGGTGGACAGCAGTGCCTCGCTGTGCCCTCCGAGGCCGAGGGTGCAGTCGACGACGACCGCACCGGGCTCGGCGAGCGCGGGCGCGAGCAGGTCCAGACACCTCTGGAGCATGACGGGGACGTGGCGAGTGTTGCTGCTCATGCGACGGCCTCGCCGCGCTCGGCCCGCCTGCCTCGGCAGAGCGCGCACCTCTTCCTGACTCGCTCGCTACGCTCGCTCATGTGCCTTCCGATGGGCTGGGCGGCAGGTGGGGCCCCGGCCGCTGGCTGGGGGATGCCGCACGTACCGCTTGGTCCCCGCCCGCTCTGAAGGGGAAGTGGCCCTCCGGCGACGGGGAAGTGACGTCGGAAGACCATGGGAGCGGGAGGAGGCCGAGCCGTACGTACGGTGCGCGCACGCGAGGAATCCGGTATCCAAGGAGAGCGTCACGCCTCCCACTTCGCGCCACTTTAGTCCACCGGCTGCCCCGGTCAATCAACCGGTTCCGCGCGTCCTGCGACGGCTTTCCGGCCGCGGGTGCCGCGGGCTCGTCACCCGGACGGCGGCGGGACGGACGGACCTGTGGGTTACCTCACAAGGAGTGATGATGACCCCTATGCCCGACCTCTCATGCGGCTGAAACGACCGGCGCCGATTACGGTGAAACCATGTCCATACCTGCGTCGCAGCCGCTGCCCCCTTCCGCCGACGGTGCCGTTCGTACCGGCGAGACGGTCACCGACAGTCTCGTCGAGGCGAACAAGCGCTATGCCGCCGCCTTCACCGACCCCGGGATGGATGCCCGGCCCGTCCGCAACGTCGCCGTCGTGGCCTGTATGGACGCCCGGCTGGATCTGCATGCCGCCCTCGGTCTCGAACTCGGCGACTGCCACACGATCCGCAACGCCGGCGGGGTGGTCACCGACGACATCATCCGGTCCCTGACGATCAGCCAGCGCGCGCTGGGCACCCGGTCCGTCGTCCTCATCCACCACACCGGGTGCGGTCTGCTCAGCCTGACCGAGGACTTCCGCCACGACCTGGCCGCCGAGGTCGGGCAGCGCCCCACCTGGGCGGTCGAGGCGTTCAAGGACCTCGACGAGGACGTACGGCAGTCCATGCAGCGGGTGCGCACCTCCCCGTTCCTGCTGCACACCGACGACGTCCGCGGCTTCGTTTTCGACGTGACGACCGGCCTGCTGCGCGAGATCGACCCCCAGCACTGACCCCGGCCCGGCCTTCCCGGCGACCGAACCTGCCCAAAAAGCCCGGTTCGCCGGGAAAGCCGGGGGATAACCTTGTGAGTTATCCACAGGTCATGACGCGAAGCCGCGCGGGCAGCAAGAATGCGTAGGTGCCGTCGTCCTGGCCCCGGCCGGGTGCGATGCGCACGTTCGGGGTGGGCCGGGTCCGTATAGGGGGCATCGGCCCGTAGTACGGGCCGAGGAGGGCCGAGTGACGACGTATGACGAACGAGCGAGCCTCAGCGATCTGACCACCACCGCGGAGCGGGTTCACCGGTCGGTGGAGGAAGTGATCGAGGGCAAGCCGGAGGTCGTACGGCTCGCGCTGACCGTGCTGCTGGCCGAGGGACATCTGCTCATCGAGGATGTGCCCGGCGTCGGCAAGACCATGCTCGCCAAGGCACTGGCCCGCTCCATCGACTGCTCGGTGCGGCGCATCCAGTTCACGCCCGACCTGCTGCCCTCCGACATCACCGGCGTCAGCATCTTCGACCAGCAGCAGCGGGACTTCGAGTTCAAGCCCGGCGCGATCTTCTCCCAGATCGTGATCGGCGACGAGATCAACCGCGCCTCGCCCAAGACCCAGTCGGCGCTCCTGGAGTCCATGGAGGAGCGGCAGGTCACGATGGACGGGCAGACCTACCAGCTGCCCGACCCGTTCATGGTGGTCGCCACCCAGAACCCGGTGGAGATGGAGGGCACGTACCCGCTCCCTGAGGCACAGCGGGACCGCTTCATGGCACGGGTGTCGATCGGCTACCCGAGCCCGTCCGCCGAGTTGCAGATGCTGGATGTGCACGGCGGCGCCTCCCCCCTCGACGACCTCCAGCCGGTCGCGCACGCCCACGAGATCGTGAAGTTGATCGACGCGGTGCGCACGGTCCATGTCGCCGATACGGTCCGCAGATACACCGTCGATCTGGTGGGGGCCACCCGCAGCCACCCCGAGCTGCGGCTCGGCGCCTCGCCGCGGGCGACCCTGCATCTGATGCGCGCCGCCAAGGCCGCGGCCGCGCTCCAGGGGCGGGAGTACACCCTCCCCGACGATGTCCAGTCGCTGGCGGTGCCGGTGCTCGCACACCGGCTGCTGCCCACCGCCCAGGCCCAGTTGAACCGCCGTACGGCCGAGCAGATCGTGCTGGAGATCCTCCAGCGCGTCCCGGTCCCCGAACCGTCCGCCCAGCCGTGGCGGACACCTGGCCAGCGGCCGCCCGGCGTACGGGGGTTGTGATGTCCGAAGGGGGGAGCGAGGGCGCTCCGGAGCGGGACGGGCTGCGGACGGCCCTCGCGGGGCTGACGACCCGGGGCCGGTCGTTCCTGGCGGCTGGGCTGGCCGCCGCGGTGTGCTCCTACCTCCTCGGGCAGGCGGACCTGCTGCGGGTCGGGCTGCTGCTCGCCGCCCTCCCGCTGGTGTGTGTCCTGGTGCTGCACCGCACCCGCTACCGCGTCGCGGGCAGCCGGACGCTCGCCCCCGCCCGGGTCCCCGCCGGCACCGAATCCCGGGTGCGGCTGGGGATGGAGAACATCTCCCGGCTGCCGACCGGCGTGCTGATGCTCCAGGACCGGGTGCCGTATGTCCTCGGTCCCCGGCCGCGCTTCATCCTGGACCGGGTCGAGGCCGGCGGCCGCCGCGAGGTCTCCTACCGGGTCCGCTCCGACCTGCGCGGACGTTATCCGCTGGGGCCGCTTCAGCTGCGGCTCTCGGACCCGTTCGGGATGTGCGAGCTGACCCGCTCGTTCAGCGCCTCCGACACCCTGACGGTCGTGCCGCGGGTCGAACCGCTGCCGGCGGTGCGGCAGGTGGGCGAGGCCGCCGGGTACGGCGACGGACGGCAGCACTCACCGGCGCTGGCCGGGGAGGACGACGTCATCCCGCGCGGCTACCGGCACGGCGACGATCTGCGCCGCGTCCACTGGCGCTCCACCGCGCGCTACGGCGAGCTGATGGTCCGCAGGGAGGAGCAGCCGCAGAAGGCGCGCTGCACGGTCCTGCTCGACACCCGTGAGGACGCCCACCCGGGCGCGGGCCCCGACTCGGCCTTCGAGTGGGCGGTGGCGGGCGCCGCCTCCACCGCGGTGCATCTGCTGGAGCGCGGCTTCTCGGTGCGGCTGCTGACCGACACCGGCAGCTCGGTACCGGGCCCCGACGGCGCCGGCAGCTTCGCGGGCGGCACCGGCTCCGCCGACGCCGCGGGCCTGCTGCTGGACACCCTCGCCGTCGTGGAGCGCTCCGAGGAGCACGGCCTGTCGGCGGCGTACGACGTCCTGCGCGGCGGCAACGAAGGACTGCTGATCGCCTTCTTCGGCGATCTGGACGAGGAGCAGGCGGTGGTCGCCGGGCGGATGCGGCAGCGCAGCGGCGCGGCCGTCGCCTTCGTCCTGGACAGCGACGCCTGGACGCAGGGCCCCGGCGGCATCAGATTCTCCGACGGCCAGGTCCCGGTGGCCGAACGCCTTCAGCTGCTGCGGAAGGCCGGCTGGACAGCGCTGCCGGTGAGTCCCGGGGATTCCCTTCCCGCCCTGTGGCGCGCGGCCGCGGAGCATGCGGGCACACCGGAGACGGTGGCGGGAGGCCGGTCGTGAACGGGAGCGTGCGCCGTGGGCGGCTTATTACGGGCGAGCGGCTGCTGAGGGACGAGGTGCGGCCCGCGGACGGACGCCCGGACGCGCGGCGTCCCCGCGGCCGGAACAGCGGCCGGATCAGCGGTCGGCGCGGGCCTTGCCCCGGCGGCCCCGAGCGAAGCGAGGCACGGGCATGAGCGGCCGGGCGCGGCTGGCACTGTGTGCGGCGGTGGCGACGCTGTGTGCCGCCGGCGCACTGCTGCCGCTGGTGGAACCGATCAGCTGGCTGATCCAGGCGGCGGTCCTGCTGGCGCTCCTGACGGGAGTGGGCGCGGCCGCCCGCCGGGTCCCCCTGGCCGGGCCCCTGGTCATCGGCGTACAGCTGCTGGCCGGCGTGCTGCTGATGACCCTGCTCTTCACCCCGGGCGAGGCGATCCTCGGCGTGCTGCCGGGCCCGGACTCCCTCGCGGAATTCGGCCGGCTGGTGCAGACCGGCGTACGGGACGTCGGCCGGTACGCCATCCCCGCCCCCGTCACCCCCGGCATCCGGCTGCTGCTGATCGCCGGAGTGCTGGTGATCGGCCTGATAGTCGATGCGCTGGCGGTCACGTACCGCAGCGCCGCGCCCGCCGGTCTGCCGCTGCTCGCGCTCTACTCGGTGGCGGCGGGGCTGTCCCAGGGCGGCGCGGGCTGGCTGCGGTTCCTGATCGCGGCGGCCGGCTATCTGCTGCTCCTGCTGGCCGAGGGCCGGGACCGGCTCTCCCAGTGGGGCCGGGTCTTCGGCGGGGGCGCCGACGCGAGCCGGCCGGACCGCGGCCAGGGGTTCGCCGCCCTCGGCGGTCCGGCCCTGGCCCCGGTCCGTACGGGCCGCAGGATCGGCGCCCTGGTCCTCGGGATCGCCCTGGTGGTGCCCGCCCTGCTGCCGTCCCTCGGCGGCGGGCTGTTCGGCACCGGCGGCAGCGGTGCGGGCCCCGGCGGCGGAGGCGGCACGATCTCCGCGGTGAATCCCCTGGTGTCCCTTCAGGACAGCCTCAACCAGCCCGAGGACAAGGAAGTCCTCAACTACCGCACGACCGCCGCCGATACCCGCGGCCTGTATCTGCGGATCGTCGCCCTCGACCAGTTCGACGGCACGACCTGGAAGCCGTCCGAGCGCACGGTCACGGACGTCCCCGAGCGGCTGCCGCAACCGACCGGCCTCAGCACCGCGGTCGACCTCGACCGGGTCAACACCTCGATCTCGACCGCCGAGTGGTACGCCCAGAACTGGCTGCCGCTCCCCTACCCGGCCTCCAAGGTGGACATCTCCGGGCGCTGGCGCTTCGAGCCCCAGGGCCGCACCCTCGTCGGGGACCGCGGACAGAACACCCGCGGCTTGCAGTACCAGGTCGAGAGCTTCCAGGTGCGGCCCACGTCCCGGCAGCTGGCCGCCGCCCCGGCGCCCCCCGCCGACCTGCTGCGCGAGTACACCAAGGTCCCCCGCTCGCTGCCCCCGGTCGTCCGGAACACCGCACGTCAGGTCACCCGCGGCGCCCCGACCGCCTATGCCAGGGCCGTCAAGCTCCAGGACTGGTTCGCGCTCAACGGCGGCTTCAGCTATAACACGGAGGTCCGGGCCGGCAGCGGATCCGAGGCCATCGCACGGTTCCTGCGGCAGAAGGAGGGCTTCTGCGTCCACTTCTCGTTCTCGATGGCTGCGATGGCCCGGACGCTGGGGATACCGGCCCGGGTAGCGGTCGGTTTCACCCCCGGCACCAAGCAGCCCGACGGCACGACCTCG
The DNA here is from genome assembly GCF_057708345.1 of Streptomyces sp. bgisy130. Lineage (NCBI taxonomy): Bacteria > Bacillati > Actinomycetota > Actinomycetes > Kitasatosporales > Streptomycetaceae > Streptomyces > Streptomyces sp. bgisy130. The sequence continues at coordinate 258,552 of NZ_JBYISA010000010.1, forward strand.
GTCGGTCTCAAGGACGCACACGCCTGGCCGGAGCTGTACTTCCAGGGCATCGGCTGGACCCGCTTCGAGCCGACCCCGAGCCGCGGCAGCATCCCGGACTACGCCTACCCCGACACTCCGGACACCCCCGACCCGGGCAGTCCGGACCCCGCGCCCTCCCGGTCCGCGGCCCCCTCGGAGGACCCGTCGGCGGACCCGTCCTGTGGCCCCGGTGAGCGGCAGTCCGGCTCCGGTTCGGACTGTGTCCCGCTGCCCGCGGAGGCCGGCACCCGCCCGCCGGACGGCGGCTCGTCCCCCTGGCCGGTCGTCGTCGCGGCACTGGCCGCGCTGCTCGTCCTGCTGCTGCCCGCGGGCCCGCTGCTGTGGCGCCTGCGCATACGCTCCGGACGCCTGGCCGGCCCGCACGACGACCCGGCGGCGGCCACCCTCGCCGCCTGGCGGGAGCTGCTGGACACCGCCTGGGACTTCGGCATCCTGCCGGACGAGTCACTGACCCCGCGCAAGGCCGCCGAGCGCATCATCCGCATCGGAGATCTGCAACCGGAGCCCGCCGCGGCAGCCCGCGGCGTCGCGGCAGCGGTCGAGCAGGTGCTGTACGCCCCGCAACCGCAGCCGGTGTCCGGACTCGCCCTGGACGTACAGCGGGTGCGGGCCGGGCTGTGGACGGGCGCGAGCCGTGGTCTGCGGCTGCGGGCCCGGCTCGCCCCGCGCTCCGCGGCCCGGCTCCGCTGGGCCTGGTCGGCCCGCTGGTCGGCGCTGCTGCTCCGGTGCCGCAGCAACCGCCCGGTGGCCGCGGCACGGCGCGTGCTGGCCGCCCTCCGGCCGGGCCCGCGGCGGGCATGACCACACGGCACAAAAATGTGCTGGGCCGCCCGACAAGATCGGGCGGCCCAGCACATTTTCTCTTCCGGCGCCACCGGAGAACGTGTTGCGTACCGAAGGGCGGAAAGGAACCGAGAACTATCGGGCCCGCGGGAGGCGAACTGCGGGCCGGAGGCGGCGAACTGCAACGGCGAAAACGCGGCGGGAAAGCGGGAAAGAGTGACGGAAAGCGCCTCGCGGCGCAACAGGAAGAATGCCGGAAAGAAACATCTCCCGGGGCGCGAGGGATCGCTCAGGGGGACGCTCCCGACGGATTCGGGGAAATCCCGCGAATCCGCCGCTCCCGTCGTGGCTCAGTGGCCCTGTTGTTCGTCCCTGCGGCGCTGCCAGCGGTCCTCGATACGGTTCATCATCGAGCGCCGCTGCCTGGCCTGACGGCGCGCCGGGGCACCCGCGGCACCGCCGGAAGCCGCACCGGACTGCTGCTCACCCTGCTTGGGAGCTTTGCGCCAGCCGGTGACCGCCAGCACGGCGCAGCCGAGCATGACGAGGAAGCCGACCACACTGATCCAGATCTGCTGCGCGACCATGCCGGCCATGAGCAGGGCGATACCCACCAGGAAGCCCGCGACCGCTTGGTAGACCCGTCGCCGGGTGTACGTACGCAGCCCGCTTCCCTCAAGCGCTGTCGCGAACTTGGGATCTTCGGCGTACAGCGCTCGCTCCATTTGCTCGAGCATGCGCTGCTCGTGCTCCGAGAGCGGCACGGAGTCCTCCTACTCGTCGGTCGCGGGGGGCGACCGGGTGCGACCCTTTCAGGATAGGCAGGGAATCGCCCCCGTGAAACCCGCCCCTCGACGCCAGTTCACTGTCCGGGCCGCCACGGCGACCGGTGGTGATGCTGCCTGCATTCCCCACCCGCCTGTCCGTCATGCCGGAACGTCGTACCCCGATCATACGGGGCGAAGGGGCTGATCGGGTGGTCTGTGGTCGACTGCACGCGGTAGTCGCGTGAGCCGCGTGGGTCAGTCGCGTTCCGCGAGGACGTGCAGCTGGGTGGCCACGGAGTGGAAGGCGGGCTGTTCGGCGGCGGCCGCCTCGAGCTTCAGCAGGGCTTCCATGGCGCCCGGCTCGGTGTCCACGAGCACCCCGGGGACCAGGTCGGCGAAGACCCGTACGCCGTGGACCGCGCCGACCTCCAGACCTGTGGCGGACACCAGCTCGGTGAGCTGGTCGGCGGTGAAGCGGCGCGGGACCGGGTCGCCCTCGCCCCAGCGGCCGGCCGGGTCGGTCAGCGCCTGGCGGGCCTCGGTGAAGTGGCCCGCGAGAGCGCGCGCGAGGACGGCACCGCCCAGACCGGCCGCGAGCAGGCTGAGGGTGCCGGCCGGGCGCAGCGCGTCGACGGCGTTGCGGATGCCCTCGGCCGGGTCGTCGACGTACTCCAGCACGCCGTGGCAGAGCACGGCGTCGTAGCCGCCGCGCTCGACGACGTCGAACAGGCCGTGGGCGTCGCCCTGGACCGCGCGTACCCGGTCGGCGACGCCCGCCTCCGCGGCGCGGCGCTCCAGGGCGAAGAGTGCGTTGGGGCTGGGGTCGACGACCGTGACGCGGTGGCCGAGGCGGGCGACCGGCACGGCGAAGTTGCCGGTACCGCCGCCGGTGTCGAGGACGTCCAGGGCGTCGCGGCCGGTGGCCTTGACCCGGCGCTCCAGGGCGTCCTTGAGGACCTCCCAGACCACGGCGGTACGAAGGGATGCGCGGGGGCGCAGCGGGTCAGACACGGCGGGTGGCTCCTCGGCGGGGGCATGAACGTCTAGGCGTCCACCACCCTATTCCGTCCCGCGCCGTCCACCGCCTGCGGAGCCACGGGGAGCCGCCGTGGCGCCCGGCGGGTGGTGGGGGTGGCGGGGCCCCCGGGGTGGTGGGGCGGAGGGAGACGAAGGTTCGGGGGCGGAGAGGCAGGTGCGGCGCAGGTGGTGGGCAAGGGGCGGCGGGAGCTGATTACCGCTGCTTTCTCTTCCCCTCCCCCGGGGCCCCCGCCCCGCCCCACCCCACTCCCCTCCTCCCAGCCCCCGCTCCCCTCCTCCGTCTCCCCCGGGCTCAGCCGTTCCTCACCCCGCCCGTTGGGGCGGGAGGGAAGGCTGGAGGAGCAGCATCCGCTCCACCAGGCGCAGGAACATGGCGGCGTCGCGCAGGAGATCGTCGGCGTCACGGCGGCTGGCCGCGCCGGCTATGCCGGCCTCGGCCTTCGCGCGGCGGGCGGCGCCGGCGGCGAACAGGGCGCTCCACTCGGCGAGTTCGGGCGCGACCTCGGGCAGCACTTCCCAGGCGCTGCGGATACGCTGCCGGCGGCGCACGGTGGTCTCCGGCCGGCCGCGGACGGCAAGGACGGCGGCGGCGGTGCGCAGCGCGGCCAGATGGGCCGTGGCGAACTGCTCGTTGGGCGTTTCCAGGGTCTGTGCTTCGTCGAGGCCCTGCTGGGCCTGGGTGAGCAGGGCGAGTGCGGCGGGTGGTGCGGTCGCCCGCCGCAGGACGGGGTGGACATCGCTCGGGGGACCGTACGCAGCGGAGCTGCCCCTGTCGGGACGAGCTGCCATGACGAACCTCCTGTCGTCGCAAGCCGGTTCGGGACCGAATGCCGATTCGGACCGGATGAGCCCATCGTGACGTACGCCACTGACAATCGGCACTGACCTGCACTTTCGTCGAAAAGGGGACGGGCTGATCCGCGAAGCCGCAGGAGCGGATTCCCGCCGCCCCCTTGCGGAACGGGGGGTGGGATGCGGCATACTTTTTGAACTGACCAGTCAGTTCAAAGGAGGGGATCGTGGACAGCACCCCGCACGGGGCGGCGGTCACGGCCGCGGGATTCGGGGTCAAGGGCCCCCGCGGATGGGCGTTCCGGAACATCGACTTCACCGCCGGGCCCGGCTCACTGATCGCCGTACAGGGCCCCTCGGGCTCCGGCCGTACATGTCTGCTGCTCGCGCTCACCGGCCGGATGAAGTCCGCCGCGGGCACCGCCGAGGTCGGCGGACTGCCGCTGCCGAAGAAGAAGGCCGCGGTCCGGTCCGTGACCGCGCTCGCCCATGTGCCGGGGGTCGCCGAGCTCGATCCGGCGCTCACCGTGGGCGAGCATCTGCGGGAACGCGCCCTGTTGCAGGGCCGGTTCGGCGGTTCGCTGCGGGCGCTGCTGCGGCCCCGGCGCGAGCGCAGGGCCGCGGCCCGCGCCCTGGTGGACTCCGCGCTGACCGCGGCCGGCCTCGACCTGGAGTCGCTGCCCAAGGGGATCCGTACGTCCGTGCGCGACCTGGAACGGCTGGAGGCGCTGCGGCTGTCCGTGGCGCTCGCGCTGATCGGCGCCCCCCGGCTGCTGGCCGTCGACGACACCGATCTGAAGCTGTCCGACGACGAGCGCGGCGCTGCCTGGAAGATGCTGCACGGCCTCGCGGCGGCCGGCACCACGGTGCTCGCGGTGTGCAGCGAACCGCCGGAGGGCGACGAGGACGTGGTGCTGGTGCGTACGGGCCGCCGCCCGGAGCCCACCGCCCCCGAGGACGCCTCCGGCACCTCCACCGCCCCCACGGACAGCGAAGAAGGCGAGGGCGGCAAGGACCCCGAGGGCCGCGAGGGCCGCAAGGACGGCGAGGCCCCCGAGGGCCACGAGGAGCGCGAGGCCGGAAAGACCGGGAAGACCGGGAAGGGCCGCCAGGGCGAGCCCTCCGGGACGGTCGGCACCGAGAGCGCGGACAGCGCGCAGGCCGAGAGCCCCGCCGGCGACGGGCACGACGACGAGGAGGGGGCGGCCGATGCGCTCGCCGAAACTGGCCGCGCTTGAGCTGAAGCGGTTCGGGAGGGGGAAGCTGCCGCGAGCCGCGCTGGCCGCCCTTCTGCTGCTGCCACTCCTGTACGGCGCGCTCTACCTGTGGTCCTTCTGGGACCCGTACGGGCGGCTGGGCAAGATCCCGGTCGCGCTGGTCAACGAGGACACCGGCGCGGCCGTCGACGGGAAGCGGATCTCGGCGGGCGACAGCATCGTCTCCGGGCTGCGGGACAGCCATACCTTCGACTGGCGGCCGGTGGACGCCAAGGAGGCCGCCAGGGGCGTCGAGGACGGCTCGTACTACCTCTCGCTGTCCGTCCCGAAGGACTTCAGCCGGCGGATCGCCTCCAGCTCCGGGGACCATCCGGAGACCGGCGCACTGAAGGTGCGGACGAACGACGCGAACAACTACATCGTCGGGCAGATCTCCCGGACGGTGTTCTCCGAGGTGCGCTCCGCGGCCTCGACGAAGTCGTCGCGGACCTTCCTCGACAAGATCTTTGTCTCGTTCTCGACGCTGCACGGCAAGACCGAACAGGCCGCGCACGGCGCCGACCGGCTCCAGGACGGCATCGGGCAAGCCGAGCACGGCACCGGCAAGCTGGCCGACGGTCTGGGCACCGCGAAGGACGGCAGCGGCAAGCTCGTCACCGGTCTGGGCGACCTCGACGCGGGCGCGGGGCGGCTCTCCCGGGGCAGCTCCGATCTCGCCCGGGGAGCCGGGACCGCCGCCGACGGCTCGCGCCAACTGGCCGACGGCTCGGGGCAGGTGGCGCGGGGCACCCAGCAGCTGGCCGACAAGGTCAACGGAGTCGTCGGCAAGGTAGGGCCCTTCATCCGGGCGCACGGCAAGGAGATCGGCGAGGCGGCGCAGCTCGTCGCCGACGGTTCGCAGGCGATCAATGACCACTTGGACAAGCTTCCCGCCGCGGCCTCCGCGGGCGCGAAGCTCTCGCGGGGGATCTCCGACCACATGGCCTCCTACTACCGGCTGCGCTGTGAGAGCGGGGTACCGCTCGACACCTCTTGTGCGGAGCTGAAGCAGCTCAAGGAGGAGGCGGCCACCGCGGCGGACAAGGCCGAGGAGGTCAGCGGCTATGTGCACGACCAGAAGAACCTCGACCAACTGGGCCGGGACCTGGACACCCTGCACTCCCTGGCGAGCGAGCTGGCGCAGCGCGGGCCCACCCTGGGCGCCGACATGGACGCCGCGGTCAGGAAGATCAACGATCTGAACGACGGGGCGCACAAGGTGTCGTCGGGGGCGCGCAAACTGTCCGCCGGCAACGCCCGGCTGGCGGCCGGCGCGGACGAGCTCAACGACGGAGCGCACCGGCTGCACGACGGTACGGGACGCGCGGCGGCCGGAATCGGCGACCTCGACTCCGGTGTGGGCCGGCTCAAGGACGGTGCGCAGACGCTGAACGGCGGCATGTTCAAGCTCTCCGACGGTTCGCAGAAGCTGGCCGGCGGGCTGCACGACGGGGCGAAGCAGATCCCCGACTACGGCAAGAAGGACCGCGACGCGCACACCCTGGTCATGTCCGACCCGGTGCAGCTGTCTTCGGACGCGGCCCACAAGGCGCCCAACTACGGCACCGGATTCGCCCCGTACTTCATCCCGCTGTCCCTGTGGGTCGGCGCCATGGTGGCGTACATGCTGATCCAGCCGCTCAACCGGCGGGCGCTGGCCATGGGCGCGGCCTCCTGGCGGGTGGCGCTGTCGGGCTGGCTGCCGGTGTTCGGCGTGGGGGTGCTTCAGACCGCGGCGCTGATGTCCGTACTGCACTTCGCGATCGGTCTGGAGATGGCGCGGGCGGCCGGCACGATCGGGTTCCTCGTCCTGGTCACGGCGTGTTTTTCGGCACTGGTGCAGTGGCTGAACGCGCAGTTCGGACCGGCCGGGCGGATCCTGGTGCTGGCGCTGCTGATGCTCCAGCTGACGTCGGCGGGCGGTACCTATCCGGTGCAGACCAGTCCGGGCTTCTTCGCCGCCATCCACCCGTATCTGCCGATGAGTTACATCGTGGAGGGGCTGCGCCGGCTCATCACGGGTGGCGACCTCGCGCCCGTGTGGCAGGGCGGTCTGGTGCTGCTGGCGTTCACCGCGGGGGCCCTCGCGCTGACGTCCCTGACGGCGCGCGGCCGCCAGGTGGTGCGGATGAAGGACCTGCATCCGGAACTCAGCCTGTGAGCGCCCGCCCGTCGCCCACCACCGCCCTGCCGGAAGCGCTCCGCGTCGCGCATCAATCGTCCGGGGGCGGCACAATCGCCCCCATGGACAGCTCCAATACACGCCGCGACGCCACCCGGCGCAAGCTCTTCGAGGCCGCGGTCACGCTCATCGCCGAACAGGGCTTCTCCTCCACCACGGTGGACGAGATCGCCGAGCGGGCGGGCGTCGCGAAGGGCACCGTCTACTACAACTTCGCGAGCAAGAACGTGCTCTTCGAAGAGCTGCTGCGGCACGGCATCGAGATGCTGGCGACGTCCCTCCAGTCGGCCGCCGAGGAGGTGGCCGACGGGGGCGGCACCCGGATCGACGCGCTGGACGCGATGATCCGGGCCGGGCTGGACTTCATCTCCCGTTACCCGGCGCTCACCCAGCTCTACGTCGCCGAGCTGTGGCGCACCAACCGGGCCTGGCAGTCGACGCTGATGGTGGTGCGGGAGCGGGCCATCACGGTGGTGGAGGACGTGCTGCGGGAGGCGGTCGCCCGGGAGGAGCTGAGCGAGGAGATCGATATCCCGCTGACCGCCTCGGCGTTGTTCGGGATGGTGCTGGTGGCCGCCCTGGACTGGCAGTCGTACCAGCCGGACCGGTCGATCGACGACGTGCACGCGGCGCTGTCACGGCTGCTCCAGGGGCGGGTCAGCGGCCGGCCGTCGCAGTAACGGACGGGCGTCCCCCGGAAACGGAAAGAGAGTGCGCGCCGTAGTGGTCAGGTACGGCGCGCACCCCTTTTTCCCTTCCCCCAGGGCCGCACAAAAGGGTGCGCTGCCCTGGCACGGATCGTTCCCCCTTCGATCCGACCAGGACAGCGCTTCCCCCGTTCTCCCCCGTACTCCCCCGTGCTTCCCCCGTGTTCCCCCGTCACGTCCGGGAGCCGCGCCGCTCCGCCGCCCCGTGTCGGCGGTGCGGCGCCGCTTCCCTTCCGTGATCCCTACTCTTCCGTCCGGGCGGGCTCCGGCCCATCCGCGTACCTACTCATCTCGGCGTCTGAGTACGGATACTCAAAACTGAGCACCGGCCCCCAGTCGGGGCCTACGATCTGCCGAGTGTCCGTACTTCCCTTGGTGTTCACCAGTGGCTGGGCGAGCGGGATCAACGCCTACGCCGTCGTCCTGCTCCTCGGCCTGCTCGGCGCGACCGGCGTCACCGATGAGGTGCCCGCGGCGCTGGAGCGCCCGGATGTGCTGGTCGTGGCCGGGCTGCTGTTCGTGGCCGAGGCCGTCGCCGACAAGGTCCCGTACGTGGACTCGGTCTGGGACGCCGTGCACACGGTGATCCGGCCGGTCGCCGGCGGGGTGGTGGCGGCGCTGCTGGCCGGCCACAACGGTTCGCTGCCCGAGCTGGCGGCGGGCGCGGTGGGCGGCTCCACGGCGCTGCTGAGCCATCTGGTCAAGGCGGGCACCCGGATCGCGGTCAACACCTCCCCGGAGCCGGCCAGCAACATCGTGCTGAGCCTGGCGGAGGATCTGGGGGTCGCGGCTCTCATCGCCTTCGCCGTGTTCCACCCGGTGGCCGCGGCGGTCATCGCGGGGACCCTGCTGGCCGCGGGCATCGCGCTGGTGGTCTTCCTGTGGTCGCGGATCCGCCGGTTCCTCCAGCGACGGCGGGAGCGGCGCGCGCAGAAGCGGGCGGCCGTGGCGGCCGGCGCGGCGCCTCCGGTGACCTGAGCGGGCCGCCGGCGGTGGCAGCCGGCCGCTGCCCGGACGGTTTTCCACAGCCGTGCGAGCGCTGTCAGCGGGTCCGGATAAAGTCGCAGGCATGGCACGGATTGCAGTGATCGGCGCCGGGATGGGCGCGATGGCAGCCGCTGCCCGGCTGGCCGTCGCGGGCCACCGGGTGGCGGTGTTCGAACGCGGCGCGACGCACGGCGGCGCGCTGCGGCAGCTGGCACGGGACGGCTTCGCCTTCGACACGGGACCCGGACTGCTGCATCTGCCGGCCGTCTACCGCGATCTGTTCCTCAAGACCGGCCGGGAGCCGCTGGAGAGCTGCGTCGAGCTGACCCAGGTCGACCCCGCCGCCCGCCATGTCTTCGCCGACGGCACGGCCGTCTCGCTGCCGAACGCCTCACGGGCCGGCGTGCTGGCGGCCCTCGACGAGGCGCTGGGCGCGGGCGCCGGGGAGCGCTGGAGCGACCTGGTGGGCCGCGCCCGCGACGCCTGGGACGCCACCCGCCGGCCGCTCCTGGAGGAGCCGCTGTGGCAGGACTGGCGGGTGCTGGGGCGCGATCCGTATCCCGCGGTACGCAGACGCGGGCTGTTCGGCCGGGGCAAGGGCCCCACGACCGCCACCCTCGCCGAGGTGGCCCGCCGCGAGCTGTCCGACCCCCGGCTGATCGCGCTGCTGGAGAGCCATGCGCTGGCGTACGGCTTCGACCCGCGCAGCGCCCCGGCCAGCGCCGTCGTGCTGCCGTACATGGCGCAGACCTTCGGGAGCTGGTATCCGCGCGGCGGGATGCGGGCACTGGCCGACGCGCTGTACGAGCGCTGTGTGGCGCGCAAGGTGGAGTTCAGCTTCGGCACGGCGGTAACCGGAATCGTGGAGAAGGACGGCCGGGCGGCGGGCGTGGAGCTGGCCGACGGCCGGGTGTCCGAGGCGGAGTTCGTGGTCGCGGGCGTCGATCCGGTGCGGCTCGTGGAACTCTGCCAGGGGCGGGAGCCGTGGGGTGCGGACGACGTCCGCCCCGACCTGGGGCCGGGCGACCGCGCCACGGGGCGGCTCACGGTCTGTCTCGCGCTGCGCGGGGCGCGCCCCGGGGACGCCGCTCACCGGACGGTGGTCCATGCCGCGGACCGCACGGCCGAGCTGGCGGGTGTGTTCGGCGACGGCTCCGGGCTGCGGACCCCCTGCGACCGGCCCACGGTAACGGTGCTGCGCCCGGACGACCCGGCCACCCGCCCGGACGACGCCCATGAGGCCGTGACCCTGACCGCGACGGTCGCTCCGCACGGCCCGGTCGACTGGACCGACGCGGAGGCCGTGGCGGCCGACGCCGAGCGGATGACCGAGCACGCCGAGGCCGCGATTCCCGGGCTGCGGGACCGGGTGCTGTGGCGCGAGGTGCTGCCCCCGACGGACGACACGCTGGTGCCCGGCCCCTCACTGGCCGGCCAAGAGGGCCAGTTCCTGCGCCCCGCCAACCGCACCCGGATACCCGGGCTCTACGCGGTCGGCGGCTGGTCACACCCCGGCGGCGGCCCCGCCCATGCCGGCATGTCCGGCGCGATCGTCGCGGGCCTGATCGTGAACGGCGACGACTGGCAGGGCTCCTCGTAAGAACCGCTGCGCCTAGCTAAGCGGCCCCACGTTTTTGCCTTTCCCACCGTTTTAGTTGCTCGCCGTTTGTTGCCCGCTACGCGGCCCCCGCCATTGCGCCAAGCGCTGCGCTTTGCCTTCGGCCCACGTTTTCGGCCGTCCGCCGTGGTGGTTGCTCGCCGTTGCGCCTGCGGCGGGCGGGGCCGCTGCGCGGGGCTGTCGGGGTGCGGTGACGGGCCTG